>JAPPLN010000087.1 GCA_028874175.1 Chloroflexota bacterium
CCCACTGCATGGCCGCGCCGCGCGGACCAGAGGTGTGGTCGCCGACGTAGCTGAGTGTGACAGTCTCGGGCTGGGGCGCCGCCGCAGGCTGAGCAGGCGCGGCCGCCGGGGCAGGCGCGGCCGTGGCGGCTGGCGCTGCCGCTGCCGCGGGCGCCGCGGGTTCAGGTTCGGGCTCGGACTCACCACACGCTGCGAGGATGGCCATGCCACTGACGCCTATGGCGCCGGCGCCGGTTGCACGCAAAGCTGCACGCCGACTGAGTACCTTACTCATAGAACCTCCTTGGCTCCCTATGCACAATTGCGAGCCGGGAGCGTAGCTCGGATAAGTTGGAATGATAACCGCCAATGTTGGTAGGACAAGACCGCAAATGCAGAAACCATTCTGTAAACGCTGCGGGCCGTGATCCCCAATCGCCGCAGGTGAACCCTGGTCGTAGACTTCCGGCATCTCATGGGACACACGCGGCCCTCGAAAGACATGCTGCAATGCACCTGACTCACGCCGAGGCGCTCCAGAAGCGCGATCAACTGGTGAACGACGGATACACGGTCATTCCGAACGTCGTCGCCGAGCCGATGCTGACGGAGCTTCGCGGCTGGACGAAGGACTACTTCGCCAACCACGAGGTGGATCCGAAGTACCGCTACCAGGGCAGCGACATCCAGGTGATCTCACCTGACAGGTGGGACGAGCGACCGCGTGAGCTGTCGGAACGCGTGTTCCCGGACCCCATCGCGGAGCGGTTTTTGGCCTACCCGGACTTGCGCGCTGCCTGCGAAGCCATTCAGCTGGAAGACCTAACGGCCACCGGCGGCATAATCATCCTGTCCAAGCCGCCAAAGGGACCGCCGCTGTACTGGCACCAGGACTTCATGAACTGGGAAAGTCCGGAAGCCGCCACGCCCTGGCCAACCAAGGTCTTCCTCTCGGTCTATCTGACCGACACCACGCTGGCGAACGGGTGCCTACAGGTGATTCCGGGAACGCACACCAAGCGGATCCAATTGCACGACACGCTGCCGGACGCCCACGAGGCCGATCTCCAGGCCGTTGACGATTACGAAGACCACGCGGCATTTGTCGAACACCCGGACGCGGTCGACCTTCCGGTGCGTGCCGGCGACCTGGTGATCGCCGACGCCCGGGTGATGCACGCGGCGCGGGCCAACACCACCGACACGCGGCGCACGCTGGTTCTGGCCTGGCACGACGTCTTCCCGTTCCCCAACGCGCCGACCTGGTGGACTCGACCCATCCCCGAAGTGATCCGCGAGGCCGACCTGACCGCAACCTACGAGCGCCGACGAACACCGACCGCATACATCCGTTAGGCGGGCGTCCGGACTTGCTGACCTGGGCCGCCGGCGCGGCGGCTGGCTCGATCCCGGGGGCGATCGAATGGCGCCAGCCTGAACGGCTGGACCTGGACTTCGGTCGCGCGACGCTCGCGTTGTGACCGGCATTCGCCTACCCGAACGCCTGGCGGGACTTCCTTTCCCGGGAACGAATAGTTGGCCGCTGAAAGTCGGCCTGGCCGTCGCGCTCTATGCGATAGCCGCCCTTAGGGCACTGCCGCCGCTCACCGGGGACCAGATCCACTACGGGCACGTGGACAACCTGCTGAACCTCTACACCCTGGAGTGGATGCGCTACGCCATCGTTGCGGAGCCGCAACGGCTGTTTACCGGGCTCGGGAAATACGGCATGGGCGATTCCCTCTTCTACACCCACCTGTTGCTCGGTGGACTGCCTGTGTACGCCCCGGTGGCCGCGATATTCGGACCGGGCGCCGGTCTGAACGCGATGACCATCGCCAGCCCGATCCTGAACGGACTCGCGACCGCTGCGGCGGCTTGGCTGTTGGTTGGTCGCTGGTGGCCGGCCGTGGTCGCGGGCTTCGTATTTGCCTTCGCGCCGATCCAGCAGGAGTTCTATCAGTTCCACCACCTGATGATGTTTTGGTGGACGCCTCTCGCGCTCGCGCTTTGGCTCTGGTTCTTGCGGCGACCGACCTGGTGGAAATTCAGCGGCGTGTGGCTGTGCGTGTTCATTCAGTTCGCCACGGGCGTGTACTTGGGCTTCATTGCCTTGGTCATTCTGTTCGCCATGATCGGCTTGACCATATTTAGCCGCGCCCGACCGCGACCTGACCGCCGGCTCTTGGCTGGGGCGGCGGCGGCCACGCTCACCGCGGCACTGCCGTTCCTTCCGCTGCTCGTGGGGTACATCGGCTTCTGGCTGGACCACCAGGAAGCGAGAACGCTCGACGAAGCACGCATATTGAGCGCTCGTCTGCCCACCTACCTGCCGTGGATCACCCATTCCCTTGGCTGGTTCCAGACAGTGGCGGCCAGAGTTCCGGGCCTGTCGCCAGTCTTCCCTGGCATTATCCCCGCGGCGCTGGCCGCACTTGGACTAGCCGCGGGCATCAGGCAGGGCCGCTTGCGCGCCCCCACGATCGCGCTCGGAATCAGCGGGGCGCTGCTGTTCGCGCTGACGTTGGGACCCCAGTTGTGGTGGCAGAGCCAGCCAACCGGGCTCGTGCTTCCATTCGCCGCGGCCCATGCCGTGATTCCGGGGTTCGCATCGCTACGGAACCCGACGTTCTTTGCCTCCGGGATGATTTTGGCGATGGCGCTGCTGGCCGCTATTGCCGTCGCTCAGCTCGACCAGTGGCGCCAAACGCGGGGCTGGCGGGGGCACGCAATTGCGGCGGTGCTGTTAATCCTGCTGGCTGCCGAGTCCGCGCGTGCACCGATATGGGGAGCGCCTATTCCCTACCAACGTGGCCTGCAGTCAGCGTTGGCCCAAGTGCCCGATGGGGCCGTGGCTTTTGTTCCGTCTGGCGCGGACTTCACCTCTCCCGAACCATACATGCGACGGATGTGGTGGTCCCTCAATGGCGGCCGGCAGCCTGTCGTCAGCGGGTACTCCGGGTATGGGCCGCGAGGGACGGACTATCTCGCGCGCCTCATGGATTGGTCCGGCGTCAACTCGCGGCCCAAGGTCATTGACGCACTGCGGGCGTTCGGCGTGCGCACGCTGGTGTTGGACCGCAAATATCTTTCCGATATGGAGGCCGAAGCATGGCGAGCGGTTGGCTTGGCGACACGTCCGGGGCGGCAACCAATTGAAGACGACCGGTTTGTTGTCCTGCCTCTCGGGTCCAACGACGTAAGAGCCAGCACCGTTTGGTCAGCCGTCGATATTCAGCTTGTCGTGCGCGCCGCCCTGCCCGATTCGGAGGTTGTGGTTCCGGTCACGCTTCGCAACAACACAGAGTTTCCGTGGCGACCGCCGCCCGGGCGCCGGACGCGCACGGCCGAACTCGTTTGGGAACGACCTGACGGCGCCGGGGTTTCGCATCAGACGGTTCGCCTGCGACCGCCGCCGATTGTTCCCGCCGGCGAGGCCACGCAGGCGCTGAGTCCGCTCACCGTCACGTCGCCAGAGATTCCGGGCGCCTACCGGGTCTGGCTATGGCTCGACGGTCAGCGGCTCGCGGGCGCCGAGGTTGAAGTTCGGGCGCAGCTAGGCTCTACCGATCGTCCGCCTAACCGAGCCGAACTGCGCGTGCTATCTCCACCGGTCTGCCTGAGCCCCGGCAACCGCGCCTACCTGCGGATTCAAGCCATGAACGATGGGTCGAACGCCTGGTATGACAAACACCGACTTGGGACGCGATGGACAGTGCCGGACGACCGGTTCGTATCGGAAGACCTGACGCTGCTGGAAGGTCGGCTCGGCGTTCCCTACAACGTCCGGTCGCCGATTTGGACCAGCATCCCCCCCGGCTCAGGCTTCGTATTTGAAGGCGTCGTCAAGGCGCCGTCGACGCCTGGCGTCTATACGCTGACCCTGGGCATGGTCGAAGAAGGCGTGGCCTGGTTCAGCGAAACCAGCATCCCGGCAGTGGTGGTGGAGACCAGCGACGAGCGCGCATGCACCCACCCGGCTGCGGCTTGACGGATGGGTTCTGCCCTTGTTCCGATCAGACGGCGGCTGGACGCGCATTTAGCCGTGACCTCAAGACGGACATCCCGTGCAATCACGCTAGGCCATCGGTGCTGGATGGGAGCCGACGGTCAGACTCGAACTGACGACCTGAGCTTTACGAAAGCCCTGCTCTACCAACTGAGCTACGTCGGCGCACGCGCTGGAATCGTAGCACCGGGTACTTCCGGTTCAGCCGGCAGCCCAGTGCTGTCAACACGGCATCAAGAGTGACGTTTTAGCCGCTCGCGAAGGTCACTATCTCGTCGAATTCGGGTCGATATCCATCGCTGGTGTCGACGACGAGCGTGGGCAGGTCCAAGCCTATCGGCTGATATCCCGCAGGCGGATCAACCGTCCGCGAGTCGGTGCCGGTCAGTCGTTCCGGATCGGGATCGGCGTGGAAGCGCCGACGCCAGGGCTCGGTGATCCAGCGTTGCCGGCGGCGTTGGCGAGCAACCGCGTCGTCGGCCGTGCAATTGATGACCCGCACGTCGGCCAGGTTGCCAAACGCGGTCAGACGCGGCGCCCAGCGGTGATGCTGGAAGGCGGCTTCCGCGACCAGGGTCACGCCGCGCTGGAGCATGAGGTCAACCACGTCGAAGAATGCCGCCGTGGCCGCCTGATTCGCCGCGTCGCCCCGTGCAGGCACGAACGACTCGGAGGTGATGCCGCAGACAAGCCCTTCTTTGATCTCGTCGCGGCAGATGGCCGGACAGTGCACTGCTTGAGCCAGCGCGTGCGCGAGGGTCGTCTTGCCTGAGGCAGGCGGACCGCTGACAACGATGAGGGTTGGGCGCATCCAGCCCATCGTAAGTTCACAATGCCCGGCGATCAGACGGAGCGGTCCGATCTGCGGAACCGCACTTAGGCGCCGCTGAGCTCCTCAAGCACGCGCCGCAGGCTGACGCTGTCATCGGGAATGACAGCGTCAGCCACGTCAATCAGGGGTTCCGGCGAACCCTGAATGGCAAGCCCTCGACCGGCCCAATCCAGCATTTCAAAGTCGTTGAGGTCATCACCGACCGCCACGGCGTCGACGGCCCGCACGCCCAAGCGCTCCGCAAGCTGCGCCACGACCGCGCCTTTGGTAATGCCCGGCGGCAGGACTTCCAGTCCGACCGACTCCAGTCGCCGGCTGCGCCAGATGACGATTTCGGCCCGGTCGCCCAGCCTGTTCCGCAGCTCGCGCTCCAGATCCGCGCCGACTTCGGAGGGTGCGAGCCCGAAAACCTGCGCCGGCGGCGGCGCCAGATCAGGATGGGCCAAGCGGACGACGCGCGCTCCTTTTGGATCAAGATAGAGGCGGTAGGGCGGAAACGTTCGCCAGTCGCCCTCAACCAGATAACGGTAGCCTGACGTGGCCGATTCGATCCAGATCGCCGGAAGGCCGGCCGAGCGAAACGCCAAGCGCGCCTGATTGGCCGCTGCGTGCGGAACTTCGCGCGACTCGATCAAACGTCCGTCCACCACGGCACGTGTCGCGGCGCCGTTGTTGAGCACCAGGTAGGCGCTCTTCGGCAGCAACCGCGCGGTCTCCCGCATGGTCAGCCAACCGCGGCCCGTGGCGATGACGACCTGAATGCCGCTGTTCGCAACGTCACGCAGCGCGGCCAGGATGGTCGGATCGATGGGCGAGCCAGCCCGCGCCAGCGTTCCGTCCACGTCCAGCGCGACGAGCCGGGTGCTAATAGTCGTCGCTGTCCACGGCGTCGCCGTCGTCGGGCTCGATGGCGTCGAACTCGTCGTCGGACGGCATCTCGCCCGCCTCCATGCGGTTCAGGACGCCCTCGTACTCCTGCGGAATGTCCTCGCCCATCTCCTCGGACATCCGGCGGGTCATGCGGGCCAGGCTACGCGGATCGCCCGACTCGAGGCCCGGCATCAATTCGGCAAGCGCGGCATCGTCCATGCCAAAGTCATCGCCGCCCAAGTCGTCGGATTCAGCTCCGCCGCCACGCAGCAAGGTGGGCCGGGAGAACTGACGCTCCAGGGTCGACTGACCGCAGTGGGGACAGTCCGGATGCACCACGGCGGCCAGGGTCTTGAACAGGCGCGACGACCGGCGGCCGCAGACCGCGCAGCGATATTCGTAAACGGGCATTCGTCGCGGAGACCACCCTGCCGGAGCGCGTCGATTGTAGGCTCGTTCTACTAGGGGAATCGGGCGTCGAGGCGGGAGGCTGTTGTCAGTGAGCGTGCCCCGGGCGGCTTGATGAGCAGCTTCCGACTCCGTCCGCATGGTCCCTTCCGCGGCGACTGGCGCCGACGCACCGGACCGCGCGCCGCTGGCATCACGGCGCTGTGCTGGCTGGCCCGGTTGGCTGTCAGGCCCAAGCCGCCTGAAGGCCGGCCGCTGCCCCCCAATCCGCGGCTGTCAGCGCTCGTCATCAAGCCGCTGGCACTGGGGGACGTGCTGCGCGCCACGGGGTTTACGGCGGCCCTGCGACACGGGCTGCCGGGGGCCGACATCACCTTCGCCGTGGGCGACTACGCCGCGCCGGCCCTCGCGAACAACCCGCATATCGACGAGATCATGCCGATGGGCATGTTGGGGACGCCGCGTCGCTATGACGCCAGGCAATACCTGACGTTCGTTCGCCGCATCCGCGGACGCCGATTCGACGCGGCGTTTGTGCTTGACCGGTCGCCGGCCATGGCACTGCTGCCGTACTTCGCCCGCATTCCCTACCGCATTGGGCTGGATAGCCGGCTGCGCGGCTTTGCCCACACCACGCGCCTGTCGGTGGGCATGGAAGATAACGAAGTCGAGACCTACCGTCGGCTCGCTCGCCTGGCCGGTCTCCATCCGACGGACGACGTCTGCGTGTTCCGGCCGACGCGGGACGACATGGCCGCCGTGCGACGGTTGGCCGAGGAGTTCGAACTGGACTCCGCGGCCCTGAGGGTGGTGGTCGCGCCGGGCGGCGGTGTCAATCCGGGCGCCGTGGACGTGACCAAGCGCTGGCCCGCGGAGCGCTTTGCCGCGGTGGCCGACTGGCTGATTCAGCGCCGCGGCGCCCGGGTCTGCCTGGTTGGAACTGCTTCGGATAGCCCATCGATCACGGCCATGCTGCAGGCCATGACTCAGCCGGCCGTCGACCTTGCAGGCCGCACCGCATTCGGGCAGTTGGGCGCCCTGATTGCCCGCAGTGACCTGTTCGTGGGCAACGATTCGGCCAGCGCCCAGCTGGCGCTCGGTGTCGGTACGGCCGGCGTCACCATCTTCACCGCCACCGAGCCGTGGATCTACGGCTCAGACACCTCGGGAGGCGTCTCCGTCTACACCGGCGGCCAGGCGCAGGGGCTGGGCGGACCGCCCCCGGTGGATATGGTGACCGCGGCGATCCGCCAGCTGCTGGTGGATCGAACCGACGCGAGTGGTTCTAGCCGGGGGGGCGGCGCGTCACAGCCGCCGGCGTGGGATTGACGGCCGCTCGGGATCCCACCCGGTAGCCGACGGTTCGCTCCGCCGCCATCACCACGCCCTGCTCGTTCCAGAAGGCGGTCGACGGTCCGCCGGCCACGGCCCGGCACACGCGCCGCACCGGGCAGCGCTCGCAACGCGGCGACCGCGACAGGCAGACCGTCGCGCCCAGGTCCATCAGACCCTGGTGATAGTCGTAGTGACGCCGAGCCGGAACCAGTTGCTCGGCCAGGTCGCGCAGCCGTCGATTGTCCCGGTAGACCGAGCCGTCCGCTGGCAGTCCGACGGCGCGCGTGAGCACCCGCGCGATGTTGGTATCCAGCAAGGCTGCGCGGCGGCGGAGACCAAAGACGTACACGGCGGCCGCCGCGTAGGGACCGAGACCCGGCAGGTCTCGTAGAGCCTCAAGGGTGTCCGGCATCCGGCCACCGTGTTGCTCAACCATGATACGGGCCATCTCCTTCAGCCAGGTTCCTCGGATGTGGTAGCCCAACGGATCGGTAAGCGCCTTCACTTCCGCCAATGGCGCCGCGTGAAGGTCCTCAACGCTGGGCCAACGCGCCACGAATTCCTCAAAGACCGGCGCAACTCGTGCCGCCTGGGTCTGCTGCAGCAGGATTTCAGATACCGCAACCTGGTAGGGCGAAGTCAACGATCGCCACGGCAGATCGCGGCCGGCTTGGCGGTACCAACGCACGACCCGGTCCTGAAAGGTCCGGCGGAACGCCGGATCCACGTCGACCGCCGGCTCGTCGACCGCGTATCGCGTCACGCGTCGCCCCTCCAGACCGATGCGTGACGCGACGGGATCGCGCGGGTCGCGATACTTGCATACATCGATTCGAAGTTTGGTCGCCTTATCGAAGCTCTACGAAATGCACTGAAGGGCAGCCTACGCCACGGGTGCGTCGCGCTGGTTGGCGTGGTTGCGCTCTTGGCCTGCGGCGACGGTGCACCTGCGTCGGACGCGCCGCCGACCGTAACGTCGGTCCCATCCGCGCCGCCCAGCGGCATCGTAGCGCGGCGTGTGGCCAGCCAGCCGACACCCGAGGCTGGCGGGGCCGGCGCGGCTGCGGCATCTGCAACGCAGGCAACCGAAGCCCCGCGGTCGTCGCCGCCACCCACGCCCAGACCAACAGCCCCGCCGGCCTACGCCGTGGCGCCCGCCCCCGAACCCGCCGAGCGACTCAACCTGCTAGTGCTGGGGGTGGACCAAGCGGAGAGCTTCGTCGGCAACACCGACGTCATCATGATCGTCAGCATCGATCCAGCCTCCGGCACCATCTTTGTGTTGTCGCTGCCGCGCGACCTCTGCCTGGGCGCCTGCGACGGGCATGCCTCGCGCATCAACGAGGTGTACAAGCGCCAGGGCATCGAGGCTCTCAAGCAGACCCTGCGCTACGTCACCGGCCTGCGCATCGACCATTGGATGCTCGTGAACTTTCATGGCGTCGAGGCCATCATCAATCAGCTTGGCGGAGTTCGGGTCTGGTCCAATCGCGAGTTCGACGAACGCTTTATTTACCTGGAGACCGACGAAGAAATCCGTCTGATCCTGGACGAAGGCTGGAACACGCTCAATGGGCGCGAAGCGGTGGCCTACGGCCGCTCGCGCAAATATGACAGCGGCGGAGATTTCGCCCGCATTTGCCGGCAGCAGCAGGTGGTGCGGGGGCTTCGCGAGCAGTCGCTCTCACCAGCGCTTATCGTCAACGCGCCCAGCCTGCTGGCCAGCCTCAGCGGCGCCTTCAAGACCGACTTCCCGATTGCCAGCGTGCCCGCTCTGGGCAACCTGCTGTTGGCCATCCCGCAGGAACGAATCAACTCCTGGGCCGTCCACGCCCGCGGCCAGGAGCTGATGGTCTGGGAACAAGGTCTGGACGGCGCCAACCTGCTGCGACCGGACCTGCACGCGATCCGCGACTTTGTGCAAGACAGCCTGATCGAATCCACCCGGGCCCACCTCGACGACCAGGGCAACCCAACGTTCGTGCGCGACAACTGCGAGGACTACTTCCCCTAAGCGCTCAGGTCGGGGATGTCGACCGACTGCCCCGGCTCCACCGCGGCCTGGTCGGCGAACGTCGGATGCCCGCTCCAGGCCGGGTAGAGCCGGTCCCGTAGCGACTGGCCAATCAGCCGCAGCCGCACCGGCTGGGGCCGATTCGGCGCATATTCGAACACCGCGTTCTGAAAGTACTGGCGAATGACACCCGACGGCGCATCGTCCGTATATAAGGTGCCGGCCGCGCCTGTGTCCGGACGGGCTTCGGTGCGTGGCGCGCCAAACTGCGCCTCGCCGCCGTACGTGTTGAAGAACTCGAGAAAGCCGACCTCTGTGCCGTCGACCGCAAAGTCGGACACGCGGTGGCCCCAGGTTCCCACCAGGACGCCCGGCTGATCGGATAGCACGTCGGGCTCCGTCCCCAAGTCGGGGGCGCCGCCGCGTCCGCCGCCCAGGAAGTCCCAGACCGGTCGCGGCAGCATCGCCCGTCGCCCTTCCGCATCGGCCGTCCAGTCCATCACCCCGCGCTGAAAGTACTGCGTGATCGTTCCGGAACTCTCCAGTAATGGCTCCGAGATCGGCCAGCCCCAGCGGTCGATCCCGCCCGTGGCCGTGAAGTACGCCGCGAACGGCACGACCCGCAGCTGACCGTCCAGGCGCACCAGCCAGTTGGTCAGATTGTGTTCGGTGGCCGACGTCAGCGGCGTGCGCGCCGCCACGCCGATCGCCAGGTCGGCCGCTTCTGTTGGCGGAGTGAATTGCTCAAGTCCGGTGCGGAAAGTCTGCACCCGATGGTTCAGCGAGTCGGCCACGTAGGTGCGGCCGGTCTCGTCCACGGCCACGCTTCGCGGGAACTGGAATTGGCCGTCCTCGTCACCCTCCGAGCCGATCGTTCCCGCGGTCGCTCCGTCGTTTTCAACGACGACCAGGCCGTGATCGACATCGGTGGAGATGTACAGGCGGTCGCCGGTGTCCACGGCCAGCCCGATCGGATTCCGAACGTCCGGCGCTTCGACAACCATCTCAACAAACGACCCGTCGGTCTCGAAGGCCTGCACGCGGTCGCGAAACGTGTCGGCCACATAGACCGTCTGCGATGCCCCAATGGCAATGCCGGTCGGAGTGCTGAACTGCCCCGGCGTACGGCCGCGCGAACCCCAGGCCAGCAGGAATTCGCCTTCCCGATCGAATTTCTGGATGCGGTCGTTGAACCCGTCCGCCACATACACGTCGCCAAAGGCGTCCAGGGCGATGCCGCGCGGCGCGCTGAACTCGCCGGGGTCGGACCCGTGGCGGCCCCATCGCCTCAGCAGCTCGCCCTCCAGGTCGAAGACCTGCACGCGCCGGTTGCCGCCGTCCACCACGTAAACCTCGCCGTCGGGTGATACGACCACGCCCTGCGGACGCCGCACCTGGCCCGGTCCCGAGCCGGACTCGGCAAGGACGCGCACGATTCCGCCGTCCGGCGACTGCGCCGCAAGCTGATGCAGCCGCGAGTCGGTCACGTAGATCAGTCCGTCCGGACCGATCGCCACGCCCCACGGCGCGCTACCGGCGCCCTGCTCCAGGTTCGGCAGGAACTCCACGGCAACCTCGGCGCCAACGGCCGCTGGCCAGGTGGCCAGCAGGACCGCGCCTGCCAGGCCGGTCTTCAGGACGCGACGACGGGTGAAGGGGCGCATCGGATGGGTGATCGGTGGGGCATCGGTCCTCGATCTGCGGAGTCTAGCGCCGGGTCCTTGATCGGCTGAGAGAATCCAGCCGCGCTCATAGAACGCCCGCGCCCGTGCCCTGTGACGCGCCGACGCCGGTTCCGCGGGTGGGCGCTAGAATCCCGCGCCAAGCTTCTGAATGAGGGCAAGTCGGTGATTCGGCTGGCGTTGGTTGGATGTGGACGCAATGCCGCCGCCCTGGCTGCGGCCGCCGCCGCCTCCGACCTCTGCGAACTGAGAGTCGCCGCGGACATCGATCCGAAGGCCGCGAGCGACCTGGCGCGCGCGGCCGACGCCCGAGCCCACGTTGGCGACCTGGAATCGCTCCTCGAATCGGACGCCGGCGACGTCCAGGCCGTGATCGTCAACACACCCAACGACTCCCACTCCGACATCGCCCTGGCGGCCATCGCGGCGGACCGCCACGTCCTGGTTGAAAAACCGCTGGCCTTGTCAGCGGACGCGGCCGACGAGGTCCGGCGCCAGGCCGACCGGGCCGGCGTGCGGCTGATGGTGGCGCATACCCTCCGCTTCATGCCGGCCAACGTGCAGGTCCACAGGGCGCTGGCAGCAGGTGAACTCGGGAAGCCCGGCATGCTGCGCAGCCACCGCTGGCTGCGTCGCTTTCCCGGACCCCCGGGCGGTTGGAAGCACAACCCGGCGCGCAGCGGCGGCCTCTATGTGCATGAAGCCGTGCATGAGATCGACCAGGCGCTTTGGCTGATTAGCGAACGCCCAACGCACGTCCACGCGCAGGCCCAGCCGGACCTGCTCCAGATCCATCTCGGGTTTGAATCCGGCGCGATGGCGCTCTGTGGCGTCGCCACAGGGCTGCCGCTGGGTAGCGGCTACTACTCCCTGGCGCTGATCGGGTCCCTGGGCGCGGCCTACGCCGACGACCACCACAACGTCCAACTGGTCTTTCGAGGCGAACGACCCCAGGTGGTCGTGACCGACCAGCGCGCATCCGGCGTCCGCGCGCAGCTCGACGAGTTCGCCCGAGCCATCACGGAAGGTCGAGAGCCTTCCGTATCCGGCGCCGACGCCGTGGCGGCCCTGCGGATCGCCGAAGCCGCCGCCGCGTCCAGCGCCTCTGGACAGACTGCCCATCTCACGGAGACCGGCTATGTCCTCGCCTGAGCGCTACCGCGTCCTGGCGCTCAGCGCCGCCAAGCACGACTACGTGCCTCTGGCGTTCAAAGACCACCCGCGCTTCCAGGTCACCGGCGTTTCCGACGAGCCATCGGCCGCCGGCTGGGTGCACGAATGCAACGAACAGCTGGCCGCCGACCTGGGCGTTCCCTACGAGCCCGGCATCGACGCGGCCATTGCCCGGCATCGGCCGCATGTCGCCGTGGTTTCCTCCGAGGCCGCCCGCCATGCCCGCCTCAGCGTCCGCGCCGCCGAGGCTGGCCTCCACGTGGTTCAGGACAAGCCCATGGCGCCAACGGTTGCCGACTGCGACGCCATCGTCGAAGCCGTGGAACGCGCCGGCGTGCGGTTCCTGCTCTGGAACCGCAACACCCAGCCCGCCATCGAAGAGGCGCGGCAACTCGTCTATGCCGGCGAGATCGGCGAGCCTCGGGCCATCCACGTCGACTTCTTCTTCTCGAAGGACGCCGGCGTCCTGCTGGACTCCGACGAGCCGGAGGAAGTCCCCGACAACTGGCTCAGCGAAGGCGAGCTGACCGTGGAAGGCATCTATCCCCTCGCCCACATGCGCCATATCCTGGGGCTGGACGCCCTGCGCGCCTTTGGCCGCACCTCCGCGCACTTCTTCAGGCGTCATGCCGAGCGCGGCGTGGAGGACATCGCCACCGTCTCCCTGGAGATGGAGCGGGGTGTGATCGGCTCGCTCTGCATCGGCCGCATCGGTCAACCAAGCCATCCCAACATTGGCGAGCTTCGGGTCCACGTCGTCGGATCCGCCGGCGCCCTGGTCATCGCGGAACCCAGGCCGGAGGTGGCGGTCTACACCCGCGGACAATCCCCGGAGGATCCTCGCAACCGGCGCTCCGACGAGGAAACCGACCGCCGTCAGGTGGACTTGCTTGTCAACGCCCTGGACACCGGCGGCGACACCCTCCTCACCGCCCGCCAGGGCCGCCACATCGTCGCCACCGTGGCCGCCGCCCTCAAATCCGCCCGCACCGGCCGCCCCTGCCAGGTGTCGCGCTCCGGCTAGCCCCGCTCATTCGGGAGCCTGACCGGCGGCTGCCCCACGCGGTGCACACTCAGGTCCAGCCAGACAATTCACGGCTACTGGGTCAATTTGGTCCGGTCATGCCATCACACGGATGACTTTACATAACGCCCCGTCAAACCGGCGAGCGCCGAAATCCCCGGAAGCCACCCAACCCGCAAGCCC
The DNA here is from genome assembly GCA_028874175.1 of Chloroflexota bacterium. Lineage (GTDB taxonomy): Bacteria > Chloroflexota > UBA11872 > UBA11872 > UBA11872 > UBA11872. The sequence goes on from JAPPLN010000087.1 coordinate 13,510, forward strand.
CCATGACGCTCCTGGGACCTCCTGAACGGGGTTGGGTCAGACAAAGGTCTCTCTGGACGAAGACCCAGAACCTCCCTGGGACTCGACGCGGCGGTCTTTCGTCCGAGCATCCCACCCGCTCCACCATGTGACTTAGGAGTCGGACCCCTGCCCAATGGCACGGCGGGTAGGGCCGGTCTCCGGTCTTCGATCAGGCGCTGCGGCTCGCCGAAACCCCTAATCCTCGTCGACGCTGTACCTGGCGGCCCGTTCCCGAAAGGCCAGCACCGCCTCCGGCAAGTCAAGCTGTATCTCTTCAGCCCTTCGCATCGCCTGCGCCATGTCATACGCCGCCTGCAACTGGTACCAGGTGGCGGCGCCGCCCCCAAAGGCCTTGTCCAGCCGAATCGCCATCTCCGGCGATATTCCCGCCCGCCCGTTCACCAGCGCCGACAACTGCTTCCGGCTCACCCCCAGCACCCGGGCCCCGTCCGTCACGCTCAGACCCAACGGCTCCAGGCAGTCATGGCGTACCGATGACCCCGGATGGGGCGGGCTGTACATAGGCATCGCAATCTCCCTCAAGTCTCGGACGCTAGTGGTAGTCCACCAGGTCCACATCCCGGACGTTTTCCGCCTCGAAGCGGAAGATGACGCGCCAGTTCCCCGAAACGCTCACGGCCCAGAATCCGGACAGGTTGCCTCGCAGTGGGTGCAGCCGGAAGCCTGGCAGGTTCATGTCGGTCGGCTCCTTCGCCACGTCGAGCCGCGCCAGGATCCGCTCGATCTTGCTGACGCGTCGCGACGGAAGAAACCGCCCGTCTCCTCGCTCGTAGAGCTGCCGCAGCCCTTTGTGCCGGAACCGCACAATCATCACCGGATTGTAACCCGATACGTAGCAGGTTGCAAGCCCGGGCCAACTCGCCAAGCATTCGCGCTCGTTGAGCCGCGCGGGAAACGCAATCCGCCACATACCAGGCGCCCCGTGTCCGCGCGACCAATCTGCAGTGTTTAGGAAGCCGCATGCGCCCGCACCACCCGGTACCCTAGGTTCTCCTCGGTCCGCTCCGTCACCGGCAGCACTTCGATCAACACGTGGGAGATGCCGGTCACGTCCCCGTTCGCGTCAAAGCTGTAATCGTCGCCGATCGCCCCGCTCCAGGTGAGCTTGTGTAGACAGTCCCGGAAGCCCGCGGCGTCCTGGTCGTCGTCCGTCTGCCGCAGGCACTCGGCGGCGATGTAGACGCCGTCGTACGCCGAGCCCTGGTACCACGGCCACGGGGCAACCCCGCCGAAACGATTCTTGAATTTCGTCAGGAAGTTCGTGCCGGTTGTCGTGTTCAGCTCTGGGTCCGGGACAATCGCTTTCAGCCCGGTCGCGTGCTCGCCGGCAATCTCCAGGGCGTTGGGGCCCGTGGGCACCACCTCCGAGTAGATGGGACCATCGTAGCCCAACTCGCGGGCCTGCTTGATGATGGTGCCCCCCGAGATCTCGCCTTGCGCGGCCAGGAACATCGCCTCGGCGTCGACGCGCAGCAGCTTCGCGAGCTGGCTGCGAAAGTCGATCGCGTCCGAGGGATAGCTCTCGGCCGCCGCCACCGTGCCCCCCAGCTGCTCGAACTGCGCCACGGCCGCCCGGCGACTTCCCTCCGCGTAGTCCGTGGCCTCGCTGATCGTGACGATCGTCCGCACGCCGTCGGCCCACAGCAGGTTGCCCACGTCCGTGCCTGCCTTCTGCGAGCTGATCGCCGTCCGGAAGACGTAGTCGCCGGCGTGCGTGATGTCGGGACTCGTCGACGACGGCGAAAACAGGATCACGCCGTCTTTCTCGGCCAGCGGAGCGACCCCCAGCGTGGCCCCGCTGCACGTGGCCCCCAGGACGATCTTGATGCCCTCCACGTCGGTCAACCGTTGGTACGCGGCAATCGCGTCCGTTGACGTGCACTTGGAGTCCTCGATCACCAGCTTCAGCATCCGCCCGTTGATGCCGCCCGCCGCATTGATCTCCTCCACGGCCAGCAGCTTGGACCGCGAAAGCGGAATCCCATACGACTCCCCAACCCCCGTCAGCGAGTCCAGCGCGCCAATCACGAACGGTTCCTTCGACGCGTCTGGCGCAGTTGTCGAGCCGGACTCGGCGGCGGCCGACTCGCCGGTGCCTTCAGGCGTACGATCCTCGCCGCACGCAATCACCAGCAGCGCGCACAGACCGATCAGGACCATTCGCGTCCAGCAACTGAGCTTCATATCACCTTGCTAGCTGGCCGCGATCCGCCCGCGACTGATCATTCTATTGGGAGTACCGACGACAGAACCCGACTGAGCAACGCGGTCCGGGGCGCTCGTGCTCGCCGTGTACGCTGCGGGCAACTGGTGCTCTGGCGCTGGCAAACACGCCTGCGGGTTGGTACGTGTTTGAATGCAGGCATGCTATCGCCAGCGCTCCCCGGTGCGGCGCGGTTTCAGATGGCGCGGAGGCGGCTCACATGGACACAGAGACGAATGGCGTTCTGATCATCGTGGGCGACGCCACCGAGACGGTGGACACGCTCTACCCAATCCTGCGGCTCCAGGAGGATGGCTTTCGCCCGGTCGTCGCCGCGCCCCGGAAGCGCCGGTACCAGATGGTCCTGCACGAGATCCCCCAAACCGGCTGGGAAATCACGCGCGAGTACGAGGGCTACACCATCCAGGCCGATGTGGCCTTCGCCGACGTGCAGCCCGAGGCGTATGTGGGCATCTTCTTTTCCGGAGGACGTGCGCCCGAGTACATCCGCTACGACCCCGACCTCGTCCGCATCACCCGCTACTTCTTCGAGCACGACAAGCCCGCGGCTTCCGTCTGCCACGGCGTCGAAATCCCGGCGTATGCCGGCGTCGTGGAGGGGCGCACGATGGCCTGCGTCCCGAAGTGCAAGTTCGATTTGGAAGTGTGCGGCGGGATCTATTCCGAGGAGACCTGGGCGATCGACCGCAACCTGGTCTCAGGGCGAACCTGGCACGATCACGGGCGGTACATGAAGCACTGGATCGAGCTGCTGAAGGCTGAGCGCCAACGCATGCTCGGGACACGCGAGGCATGAGCCGCGTCAAGCTGGGCGCGGGAACCTACGCCTTTCGCGACGTAAACGTGTTCGAGGCCCTGCCGCGCGTGCGCCGGATCGGCTTCGAGGCCATCGAGATACTGGCCGGCGAGGGCTGGCCCACCGCACCGGCGCGCCTGAACCGAGATGATCGGCTCGCGCTTTCGAATGCAATTCGAGATCAGGGCTTCGACTCACCGGCGCTCATGGCCTTGCTGCCGCTCTGCGAGGAAGGCGACGGCGCGCGAGCCGTCGAAGCCGAGTTTCGCGCCGTCTGCCAGCTCGCCCGCGATCTCTCCTTCTCGGATGACCCGTCGATTCTCAGCTCTCCCATTGGGCACCAGAGTCCAGCCTGGGAGAGCGGCCGCGTGCGCATCGCCGACCGCCTGTGTGACCTGGCCGACATTGCGCAAGAGCACGGGGTGATCCTGGCTGCCGAGCCGCACGTCGGGAATCCGCTGGACAGCCCGGAAAAGGCCGTCTGGCTCATGCAACAGACGAATCATCCCGCGCTGCGGCTCAACTTCGATATGAGCCACTTCCACGTGCAGGGGATGGATCTGCGCCACTGTATCGAGGCATGCCTGCCGTTTGCCGCGCACATTCACGTCAAGGATGGCTACATCGACGCCGACGGCGAGGTTGTCTTTCAGCTTCCCGGCCAGGGAAGCCTGGATCTTGGCGCGTATTTCCGAATCCTGGCAGAGCACGACTCCACCATTCCCGTCACCGCCGAGGTCAGCGCCATGATCTGGCGACGGCCCGACTACGATCCCTGGGCCGCGGCCGAGCAATCCTTCGCCGCCCTCGATGCCGCTCGGCGGGCCGCTGGCAGCTAGCCCGCGTACCTACGCCGACGAGTCGTAGATACCGAAGTGCCGGCTATCGCCGACCAAGTTGCGGAAGGTGTCAAGGCCCCGGCCAACGGGCTGCTTGGCAAGACCTCCGACGATCCCAACTGAGTGACAGCTTGCCGGGAGGCGGGTCGGCTACACGTCGAGCCGTCCGTTGGCCCGCAGCGTCAACAGCGCGTCGAGGGTCACGCTGCCGCGCCACTCCAGCTCACAGGCGCGGCTCAGCGGCTCCCAGGAAATGTTCCATCCGCCGTCTGGCTGCTGACCCACGGCGAGCCGGTCCAGATTCGCGGCAACATCCTCCGGTCCAACGTGTGCTCGCAGCGGATGATCAGGCGTGGGAGCCCAGTCGAGAGGCTTGAAGACATAGCCCTCCGCATTGACATCCGCAACCAGGTCGCTCGAGAGCAGCAGGCCGGTCACGCGCGCCAGCTCCGCGTCGGCCCTTGCACGATCGGGGACGTTGTAAAGGAACGTAAGCACGACGCCGGCATCGTGAGGATCGCTCAGCTCCAGCTCGGCGATCTTGGACCAGCAAAACGTCGTGGCGGCTTCCAGCCATTTATGTCGAAAGCCGTTCTGGTGCAGCAGGCCGGCGATGGCGGCCGTTGGATTGACGGATGCGGCCGGCGCGTCGCCGGTCTGCCACCAGGGCGCCCGCGGGTACTTCAGCGCGGAAGGCAAGAGCCACGGCACGCCGCCTTCCGAGGTCGTGATGGTCAGCAGGTAGTCACATGCATCCGTCACCATTTCGCCATCGAACCCAACCGTGCTGAGAATCTTGAGCGCGTGCTGCACCGGCACCGGCTGACTGTCTGGACAGCGAATATCCGGTTCAAGGGCGTTGCCGAATCCGCCGTCCGCGTTCTGATAGGGGCGCAGCGCGTCCACTACCGCGCCTGGCGAGCCCTCCTTGAAGTGGAACTCGAACAGCCGCCGCTCCAGCAGCCGGGCGTTCTTCCAAATGAACGCTTCGGCACGCTCCAGGATTGCTTGACCCATTAGGCCCTCCGAAGTCACAGGGCGCTGGGGCCCGATCTGATGCGGCGCCGCAGCCCGGATCGCGACCGGTACGGTTCAAGCGTCCGCCTGCGAGTGCCGCCAGTTGTCAGAAGGGTCAATCCCACGAATCCAAGCCGAGCAGTTTCCGGCCCAGCTCGGTCAGGACGGCCGGCGACTGCGTCCGATGTTCCCTGTCGCGAGGATCCTGCGGCCAGCCCGACCCGCCCTCTGGCGACCTGGCCGGCCGGCGCTCCCGCCACGACTCGATGCGCAATCGCCGCAACTCCTCGTCGTCTTCCGCGGGCTGCATGGTGATGTACTGGGCCAGGCGCGGCCTGTCGGACCTGTTGTGGCCGTTACCGTGCGCCAGCATGCGGTCCCAGACAATCAGGTCGCCTGCCTTGCCGGCAATTGGCTTCACCTCAAGTCCTTCCAGGTCGGGCGACCAGGGGTCGCGGTCGGCGGGCTGCGTCTTCACCCAGTCGTCAAAGCCGCGATGAAAGCCCGGAACACACTGGAAGCCGCCCTGGTCCTCCGCCGTGTCGGTCAGGTACAGCACCCCTTGCACCCCAAACGGAATCTCCCGGCGCGACGTGTCCACGTCCCAGTGAATCATTCCCGTATGACCCCACGCCGGCCGGTCGGCTCGAACAGGCGGCTTCATGTTGACCCGGTCGAGCGACACCCACAGCCGCTCGCTGCCAAAAATCTGCGCGAAGGCCTGGTGCACCCGCGGGAACTGCCGGTTATCCCACATCGCCTGGTGCTGGTACATCGACACCATGCCGGCCTCGGAAATCGGCGTCTGCGGATCGTTCCGGTCATACGGCGCCCATTTGTACCAATCGTCCGGGTTGCTCGTGTCCATCTCCAGGAAGTCCCAGATGGCGTCAACCAGCCTCGCCAGCTGCTCCCCCGGCACCGCATCGGACACCACCACATACCCGTGTTCGTCCCAAAACGCCAGATCCCGTTCGCTCAGCACCCGCATGCCATTGCACCGCGTTGAATCTCCCGGTGCACTCTAGCGGCTGGGGAAACCGGATACCCCGCGCCTGTCCGGCCGGGCCAGGGCGGCGACCGGAACCCGGACGCCGCCGCCTTCCCTCGCCAGGCTATGTACTCGCTCCGTAGAGCCCACTAGAATCCGGCGACGAGGCCTATGCCGTTCGGCGTCGAAACAATGAGCCTCTCAGCCAGGCATCGCGATCACTTCCTGCGTAAGGGCTACCTGGTCGCTGGGCACGTCTTCGGTCCTACTGAAGACCTCCGGTCGATCGGCGGTGAGTACCCCGATGTCCTCGATCACGGAGCCCGGCGCCTGCACTCTGCCGGCGGATTCCGCCGTACCGTTGGCGACCTGCGGTTCGAGCAACGCGCCTATCCGCTGACCCGGCGCGCACGGCCGAACAACGCCCTTCAGCGGCCCGACGGACGTCGCTGATGCCGGCCGCCTATCCGGAATCGGTCGTCCTGTCGAGGGCGCCGGGCCACAGCGTCCTCTTCGCCGACCTGCTTGAGGTGGCCGAGATGCACAACGCGCGCCTCGTCGTGACCGATGCCACGAAACACCCGGCCAATCCCGTCCTCCCGGCCGGGCTGATCGGACGCTGGGATTCAATGCAGGCGTCGCCCTGGCAGGGGACCGTTCTCTGGGATGCCGAAGATGGCCTGTTCAAGTGCTGGTACATGGGCATTGACGCCGAGGAGGCCGGCATCCAGCGACCGCGCACGGGCTACGCCACCAGCGTGGACGGCATCGCCTGGGACCGTCCGGACCTTGGCATCTGTGACTACAAGGGCTCGCGCGCCAACAACCTGCTCGTTGACAACACGCCGCGCCGAACGAATGGTCCCTGCCTCAAGGACATAGCGGACCCGAATCCCGATCGTCGCTACAAGCTCTTCCTTCCGGACGAACACGAGAACAAGGAGATTTGGAACTCACCCGACGGCATTCACTTCACGCGCGAGGGGAAGCCGTGTCTGACGTCCGCTCGCACGCCGGACGGGGCCTACCGCTGGCTCCCCGATCCTCAAGCGTGGTTCGACGTGCACCAGGTGTTGTACGACCCCCAGGACCCCGATCCGCAGCGTCGCTACAAGTGCTACGGCCAGATCTCCGCGCCCAAGTCGCCTGAGCGAGGCGGCTGGACGAGCCGCAAGGGCGGCATGGCGTTCGGCCCGGACCCGTGGACGTGGACCCGCTCAACCCACAACCCCATCATCGACCCTTACGATGGCGAGGAGTTTCAAATCCACTTCATCTCGGTCTTCCCGTGGAAGGGCTACTACTTCATGCTCTACGAATTCGGGTGGATCGAGCCGCTGCTCGATTCATACGTGGGAGACGTGCGGCTCGCCGTCAGCCGGGACGGCGAGGTATTCAGGCGCGTGAACGCCCATGAGCCCGTGATTCGTCGCGGCGCCAGGCACGAGTGGGACAGCGGTTTCATCGTGACTTCAAGCGACGTGGTCGTGTACGGCTCTGAGCTTCGCCTCTACTACTCCGGTCAGGCCGAGACCTGGACGCTGTGGCCGCTCGGCGACCGCGTGCCCAAAAAAGTGGGATGGCCGCAGAGCGTCGGAAGCATCTACCCCGCCCAGATGGGGCTCGCCACGCTCCCGCTCGACGGCTTCACCGGCCTCGAGTCCCGCGATCGCGAGATGCCGGCCATCGTTACGACGATTCCGATCGAGCCCACGGCTGCGGCGGTTGGGCTTTCCGCAAGCGTCAGCCGGACGCTGGCCGGCCGCAGCTGGATCGACGTCGCCGTGCTCGGCTCGAACGGCGAGGAAATCGACGGAAACGGGCGTGCCAACTGCCATCACCTCAGCACCGATGGCGCCGATCAACCGGTCCGCTGGACCGACTCCCTGCGCCTGCCGTCCGTCGCCGAGCCCGTGCAGTTGCGATTCTGGATCTATGGCCAGGCTCGGCTGCACGGCTTCACCTTTACGGATCGTTCACAATGACCCTCGATCGAACGCCTCGACCGGCACTGAGCCGAGAGTGGAACAGGAGGAGACGACCGTGTTAATGACCCGCACACTCAATCGCTTGACCGCATCACAGGTCGGGGCCTTCCACGACCAGGGATTCCTGGTGCTCGAGGACGCCATCGCGCCGGATGATCTCGACGTCCTGCGAGCGTCGGTCGATGTGCTCGAGGCCTGGGCCCAGCACCATCGACACCCCCACTTCGACGTCGAGAAGACCAGCACGCATGGCCACGTCGCGTTGCGAAAGATCCAGGCAATCCATCACCACGGCGGCGCGCCCTGGCGCGCGCTGATGACCTATCCGTCCACGCTGGATGTCTACGAGGACTTGCTAGGGCCGGATCTCCGGTTCCACCACTCCAAGTTGATGATGAAGCCCCCGTTCGAGGGATCGGCCAAGCACTGGCACCAGGACCTATCGGAGGGCTTCGTCTCGCCGGCGGAGGTCGACCGGCTCATCGAACAGGGCACGGACCTGACGCCGGAGCGCGCGCCGGTGGTGGCGATCCAGTACTACCTGGATGACTCGTCGGCGGAGAACGGCTGTATCGAGGTGGTGCCCGGCAGTCACCGGCGTGGCCTGCACACCAACCCGCTGGCCCCGGAGCTGTTTAGTCGCGATGAAGTCGTCCAGGCCGAGGTGCCGGCGGGTGGCGCGCTCCTCTTCCACTGCCTCACCTATCACTTCTCCGCGCCGAATACCTCACCGCACAAGCGCCGCGGGCCCGTCTATGAGTACTTCGCCCCGACCGACGACGTAGCGTTGCTCCCGCGACAGCAGGACTACGGGCTGCCCGTTCGCACAGGCTGAGGACTAACCTGACCAACACTCAGTCTTTGTAACCAGGACTGGTGCACGTCAGGCGACGGGCACCAGCTTGGCTTGGGCGGTGTTGACCGGCACGGTCTCGGCGGGTTCGTTCAACTTCAAGGCGCCGCTGGGACATCCTCCTCGCGTGTGTGCGAGGCCACACCGGGCCCGGCCGCTAGCTGGCCGCCTCCCGTTTCAGTTCCTCCATCATGTCACGATGCCGGCGCAGCATCTCGGCGTCCTGCCCGGCCAGGTAGGTGCGCTCCATCTCGTTCGCCACGGCCGGCGCTGGCCACGCCGGGATGTCGATTCGCGCCGTGGTGATCCGATCGACGCCCCACGTGTACGCCACCACCTCGCCCTTGCTGATGATCAGATTGACGCCCACGGCCGCCTCGACCACCGGCACACCGTTTTCCCGCGCCCGCGCCAGTACAGCCTCGTTCTGGGCGCGTTTTCGCGATCCGAACGATGGGATCAACAGCACTTGCGCGCCGTCCATGACCTGGGTCCGGACGATGTGGGCGTTCCAGCGGTCATTGCAGATCAGCACGCCCACCCGCCCAATGGGGGTATCGATGCCTCGCAATCGCCGCCCGACCCGATTGAAGTCCCACGACGGATGCGTGCCTTCGGACAGCTGCGTCTTGCGATACGTGCCGCACAGCTCCCCGTCAGACCCGATGAAGGCGGCGCAGTTGTAAATCCCGTCATCGCGGCGCTCGGCGAATCCGAAACAGATGTTCCGCTTCAGGCTGCGCGCCACCGATTGAAAGCGCTGGATATACGGCCCGTCGAGGGGCTCGGCCAGTGCCCGCATCGCGTCCGTCTTGGAAGGGTCGCGGACGACTTCCATGACCACGTAGCCCTCGAGAAATCCCTCCGGCGCCACGATGACGTCTGGCCGGTCACGCGCGGCCTCGCGAATGAACGCCTCGAGCTTGTCGGCGTTCTGAACCTTGTCCCACTTGGTCGGCTTGATGGAAAGCGCGCTCGCGACTATCGAGTGGTACGTCAGGCTTAGCTGCCCGGTGCGGCCGAATCGGGGCCTGGCACTCCCATCAACCGCGCCGCGGTTCCGCCGAGGATCGCGTCGCGGTCCTCATCCGCGAGGAATTCGCAGTACCGGCCTATGAAATCGACGTTCTGCCGATACGTCCAAAAGCGCATGACCATCGGCATATCCGTTCCCCAGATCAGCCGCCGGGCGCCGATTCGACGCACGCACATCTCGATGACCGGTTGCACTTCTCGCATCGGATAGTCCCAGACATTGCCCAATGAAATCGGAAAGAGCAGCTGGAGATGCAGCCGCTGGTTTGCAAACGGTTCCCAGACGTAGTCCGGCAACGCAACGCGATCGCCCTCGATGTACATCCGCCAGGGGAAACCGTGCGTGTGCACCACGGTGGTGTCCGGGTATCGCTCCATCCAGCGTTCCAGGGTTCGCAGTTCGTTGCGATAGCTCTCGATCGCCGGGTCCCGTCGACCTAGCAGCGTGAGGTAGACGGGCACGCCCAGATCCGCAACCGCATCCCAGAACGGTCGATACTCGGGCCCATCCCACGCCTCGTGGTGCCCATACAGGTCCATCTGGTACGGCATGAATTGCAGACCGCTGAGCTTGAGCTCGGTTATCGCGCGCGTCACTTCGGCGATCGCTGCATCGGGGTCGTCGGCGACGCGCCACTCGGCGACATGCGCGAGAGCACGCAGTCGCTGTGGGAAGCCCCGAACACAGGCGGCCATGTAGTCGTTCGTCGTTCCCTGGAACTTGTGCAGCAAGGCCCATTCGACATCGGCGTAGTCCATCTCGGCCACCAGCCGCTCCGGCGGGTAGGCCATGTCCTGCATGGACGGGGGCTGATACTGCTTGGCGATAACCTCGTTGCCGCTCCGCCACTCGTAGCGCCCGAACCCCGCAGCGCGAAAGTCAGCCTCCTTGAGCGAGTTGAGCGTTTCCCAGCGCTCGAGATCGATCAGCGCATCGACACCCGCGGCCGCGCGGTCGCGAGTCCGCCACGCCGGTTGATGATGTTTGCCCATCTCCCGCTGGAGGTGCCGCAGCGGATCCTCCTCGGATGGCGGATCCAGCCGTTCGTTCGGACTCGGAAAGCAGTACGCATGGCCATCAACGATCATCGCCGTCCCCCAGTCCAGGCGCTCGAATTCATCGATCTTGCCGCCGCGGCGGACCCGGATCGGCCGCCATCGCCGTGGCATCGAAACTCCGCGTAATGAGATCCGCCTTCACGTCCCGAAAGTCGGGATCGTTCCAGCGATCCACATACTCCCAGGGATCGTCGTCCAGGTCGTAAAGCTCGCCCGTGCCGTGGTTGTGGTAGACCACGAGCTTCCAGCGTCGATCGCGGTACATCGTGGCAAAGCTCCGTCCCGCCGGCCGTCCGCGCGCCCCGTAATACTCCGTGCGAACGAAGTCCCGATGCGCCTCGCTGTCGTCGTCACCGCGTTCGATTACGCGTGCGAGCGACCGGCCCTGCATCAGCGGTGGGATCGGCTGTCCGGCGAATTCCAGCAGTGTTGGGGCCACATCGGTCAACTCCACCAGCGAATCGCAGCGACGCCCTGCGGGAATCCGCCCCGGCCACGCCATCAGTAGCGGAACGCGCACCATCCCTTCGTAGAACCGGCAGCCTTTTTCCAGCAGCCCGTGATCGCCCAGCATCTCGCCGTGATCGCTCATGAAGACAATCACGGTATCGCGGCGTTGTCCGGTAGCCTCCAGGTGCTCGACGATTCGTCCGAATTCCGCGTCGATGAGCTCGATCATCGCGTAGTACGCGGCCCGGACGCGCCTGGCGTCCATATCGGACGGACGCGTGGGCACTGGCCGGCGCGCCCGCCACTCGATGTCCGCGAGACGTTCCTGCTGTTCAAGGTCGCTCTCCCGGAAGTAGGGATCGGACAGCGAATCGGGGTCGTAGCGTCGGTAGTACTCCCACGGCGGATCGAACGGCGGATGGGGATCATTGACGTTCACGCACAGGAGCCACGGCTCACGCGCCTGCTCGATAAACGCGATCGCCCGCTCCGTGCACCACGTTGACTGGTGCAGCGCGTAAGGGATGTTGTCCTGTTCCGGCGTCGGCGCATAGAGCCGATTCGGCGTGGTTGGCCGGCGTGCGAAGACAGCCGACGGCTCGTGGCCCTGCGCGCGAATCCAGTCGGCGTAGCCATGAACGCTCGGCGCCCAATCGTCGTGCGGACCCAGGCTCCAATCGAACCACCCAAACCCATCGTTCCCGCGAGGCTCGGTGGCGTGCGGATCGCCGTGCCCGTCCGCCAGGTGGAGCTTTCCAACCAGCCCGCACTCGTAGCCCGCGTCCGCCAGCAGCCGGCTGACCAGCGTGGTCTCTGCCGCCGGCGGAAAGTAATCGAGCGCGTTGTAGTTGACGTGGATGGCACTCGGATAGCGACCGGTCATGAAGCTCGCTCGACTCGGACAGCACAACGGGCTCTGACAGTACGCATGGGTAAACGCCGCTCCCCGACGAACCAACGCGTCAAGGTGTGGCGTTCGAATCTCGGGATTTCCCAGGGCCGCCACCGTGTCGAACCGTTGGTGGTCGGTGCAGTGCCAGAGGATGTTTGGCGGCTTCTGCGGCGCGGCGGTCAGGGGATCGTCTGCCATGGGACTCCGTCAGGCCTGCCGGCTAAACCCGCGCGGACACTCTCGGGAGCGAAGTCGACCAGAATCATCCATGCCGACCACCGTACTCGCTGCCGCAACCGCGCGACGACTGCGCCGCCTCATGTCACGCCAACTCCACAACGGCCGGAACCGGTGTCCGCCGCCAGCGGCCGTCCGGCGAGACGCACGACACCTGGCCTCACGTAGGCGTTTCTGCCGCACGAACGCTGGCGGCCGGCATGCGTCCGTCGACCTGCGCTAGCCAAACTCCTCGGGCTTGATCGGGTTCGGGCGCTCCTGCCACCAGTTCCGCAGCTCTTGCCACGACTCGTGGGACTGTTCGAGCGCACGATCCGCCGACTTCAGCGTCTGCTCGGTGCCCTCATCGATGCTGAATTCGCCGAGCAGGATTGCCGATAGATTCTGGATGCGCGGACTTCCGCCGCGCTGCCAGTCGCGCCACGCCGGATGCGCCATCTGCGCCGACCGCGCGTCCGGCTGGTCGAAGAAGTCCTTCATCATGCCGTGGTTCTCCGGCGGTCCCGCCGCGTATTCCGGCGATGCCAGAACGTCCTTCCTGATCGGTACCGATCCCCGATCGATACCGACCCGTCCCTGGACTTCCCGGCCGGCAAAGAACAAGCAAACCTCAACGCACGCTTCGATGTTGCCGCGCGTCTCGGCGGAATTCGTCACCAGGTGCGGCTGCATGGTCAAAGCGTATGGCGCGGGCCCGCGCGGGCCTTCGACCGTTGGCATTCGCGACCACCGAAACCGGTCCTTGATCCGCGTTGCAAAGGCGCCAACCGATCCCGCCGACCTGACCATCACGCGTCCGGCGGAGAATGGATCCCCAAACTCGCCCGCCAGCTCCCGCGTCTCGGAAACCGGTGGCGCCACGCCATGTGTATGAATCATGTCATTGACAAGGCGGGTCCCGGCGTCAGCGCCGCTGTCCCACATCGTTGTCCGCAAGCCGTCCGCCGATCGGTAATGCAGATTGGGGTCGTCGGCCAGCGCCCATCCCCACGAATTCCACATCCCGTACCAGCTCCCGTTCGCGAGAAGCCCCCATTGCTCCTCTTCGGGGTTGGTCGCCTTTTGGAGTGCCTCCAGGAACTCCGTCTGGATACCCCACCGACCCGGCGTCGGCCACTCGATGCCGGCCTGCTCCATGATGTCAAGGTTGATGATCTGGGTATTCAGATTGCCCTGGTAGGGCAGACCGAACATGGGGCCTCGAAGGCCATCCAGGTGCCCAATGGGCAAGGTATCGGTAAACGTCAGATCGTTCGTATCCGGGTAGAAGTAGTAGTCGTGCGGATTGAACGTGTCGAACTTGCGAACGACATCATCGATCTGCATGAAGCCGCCTGACGCCTGGAAGCGCGACTTGAACCATCCGGACAAGAGCGCCAATTCACCCGCCGTGCCGGCGACCATCTGAATACTGAAGGATTCCTCGTAGGTGTGAGGCTGAGGCACAAACTTGATATTGATGTGGGGCACCTTCTGCGCGAATAGATCCAGGCCCCATCCCATCGCGGCGCCGCGCGGACCCGACGTGTGGTCGTGTACGAATACCACGGTCACGGGCGGAAGCTGCGCCTCGACCTCGACGACTTTCTCGACGACTTTTTCTACTTCCTTGGTGACAACCTTTTCGACCGGGACTTCGACAACCTGCTTGACCTCAACCACCTTCTCGACCGGAACTTCCTCACGGACCACGTTCACGACCTGTTGGGTCACGATTCTCTCGACCTGCTGAGTGACGATCTTCTCGACCGGGACTTCCTTCACCACCACTCGTTCGACCGGAACTTCCTTTGTAATGATCTTCGGCTCAGTCTCGCCACAGGCCGCAAGCGTCGCCACGCCCGCCACGCTGATGCCCAGTCCGCCGGCGGTTCGCAGCAGTCGGCGCCGGGTCATATGCGAGTTCGTACCCATGTCGAATACCTCCCCCTCCACGCGCCGCATCCGCTCCACGCCGTCCGCCAAATTGCCATGCGGAGTCGAAAAGCTCAGGGACGAATTGTTTCCCATCCGGCGCGACCTCTGAAGTACCTGGTGGCGCCTGGACGACCCAACACGCGGTACCTGCGCGCCGGGCTTCCTCGTGATGCTCGGTGATCAAGGGTTGGCAAAGTAGCCTCCGCGCCGCTTGACCCGCATCGCCGTATTCGGGCGTCAAGAAGCGCACCGACCGTCGGCTTCCCTCACAAAGCTCTGTACTCGCTCGGCACGGCAGACTAGAATCCGACGACGAGGCGTAGGCCCTTCGGCAACGAAACAGTGAGCCTCACAGCCGAGCAGCTCGATCACTTCCAGCGTGAAGGCTACGTGGTCGCCAGGGACGTTCTTCTTCCTGGTGAAGACCTCCAGCCGGTCATCGACGAGTACGCTGAAGTCCTTGATCGGATGGCTCGGCGAATGCACGCCGCTGGCGAGATCCGCACGACCTACGCCGAGTTGCCGTTTGAGCAGCGCGCGATCGCGATCGTCAAAGACGCTGGCGCCCTTGACCAGCAAGCGTTCGATATCAGCTTTCCGGCCCACAGCGCGCTCAAGCCTGACACCGGGTTCCACTTTGGGCCCGCCGTCTTTGGCCTGCTCCGCAATCGCCGAATGCTCGATGCGGTCGAGTCAATCCTCGGACCCGAAATCACATCGAATCCCATCCAACACGTGCGCATGAAGGTGCCGGAGCACCTGATCGACGCGGACAAGCGCACGAGCCTGAACGCGCAGACCGGCTGGCATCAGGACAACGGGGTCGTGCAAACCGAGGCGGATAGCTCCGACCTGCTGACCGTCTGGTTTCCACTCACCGAATCAAGCCTGCGGAACGGGTGCTTGATGGTCGTGCCGCGGAGTCATGTCGAAGGTCTGCGCGTCCACTGTTCCGATTCGCGCCAGAGCCAGATTCCGACCCAATTGGTTCCCCAGGAACGCGTCCGGCCGCTGCCCATGTCCCCCGGCGACGTCCTCTTCATGCACCAGCGCTGTATGCACGCCTCGCTGGCCAACGTGAGCGAAGAGATTCGCTGGAGCCTGGATATCCGCTATCACCCGACCGGCCAGCCATCCGGGCGCGACTATTACCCCAGCTTCGTCGCGCGCAGCCGCGCCAATCCCGACTCCGAGCTACACGACCCCGACGCCTGGCGGCAGAGCTGGCTTGACGTTCGTGAGCGAATACTCGCGATCAACCAGCCGCTGGGCTCCGATCGCTGGGACGGCACGCACGAACTGTGCGCCTAGCCGCGCCGACCACTGGGATCCAAGCCCAATAGGATCCTCAACTCGGAACCTGAAAACGCGGTCTCAATGACTGCAACCGTCTTCGGTCCGCGAGCCGGACCGGCCCTAGCGGCCGATCAACGCATCCCGCTGGTCCCAGACCTTGTGGAACGCGTCCAGGTACTGGTCGATCAGGGCGGACTGGTCGCCTCGCAGGGCGGCCGCCCCCATCACTTCCAGTTCGCTCGTGGCGCAGCGGGCTTCGGCCACCGGGCAATCGCCCTGGTGGTATAGGTCAGAGGAGCGGTCGTTGAGCGCCCACGGCATGCCTTCGCCGTAGAAGTAGTGCCGTTCCTGGAAGCGCGCTCGCAGGTGAATGGGCGTGCGCACATATCCCAGCGTGATCTGCACGCCCTCGGCAGCGACGGCCTCCACGAAAGCCTCTCGCGTCAATCCATCGGCCTCTTCCGGAACAAATGACGGGCAGTACTTGTGAAAGCAGTGCTCGGCTCCCGGAAGCTCCACCACCGGGCTTATGCAGGGGATGTCGCTCAGTCCGTCCGAGAGCCGGTGATGATTCGCGCGCCGCGCCAGGTTCCACTGAGGCAGGAAGTCCAACTGGCGGTTCACGATCACGGCCGCCATCGGGTGCATGCGGAACGTATACGTCAGGTTGTTCATGTAGCGCGCCACCTCGGGATCCGAGATGTCGCGCTCCTGGCGGCGCTGGTGCGAGCCGATTTCGACGAGGCGCTGCCACATCGCGGGGTCGTCCGTAACCACGCAGCCGCCGTCGCCGCCGATGATCTGCTTGCCGTTGCCGAAGCTGAAGCAGGCCAGGTCGCCGAGGGTCCCGACTTCCCGACCGCGGTAGAACGCACCCATGGCCTGGGCGCAGTCTTCGATAACCGGAAGCCCGTGCCTGCGCCCGATCTCGACAATTGGATCCATGTCCGCCGGATGGCCATAGATATGGACGACCAGGATGGCCTTGGTTCGCTCCGTAATGGCCGCTTCGACGGCGTCGGGACGCATCGTGAAGGAGTCCGGGTCGATATCGGCAAACACGGGCGTACCGAGCTGATGCAGGATCGGCGACACCGTTTGCGGCCACGTGTATGGCGACACCACCACTTCGTCACCCGCGCCCACCCCGACCGCGTACAGCGCCATCTGTATCGCGGCGGTGCATGAGTTACTGGTTACCGCATGCCGGCGACCCAGGTATTCGCTGATGTGGGCCTCAAGGATGGCAATCGGACCGCCGGCAGGCATCGAATCGAGGTAGCTGACGTCGGTCCGGGAGGTCTCAATGGCCTGGTGCAGGTCACGAATCTCCGGCTCGCCGATATGCGGCCAGAGCGGACGCTCAAGGGTGACGGCGGGTTTGCCGCCCAGGACGGCCAGTTCACTCATCGCGTCCCACCTTTCGGCCGGCGACCGTTCGTCTTCGAATCATCGCTCACACAATCTTCCGCGCTCGCGTCCATACCGGCAAACGAGCGGGGTGGGTTGGTCCAACTCTGGGAACTTGGTCAAAGGACCGGCACTCGACAGCTATAGGCGCTCAACCATTGTTCACAGGGCAACGGCTGCCGTCCGATGCAGGTTCGAGGTTCCGCTGCGGTAACCCCGTCCACCAGGCAGGACTTCTATTGTCACCGGACGGCCGAAGAACGGCGAATGGAATGTCTCCTCCACGACGTTGATTTTGTGCCCAAGCGACCGCAGCTCGCGCAGCACCTTCTCGCCGACTCGGAAGTCGACCCAGGTGTCCCCGGTCTCGCAGTGCACGCGGGGCGCCTCGATCGCCTCCTGCGCGCTCATCCCAAAATCGACAACGCCGCAGATCACGTGGACCTGGCAGCTGATGGTTGTGCGGCCGCCGGAGGCGCCGAAGGCCAGGCGCGGCGCACCGTTCCGGCGGAGGACGACATTGGGCGCGAACGCCATCACCCGGCGGTTCGGGCGAATCGAGTTCGCTCGGCCGGGCTCCGGATCGAACGAGATCATGGCGTTGTTCAGCACAATCCCCGTGCCGGGGACGGTGACGCCCGACCCGAACGCACCGCCGTGGGTGACGTTGAAGCTCGCCAGGTTGCCGTCGCTATCGGCGGCGACGATCTGGGTCGTTCCGGGGTTGTCGATTCCGCGTGAGGCCACACGCTTGCTCGCCGGGCGTTGCTGGACGGTGATGCGCGTCTCATACGGCCATGGGTCGACGGGCTCCATCCGGCTGCTCGCCCGCCGCATGTCGATGCGGTCAGCAATCTCGGCCGCGTACGCCTTGCTCCAGAGCCCATCGATCGGCGTCGGCATCATCCCTGGATCGGCCAGGTACTCGAGAACCCCGCTGAACGCGTAGCGCATCGTCTCGATCATGAGGTGCCGATACGCCGGGCTCTCGGGACCAAGGGACGCCAGGTCGAAGTTCTCGAGGATGTTGAGCATCAGCGGAGCGAAGTAGCCGTCGGCCCAGACAAGTTCGAAGCCCCGATACGTAAACGGGCGCTCCTGGGAATCGAGGCGCACCGGCAGGTCGCGTAGATCCCGAGCCGTCAGGATCCCGCCCACGGACGCAAGATATTGCTCGACCTGACGCCCCAGGTCACCGCCGTGAAAGACGGCGGCGCCCTCGTGGGCAATTCGATCCAAGCTTCGCGCGAGGTCGGCTTGGACAATCACGGAGCCCGCCTGATGCGCGCTGCCGGGGCTCGGTGGGACGCTGCGGGGAGCAAAGATCGCGGCGGTGGCCGGATAGCGCCGTAACTCGTCCAGGTGGCTCCCGATGGTCAGGGCCGTGTAGCCATCGACGGGGAACCCATCTCGCGCGTATGCGATGGCCGGTTCCAACAGCTGGTCCAGCGGGAGACTGCCGTATGAGTTGAGCACCGCACTCATCCCCGCGAGCGCGCCGGGCGTGGCGATGGAACGCGGGCCGTGCATGTTGGCGTCGTCCTTGACCTTCCGCCACCGCCCCCATGGGTCAAGCCCCGGCTCAAGCTCGAACATGTCCTCGGTCGCAGCCGCCGGAACTCCTCGCACCGGGTAGAGCACGGTTGTCTCACCGCTGGCCGCCAGGTGCATCACGCCCTGCACAGTCCCGCCCACCCCGCACATCTCGGGCTCGACCACCCAGGACGCGAACACGGCGGCCGCCGCCGCGTCGATCGCGTTGCCGCCATCCATCAGAACCTGCGCCCCAACGTCCGCCGACAGGCGGTGGCCGGTACAGATCATCCCGACAGACGAACCGACGGCGCTCCTGGAGACGCTGAGCTCGGCTCATCTCACCGGTCGCCTCCGCGGCCGATCGCTACGCCTTCACGCCTGGCAACCCACGGCGTGCGTGCGGACTGTAGGGAACCAGCGCTACGTATCGCCGTGCCGCCTAGTCCTCAGCCGACAGCAACACCGAGTCCACGTAGAAGAAGCACCGCCGGTCGGCATCGGCCTCCACCGCAAAGGCCAGGTTCAACAGATTGGACAGGTTCGACTCGGCCTCGCCCGACACCGGTGGAAAGCCGCGCAAGTCATACACCCGGTCATTGCACTGGAATTCCAGGGAGTGCAGTCCGTCGAGGTCAACCAGCCAGCGCACGTAGTGCCAGTTGATCTTGGTGGCCACCTCGTTGTAGCAGAGCGGCTGGTAGGCGTCCGGAATGTCCTCGAACTCGTCGGCACGCAGCGCATGCGTCGATCCGGCCGACGCCTTATCGCTGGGGCCGGTCCGCACCTTGGGACGCATGTATTTCGATCTGGTCTGCCAGACCCGTCGAAGTTCGCCTTCCTGCGAGTTGTGGTAGCGAATGGAGGGAATCGCCCGCCGTCCCCGGTCCTCGTATCCGTCCTGGAGGTCCATCTGGATGGTGAACGCGCGTAAGTCTTCATCGCCCAACGTGAGCCGCGAGGCTTCCACGGTATAGGTGATGAACGCCTCAAGCTGAATCACCCCGAGACGCTGCCAGGTCATTCGCTTCACCGCATAGGCGAAGTGCCCGGGTTGGCCGCGCGTCGCCACCTTGAGGGCATACGTGCCGTCCATCGCCCCGTGCGATCCGATATCGAACATCGGGATCGACGAGAGCATGGGCGCTCGTGTGTCGTCGGAATTCCTGATGTTGTCCAGCGTCTCCTCGTAGTTGCCCACGAGCTGTGTCCATCCGCACACGCCGTCGTCGAAGTCGTCATACGAAATAATCCGTGGCAGCGGATTGAATTTGCTAAGCGCGGGGTTTCCGTGGCTCGCGACATGCGAGTTCATCTAAGCAGTCCTCCTGTCGGCGAGTTCTGATCGAATCGGGATGTATCGCATCGGCAAGTCAGTTCCCAGGATGGCCTCCCGCACGGGCTACTTGAGGTCCCACGAGAAGATCACTTTCAGCCCTCCCGTAGCACGTCCGACCACGCGCAGCCAGCTGCCAAAGTGGGCAACGCTCACAAAGTGCACGCCCGGGTCGAGCGGACCACGCAGGACCGCCCCATGGTCAGCCCAGTGGATCCCGTCCGACGAAATCTGAACACTCAAATCGATCCCGGGACTCTCGCCTTCGGTCTCCAGCACGTGAAGAAAGCCGATGGCCTCCACCGCCCAGCCGGCCTCATAGGGCTCGACCTCGAAGTCCCCGCGCCACCACACATTCCGCTCGACGACCGCGATATGGCTGCGGCGAATCATGCCCACCCCTCCGTCATCCCTTGATGCCGGAAAGCGAAATCCCGGCGATGAAGTACCGCTGGAACAGCAGGAAGAGGATGAAAACCGGCAGCGTGACCAGGACGCCGCCGGCCATCCCGTATTGCCACTGGATCACGCTTTCTCCCTGGACGCTTCGGAAGCTGGAAAGCCAGATCGACAGCGTATGCAGGTCCACCTTGCGGAGAAAAATCAGCGGCTCGATGAACGCGCCCCATGACCCCTGCAGGCTGAGAATCGCCACGGCGACCATGGCTGGCGTCGCCTGCGGCAGGACGATGCGCCGCCAGATTGCGAATTCCGACGCCCCATCCACGCGCCCGGCCTCGATCAGCTCATGCGGAATGGTCAGGAAGTACTGTCGCATGATGAAGATGTACAGCGCGCTGCTTCCCGCCGCGCCAAAGAACTCGGGCACCACCAGCGGCAAATAGGTGTTCTGGGCCCAGCTTCGCGACTCGAAGAAGATCGTCCAACTGAATACCTGGCCAAGTTGATCCTGCAAGATATAGGTATTGCCGGAGAACAGTACAAACAGCGGAATGATTCGCACGATAAACGGGACCATGAGGCTGCTGAGCACCAGTAAGAAGAGCAGGTTTCGACCTGGAAACCGCAGCCGCGCAAACCCATAGCCCACAAATGCCGCTATTCCAACATTGGCAACCAGGTTGAAAACCGTCATCAGACTCGTGTTCTTGAATAGTTGCAAGACATTAAATCGCTCAAACGTAAAAAGGAAAGGGTAGTTGCCCCACTGCGGCTCACGTGGCAGCAGCAGGTACGGCTCCACTTCATAAGTCTCCGGCAGCGTCTTCAGTGACGTGGAAACCATCCAGAATATGGGGATGAGGGCCAGCACGCTGATGCCGATCATCAGCTGATAGCGAATGGCCGAGGCCAGTCGCCGTTGCAGGCGCGGCCCACCCCACCTCGGAATCCTGGGCGACGCCAACCATGCAAGGCCGGAAATATCCAGGATCCAGTTGGCCGCAATCACAATCGTCCACAGCAGTTCGCCCGACGTCACGCCAAGCGGCGTTGGCTGATCGCCGATGGCACGTCCGCCGAAGACCACCAAGCCCAGCCAAAGAAGAGTCGCGATCATGACTCAGGCTGCTCGTAGTGCACCAGCCGGCGCGAGACCCAGAACGAGAGGGCTGTGAGACACATGATGATGAAGAAGAGAATGGTGGCAAGAGCCGATGCGTAGCCGAATTCAAACGATACGAATGCTTTTCGCCACAGGTAGAGCACGTAGAACAGCGTCGAATCCAGCGGTCCTCCCTGCGTCAGCACGAACGCAGTCGTAAAGACCTGGAACGAGTTGATGATCCCGATAATGATGACCAGGAAGATCGTCGGTGAGACCAGGGGAATCGTGACGTGGAGCATCTTGCGTAGCGGACCGGCGCCGTCGATTTCCGCGGCTTCGTAGAGATGCGGCGGAACGGCCTGTAGGGCGGCCAGGAAGAGAATCATTTGGACGCCAATGCTCGACCAGACGGTGAGAATGACGATCCCAGGCTTGGACCAATACTCGTCAACCATGAACCGTGGAGTCGGGATTCCCATCGTGTCCTCGAGCAGAAACTTCAGCAATCCAAGCTCCGGTTGCAGCACCCATGCCCAGACAATCGAGGCGACAACCAGCGGCATGATCGTCGGCAGAAAGTAAAAGGCGCGAAAGATCGATGCCAGGGGCAGCTTGGTATTTACTAGCACGGCCAGCAGAAAACCAATTACCACCTGGCACGGTACCAGCAGACCGACGTATATCGCCGTGTTGGCCAACGACTTGAGGAATTTCTCGTCGTCGGTAAATATCTCAACATAGTTTTCCAAGCCTGCGAATTTAGGAGCTTGGAGAATGTCGTACTCGGTGAACCCCCAGGCGATGATCGCCACCGTGGGCCCCAGGCTGAAAACCACGAACCCCAGGACCCACGGGGAGATGAAGACGAAGCCCCACACCGCCTCCCGACGGCCGATGGTCCAGCGTGGGGCTCGCACAGCCAGGTTCGGCCGTGCGAGCCTCACCGGCCAGTCAGGCTTGCTCGCCCGCGAAAACCCCTACGAGCTTGGACGTCTCGCCCCCGCCTACAGGCTGGCGAAGAACTCATCCAGGAGCTCGCGCGTCTGACCGGCCATCGACGCCAGCGTCTCTTCAGGCGACTGCTTCCCAGCCATCATCAGCTCCATCTCGTCCTTCAGCACCTGATCGATGTCCGGGTTCACCGGCGTGATCGGTGATGCCTCGACCAGCGGAAGTACCGACTTCAGGTCGTTCCAGAGCGGTTCGGACTGGTACAGCGGGTCGTCGTTGTATTTGGGAACCGACGATGGGCGCTTGAGATTGCCCATGAAAGCCAGGTTGCCCTCACCCGCGGTCAGGTATCGCAGCCACTCCCAGCCCTCTTCCAGGTTTTGCGCCCCCTTGGGCATCCCGTATGACCAGCCGTCGTCGGAAATCGAGCGCGGCCTGGCGTTCGGGTTGGTGTCGTCATACGGCATGTGCGTCACACCGGCGTTGATGTCAGGCGCGTCTCGGCGCATCACGCCCAGGAACCACACGCCTTCCACGCGCATGGTCAGCAGGCCGTTGTAGAACGCGGTCCGGGAGGCGCCCACGGCATCCATGTACCCCTGGATGTTGTCCCAGCCGTCGTTGAGCTTCTGGACCATGTCCAGTTGCCAGGAGACGTTGCGCTGCCCGATCGCGTCGTCGAACAACACCGACTTGGCGTCCTCGGTGAACATGTGGCCGCCGGCCGGGAACTGCCAGCCCTTGAAACTGGCATCCGTGCGCGCGCCCTTGATCATTTCAGGCACGAACATGCCGTGGCGCGTGATTTCGCCGCCTTCGCGCACGGTGGTCTTCAGCGCCATCTCCTCCAGCTCGGTCCACGTCGTCGGCGGTGTGTCCGGGTCCAGACCGACCTCTTCGAACGTGTCCTTGTTCCACCAGAAGAGATACCAGGCGCCCGTGTTATCCAGGGGTAGCGTGTACTGGACGCCCAACCAGCTTCCCTTGGGCCACTCGCCTGCGTAGAAAATATCGGCCAGATTCAGGCCGGCCTTCCCTATGAAGGCGTCCAGCGGAATGATTCCGCCGCGCGCCGCGAATTGCGGCACCCGCGATTCCTGAATCTGGATCACGTCGGGCGGATCGCCGCCGGCGATCTGCGTGAGGTAGATCTCGTACATCTGCGCTTCTTCGATTCGCTCATTCACGATGTTGATGTACGGGAACTGGGCTTCGAAGCCCGGGATCATCTTCTCTTCGACCGTCGGCTGGAAGGCGTCGGCCCAGACCTCTTGCCAGCGCACGTTCACGGTCTCCCTCATCGCGGGGACCTCTTTGACGACCTCCCTGGTGACGACCTTCTCGACGACCTTCTCGACGACCTTCTCGCGTTCAACGACCTGCGTCACGACGCGTTCGACCGGAACCTCGACCTGCTGGGTAACGACCTTCTCTTGCGTCACGATCCGATCAACGGGGACTTCCCTGACTTCGGTCTCGCGGACGATCTTTTCGACTGGGACTTCCTTGATGACCGTCGTCTCGACCGGGACTTCCTTGGTGATGATCTGCGGCTCAGCCTCGCCGCAGGCCGCCAGCGCCGCAACGCCCGCCACGCTGGCACCCAGTCCGCCGGCCATTCTCAGCAGTCGGCGCCGCGACACTTGAGAGTTCTTACCCATTTCGATTACCTCCCCCTCCGCGCGCCGCATCCGCTCGACGCTGTGCGCCAAACTACCATGCGGAGTCGAAAAGCTCATGGTCGAATAATTTTCAATCCAACACGATCTCCGAATCCCCGCGCAGCGCAGTGTCAGCTCCACATGCCGCGTCACCGCCGACTGAGTGCGTATTCCATGCCCGGAAGATTTGATGCGAGCCCACATCCGGACGGTAACCGGAAACCTCGTTCTACACCTTTAGCGCACGCCTCGATGCTCGTCTGCGTCTAGTCGTACTGCTCTCGCCAAGTCATATCGGGGCTAAGTCTGTGCCCGGAGCTCAGACGCGACCCGGACGGCTACCCTATCGACCCAAGGTGAGTTTGGTGAGTTCAAGATGACTCGTCCGCAGTTGCTGCTGCTGCTCGGCTATATCCGCCGGCGCCCACTGATCTATCTGCCGGGCTTCGCGGCCTCGCTCGTCGGTGTCACCTTCCTCGCCCTGATCCCGCTCGGCATCCGTCGCCTCCTCGACGAGGCCCTGCCCGCCGGTCTGTGGCTGCCCATCGTCCTCACCGTGCTCGGAATCGCCGCCGCCCAGTTCCTGCATCGTGGCCTCGTCATTGTCAACCGCATCTTTCGCGAGATCGCCGATGTCTCCATGGCCCACGACATCCGGCGCGACCTCTTCGCCCGTCTGTTGAGCCAGGATGGCTACTTCTTCGATCGCAACGTGACCGGCGACTTGGTTGAGCGCCTGACCGGCGACCTGCGCCAGGTGACCTTCGCGGTCCAGTTGCTGGTGCTCAAGGGCTTCCTGTCGACCTTCGAAATCATCGCGCCTTTGGTGGCGGCCTTCGTGCTCAACTGGCGCCTGGCGCTCGTGCTGGTGGCCTTCGCGCCCACGCTTTACATCGTGAAGCGGCTCGTGGCCCCGACCATGCATGCCGCCAACGCGGCCGACCGCGCCCACGCTGCCCGGACCCGCGAGTACGTCCACGAGGCGCTGGAAGGCGCCCGCATGATCCGCTCCATCCAGGCCCAGCCCCCAGCGCTGGCGCGATTACGCGACCTCAATCAGCGTCGCCTGGAGGAAGGCTCCTTCCGCGTCGCGTTCACCGCCGCCGCCGCGCGCAACCTCTGGAGCTTCGTGCGGGCCTTCGGCATCCTGGCCGTCTTCGCCATCGCCGTGGTTGAAGTTCAGGCCGGGCGCGCGACGCCGGGCGTGGTCGCGGCCTTCATCCAGATCGCGCTCACCTACTTTGGCGGGCTCGGCTACTCCTCCGACTACCTGGCCGATTACGAGCGTGTGGCCGCCCCCTGGCGGCGGATCGCGCCGCTGCTGGACGAGCAGCCCAGGGTCGCCGAAGGCCGCGAGCGCGTGCGGCTATCGGCGGCCGATGCCTCGGTCCAATTCGAGAACGTCTCGTTCCGCTATGCCGACGACCGTCTCGAGCCCATCCGCCACGTCTCCCTGGACGTGCAACCCGGCGAATTCGTCGGCATTGTCGGGCCAACCGGCTCCGGCAAGACCACTCTGGCCGATCTGGTTCTGCGGCACTACGACGCCCACGCCGGCGGCATTCGCATCGCCGGTCACGACATTCGCGCCCTGCTCTTCAGCGATCTGCGGCGTGATGTCGGGATTGTTCCCCAGGATGCCGTGCTGCTCAACGCCTCCATTCGTGAAAACCTCCAGGTCGCCAAACCGGACGCCACAGACGCTGACCTGGTCGCGGCGATGCGTCATGCCGATCTCCACGACTTTGTGGCGTCGCTCCCCGACGGCTACGACACTGTCGTCGGCGACCGAGGCGTTCGACTGAGCGGCGGGCAGCGCCAGCGCGTGGCGATCGCCCGGGTCTTCCTGCAAGACCCGCCGATTCTGCTGCTGGACGAAGCTACCGCCTCCTTGGACGCGATTACCGAGGAGCACATTCAGTCAGCGCTGGCCCGCGTGCGCGCCTCACGTACGGTCATTGCCATCGCTCACCGTCTCGCCACTCTGCGCGACGCCGACCGTATCGTGGTCATCGATGACGGCCGGGTGGTGGAATCGGGAGCGCCGCACCAGCTTCTTGAACGGCGCGGCTTGTACTGGCAGCTCCATGCCACCCAGTTCGGCGCGGGAGCGCAGACCGCATGAGCCGGCTGGCCAGCGAACGCGCGGCCGTGGCTGATCTGGTGGCCGCTACGCGCCTGGGCCGGCCATCGGCGCGCACCCTGGCGGAAGCGATGGCAATCGGCGGGCTGGTAATTGCCCTGACGATTGCCGGCGCACTGGGGGTGCGCGAGCTGATCGACACGAGCGTGCATGAAGGGTTTCCCGCTGCCTGGACGCCGCTCCTCATCGCCGCTTTTGCCCCCCTCGCGGCCACTGCCCTCATGACGGTAATGGAGATCCGCGCCCAGCGAGCTACGCTGCGCAGCGCCGCCCGAATGACCGAAACGACCTTTCGCCATCTGCAGCACGTGCGGATGGTCGACATCGACCCCATGTCCACCGGCGAGCGTGCCGCCCGCGTGCTGGAGGGTCCTGAAGAGCTCGCGCAGTTCATCGGCTGGGGGATCGGCCGCCTGGGCATGGCCTTTGCCATCGCCATCGCCACGTATGGCGTCGGCTTCGCCCTCAACTGGCGCCTCGCGCTTCTGGCTTTGGCAGTCATCCCCGTCCACATCGCGCTGACTGCACACTTCAACTATGGACTGCGACGCATTGCCGCCGAGCGGCGGTTAGCCGGCAGCGCCGAGGTCAGCGCCTTCCTGCATGAGCACCTCAGCGGAATCCGCCTCTTTCAGCAACATCGGCATGAGCCGCTCTCGCAGGCACGTTTCGATGCGCTGTCGGCGCGCGTCCGGACGGATCGACTGCGCGAGTTCATGGCGGGACGGGTCGCAGAGGACTTTGGAATCGCGCTGAGTTGGGGTTTGGGTCCCCTCGTGGTCTTTGGCTACGGCAGCTATGAATTCACACAGGGGCGTCTGACGACGGGCGATATCGGTGCATTGCTGAGTCTCGTATTGGCCGGCCTTCGCGTGGTGCAGTCCTCACAAATCCGCTGGTTCGATGCCAGTGCTGTTTTCGCTGCGGCGCGTCGGCTCAAGGACACCCTGGCAATGCCGGTCGAGGACGACCCGATCACCGAGGCTCTGACCGTGACCCGCCCGCCCAGCGTTGAGTTCGACGACGTCGAGTTCACCCACCGCACCATGCACGTGCCCGTCTTGCGGGGCCTCAGCATGCTCGTCGAGCCGGGCAAGGTCGTGGCGCTCGTGGGGGCCAGTGGTTGCGGCAAATCGACCACGGCTGAATTGCTCACCCGCTTGTTCCAGGCCGATGCGGGCGACGTGCGCCTTGACGACCGTCGGCTCATGGAGTGGCGACTGCTTGACCTGCGACGGACGGTCGGCCTGGCCGCGCAGGACCCTTTCTTCTTCAACGCCAGTGTTCGCGCAAACCTCACCTTTGGGATCGGCGACGTTGACTCGGCAGCCCTTGAGCGCGTCTGTCGAGTCGCCCAGATCCACGACTTCATCCGTTCGCTGCCCGATGGCTACGAGACCGGCATCGGCGAGCGCGGATCCCACCTATCCGGCGGCGAGCGCCAGCGCCTGTCGATCGCCCGGACGCTGCTCCGAGATCCAGATGTCCTGATTCTGGACGAGGCGACCTCGGCTCTGGACTCGGTGACCGAGCGGCGGGTGTACGAAGCCGTCCTCGCCGAATCCACTGATCGCACCATCCTTGTCATTGCCCATCGCCTGGCGACCGTCCGCAACGCCGACCGCATCTTCGTGCTCCAGAACGGCCAAATCGTCGAGGCGGGCATGCACGCTGATCTGCTCGAGAACGACGGGCCCTACTGCCACCTCTACGAACGCCAAACGGCTGGGGTCAGCTGAGCCGCAGATATTCCTTGTGAATTCGCGAGCTAACCCGCGCTCGCGGCGGCGGTTGCCACGGCCTTGAGTTTCACCGTGGCCGCGGTCCACTCGATTCCCGCGGCGGCCCAGGCTAGGCCGGCCCCGAATCCAACCATCACCACCCGGTCGCCCGCCTGGATCCGGCCGGCTTCCAGCGCCTCGCAGAGCGCGATAGGGATGGATCCCGCCGAGGTGTTGCCGTAGCGGTCCGCGTTCACGAACACCCGCTCCATGGGGATGCCCGCGCCCCGTGCCGCCGACTTGATGATGCGCAGGTTGGCCTGGTGTGGAATGAACAGGTCCACGTCGTCCGGACCCAGTCCGGTGCCCTGCATCGTTTGACGCGCCGCCTCGGCGGTGGCGGTAACTGCGAACTTGTACACCTCGCGCCCGTTCATTTGCAGGAAGTGCGCGCCCGACTTGATCGTGTCAACCGTGGCCGGCTGGTGGCTGCCGCCCGCCGGCTGGATCAGCAGCGGCGCCCCGGCCCCATCGGATCCCAGCACCGTGCTGAAGATTCCGCCCGGCCCGTCGGTGGCCTGCATCACCACCGCGCCCGCGCCGTCGCCGAACAGTACGCAGGTCGACCGGTCCGTCCAGTCCACCACGCGCGACATCGTGTCGGCCCCGATCAGCAGGATCGTCCCGTGTATGCCCGATTCGATCATGCTGCGCGCCACGGCCACGCCGTAGACGAATCCCGCGCAGGCGGCGTTGATGTCGAAGGCCCCGGCCCGCGTTGCGCCCAGCGTGTCCTGCACCAGGCTGGCCGTCGCCGGAAAACCGTACTCCGGCGTCAGCGTGGCTACCACCACCAGATCGATGTCGTTCGGATGCACGTCGGCCACTTGCAACGCCTGCTTGGCGGCGTCCCGCGCCAGGGTGAAGGTGGACTCGTCGTCGTTGGCGATCCGGCGCTCCCGGATGCCCGTGCGCGACACGATCCACTCGTCCGACGTGGCGACCATGCGCTCCAACTCCGCGTTGGTCCGGATCTGCTGGGGAACGCACATCCCCCAGCCGCTGATCGTCGCTGCACGGCTCACGCCAGGCTCCGGTGGTTTGGGACGCCCATCAGCGTCCGCTGGCGAGCATAGCCGCCGGTAGCCCGCCAACGCGACTGCGATGGGCGGGTCGGACAACGTATGCGCGGTCACCCAACCACCGGCTGCGTCGCTCCGCTCGTCTCGGGCCGGTCACGTTCCGATCTCCTGCTCCTTCCTGCCTGGAGCCGGTCTCCCACCGGCCATAGTTCGGGCTCTTTTTGGCGTACGGGCCGTGTCACTGACCGGCCTTGTCCGCGCAACGAAGTCCCGGCAACCCGGGCCCGTCGCAGCCCCTCGCCGGCTGCTGGCGACCAACTCGATTGCCGTCTGTGCTCGTAAAGGGTACACTAGATCCGATGTCCACGCAAGCCATTGGTCCGATGCCTCACCACAGTCCACCGCTCGCCGCCGCCTCCTCGCCCGGCGATGTCGCGCTGCCTGGCTGCGTCTTCCTGGCCCCGTTCGTCGCCAATTCGGCCCGCCCCGCCGCGCTCCGAATCCGCCCGAATGACGCCCCCCGGCGCCTCAAGAGTTTTTTGGAAAAAACTCTTATACGCGCGAAACCGCCCCGTTTTCTGCCCGCCGCCGCCGCGTTGATACACTCGTTTATCAGCGCAGCGGGCTGCCCATCCGGCGGCTTGCGGTGATCGGAGACTGCATGTCCAGGCGGGTTGTCGTCACAGGCATCGGCGCTATCACGCCGCTTGGGGCGACCGCCGAGGACAGCTGGCGCGCGACGTTGGAGGGCCAGAACGGCATCGGGCCCATCACCTCCTTCGACACCACCGGCTTCAGCTGCCGAATCGCCGGTGAAGTCAAGGACTGGGATCCAAACGCGCTGCTCGGGCGGCGCCTGGCCCGCCGCACCGACCGCTTTGCCCAGTTCGCCATCATCGCTGCCCGCGACGCCGTGGCCGACGCAGGCCTTGAGATCACCGACGACAACCGCGCCGGCATTGGCTGCTTCATCGGCAGCGGCATCGGTGGTCTGCTGGTGCTCGAGCAGCAGGTCAATACCCTGCGCGACCGTGGACCCTCGCGCATTTCGCCATTCATGATTCCCGAGGTCATCGCCAACATGGCCGCGGGCCTGGTCGCGATTGACCTGGGCATCGGCGGCCCGAACATCGCCATCGTCACCGCCTGCGCCACCGGCGCGCACTCCATCGGCGAGGCCGCGGCCACCATCAAGCGCGGCGCCGCCGACGTGATGCTGGCGGGCGGCACCGAGGCGGCTATCGGGCCGATCGGCCTGGCCGGATTCTGCGCCGGACGCGCGCTCAGCACCCGTAACGACGACTTCGAGCACGCCTCACGCCCCTTCGACAAGGACCGCGACGGCTTTGTTGCCGCGGAGGGCGCGGGCGTCTTTGTGCTTGAGAGCTACGAACACGCGAGCGCCCGCGGCGCGCCGATCCACGCCGAGATCCTGGGCTACGGCCTCAGTTCCGACGCGTTCCACATCACCCAGCCGCCGGCCGCCGGCGACGGCGCGGCCCGCTCGATGCAGGGTGCGCTGGATGACGCCCAGCTCGACGCCTCGGCCGTCGACTACATCAACGCCCACGGCACGTCCACGCCGGCGGGCGACCTGGCCGAGACCAACGCCGTCAAACAGGTGTTCAACGGCAACGGCTCCACGGCGCCGGTCAGCTCGACGAAGTCGATGATGGGCCACCTGATCGGGGCCGCCGGCTCGGTCGAAGCCATGCTGTGCATCAAGGCGATCCACGACGGCGTGATTCCCCCGACGATCAACTACGAGACCCCTGATCCCGAGTGCGACCTGGACTACGTGACGGATGGGGCCCGCGAACTACCGGTCACCTGCGCCATGTCAAACAGCTTCGGATTCGGCGGGCACAACGCCACGCTAATCGTTGGCGCGGTCTAGGCGGTTGGCGCGATCCCGAACCCGGAGGACCCCGGCGCCGAGGCGGGCTACGCCCGGCGCGTCCGCTCGATCCTGGACGCCATGCGCCGTCTCGATCTGTCCGAGCTCGAAATCCGCATCGGCGACCAGCGCGTCGCCGTCCGCCGTCCGGACGCCGGCGCTCCTGCCGCTGCTCCAGCGGCCGTGCCCGCCGCCGTCCCGCCGCCCGCCCCTCCGCCGTCGGGGACCCCGGTCACCTCGCCCCTGGCCGGAACCTACTACGGCTCCCCTCGCCCCGGCGCCGAGCCGTTCGTGCGAGTCGGAACCCAGGTGGCGGCCGGCGACCCCATCGGACTGGTGGAGGCCATGAAAGTCTTCAACGAAATCACGACCGACCACGCCGGCGAGGTAGTCGCCGTGCTGGTCGAGAACGGCGATACCATCGCCGCCGGACAGTCGTTGATCATCGTGGATACTGGCGCTCAGTCGTGAACGATTGGCGCGGCGCTGGCCCCGGAAAGGTGAGGCGACATTGAGCGTTGAGGTTGCCCGACGAGTAACCGGGCTGGCGCCGCGACAAACCGTTTCAGACGGAGTGCTTGTCGTCGTCTTCGCCCTGCTCATGATTCCTGCGGCGCAGGCCAAGATCGAAGCGGATCCTGTTCCCTACACCCTGCAAGTGCTCTTCGTCCTGCTTACAGGACTTGTGCTGGGTCCCTGGCGGGGCGCCGCCGCGATGCTGCTGTACGCCGTGATGGGCTTTGCCGGTTTGCCGGTCTTCGCCCGCGGCGGCGGACCGGCCTACTTCCTGACCCCGACCGCCGGCTATATCTACGGGTTCATCGTCGCCGCCTTCGTGGTCGGGATGACGTCGCAGACGCTGCACGCCCGGTTCGATTCGACAATCAACGGCAGCCGCGGGGCGATCCTCCGATTCGTACGAATCGACCTATTGGCCGCCCTCGCCGGAGTGCCGTTCATCTATCTCTTTGGCGTGAACCACCTGGCTCTTTACTATGTGCTGGCTAAGGATGAGGTCAACCCGTGGGGCTTGGCGTGGGCCAATGGGGCAGGACCCTTCCTCTGGTTCGATGTCACGAAAGCCGTCATAGCCGCCGCGCTGGCAAGCAGCGCCGGTATGCGAAAAGAGGGACTCCGTGGGAACGGTTGACCGTGTAATTGCCGTGGTTTCTGACAAGCTCGACGTGCCGGCGGACGAGATCTCCGCGGACTCGCGCTTCGTCGACGACTTGAACGCCGATTCACTCGATCAGGTCGAGCTGATCATGGCGCTCGAGGACGAATACGACCTGACGATCCCCGACGAGGACGCCCAAAAGATCCTCACCATCACCGACGCGGTCAGTTACATCGAAGAGCACGCGTAGGGGCTAGCTCTGGCGAAGGCCGGCTAGCGTCGGGGTACCGTCCGGCGCGCTGCCGGCCGGGGCGAGTTCTTAGAGCAGTCCGTTGTTAACGGCGGACTGCGCCCAGGTCAGCAGGCCGCCGCCAACGATCCCGAATGCCACCGTGGCACCGGCTGCGGCGGCGATCACCGCCGAGTGCGTGTCGGCCACGATGGCCGAGGCCGGCACCGTGCCCGCGTCGGCGGGCACGTCCTCGTCGGCGTCCTGCATGAACATCATCACGACGACGCGCAGATAGTAGAACGCCGAGACCACCGAGGTAACCACCAGCACCACCGCCAACCAGCCAAATTCGGCGTCAACGGCCGATTGCAGGATGTAGAGCTTGCCCAGGAAACCGGACAGCGGCGGCACGCCGGTCAACGACAGCATGAAGACGGCCATGGCCACGGCCGGCAACGGCGCGCGCTGCGCCAGGCCGCGGAACGCCGAAATGTCGTTGCTGCCCGTCTGCGTCTCCACGACGTAGGCCACCGCAAACGCCCCAAACGTCATGAACGCGTAGACGAATCCGTAGAACAGCACTGACGGAATGCCGATGAACGTGGCCGTCTCTTCGGTCTGGCTGACGGCAGCCAGCCCGACCAGCATGTAGCCGGTGTGCGCGATGCTGGAGTATCCGAGCAGGCGCTTGACGTCGTTCTGGGCGATGGCCGCCAGGTTTCCGAGAATCATGGTCGCGGCGGCGATCACGGCCAGGGCAATCGCGATATTGGCAGCGAGAGGCTCGAACGCCAACGTCACCACGCGCGCCAGCAGGGCCATGGCGGCGACCTTTGGCCCGACCGAGATGAACGCGGCGGCGGGCGTTGGGGCGCCCTGATAGGCATCGGGCGTCCAGGCGTGGAAGGGCACCGCGGCGACCTTGAATCCCATCGCGACCAGGATCAGTCCAAGCGCGAAGAGCGTCCACGGGGTTTCTCCGTGAGCCGTGATGCCGGCGGCCGTTTCAGCGAGGCTCGTCGTGCCGGTCAGGCCATACGTCCAGGCAATGCCATAGACCAATATGGCCGACGCGAACGCGCCGAGTGCGAAGTACTTCATGGCGGCTTCCAGCGACTCGCGGCGGAAGCGCGTGAGGCCAACGAGCACGTAGACGGGGATCGCCATGGTTTCAATGGCGATGAGTGCGGTCGCCCAGTCGGCCGCTCCGACCAAGAGCATCATGCCGAGGAGGGAGAACTGGAGGAGCGCGGCGAAGTCGGTAAGCGGCGCCGTGGAGAAACGTTGCGCGCCGAACACGATGGCCAGCGAGGCCAGAATCAGAAAGAGCGTGCGGAAGAAGGTGGAGTAGCCGTCGACCACCAGTTGGCCGGCGAAGACCTGGACCGCCGCGTCGTCCGCGGGCGCGCGCATGAACATGAACAGCGCGGCCAGACCGTTGCCGGTGAGGGCCAGGCTGACGCTGGTCCAGCGCTGGTCGCCGCGCGTTATGGCGGCCCAGAGCAGCAGCGCCAGGGCGGTGCCCAGTACGGTGATCTCAGGGAGGACGTAGCCGATATCCGAAGGTTCGATCATCGTTTACCCGGCCAGCCCGGCGGTGGTGGCGCTCAGGAGGCGCACGAACGTGTCGGGGAAGATCCCGACCCAGACGACCAATACGCCGAGGCCGACGAACGTCAGGATCTCGGTGCGGTTGACGTCGGGAATCGTCGCCAGCGCCTGGTTGCGCAGCCGTCCGAGGGCGACACGCTGGTACATCCAGAGCATGTAGGCGGCGGCCAGGATCACGCCGAGCGCGGCCAGGATTCCGACACCTGTGGCGTAGTCGAAGGCGCCGACGAGCACCAGGAATTCACCCACGAATCCGCTCAACAGCGGGAGCCCGAGCGACGCCAGCATGAAGAAGCCGAAGAGCGTGGCATAGATGGGCATTCGAGGCGCCAGGCCGCCGAGTTCATCAATGCGACGGGTGTGCGCGCGCTCGTAGATCACGCCAACCGCGAAGAACAGCGCCGGGCTGACGACGCCGTGGCTGAGCATCTGCACCAGCGCTCCGTCAATACCTGTCTGCGTTGCGGTGAAGATGCCGAGCGTGACGAAGCCCATGTGGCTGACGCTGGAATACGCGACCAGCTTTTTGAGATCGGGTTGCACCATGGCCACGAGTGCGCCGTAGACGATGGCAACCAGCGAGAGCGCGACCACCAGACCGCGGGCTTCGTCCACGGCGTCGGGCGCCATGGGAATGAGGAAGCGCAGGAAGCCGTAGGCCCCCATCTTGAGGAGCACGCCCGCCAGCACCATGCTGCCTGCCGTCGGCGCTTCGACGTGCGCGTCCGGTAGCCAGGTGTGGAACGGGAACATGGGTACCTTGATGGCGAAGCCCAGGAAGAAGGCCACGAAGACCCAGCGTTGGAGTATCTGCGAGGCTCCGGCCATTTCTTCCGGAATCGCTTCAATGTCAAATGTGCCGGTGGTAAAGCGGATGGCCAGGATGGCCACCAGCATGAGCACGCTGCCGGCAAACGTGTAGAGGAAGAACTTGACCGTGGCGTAGATGCGGCGCTCGTGGCCCCACACCCCGATCATCAGGTACATCGGGATCAGCACCATTTCCCAGAAGACGTAAAAGAGGATGAAGTCCAGCGTGACGAATACGCCGAGCATGGCCGTCTGGAGGGTGATCAGGGCTGCGAAGAATTCGCGCTCGCGCCGATGGATGGTCAGCCATGCGGCTGCCACCACCAGTGGTCCGAGGATTCCCGTAAGCAGAACCATGAGGATTGAGACGCCGTCCACGCCGAGCTTGTAGGAGATGCCCAGCGCCGGGATCCAGGGGGCGTTCTCGACGAACTGATACCCGGTGGCTTCGTGGTCGAAAGTGACGACGACGATGATGGCGAGCACGGCCTGCGCCAGGCTTGCCAAGAGCGCTCCCACCGCAATGGCATTTCGGCTGCGCGCCAGCACGATGATTGGAAGTCCGACGAGGAGCGGTAGCCAGAGCGCCAGCGACAGGATGGGGAAGTCGAGGGCGGCTTCGCCGGTTGTCATGCCGTTCATCTAAAGAGCACCAGGCTGCCTACGGTCAGCACCAGGCCAACCACCATCAACAGCGCGTAGTTCTGGGCCTGGCCGGTCTGCAGACGGCGGACCTGACCGGCGGTGAAGCGCGAAAGGTGCCCGACGCCGTTGACGATGCCGTCAATTACCCCCGCGTCAAAGCCCCAGGAAATCATTGCCGTGGCCTTGGTGAACGCGACGCCGAATCCGTCACCGATGTGGTCCATGTACCACTTTTGGCGGAACAGGGTCTCAGCGCCCGGCAGGATCCGGCGCGCCAGCGCGGGGATACTCATTCCCCGGCTATACGCGCCGAGTGCCAGCAGGAGGCCGCCGCCGGCGGCGACGGTGGAAATCAGGGCGAGGACGAGCGTGGCCGGCGGCCCGGCGCCTTCCAGGTGAACGATTCCGGCGGCGTACTTGAGGTAGCCGTGAATGATTCCGTGCTCCGGCGGAATGCCCAGCACGGCGCCCGCGAGCACGGCTCCGGCAGCCAGCACAATCAGCGGCAGGGTCATCACCCGAGGCGACTCGTGCGCATGGGCGTACAGCTCGGCGTTGCGGGGCTTGCCGTGGAATGTCTTGACGATCATTCGGAACGTGTAGAAGGCGGTCATGACGGAGACGGCCAGGCCGGTGAAATAGAAGACCCAGAAGATCCCCGCGCCGTGATCGGTTGATAGTGACGAGCCGGGATCGGCCGTCGCCTTGAGGTGCGTCAGGGCCAAAACCTCGTCCTTACTCCAGAACCCGGCCAGCGGGAAAATCGCCGCGAGCGCGAGTCCGCCCAGGATAAACGTGACGTAGGTGACCGGCAGCTTCCGCCACAGGCCGCCCATCTGTCGCATGTCCTGTTCGTCGTTCAGCGCGTGGATGACGCTGCCCGATCCGAGAAACAGGAGCGCCTTGAAGAACGCGTGCGTGGCCAGGTGGAAGATTGCGACCGTGTACGCGCCCGCTCCGGCGGCCAGGAACATCAGGCCAAGCTGGCTGACGGTCGAATACGCGAGCACGCGCTTGATGTCGGTCTGCGTGAGGGCAATGGTGGCCGCGAGGAAGGCCGTGAACGTGCCGACGGCGGCGACGAGCAGCAGAGCCTCCGGTGCCGCGGAATAGAGCGGGTTGAGTCGGGCGACCAGGTAGACGCCCGCCGTGACCATGGTCGCCGCGTGGATAAGCGCGCTGACCGGCGTCGGACCTTCCATGGCGTCCGGCAGCCAGGTATGCAGCGGGAACTGCGCCGACTTGCCCATCGCGCCGATGAAGAGCAGGCAGGCGATAGCGGTCACCATGCGCGGGTCGGCCGCACCCAATCCGTCAAAGATCTCGCGGTAGCGCAGCGTCCCGAATTCGTGGAAGGCCAGGATGATGCCGATTGCGAATCCAAAGTCGCCGATCCGGTTGACCAGGAACGCCTTGGTGGCCGCCGCGTTGGCGCTGTCGCGCTCGTACCAGTAGCCAATCAGCAGATACGAGCAGAGCCCCACCATCTCCCAGAAGATGAAGAGCTGGAGCAGGTTGTCCGAGATGACCAGCATGATCATGCTGAACACGAACAGCGGGATCCAGGTGAAGAAGCGCGGCTTGTTGGGATCGTGGTCCATGTATCCGACGGCGTACATGGAGACGAGCGTGCTGACGCCGGTGACGACCAGCAGCATGACGACGGTGAGCGCGTCGGTCAGGAATGCGATTTCAATTTCGAAGCCACCGCTGGCTACCCAGGTGTAAAGGACCGATGAGTCCTTGTCGGAGCCGGTGCTCTGGATCCAGAGCACAACGGTTGCCACGAACGACCCGAGGATTGCCAGGGTGGACACCCAGCCGGTCCAGCGCGGATCGCGACGCCCCGCCAAGCCGTTGACCGCGAAGGCCAGCAGCGGCAGCAGGGGAATGATCCAGGGCGCGTCTAGCATCCCGAGGACCTCACGCGTGCCATACCCAGGATCACCCGCTCAGGCTGTCGAGCTGGTCGACGTTGACCACGGGGTTTACACGGCTGAGCGCTACAAGGATCGCCAGGCCGATGGCCACTTCGGCGGCGGCGACTGTCAGCGAAAAGACCACGAGGACGAAACCGGCCTGGTCGTCCAAATATCTCGAGAAGGCTGCGAGGGTCACGTTGGCGCCTTGAAGCATCAGTTCGATGCACATGAGCATGACGATCGCGTTGCGGCGAATCAGCACGCCGGTTGCACCCAGCGCAAACAGGAGGGCGCCGACAACCAGGAAGCCGTTAAGCATCATCGGGCGGACTCTTCAAGTACAGGCTCGGCTGGCGCCTCGTCGGGTGGCGAGGCTTTTGCCGCCTGCGGGAAGTCCGCTTGCTCGTGGGATTCGACGCGCCGCGCAAGGACGATCGCGCCGATCGTGGCCGCCGTCAGAAGCACACTCGCCCCGAGGAACGGCAAGGTGAACTCATTGAAGAGCGCCACGGCCAGGGCTTGGGTGCTTCCGCCAAGCTCAGAGACGGTGGCCGGCGGGAACGCGCCCTTGATCGATGCGCTGATCTCCGGCGTACCCACGCTCACGACCACGCCTTCGATGGCCAGCAGGATTCCCAGGGGTATGCCCAACCAGATCTGACGGTGCGTAACGCGTTCCTCAGGAAGACGCCGCATGTCGAGCATCATCAGGGTGAAGAGGAACAGCACGACGATGGCGCCGGCATAGATAGCGATCTGGGCAACTGCCAAGAAGCCGGCGCCCAGGATCACGAAGAGCCCGGCCACATGAAAGATGACAATAACTAGAGAAATGGCCGAGTGGACGGGGTTGCGCGCGACCAGCATCAGAGCGCCTGCGCCGACGGCCGCGATGGCCAAGTACCAGAAGGCGACGGTAGTTTCGAGGTTGTCAGCCATAGCCGTTAGGTAGCCCAGGTCTCCAGACGGTCATCGCCAGGCGTGCGGCGCGGGCCGCGGACCGACTCAGCCACGTTCGAACCAATTCGCGATGGCCGCGCCCGGGCCGATGTTTTTCTGCTCGGCTTCCCGGTTGGCCTGATCGTTCTCGAAGATCTCGATCATCTTCTCGCCGTCGATCATCAGACCACGACGGTCATCGGTGACCAGGTGGAAGTCATGCGTGCGCTGAAGCGCGTCGACCGGACAGGCCTCAATGCAGAAGTAGCAGAACACGCAGCGGCCGACGTCGAAAAGATAGCGGTCGACGAAGCGCGTGCCGTCGGCGTTCTCGCTGGTGTCGATGCGGATCACGTCGTTCGGACAGGCGGTCTCGCAGAGACCGCAGCCCACGCAGGTCATGCCGCCGGTCACTTCGTCGCGACGCATGCCAACCTGTCCGCGGAAGCGATACGAGATATCTCGCAGCTGTTCCGGATAGAGGACGGTCGCCGGCTTGCGGCTGGTGACCATCAACATGGTTTTGAGACCCTTCATCACGCCAGAACCGAGGGGCATGCGCTAGCTCCAGGCCATCCGTAGACCGGCGGCGATGAGGAGGTTCACCACGCCGATCGGAATCAGGATCTTCCAACAGAAATTCATGAGTTGGTCGTAGCGGAAGCGCGGCTGGGTGGCGCGCAGCAGGAAGAATCCGAACATGAAGAGGCTGACCTTCAACAGGAACCAGATGACTCCACTGAGCGCTTCCAGTCCCGGAATCGTCCAGCCGCGCCAGCCGCCAAGAAACAGGGTGGCGACGAGGGCTGCCATGAGCAGCATGTTGGCGTACTCGGCCATGAAGAAGAAGGCCCAGCGCATGCCCGAGTACTCGACGTGAAAGCCCGCCACCAGTTCCGACTCGGCTTCAGGCAAGTCGAACGGAGCCCTGTTGGTCTCGGCCACGGCTGCAAATACAAAGAGCAGGAAGCCGATCAATTGGGGAACGATGAACCAGAGACCGGCCTGCGCGTTGACGATGTCGATCAGGCTCAGCGAGCCGGCGTAGATTATGACGGCCAGAACGGCCAGGCCCATGACCAATTCGTAGCTGATGACCTGCGCGCTGGAGCGCAGCGCGCCAAGGTGGGCGTACTTGCTGTTCGACGACCAGCCGGACATGACGACGCCGTACACGCCGAGCGAACCCATGGCCAGGAAGAACAGGATGCCGACGTTCAGATCGGCGACCCACAGGCCGATGGTTCTGCCCATTTCGACCTCGGGACCGAACGGAACAATCGCCCAGGCGGCCATGGCCGGCATGACCATCATCACCGGTGCGAACCAGTACACGCCTTTGTCGGACTTCCCGGGAATCATGTCTTCTTTGATCCCCAGCTTCAGCCCGTCAGCGGCCGACTGCAGGGATCCGCGCCAACCGACGCGGTGCGGGCCATAGCGCGACTGCATGCGCCCAAGCACCCAGCGTTCCAACAGCACCAACGGGATGGCGCCGAGGGCGAACAGCACGAAAACCGCCAGAACCTTGGTGATCAAAATCAGCCAGGCCCAGAAATCCATACTTAGGCCTTGCTCACACGCACAAGGGCGCCGTCGGGAGTTCGCGGGTCAAGCCGGCGAGGTGCGGCTTCGAGGAACCTGTCCGGCAGGCTGACGACGCCGGGGGGTACTCGTCGCGCGACCATGGCTTTCAGGTTGACTTCTCCGCCGGCGGATGCCACGTGTACGCGATCGCCGTGCGCGATCTGCAGGCGCTGAGCGTCCGAGGCATTCAACTCCGCCACAGCGTCGGGCAGCATGACGGTCAGGCTTGGCGCGTGGCGTCCGGTTACGCCGGCGGTGTAGAGGTGCTGCTCGGTCGCCAGAACGAGCCGGTCGTCGTCGGCCGGCAGGTGGACGCCATTCACGGCCACGGCCTGACCAGATCCGGGAATCGAAGGCGGCATTGAGAGGCTGGCAAGTTCGTCTGAAATCGATTCATGGCTGCGCCAGCCGAAGTCGGCGCCCATGGCGGCCGCGATGCGGGCGACGATTTCCCAGTCCGGCCGGGAGTCGCCCACCGGAGGGATCGCCGGTTCGAGCCGACCAAGCCGGCCTTCAAAGTTCGTGAAGTGTCCGCCCTTCTCGGCAAACGTCGTTCCGGGGAGCACAACGTCGGCGACTTCCGTGGTGGCGTTCATGAAGATGTCTTGTGCGATTACCAGGTCGGCGTCGCGCAGGGCGGCGCTGACGCCGCCGGGATTGTCCGCGCCTCCGACGATGTCTTCGCCCATCACGTAGAGGGCCTGCATCGGTCCTTCGACGAAGTCGTTGAACGGAAGGCCCGGTTCGTCGCTGAGATCGACGCCCCAGGCCTCGCCAACCTGGCCGCGGGCGTCGGCATCCGCGAGCGGGCGAGCGCCGGGCAAGTGGTCTGGGGCCATGCCCACCCGGAAGGTGCCGACCGAATTGGCGCGCTCGGCCAGCGGGAACAGCTTCACGCCGTCCCGCGCCAGCGCCAGATTGGCGGCGGCCTGCGCAATCTTGGCGGCCTTGCCGAGCGTCCACACGCCGGTGTCCCAGACGACGGCAACAGAGCCGGCCGACTGAACCAGCTGGCTGACCTCGGCGAACGACTCGGCGTCAACACCGGTCGTCCGGTCAACCCCTTCGTCAGACCCACTGGCTAGTGCGTTGAGGAATGCAGCTTCCGCGCCGGGGCGTACGCGTGCCGACAGCGTGGCGAAGTCATCGAGCCCGCTGCCGAGCCGGGTGGCGACCACCAGCTTGCGTCCCGCGTCGCGGGCCGCCTGCTTGATGTGGGCCCCAACCACGTTGTGCGTCTGGCCGATATCCGCGCCGACGACCAGGATCAGGTCCGATTCCAGGAGTTCACTCTGCGTATGGGGCCCAACCTCGCTGCCGAGAACGGCTCGCAAGGTGCGCGCTGTGGCGTGCAGGCCGCTGTCCTGGCTGTACACGTTGTTGGTGCCGAGCACGGCGCGGGCAAATCGCTGGAGCGTGTAGTTGTCTTCGTTGGTGGTATTGGGCGAACCGACCACGCCAACAGCGCCAGCGCCGTGCGTGTCCAATACGTCGCGCAGGCCGCTGGTGATCGTATCCAGGGCCGCGCGCCAACTCACCGGCCACAGCACGCCGCCGCGCCGGACCATCGGCTGCGTGATCCGGTCCTCGCTGTTTACGAAGGAGTGGCCGAAGAAGCCCTTGGCGCAGAGGATTCCGCGGTCAGGTTCCTCCAGGCCGTTGCTGCGTGTGCGCACGACCTCGCCGTGACGCGACTCCACCAGCACGGAGCATCCGACCGCGCAGTGCGGGCAGGTGGAGGCGGCTTTCTCGGTTTGCCAGCTTCGGGCCGAGTGCTTGAACGGGCGGCTCAGCAACGCGCCGACCGGGCACGTCTCGATGCACATGCCGCAGCGTTCGCAGTCCATGAAGTCGTGCTGGGCCGGGGCGATGAACGTGCCGACGTTGCGCTCGACGAAATCCAGCGCACGCACGCCGATCTGCTCGTCGCACATGCGGACACAACGACCGCAAAGGATGCAGCGGTTGTGATTGATGAGGATGACCTCGTTGAGGATCTCCTCGGGATGCGCCTTGGGCACGGTCTCGTAGGGACTCTGGAAGATCTCCTGGTCGAACACCTCGTCCTGCAACTCGCAAGTTCCCGCCTGATCGCAGTACGGACAGTCGAGCGGGTGATGCTGAAGCTGGAGCTCGATCACGTGCTTGCGGATGTCGAGGATGCTCTGGCTGTTGGTGACAACCGTCATGCCGTCGCCGGCTGGGGTCGTGCAGGAAGCCGTCGGTCGCGGCGGACCCGGCTGCACCTCGACTACGCACATGCGGCAGGCGCCGTATGGCTTCAGCCGCGGGTCGGTGCAGAGCGTGGGAATCTCGACGCCGATGGACTCGCAGGCCTGCAACACGGTCGCGCCGCGGGGCACCTGCACTTCGATGCCGTCGATCGTGAGCGTGACGGTGTCCGTACTCATCGATCGACCTCCCCCAGCACGATATCGACGCTGCCGATGATGGCCACCACGTCGGCGATCAGGCTGCCCACGCTGATTTCCTCGATGATGCTGAGGTTGACGAACGACGGCGAGCGTACGTGGCAACGGTACGGCATGCCCGAGCCGTCGCTCACGAAGTAGAAGCCAAGCTCGCCCTTCGGATTCTCGATTCCGAAGTACGCCTCGCCCGGCGGCGGCTGCACCCCGTGCATCACCAGTTTGAAGTGGTTGATCATCGCTTCCATGTCCACCGGCACGCGTCCGATGTCCGGTGGGACGACCTGGGGAAGATCCACATTCGAGGGCGCGTCCAGCGGCAAGTCGCGAAGCGCCTCGACGCACTGGCCGATGATTCGCCTGGACTGATACATCTCGTTCAGTCGCACGAGGTAGCGGGCGTAGACGTCGCCCTCGGTGAAGACGGGAACTTCGAAGTCCACGAGGTCGTAGGCCGCGTACGGCTGGGCCTTGCGCAAATCCCAGGCAATGCCGGAGCCGCGAATCACCGGCCCCGTCAACCCGTAGCTGAGCGCCTGTTCCTGGGTGATGAACCCGACATCGCGCGTGCGTTCGATGAAGATCTCGTTCTCGGTGAGCAAGGCGTCGATTTCATCCAACGTGTACCCGTTGAGAAAGGCTTCCGCGTTGTCAAGCCACTGGTCGCCCACGTCGTGCGGACCGGTGCCGCCGACTCGCATGAACGACGTGGTCAGCCGCGCTCCGCAGGCCTCCTCGAACAGGTACAGGATTTTCTCGCGCTCTCGGAGCGACCAGAGGAACGCGGACATCGCGCCGATATCAAGCCCGTGGGTCCCCAGCCAGATGTGGTGGGCGGCCAGGCGCGAAAGTTCCGCCACGGCGGTGCGCATGTAGCGGGCCCGCAGCGGGATTTCATCCGTAATGCCCATGAGCTTTTCGATGGCCATCAGGTAGCCCATGTTGTTCGACGGACCTGACGTGTAGTCCATTCGGTCGGTCAGCGTGATGCCGCCGCGATAGTCGTGGACCTCCAGCAGCTTCTCCACGCCGCGGTGCAGGTAGCCCATGTCGGCGTCGCAGGCGCGGACTTCCTCGCCATCCAGCTCAATCACCAGGCGCAGCACGCCGTGGGTACTGGGGTGCTGGGGCCCCATGTTGAGGATCATGTTGTCGCCGCTGCCGCGTTCCAGGTCCACGCGGGCGCCGGCCACTCCGGATTCCACGGTCATGCGCCGTTCGCCTTGTCCACGTCGGCCCAGAAGTCGTCCGGGTCAAGCTGTCCGACGAGGTCGTTGCGGTGGGCGTCCTCGGGGAACGTCGGGCCTTCCACGGGGTATTCCTTGCGAAGCGGGTGGCCCTCATAGCCCTCGGGCAGCAGGATGCGCTTCAGGTTGGGATGTCCGGTGAAACCAATCCCAAATAGGTCGAACACCTCGCGCTCCAGGTATAAGGCGGAGGCGTAGGTGCTCGTCGCCGAGGCGACGGACGCACCATCCGCGAGGCGGGCGGTCACGCGAGCAAAGAGGTTGTTCGTGAGCGACCGGAACTGCCACACGACTTGGAATTCCCTGCCCATGTCGAGCGGCCAGTGCACCGCTGTCACATCGACGAGTTGTTCAAGCCGTAGCTCGTGGTCGTCGCGCAAGGCCGGAAACAGGTCTGGCAGCGCTTCGGGCGAGACTTCGGCCACCGGATCGCCGTGGTCAACGCGCCCGTTCAGGTAGGCCGCGCCAGCGTGCTGCTGGATGCGTTCAAGGATGGCTTCGGGCATCAGGGTCGGCGAGGCGGCGGGCACCAGCACGGGCTAGCGGTTCCAGTCCAGGGCGCCCTTGCGCCACTCATACACGAACGCCACGGCCAGAATGAGAATGAAGACGACACCGGCAAGAAACAAGGACACCTGGTCATCGATCATGTTGAAGTAGAGCGCCCACGGATAGAAAAAGAGCAGCTCGACGTCAAAGATCAGAAACGTAACGGCGACCAGGTAAAAGCGGATGTTGTGTCGGCCACGCGCGTCGCCGATCGGGGGCATGCCCGACTCGTAGGCCTCGACCTTGGCGGCGAACTTGCGGCGCGGCTTGAGCAGGAGAGTGCCCACGAGGCTTCCGACCGCAAAAAGAAATGCGACTGCCATCAGGATGACAATCGCTACCCAGCTAGGCATCGTTGCGCTTCGCCTGTCCCCTGGCCGTGGGTGGTTGCGTTGTGATCATTTTCACAAACTCCGCGCATGATACGCGCCAATGGTGCTGCTTGCGAACCGGTGGCCTCGCGCAAGGGTGAAAATCACTCGCCCAGGGAGTAGGAGAGGTACTCCACTTCCACCGCCAGGTCCACGTTGGAAAGCTGTACGTGCGCCGGTACGCGCAACTGGGTGGGCGCGAAGTTGAGGATGGCGCGCACTCCGGCTACCACGGCTTGGTCAACCACCTTCTGTGCGGCACGGGCGGGCACGGTCACAATGACCATGTCGATCCGGTCCGCACGAACCGCATGTGCGAGGTCGCCGGCCGAAAGGACCCGGGTGCCATTGACCGTCGAGCCGATCACGGCAGCGTCGTTGTCAAAGGCTGCTACGACA
Organism: Chloroflexota bacterium; assembly: GCA_028874175.1. Classification (GTDB taxonomy): domain Bacteria; phylum Chloroflexota; class UBA11872; order UBA11872; family UBA11872; genus UBA11872. The sequence continues at coordinate 58,245 of JAPPLN010000087.1, forward strand.
TCAAAGCCTTGGTTGTTGAAGCCTGGATAGGCCATCAGCGCGCGGCCCAGGTTCCCAACGCCGACGAGGCCGATGCGCCAGCCACGGTCGATTCCGAGGATCGATGCCAAGTGCCGCCGAAGCGCAGGAACGGCGTAGCCGACACCTCGCTTGCCAAACGACCCGAAATACGCGAGATCGCGCCGAACCTGGGCTGCCGTGAATCCGGTCAAGACGGCAAGCGTTTCCGACGAAACGTTCGCCTGCCCTTCCGACTGGACAGCGCCCAGCACGCGGTAGTAGGTGGACAATCGCCGAACGGTGGTCGGCGGTACAGGGCGGTTTTCGTTCGGGTGGTCCATCCACATCGCGGCCAGCGCGAACAAGCCTATTCTCGCAGCCCAAATGGAATGCGACCTAGGTGGTGAATGACGATTGACGAAGTTGACGCGGGCGGGCCTGTGCCTATGCTCGCGAGCTACTCCCAAGAGACCATGCATCCGGTGCCAGACCGACATCAGGCGGGCGGCGGCCAGTGAACGGAATCCGCGTTGGTGTGGATGTCGGCGGCACGTTCACTGACTTCACCGTCGCTGCCGATGACGGACTGCACGTTTTTAAGGTCTCCAGCACGCCGCACGACCCGGCTGAGGCTGTGCTTAAGGGCTTGCGGCGCGCTGGAATCGGGGCTGATGGAACAGTAGTGCACGGCTCAACCGTGGCGACAAACGCGGTACTCGAGCGCAAGGGCGCGCGTACGGCATTGGTCACGACGGCCGGGTTCCGCGATGTGCTGGAGATTGCACGCCAGAACCGTCCCGCGCTCTACGACATTGAACCGCGCAAGCCGTCCCCGCTGATTGAGCGAGAGCTTCGACTGGAGGTCGATGAACGCGTGGGAGCGGACGGCACCGTTCGCCGACCATTGAGTCGCGCGTCGCTTGAACGCCTTACCGAAGCGGTGCGCCAGCTCAAGCCGGAAGCCGCCGCGGTATGTCTGCTCTTCAGCTTTCTGCGGCCGTCGCACGAGCGCTCGGTGCGTGCCGCCCTGCGCCGCGCGGGCCTGCGCTGGGTCTCCATTTCTTCAGAAGTGCTGCCCGAACATCGTGAGTACGAGCGCACGAGTACAACCGTGGTTGATGCCTACGTGGCGCCCGTGATGGGCCGGTACATCCGACGACTGGAACGCGCGGCCCCCGGGCAACTGTGGATCGTCCAGTCCAGTGGCGGGGTCCTGCGATCGTCAGAGGCCGCGGCGGCACCGGTCCAGTCGGTGCTCAGCGGTCCGGCCGCGGGAGTAGTTGGCGCGCGCGCCGTGGCCGCCGCGTCAGGATTCGATCGGATCGTGACCCTGGACATGGGCGGCACGTCCACTGACGTAGCGATCTGCCCAGGCGAACCGCTGCGTCGAACTGACGCGACAGTTGGCGGACTCCCGGTCGCGATTCCCATGACAGACATCCATACCGTGGGGGCTGGCGGTGGATCGATCGCGGCTCGCGACGAGGCCGGCGGGCTGCGCGTCGGTCCGCGCAGCGCTGGCGCGCAGCCGGGTCCTGCCGCCTACGGCCGTGGCGGTGTGGAGCCTACGGTGACCGACGCCAATGTGGTGCTGGGCCGGTTGGTCTCCGACGCCACGCTGGCGGACGATGTGGCGCTGGACGCCGCTGCGGCCGCATCGGCGGTCGACCGGCTTACGCCCGCCAGCAATCATTCGACGGAGACGCGCCTCCGAGCTGCAGCCGGCGTGGTTGCGGTGGCCGATGCGCACATGGAGCGGGCGCTGCGCGTGATCACGCTGGAGCGCGGCTACGACCCCCGCGACTTTACGCTGGTTGCGTTTGGCGGCGCCGGTCCGCTGCACGGCTGCTCGCTGGCCGAGCGTCTGGAGGTAGACCGTGTGCTGGTGCCGCGATATCCAGGGGTTCTGTCCGCGCTCGGCGCGCTTAGCGGGGCGCATGTGCGCGAGTATTCGACGACCGTGCTGCGGCCGGCGACCGCCCGGAGCGTGCGAGCCCTGGCTACGGCCTTCAAGCGGCTGGAACGCAACGCGAGGCGCGACTTTGTCGGCGTGGGTCGTCCCCGGTTGCGCCGGATGCTGGACCTTCGGTACATCGGGCAGTCGTACGAACTAACCGTGCCGTTACGGGGCCAGAACCTTCCCGGCGCCGTTCGCGCCTTTCACCGGCGACACTACGAACGCTATGCGCACAGCCGGCCGGAGGCTGCCGTCGAAGTTGTGGTCGCGCGCTTGCTCGCGTCCGTTGAGCAGCCGCCATTGCCTGAGGTGCAGGCGCCGGTGGGCGGACGTCCCTCGTCGCGGAGCACGCCGGTTGCAGTCGACGGCGAATTCCAGCCCGCCCGCATTTTTAGGCGGATCGAGCTGCCGGTTGGCTTTCGGGCTCGCGGCCCGCTGCTCGTGGTGCAGGACGACGCCACGACCTGGGCGCCACCCGGTTGGCGGATGGAGGTGGACCAGCGGGGGGCGCTGGTATTGGAGCGAAACTAACCTTCCGGGTCGACGATCGACAGTAAGCTGCCGGAGGCTTCCGCGTGCTTTTCTGCCCTAAAGGCGCATGTCGACACCGGTAATTCAAGTTCGCGACCTTCGCAAGGCCTATGGCGATTTGCAGGCGGTGGCGGGCGTTTCGTTCGAGGTGGCCGAAGGCGAAGTCTTCGGGATGCTTGGACCGAATGGGGCCGGCAAAACCACCTCCGTCGAGATTCTCGAAGGCCTGCGGATCCGGGATAGCGGCGACGTCAGCGTCCTTGGCATGGACCCGGCGACGTCCGGGCGCAACTTCAAGCGGCTGGTCGGAGTGCAGCTACAGCAGGTGGCGCTTTATCCACGTCTGCGCGTCCATGAAGTCATCAGCCTCTTTGGATCCTTCTATGAGCAGCGGGCCAATACCGACGACCTCATCGCGCTGATGGGGCTGGAGGATCGGCGCAACGCCCGCATCGCCGAACTCTCCGGCGGTCAGGCGCAGCGCCTGTCCGTGGCGCTGGCCGTGGTGAACATGCCGCGGTTGGTCTTCTTGGACGAACCGTCGACGGGTATGGATCCACAGGCGCGACGAAATCTCTGGGACATCATCGAAGGGTTCAAGGCCAAAGGGATGACCGTGGTGCTAACCACGCACTACATGGAGGAGGCCGAACGGCTGTGCGACCGGGTAGCCGTGATGGATCACGGCCGGATCATCGCGCTCGACAGTCCCAGCGCCCTCGTACGTGAGAATTTCGCCGAAGACGCCATCGAGTTCGTGTCGAACGACGGACTTTCGGAACACGACTTGGGCGAACTGGCCGGGGTAACCAGTGCAGCTTCCCAGGGGTCCGCCCACAGCATCTTCAGCAGCGACATCCCACGCACCATGGGTAGCCTGCTCGATCTTGCTCAGGAGCGCGGAGCTCCGCTGGAGGGCATGCGCGTACGCCACGCCACGCTCGAGGACGTGTTCCTTAAGCTCACCGGACGGACGCTCAGAGATTGAACGCGTTTCTGCCGCTGTTCCGAACGAACTACCGCGACTTCGTGCGCGACCGCACAGCGCTGTTTTGGACCCTCGCCTTCCCGGTCCTGTTCATAGGAATCTTCGGAATCGTGCTGGGCCGCGGCGACGATGGCGCCAGTTACGAGGTTGGCCTGGTCGTCGAAGACGGGTCGCCTGCGGCCATAGCCCTGGGTGACGTGCTGGACGGGTTCGAGGCCTTGGAAGTTACGCGGGGCGAACGCGACATCGAAATCGCGGCTCTCGCGGACGGCGATCGGCGCGCGGTGGTTGTCGTTCCTCAGGGTTTTGGAGCGTCAATTGCCTCGGAAACTCCGTTGCCGCTGCAAGTCCACTTCGACCCGTCGCAGCAAACCACCCAGCAAGTCGTGATTCCCGTGCTGCTGCGCGCGTTTGAAGTCGCCGACCGCGCTCTGACACAGACGCGGCCGGTCGTGACGGCCGAATTTCAGACGCTTCAGTCGGAACGACTGCAGGTGATCGACTTCATCATGCCCGGCCTTATCGCCATGAGCGTGATGAACGGCGGCGTGTTCGGCGCCATAGCAATGGTTTCGCTGCGGGAGCGACGCGTGCTGCGGCGGCTGTCGGCGACGCCGTTGCCTGCCTGGGCGCTTGTCGGAGCGGACGTCACCTTCCGAATGGTTGTCGTGCTCTTGCAGACGGTCCTGCTGGTCATACTGGCCGTGCTGATTGGCGGCGTTTCGGTCAAGGTCGAGAACCTTCCGGCCTTGGCGGGCGTCGCGGTGCTGGGCGGGCTGGCCTTTGTGGCTATCGGGTTTTTCCTGGGCGCCTTTGCCAAGACCGAGCAAGGCTTCTTCCCGATTGCGCAGGTGGTCACGTTTCCCATGCTCTTCTTGTCAGGCATCTTCTTCCCGCTCGACAGCATGCCGGACTGGATTCGACCGGTAGTCAGCGCCATGCCCCTGACCTACCTCGGAGACGCGATGCGGCAACTCATGGTTGGCGGGGCTCCGGTGCACTCGATGGCGCTCAACCTGGGTGTGCTGGCGGCCTTCTTGGTCGTTTTCTTCGGTCTGGCCGTTCGGCTCTTCAAGTACGAGTAGAGACGGGGCTTCCTTAGACGCCGACGGCGTGGCGCAGGGCGCGAACCTCGCGTAGCAGACCTGCCGGGTTGAGACCGACGGTGTCAATCATGTGCACGGTTCCGGGATTGCGTCCGATCGTGCGCATGACTTTGCCCAGGTCCAGTCCGCGTTCAAGGCCAACGTGCAGGGGCATGTTTGGTTCGCGCCCGGGTGCTGTGTTGTGCCAGCGAATCTCCGCCATACGGTCAGCGAAGCGCGCCATGTAATCAAGCCGCGCTTCGAATGCCAAGCGATCGCCGTTCACCGCGTGAAAGGCCCGACCAGTGTGAAGGGCGAACCGAACCGTGCTGGTGGCGTCGAGCATCGCTAACACGCTGTCCAAGGCGTTGAGCACCGCGCCGTCTCCGGCGTTTTGCACGGCGATGGGCAAGCCCGGAAACAGGTCGTGAATGGTTCGGAAGCTCTCGCGCAGCACGTCGATGTGCTGCGCGTCGGCCGTCATTCGGCGCCCCGGATGCGCGACGTACATCTCCATGGCATGCCGCTGTTCGAAGAACTCGATGATCTGTACGAACTGTCGAAGAGCAATGCTGCGGTCGGTGGTACTCGGGTCCGTCAGCGACGGCCAGCGGCGAGTTGGCGCGTCGCGAAACACGTTGAGGTGAAAGCGCATCGGAGCGGCGTCAAGAATCTCGATGAAGTCGGCATCGAAGAATGTGCGCAATCCCAACTCGTACATGTACGTATCGAGATTCAACTCGACGACCTGGAATTCAAGACGAACGGCGACGTCGACGATCTCCCGCAGCTGGGTTAGGAGCCGGCGGCGGTCGTGGGGAACGATGCGAGGGTTGAATCCCAGCCTCAGTGGCGGCATCAGTCAGGCAAGCGTCGGGCAGGTCTGCGCAGTAGGTGTACGAGGGCGGAGGCCTCCGCAGGGCAGGACGCGCCAATCCCGATCAAGGCTCCCACAGCCCCGACGATATGTACCGGTCACCGCCGTCGGGCAACACGGTGACCACGCAGGCACGCGGTTCCCGCAGAAGAATCTGGCGCACGGCATACAGGTAGGCGCCTGATGACTGCCCCGCGAAGATCCCCGCGCGCGCTAGCTCAAACGACAAATCTCCGGCGGCGTCAATGTCAATCTCAACCCAGGAGTCCACAACCGACCGGTCCAGAATTGCAGGCTCGATGTGTCCCTTACCCAGTGGTTTGAGCCCCTCGACTCCCGGAAACACGGGCGGCAGGGCTCCCACGATCTCAACGTCAGGTCGTTCTTCGCGCAGCCGTCGGCCCACGCCGGTCATCGTGCCGCCAGTGCCGACGCCGCTGACAAAGTGCGTAAAGTCCTCCGGCGCCTGCGCCAGGATCTCGACGGCCGTGCCTTCGTAGTGCGCCAGCCAGTTCGAGTCGTTGCTGTACTGATCCGAGAAAAAGTAGCGGGCGGAGTCAGCTTCGAACCGACGCTGAACCTCACGCAGCGCCTCGTCGTAGCCGAGGATGGCGTCCGTAATCACGAGGTGGGCGCCGTGGGCGGTGAGGCGTCGACGCCGTTCCTGGCTGGCGTTCGCTGGGATCACGATCTCGACCGGAATCCCCAGCGCCGCCCCAAACATGGCGTAGGCAATCCCGGCGTTGCCTGAGGACGAATCCAGGATTGTCTGCCCGGATCCCAGCTTCCCGCCGGCTACCGCGTCCAGCAGCATTCGAGCCACCGGGCGGTCCTTGATCGACCCGCCCGGGTTCATGGATTCAAGCTTGGCGAGAACCATGGCCTCGGGGAACTCGGCGCGAAAGATCGCGATTTCGACCATCGGCGTATCGCCGACGAGATCGAAGAGCGGATGCGCCCGAGCGGCGTCGGTTAGGGCCATTGAGGTTCTGTCTCGATCCGCGCGCGGCCGCTCATGTAGGGCTGGAGCACCGGTGGAATGGCGACACTACCGTCCTCCTGGATCCCGTTTTCCAGCAGAGCAACGAACGTGCGCGGTAAGCCCAGGGCCGTGCCATTGAGCGAGTGCGCGTATTCCGTTCGTGCGGAGCCCGGCCTGCGCATGCGGACACCGGCTCGCCGAGTCTGAAATGCCTCGCAGTTCGATACCGACGACACTTCCAGCCACTCCCCGGCCCCCGGTGACCAGACTTCCAGGTCGTACTGCTTGGCTGCGGCAAAGCCCAGGTCGCCGGTCGGCACCTCGCGGACGCGATAGGTCAGTCCCAGGCGCCGGATCACTGCCTCCGCCTCGCTTCGCATGCGTTCAAGCGCGCTGTATGAGTCTTCGGGCGCGGTCACGTTGAACAACTCAATCTTGTCAAACTGGCGTACTCGGCGCAGCCCCCGCGTCTCGACGCCCGCCGCGCCAGCCTCGCGCCGGAATGCCGCAGCGTACGCCACGTACCTGGCGGGGAGCATTGCCGCGTCCAGCGTTTCGCCCGCGTGGTACTCGGACAGGGCGACTTCGGCAGTTGGGCTGAGCCACTGGCGGCCGTTGTCGACCGCGTAGGAGTCGTCCGCAAACTTTGGCAACTTGGCGGCATTTGCCATTGCCGACGCTGCGACGAGCGCGGGAAGGTACATCTCGCGATAGCCGTGCTCCTGGACCTGAAAGTCCAACATCCACTGAAGGAGGGCACGCTGAAGTTGGGCCCCTGCGCCTCGGAAGATCCAGAACCCGGATCCGGCCACCTTAGACGCTCGAGCGAAGTCGAGAATGCCGAGATTCCTGGCAATCTCGTCGTGCGGCGGCGTTCGGCTGTCTGGACTCGGAGTGCCGCTGCAATAGTGCACCAGGCCGGGGTGATCCGCGTCTCCGGCTGGCGCGGATGCGTGGGGGAGCATGGGGATCTCGAGCAGCAGCCGATCAACCTCTTGCTGAATCCGGTCCAGTTCGGGTTCCTGGTCCCCTAGCTCGGACGTAAGTTGGCGAGTCCGAGCGATAAGGGCCTCGCGCTCGGCGCCGGACGCGCTGCCGATGCCCCGCGATACCTGCTTGCGTGCGGCACGAAGACCTTCGACCTTGGTCAAAAGTCGGCGTCGCTGGCTGTCAAGGCTCAGCAATTCATCCAGCGGTATCTCGTCGCCGCGCGTGGCCAGGCGTTCGCGCACCAGCGCCTCGTGCTCGCGAATGAATCTCAAGGGCAGCATCAGGTTGCCAGGGACGTGTGGGCGCGCCGCGGTCAGCGCGGAGTGCGGGTGGCGTTAATTCTACGAACGGTCACGCAGCTGCGGGAAAAGGATGACCTCGCGGATGTTGGTGACGCCCGCCAGCGCCATGACCAGCCGGTCCACGCCGAGCCCAAGCCCGCCGGCCGGGGGCATGCCGTGTTCGAGCGCAAGCAGGAAGTCCTCGTCAACCGGGGTAGCGTCGGCGCCGTAGCGTGCCGAGGCTTGTTCCTCCATGCGAGCGCGCTGCTCCAGCGGATCGTTGAGCTCGGTGTACGCGTTGGCCATCTCCATCCCGTTGACGAACACCTCAAATCGTTCGATGTAGCGCGGATCGTCCGGACAGCGCTTGGCCAGTGGTGCCGTCTCTGTCGGGTATCGCTCCAGGAATGTGGGCTGGACGAATGTTGGCTCGACAAGCGTTTTCATGAGTTCGTCCAGCAGCTTCGCGCGCGACCAGGAGGGATCGACCGGGATCTCGTTGGCTTTGGCGGCATCCTTGAGCGCCGAAGTGCTGCCGTCCCGTTCCAGATCTACCCTGGTGCTTGCGAGGAGAGCGTCACGATAGGTCACGCGACGCCAGGGCGGCGTGAAATCGAGAACACGGTCGTCGAACTGGATTTGCCTGGTTCCGCAGGCGGCCTCCGCGGCGGCCGCGACGAGCTGTTGGGCGAGTTCGCGCATGTCACCGAGGTCCGCAAAGGCCTGGTAGCACTCGAGCATGGTGAATTCGGGGCAGTGCGAGCTGTCGATGCCCTCGTTTCTGAAGTTCTTGCAGATTTCATAGACACGTTCGTAGCCGGCAACCAGCAGGCGCTTGAGGTAGAGCTCATCGGCGATTCGCAAGTAGTAGTCGCGATTCAAGGCGGCGTATGTGGTCACGAACGGGGTTGCGGCTCCGCCGCCGTAAACCGGCTGAAGCGTTGGAGTCTCGACTTCCAGGAACCCGTGGTCGTCAAGGACCCGGCGCAGGGCCGACACAATCGATGTTCGCGCTTCGAATCGGCGGCGAACGTCGTCATTGGCCAGGATGTCGAGATAGCGCTGGCGGAAGCGTGTTTCGGCGTCGTGAAGGCCGTGCCACTTTGCGGGAAGCGGGCGAAGGGCCTTGGCTGCCACCTGCAAGCGCTCCACCCGGACGCTGGGTTCGGCGGTGCGGGTGCGGAAGAGGGGGCCGCCGGCCGAGACGAAGTCGCCAACGTCGAGTACTTCGAGCGCGTGTCGATAGGCGACCTGGCCCAGGGATTGCTGATTCAGGAAGAGTTGGACTTCGCCCGATCCGTCGCGGAGTTGGGCGAAGGAGGTTCCGCCCATGCGGCGCAGGCCCACCAGGCGGCCGGCCACGACTACGTCGGGAGGCGGCTCGTCATCAACCCGGGCCACGGCCTCCGAGGCGCTGTGGGTTCGCGGCGGCCTGGCGGGGTAGGCGGTACCTTGCGTCGCTTCGATCTGCTCGAGCTTCGCGCGCCGCGTCTCGAATAGCCGGTCGGCCGCTCCCGCGCCTGAAGGTTCAGCGCCTACGTCGTCGCTCAGCTGATCTCCAGAATCTCATGCGAGTTGGCGCCGCGCGGAGTGTTGACGGTCACCGACTCACCGATTCTGCGTCCGACGAGGGCCTCGCCCAACGGCGACTCGTTAGAAATCTTGCCGTCTAGGAGGTCAATCTCGTCAGTTCCGACGATGGTGAATTCGCTCTCGCCGTTGGGCGACCTGAGACGCACGGTGGAGCCGATGCTGACGGTGTCGGACGAGTGGGTGCTAATGACCTCGGCGTCCTTGAGTAGCCGCTCGAGCATCATGATTCGGCCTTCGATAAAGGCTTGCTCGTTGCGAACCTCATCGGATTCGTTGCCCTCGTTGAGCTCGCCGAACTCCTTGGCTTCGTGGATGCGCTTGATGATGCCGGGCCGCTGGACGGTTTTGAGGTCGTCCAGTTCGGCCATCAGGCGTGTGCGGCCTTCCTCGGTCAGGAACTTCTTTGCCACGGCGCCGCCTTCGTATCGTCGCGGTTGGGCCACATGCGGGAGCGCGCGTGCGGGCCACCTGGGGGATTCTGGCGAATTATAAGGGAGGGCAGCCTCAGGCGTCGGGCCGACCGCTACCGGTGAACGTGAAGCGGGTTTCCATCAGGTAGCCAGCCTCCCCAGGGTTTTCGCTGGGGGCGTCCCAACTGTGTTCGGTCTGGGTGACTCGCGGCTGAGAGACACCGGCCTCTAACGCACGAGCCTGCGCGAGGTCCGGGCCGGTTTGCTCGATGTAGCTGCGGGCGGCGGCGATGGAGGCGAAGCGGCGGCGTTCGTTTGGGCCATGGACCACGTAACCGGTGACGCCCGAGCGCGCGTAGAGCGGTCGCAGGAGAAATTCGACCTGCTCGATAACCTGGCTGGCGGCGGCGCCGACGGCGCTGGCCACGCCGGCGAGGTCGGGCACCTGGCACTCCGCGTGAAGTCGCCGAGCGACCTTGGGCAGCCACGCCTGGGCGGGCGCGCCAAGGGCGACGATGGGATCGGTTATCTCAAGGCGTACGTCCAGCGGGTCGCGACGGTGGGTGCGCGAGAGTGAGCGATCGAGGAGAAAGCGGCCCAGCCGGTCGTCGGCGTCGGACGCGCGGTGGTCGAACTCGGCGACGGCGCGGCGGAGGACGCCTTCGCCGAGTTGTCGGATGACCATTTCGTGGGTGCGAGAGAGGAAGGCTTCGAGGTCGACCCGGCTCTCGCGGGCGGCGATACGGCAGGCCCGAACGGCGCTATCGACGTCGAATCCCTGGAACTCGCCGCGGGCGTGCAGGACGTCGGTAGGGGTGAGACCGATGCGGCGGACGAGGCCTCGGGCAATGAGCGAGCGCAAGTTGAGCAGCCGGGCATCCGCCAGCCCGATTCGCTTGGCCAGGGTGGACACGTCGAGCGGGCCTTCGCGCAGGGCATCGCAGACATCTTGCTCGGCTGCGGAGCGCACGGCGTTGTCGACGGCGCCGTTGAGGGTGAGGAACTCCCAGACGGGGACGAGGCGGTGGGTGACGTTGTCGCGGTCGATGCGTGCCACGGATTCGGCGACGGCCGGGTCGGCGGCTGCGGCGGCGGACAGGGGTTTGACCCGTTGGGGGCCGATGCTGAGGTCCAGGGGGTCGGCGAGGATGCGGCTGTCGCCGCCGATGCCGAACGAGCGCACGTCGGCGGCGCGGACGGCAGTGCGCCAGTCGCTGATGGCGGCGCCCTGGTCGCTGATCTTGGGACGGCCGTCGCGCAGGAGGGCGACGTCGGTGGTGGTACCGCCCATGTCGACCACGAGGGCGGCGTCGCGGCCAGTGAGGCGGTGGGCGCCGATGGCGCTGGCGGCGGGGCCGGAGAGCAGAGTTTCGACGGGTCGAGCCTTGGCAATGGCCAGCGGCATGACCGCGCCGTCGCCGCGGACGACCATGATGGGAGCGGCGATGCTGCGTTGGGCGACGCTTCGGTCAATGGCCGTGAGAAGCCGTTCGATTTGGGGGATGAGCCGGGCATTGAGGACGGCGGTGGTGGCGCGGCGGACGGAGTCGAGGGATCGTCCCACGGCGCCGCCGGCGACGATGGGGCGGTCAGTGAGCTCGGCGACGATCTCGGCGGTGCGGAGTTCGTGCTCGGGGTTGCGGACAGAGAGGTAGCTGGAGACGGCAAAGGCGTCGACTTGGGCGCGTTGGCGTTCGACGGCGCGGCGGAGAGCGTCTTCGTCGAGAGGAGAGCGTTCCTCGCCGAAGACGTCGTGGCGGCCGGGAATGAACTCCAGGGCGGCGGCGTGGATGCGGCGGGTGAGGCCGTAGCGACGGAGCATGGCTTCGTCGTAGCCGATGAGGAGGGCGCAGACGCGGCCGCCGAGACCTTCGATGGCGGCGTTGGTGGCGAGGGTGGTGGAAAGGGTGACCAGGCTGATCTGGCGACGGTCCGCACCTTGCAGACCATCCATAGCGGCGGAGATGCCGACGGCTAAGTCGGCGTGGGTTGTGGGGGTCTTGTGCCATGCGACGACATTGCCGGTGGCGGAGTCGAGGGCCACGGCGTCGGTGTGAGTGCCGCCGGTGTCAATGCCGAGGATGAGGGCCATGGGTGATGTTCGCGCGGATCGGCGGTTTGCGCACGCGGCAGCGTTCGTCAAGGCGCAACGAGATCAATCCGTTAGATCGCGCCAAGGCCGGATCGCGCGCCATCGACGATGGCTCAAGATCTGAAACACATTGGCTCCCGCACGTTGGGGTGCCGGCCGCAGTTCGTCGAACTGCAGGCCCGACCCCCGCGCTGCGGTGCCTCCCGCTCGACCCTTGTTCCCCGTTGATGCCCGGGTCCTTCGTAGCCTCTGACAGGGCTGGCCGCCGGAGTTGGTGGCCGGCGTAAAGACTTCGGAGAAACGGAGGCTGCACCGTCTATGAACCGCTCTGCGGTGAAGGACAGTTGGTCGATATGTTCGTAAAATGTTCGGTATACTGACTGCGGGCAGGGGCCGCGAAAGGCGTTTGCCGTGCGACTGGACATTCGCGAGATCACCTGCCGCAACGCGCTCAATCGCGTCCGTGGCATGCCCTTCAAGTGGAGCCTCAACCCCTACCGCGGCTGTAGCCACGCCTGCTGGTATTGCTACGCGCGGGAGACGCACACCTACTTCGACCTGAACGGCGGGCGCGACTTCGAGCGGGTGATATTTGCCAAGGTCAACGTCGCCGAACGGTTGAGGGCCCAGATCCGGTCGCCGCGCTGGAAGCGCGAAACCGTGGCTGTGGGCGCCGCCACCGATCCCTATCAGCCGGTGGAAGGTCACCTGCGGCTGACCCAGGCCTGCCTGCGGGAGTTCCTGGCGGCCCGTTCCCCTATCGGACTCATCACCAAGTCAACGCTTATCCGGCGGGACCGGCACTTATTGCAGGACCTGGCGCGAGCGGCCGGGGTGAACGTGACGGTCTCGATTCCTATCGCAGATCCGCACCTGGCGCGCCGGATCGAGCCGGGCGTGCCGCCGCCCGCCGAGCGCTTTCGGGTGGTGCGGGAACTGGCGGACCTGAACCTGGACGTGGGGGTGAACATGGCCCCGGTGCTGCCCAGTCTGACCGACTCGGACGCGGCTATCGCCGAGCTGATGCGGTTGGCGCGCGAGCATGGAGCGCGGCGGGTGGGCACGCGCATGCTGCACCTGAAACCGGAGCCGAAGCGCTGGTTCCTGCACAACCTGCGGCGCTATTTTCCGCACCTGGAACCGCTCTACGCCGACATGTATCCCGTCGGCGTTACATATGTCGACAACTCGGTCGACGACGACCTGGAAGCGCGCGCCAATGCCCTGCGCGACTTCATCGGTCCAACTCAAACGGACACCCCACCGCTGGCTCCGCCGCCACCGCCGATCCAATTGCCGCTGGCCAGCGGCTTCTAGCGTGGGGTCGGCAGCGGGCCGGGTCAGCCCAGGTCGGCGCGAATCTCGTCGATGGGTACCGGCCGTCCGGTTGTGAGGCTCCGGGAGATGGCCTCCAGCGCCAGCAGGTTCTCGTAGCCGTCCCAGAGCGTGGGCTTGCCGGGCTCTCCGCCGCGGACGGCGGCCGCGAAGGCCGCCAGCTGGTCCACGTAGCCCCAGGCCTTTTCGGCCGGGTACTGGCGGGGTACCTGCCAGGTCTGGGCGGGCATCACCTCGTAGAACATCCCGAAACCCGGGTCGGCGGGTTCCACGCGCCGCTGCCCGGTGTCCTCGGGGCGCTGCAGGTAGGTGACCCGGTCCAGATCAACCACGTCCACGCTGGTTCCGGCGCTGCCAGTGATGGTGGTGCGTACCTGAAAGTAGGGCGTGGCCGTGTTCTGGTCCAGCACCGCCAGCGTGCCGTTTACGAACTCCAGCACCGCGACGATGGGGCCCCCGCCGGCGACGCTGCCGCTCTGAACCTGGTAGGCCGTCACCGTCTCGATCTCGCCCAGGATGCTGCGCGACGTGTCGACCGGGTGCACCGCCTGGTAGTAGAGCAGCCCGCGAACCAGCGGCTCCAGGCCCCAGAAGGGCTCGGTGGGGATCTCGCCGCAGTACTTCGTGAACACCGTTGTCGGATCGCCGAACTCCGGCGATGCGGCCATGCGCCGTGCCGTGCGCATGGCCGGCGAGTGTCGTTGGTTGTGTCCGACCTGGCCAATCAATCCGGCGTCGTCTGCCGCTTCGGCCAGGCGCCGGGCGTCGGCCGGACACAGCCCGGGAGGTTTGTCGATCAAGAGGTGGCAGCCGTGCGCCAGGCACTCCAGGCCAACCGGGTTCTGCATGGCCGGCGGACCGATCACGATGACGGCCTCGGGCTGCTGCTCCGCCAGCATCCGCCCGGTCTGCGTGTAGACGGCCGGGACACCCAGGCGTCCGGCTGTGGATCTGGCTCGCGATTCGTCCAGGTCACAGACCGCGACGACCTCGATCTGGGGCAGGTACGGCAGGCTGGGATGGATGCAGAAACTTGCGTGTCGGCCGCAGCCGACCAGTCCCACGCGCACCGGCGGGAGCTCGGATTCGGCCGCAAAGTCCTCGATCTGCATTTGCGCGCGCCATCGCCTGCGTCTGTTTTGGTGGTGGGATATCGTAGGCCACCGCGACTCGATTCGCCGTGGCACGGTCGATTAAGGACCAGCTGAAATGAGACTCGGCGGCATCTACCCGATCTTCGAGCCGAATGTCGCCCTGCGTCGCGATCCGGCCTATAAGCCCGAGACGCCGCCCAACCTGCGCTTCGTACGGCCGGACTCGATCGACGACTTCGACGACATTACGCCCCAGCTTGACCGCTACGGACTTTCGGCCATCGCTGCGCCAAGTGCCGTATGGACCCGGAGCCGCGACGAATGCGCGGCATTCGGCGAACGCGCGCGGGAACTCGGGATCATGGTCGGCGAGGCCAACTTCAACGACAACCTGATGGTGGCCGACCGGGAACTGGCGGAGCAGCGGATCAGCGACATCCGCCGCGGGCTCCTGAACGCTGACGCCATGCAGTGCCGCACCCTGCACATCCTGCCCGGCACCAAGAGCCCCGTCGGCGGCCTGCTCACCGCCCATCCCGAGATGTTCACCGACGCCTACATGGCCGAGCTGCGCGAGGTCGTTCTCCGCGTGTTGGACGGCCTGGACCTGCAACACACTCGATTCCTGATCGAGCCCTTCAACCACAGCTTCTTCTACCAGCCGGAAGACATCCGCGAGTTCTACGACGCCGTCGATCATCCCCGCTTCGGGTTCCACATGGACGTGGTGAACATGATCGCGATGGACACGTACTTCGATACCACCTCCCTCATTCACCGCACCTTCGACCTGCTGGGCGACTTCGTCTACTCCTCCCACGTGAAGGATCTTCAAT
Source organism: Chloroflexota bacterium (assembly GCA_028874175.1). GTDB lineage: Bacteria > Chloroflexota > UBA11872 > UBA11872 > UBA11872 > UBA11872. The sequence goes on from JAPPLN010000087.1 coordinate 73,296, forward strand.
GGGATCATGGGCATCTGACGCTGAAGTGGGACGAGGTGCTGATAGGCAAGGGCACGCTGGACCTCGAGACCTACCTGCAACGCCTGGATGAACTGGATTCCGACACGCCCTGCTACTGCGAGCACCTTCCGGACGAGGCGTCCTACGCCCACAACTTTGCGAAAGTGCATGAGGTCGCGGAGCGAATCGGCGTCGAGGTGAAGCGGCGGGTGGAACAGTTGGAACTGGGAGGCTGAATCAATGCTGTACGAACTTCGCGTGTACGAGATCCTGCCGGGACGAATGTCCGCCATGCTGGCGCGTCTCGAGCGGGCGTCCGAGGTCTTCCGTCAGCACGGTTTCGACATCGCCGGCGTCTGGACCGAAGTCGTGGACGGCAACCCGCGGCTGATCTACATCAACGTTTACGACAGCCTGGAGGCCCAGCAGCGCCAGTGGGAAGCCTTCGCCCAGGACCCGGCCTGGGCGGCCATCGAGGCCGATTCCGAAAGGGACGGACCCATCGTGGCCGGGGTCACCAGTACCTTCATGGACCCGGCTTATTTCTCCCCGCTGAAGTAGGCAGCGATCCAGTTGCAGGGTCCGGCGACGAGCGGCACTGACTGCACGCAGGGGCGCCCGTGACTAGCCGGAAGCTGGGCATCGGCATCATCGGCGCCGGCCAGATCGCCCGGCTGGCACACATCGGCGGCTACCAGGCGATTCCCGATCAGTGCGAGATCGTCGCCGCGGCCGACGTTTCGCAGGACGCCCTGGCAGCCGTGCAGCGTGACTTCGGCATCCCCCAGGTCTTTCGCGACTACCACGAGCTCCTCAGCCTGGATGCCGTCGACGCGGTCAGCGTCTGCGCCTCCAACCCGATTCATCACCCCGCCACCCTGGCCGCGCTGGCGGCAGGCAAGCACGTGTTCTGCGAGAAGCCGCTGGCCCTGAACGCGGCCGACGCGCGCGAGATGGTCGAGGCCGCCGAAGCCGCCAACCGTATCCTGGCCATCGACTTTCAAACCCGCTTCGTTCCCCAGGCCGTCGCCCTCAAGGAAATCATCCAGCGCGGCGACCTGGGCGAGATCTACTTCGTCCGCGCCGCCTGGAACCGCCGCCGGGGAATCGCGCCCCGCACCAAGGGTTCCTTCCACTCCAAGGCCCTTAACGGCGGCGGCGCGCTCATCGACGTGGGCGTGCATGTCATCGACACCGCCCTCTGGCTCATGGGCGGCCCGCAACCCGTCTCGGTGTCGGGCGCCACCTACCTCAAGATCGGCAACCAGGCCGACGGCGGCTACAACCCCTGGGGTCCCTGGAACCACGAGGAAATGGACGTTGACGACTTCGCCCTCGCCCTGATCCGCTGCGACAGCGGCGCCACGCTCTCGCTGGAATGTAGCTGGGCCCTGAACATCGTGGACGACGAGTACCACCGTATCTGGGTCGCCGGCGACCGAGCCGGTGCGGAGGTCATCCTGGGCCGCAACGAAGAGTCAGCGACCCGGTTGCGAATCCTGACCGCCGAATCCGACTCCTGGGTCGACCGCGTTCACCAGAACTTCCCGCCCGTTCCCTGGCCCCACCACGCCGCCATCGCCGACTTCGTCCGCGCCGTGCGTGAAGGCGGCCAGCCAAGGTCCACCGGCCACGACGGCCTCCGCGTTCAGCAAGTTGTCGACGCCATCTACGCCTCAGCCGAGAGCGGTCGAGACGTCAGGCTCGCCTAGCCGACGCTACAGATCGTGGAGCCTGGCGATGGCAATACCGGCCTCGCCGGCCACGGAATACAACAGGTAGATCGCGCCGTTCTCCTCGAAGATCCCCGGATCCCGTAGCTGCCGAACCCGCACCTCCGTCAGTCCCCGCTGCGAAGGTTCGAGCGTCCGGTCCGCACCCTCGTAGTCCGTCTCCGGCTCCAGCACCACCGACGGCGCGGATTCCCGCCACTCCATCCAGTCAGGTCTGAGGTCGATCTCAGACACCAGGATCCGCTCCGGACAGTCCCCGGCGTTCGAGTAGAAGACGCTCAGCGTGTGCCCCGCCAGCCTCACGGCGCAATGACGCATGTCCTCGCTGAACAGCGTCGGCCCCGCGGCAAACCCCGTCAGCCCATCCCCTGACCTGTAGAACAGCCCGGGCATGCCGATTGCATAGTGGAAGCCGCCGTACTGAAACACCCGGAGGTACGAATTCCCCAGCAGTTCCTCGCGGGCCAAGTAGTCGATCCCGTCTTCGCTCAGCGCAACGCGAGAACGCTGCACGCCGCGCTCGACGACCCCGTGGTAGTACATCCGAATCTGACGGTTTGCGTCGTCAATGTGAACGTCCGGCGACGCCACATGGCTGGAGAAGTCCGGGCTCGCAAAGAACGAGTCCTCAAGGTCCAGCACCCCGGGCCCGTACGTCGCCCAGGGCCCCTCAAGGTCGTTGGCATAAGCCATCCGGATGTACGTGCCCCTGTGGTGCGCAAAGTAGAGGTAGTAGGCGCCCAGCGGATCATTGATCCAATCGGGCACCCGCACTAACGACGGCCCGTTTATGTTTGACCCAATCCGCGCGTCCATCGCCGGCGTGATGATCGGACCGCGGGCCAGCCGCTCGACTCGCATGGCCCCGGTCGCTCGACTCAGTTCGCGGCCGGCTCCTGGGAGCCGCCGGCCGCCTGCGACGTGAGTTGCGGTTCGAATACCACGTCCAGGTTCTGGCCTTCCAGCGCCGGCGAACCGTCGTATTGGAAGCAAGCCGCCGCGCGCGATGGGTGCTCGTGGTAGAGCGGCGGGCGCTGGCCGCTGCAGGGCTCGAAGGCCACCGGGCAGCGATCCACGAACTTGCAGCCGGTAGCGGCGACCTCCATCGACTCAGGGTCACCGGCGATCTCGCCTTCGGCCCCCCAGGGCAACGAGGGATCGGGCTGCGGAATCGACGAAACGAGCAACTGCGTGTACGGGTGCTTGGGGTCGCGGATCACCTGCTCAACCGACCCCGCTTCCACCACCGACCCCTTGTACATCACCAGGATGTTGTCGGCGATCTGGTAGGCCGTGGTCAGGTCGTGGGTGATGTAGACCACCGAGATCCCAAGCTCCTGCTTCATGCGCCGGATGCTCTCCAGGATTGTCGCGCGCAGCGAGGCGTCCACCATCGACACCGGCTCGTCGGCCACGATCAGGCGCGGCCGCAGCAGCATGGCGCGAGCCACCATCACGCGTTGGCGCTGACCGCCGCTTAGCTGGTGGGGGAACCGTCCCAGCGTTTCCGCCGGCTGCAGGCCCACCATGTCCAGGGCCTCCTCGATCAGCCGCATCGTCTGCTCTCGGGACGCGGCCAGGTCGAATTTCTTGGCGGGCACGGTCAGGACGTGGTCGACCTTGTAGAACGGGTTGTAGGACTCGAACGGGTCCTGGAAGATCGGCTGGATCTCACGCAGGTATGTCCGCCGCTGCGCGCGCGAAAGGTCGTCCACGGACTGCCCGCGGTAGATCACCTCGCCCGAGGACGGCGGAATCACGCCGAGCAGCAACCGAGCCAGCGTCGTCTTGCCGCTGCCACTCTCCCCGGCCACGGCCAGGATGGACGGCGACTGCTCGTCAATGGTCATCGTCACGTCGTCCACCGCCACGGTGTGCTGGCGCCGAATGATTCCGGCTGAGAAGACCTTGCTGACGTTGGTCATCTCCAGGAAGGCGGTCATGCGGCCTCTCCGGGATACAGGTGACAGGACACGACGCGGCCGTTCTGCGCGGTCGGCAATGGCACCTCCGAGTCGCATGGCTCAAAGGCGCTCGGACAGCGCGGATGGAAGGGGCAGCCGGGCGGCACGTTGATCAGCGTGGGCGGGGCACCCGGAATGCTCGCCAGCGCGCGCTTGGCCATCAGCGTCGGCACGCTTTCGATCAATAGCCTGGTGTAGGGATGCTGCGGGTTGGTGAAGAGGTCGTGCACCGGCGCCAGCTCCACCAGCTTGCCGGCGTACATCACGCCCATGCGGTCGGCGATCTGCGCCATCAGTCCCATGTCGTGCCCCACGATGAGCACCGAGGCACCGAGCTCTTCCTGCACCGAACGCAGCGTTTCCATCACCTGCCGCTGCACCACCACGTCCAGCGCGCTGGTGGGTTCGTCGGCGATGATCACCGAGGGGCTCAGCGACGTGCCGATGGCAATGGCTACCCGCTGCTTCATGCCGCCGCTCAGCTCGTGCGGGAACTTGCCGCCGACCTCGGCGTCCAGCCCTACGCGGGCCAGCTGCGCCTGGATTCGCTCGGCCAGATCGTCGCGCGTATCGCCGGGCTCGTGGGTCCGGATGCCGTCGGCCAACTGATCGCGGATCCGCATCACGGGATTCAGCGAATTCATCGCCCCTTGCGGCACCAGTGCCAGCCGGTCCAGGCGGATGCGACGCAGGCCGTCGTCGTCCAGCTTCATGACGTCGCCCACGCCGTCCAGCAGCACTTCGCCCCCCGCGATGCGGGCCGGCGGCTTGTGCAGCCGCATCAGGGCCAGCGCCATGGTGCTCTTGCCCGATCCGGATTCGCCGACAAGTCCCAGGCGCTCACCCGGACGCAGGTCGAAGCTCACGCCGTCCACGGCCTTCACCGTGCCCGCGTCTGTGTCGTAGTAGACCCGCAGGTCGCTGACCGTCAGAACTGCGCCATTGTTCACGCCGCACGCACCTTCACCGCAGCTACGTAGTTCACGTACGCCTGCTGCCGGGCCAAATTCAGGACGACTTCTGTCCCGGAACGGCCTGCGGCGTGGGCGTTGGGTAGCTCGGGTTGCGGCCGCCTTGTCGGAAAAAGTCCAGGGTCGGTGTCTTGGTGGGTTCGGTCGTCGATCCCGACGTGTCCGACGTATCCGACGAGCCGCCGGATTCGGTGGAGGCGCTCGGCGAAGGCCCGCAGGCAACGCCGGCAACTCCAGCAACCAGGATCGCCGTCAGCATCCGGCGGCGGGTGAGCGTGCTGCGTGTCATAGGTCTACGGGCCGCATCCTTTCCCTGCGGCTGCCGAACAGCGAAACGACATTCGCGTCGCCACGCTGTAAGCAGTCCTCAATCAGTTCGGACGAAGACTTCCCTGTTCCGATGGTACCCGCGTGGGGGGCTTCCCGCAGCCGGGAAGCCCCCTACGCCGACGAAGCCTGCGCTACTGCGTGGGCTCGATCGTCAGGATGCTGTGGTAGAAGTTGCCCCACCACTGCGAAGGCGCCTGGTAGTCGTTGCCGATGTCGGGCCAGTTGCTCCAGTACGTGTAGTTGTTGGGTGTCAACAACGCCGTCTGAACGATCGACACGATCGGCATCTCGCGGAGAATGATCTCCATCGAGTCGTAGAACAGGTCCTTCATCCTGGGTTCACTGAGCAGCGTCTCGGCCATCTCCTCCACGATGGCGTCGAACTCGGCGTTCTCGAAGCGCGACCGCTGACCGGTTGCAACCTCGCCGATCGGCGCCGAGTGCCGGCTGTGCAGCAGCCGCCAGGTGCCCCACGGGTCGGCCACGTTGATCGTGTTGCCGCCCACCAATTGCAAGTTGGTCAGGATGTCGCCGCGGGCGATGCCGTCGAAGAACGCGCCGGCCTCGGTGATCTTGAAGGTGGAGTCGAACCCGGCAACCCGTAGCTGATCCGCCAGGATCGGCGCGACGCGCTGCTGGTCTTCCTCGCCGCCGCGCACGTGGATTTCCATCACCACCGTGTTGCCGTCGCCGTCGGCCCAGAGACCGTCCGAGTTCTTCGAGTAGCCCGCGGCTTCCATGCGTTCAGCACTCTTCTCGAGGTTGAACTCCTTGGCCGGGTACTTCTCAAAGAGGTCCTTGGCGTGCTGGTAAAAGATGTCCATCGCCGGCGTGTGCGGGAAGAACACGTCGGTGGCGGTCGTAATGCCCTCGTACGCGAACTCCACGATCTTCTCGCGATCGACCGCGTAGGAGATCGCCCAGCGCACATCCGCGTTGTCAAACGGCGGGGCCTTGAGGTTGAAGGCCAGGTGCCGCGGCGCCGGGTCGAAGTAGGCGTACGGCAGGTCCGGGAACCAGGCCTTGATGTTCGGGTTCTCGCTATTGACCTGCTCGTACACGCTGCGCGGCATGTGCCAGAAGGTGTCCTGCTCGTTGGCGATGGCCTTGGCGGCCCGCTTCTCGGCGTTCTCGACTCCTACGAACACCACTCGCTCCGGCGTAGGCAGCGCCAGCGGCGTCTTGCGGTCCACGCCGCCGATGGCCGGCGCAGCCTTGGCGCCCCACCAGTTGTCGTTCCGATCCCACACCGTCTCAAGCTCGGTGGTGGAGGTCAGCGTGTACGGACCCGTAAAGACCGGCCAGCCCTTCTCCGGGTCATAGTTGGTAAACGTGGCCGGATCTTTGTCCTCCCAAATGTGCTTGGGAACGATGTAGACCGACCAGTACAGCGTCGCGAACAACTGCTGCACCATTCGCGGGTTCGGCTCATTGAATTGGATGTGCACGGTCTTGTCGTCCATGGCCTCGGCTGACTCGACCCACTCCTTCACGTCCACGACCCAGCGCATGTCGGCCGTGCCGTCGCGCAGCATGTTCAAGGTGAACGCGATGTCGTGCGCGGTGAACGGCATGCCGTCCGACCACATGACACCGTCGCGCACGCTCAGCGTCGCGCCGGTAAAGCCCTCGTCGTACTCGAACCCGTCGATCTGCCAGAGCTCTTCCTGGCCGGTCTGTAGGTTGATGTAGATCACCGACTCGATCATCAACTGCTGCGAGCCGGTGTGCATCAGCATGCTGTTGCTGAACGGGTTGAAGACTTCGGGGTTGGCGTTGCGGCCGGAGATGTTCTCGGCGATCACCGTCCGGTTGCGCGGCACGTTGTCGCGCGGACCGGTCGGTCCCATCATTTCCTTCATGGCCTCGGGGGTTGGTTCAGGCGTTGCGGCCGGGGTGGGCGCGCGAGTCGCTGCGGGGGCCGCGGTCGCCGCCGGCGTTGGGGCCTTCGTAGCCTCCGGCGTTGGCTCGGGCGTCGGCTCCGGCGTGGCCTCCGCCATGGCCGTCGCCGCCGGCGTTGGCGTCGGCGCCGGTTCCTCGTCTTCGCCGCAGGCGGCAATCAGCACGGCCGTGCCGGCCGCCGCGCCGCCGCCGAGGAGCTGTAGCAGCCTCCGTCGGCTCAGTCCATTAAGAGAACTCATACGCAATTCCTCCCCTGGCGACACGCTCCGATAGCACGCCGCTCGCGTATTCGAGCATATTCTGCGGCTGGCTTGCCGGCGTCAAGTTCTTCGCGTTCGAATTGCCTAAGCCTCCTGACCACGCCATATCTGCGCGCCCGGGCGGCGGGATGGACCGTCCGCGCGCGCTCTCCCTATACTCAATGAGGCTTCGCCGTTGCCTTGCTCGCTCGCAAACCGGTGCGGGCAGGTTTGTCGCGGAGCATCACGCAACGTTTCACCAGGCTGACTGGGCACAGCTCAGGAGATTTCGCGCGTGTCGCTTGGCTACCTGCTTCGACGGGTCGGCATGTTCTTGCTGGTCGTCTGGGTCGCGGCCTCGATCAACTTCGTCATCCCTCGTATGGCCCGCGGCGACCCCATCCAGGCCCAGTTCGCGCAGCTCGAGACCCTGGGCATTCGCACCTCAGGCATGGACGAGGTCGTAGCCGCGTACAAGAAGCGACTGGGTCTCGACCGGCCCATGATTCAGCAGTACTTCTCGTACCTGTGGAACGTGGCGCGCTTCGACTTCGGTCCCTCAATCACGTATTTCCCGGCTGATATCGGACGTCTCATCGCCCAACGGCTGCCCTGGACGATCGGGCTGCTCACGGCCTCCACCATCATTGCGTTCGTGGTCGGAAACCTGCTGGGGGCGTTGCTGGGCTGGCCGGGATCGTCACGGTGGGTGAAGTGGCTTGTACCTATTCTGATGCCGCTTTCGGCCATTCCGTACTATTTGTTGGGATTGATTCTCATCTTTACGTTTGCGTTCAGTCTGAAATTATTCCCGTTAGGCAGCGCCTATAGCACGGGCGCCAAGATTGAGCTTGCCCCGGACTTCGCGTTTGACGTCTTTTACCACAGCATTCTGCCCGCGCTGTCGATCGTTCTTTCGGTCACTGGATTCTGGATGCTGGGGATGCGGGGCATGATGGTGACCAACATGGGCGAGGATTACATGATCATGGCCGAGGCCAAGGGCCTGTCACCCATGCGAATCTTCCTGCGCTACGCCATGCGCAACGCCATGCTGCCGCAGGTCACCGGCCTGGCCCTCACCTTCGGCGGCATCATCGCCGGTGCCGTGCTGGTTGAGGTGATCTTCGACTATCCCGGCATGGGCTGGATTCTCTGGTTCGCCATCCGCAACACCGACTACTTTCTGATTCAAGGGATCGTCTTCGTGCTCGTGCTCTCGGTTGCGCTGGCCATGCTGGTCCTGGACCTAATCTACCCGTTCGTGGACCGCCGGATCGTCTATGTCCGCCGTTAGCGCCGCTCCCGTAACGACCGAAACCCGCTCGCCCGAGACCTGGAGCCGACGTCGCGAGTGGGTGTCCTACGGCCGCCGCAATCCGACCCTAGTCGCCGGGCTGACGATCATCTCTGTCATCGTGATCTTCGGATTGCTGGCGCCCTTCATCATCGACCAGGACGCCACCCGAACTACCGCCTTCTCCAAGGACTTGCCGCCCAGCCTGGATCATCCGCTGGGTACCGACA
>JAPPLN010000006.1 GCA_028874175.1 Chloroflexota bacterium
CCGCTGGGATTTTCCAAATCCCACGTTCTCGGCCATTCAGCCCGGGGTTAAGGCCCCCGGGAAGAAAAAGAGCACAACCCTGGATCCCCGGAGGTCGGAAAGCGTGAACTCCCCGCCGGCGAGCAGGGGGATGGTGAAGTCTGGCGCCGCGCTTCCTGTCTCGAGCATGTCCCCAAATCCAGGACGTGTGAGCATTCTGCCCACACAGGATGACCGGCGGCTGCCCTGTAGGCAATCGGGTGGGCGCCGTCAATAAAGAGAATCGGGCGCCGCCACGATAGGGCCCGGCTGGGTAGCGAGATCTACGAGCGGGACGTCTGGCGGGGACAAGTCCCTGTCGAGCACCGGGTGATCAGAGGCAGCCTGAACGCTGCGTTCGAAGCTGTCGTGCGCCCGGCCGTGCGTGGGTCAGCAGATCAAACCTGTCAATGCGCCGTCGTCATAGAGGGAGGATCGACGAGCTGTTGGGGCGCAGATGCCCGACCTACCGGGTCGCGTGGCCGTTGTGGAGACGGAGGTGGAGATTTTGGTGGTGATACGGGAGGCGATTGAGCCTTGCAACGCAGGGTCGTGGTTTCCGGGAACTCCGTAGTGGACGCCTTATGGGCCGATGGTTCGGATAAATGAGCACGGTGCTCGGATCGGGGAGGTCGTGGGAATGGGTTCCATTCAGGCCATCAGTTAATACCTGGGATGCGGGAACTTAAACTCTTGCGCTGTAGCGTACAAGACGATCTCGCTAATCGAGACTTAGAACACCGTCAATTTTGATTCAAACGCCAGAGAACAAGCAGTACGTATCGTCACCTGTCGCAGTACATTGGTGACGCGTTCCAGCCTACTTGGTATAATCCCGCTGATCCACAGGAACGGGATGAAGGAGTCCGCCTACCTGTTAACTGCGATCTTCCATCGCCTTGCCGGCTCGATGCGGGACCTCGCTCCCATCGTACTGGTCATCGCCTTCTTCCAGATCGTGGTGATCCGGCAACCGTTTCCCAATCTCTGGAACGTGATCACGGGGCTGGCCTGCGTGGTTGTCGGGTTGGCTCTCTTCATTCAGGGGCTGGAAAGCGGCCTCTTTCCGATTGGCGAGGCGTTGGCCCAGGGATTCGCGCGCAAGGGAAGCGTGATCGCCCTGCTGGCGTTTGCCTTTTGCCTGGGATTCGGCACCACCATCGCCGAGCCGGCACTCATCGCTGTGGCGGGCGAGGCCGCATCAGTCGCCTCCGAAGCCGGCGTAATTCAGGACAACGACAGCGCACGGGACTCCTATGCCCTGAGCTTGCGCATGGTGGTGGCCTTCTCCGTCGGGGCAGCCATAGTGTTAGGCGTGTTCCGAATCTTGAAGGGATGGCCCATCCATTACCTGATCATTGGGGGCTACGTGATGGTGACCATCATGACCGTTTTTGCCCCCCCTGAAATCGTGGGCATTGCCTACGACTCGGGAGGGGTGACTACCAGCACTATCACCGTGCCGCTGGTGACCGCGCTGGGCGTCGGCCTGGCATCGTCTATTCGCGGACGCAGCCCAATGGTTGACGGCTTTGGTCTTATCGCCTTCGCCAGCCTGACACCGATGATCTGCGTAATGGGCTTCGGGATGGTGGTCTGACGGTGGAGTTGCTGCTTCACGCCTTCCTTAATTCCCTGAGCTCAACCGTATTGGACGTGGCGCCCATCGCCGGGGTTCTGGTGCTCTTCCAGTTCGCCGTCCTGCGCCGCCGCCCCCCCAATCTGCGAAAGTTGATCGTGGGGTTTATCTACGTCCTGTCCGGCCTAGCGCTGTTTCTGGTCGGCCTGGAACAAGCGCTGTTTCCCATCGGAGAGACTATGGCCAGGCAGTTGACCTCGCCCGATACCGTGGGAGTCCCCCCGACCGAAGGCGCCCCGGACTGGCGAGACTACCGGCTCGTGTATGCGTTTGCCGCGGCCATCGGCTTCGCGACCACCGTGGCCGAACCCTCACTGATTGCCGTGGCGCTCAAAGCCGAGACGGTTTCCGGGGGCGCCGTCCGCGCGTGGGGATTGAGAATCGCCGTGGCAGTCGGCGTGGCGGTCGGTGTAGCCCTGGGATGCTTCCGCATCGTCACCGGAACGCCGTTACCCTGGTACATCATGGCCGCCTACGTGATAGTGATCGTGCTCACCTTCCGCTCGGTGCGGACTATAGTGCCGCTGGCCTATGACTCAGGCGGGGTTACCACCTCGACGGTTACCGTCCCCGTTGTCGCGGCACTCGGACTCGGACTAGCGGCCGGCATACCAGGCCGGAGTCCACTGATTGACGGATTCGGACTCATTGCTTTTGCCAGCGTATTTCCTATAATGACAGTGCTGGGATACGCGATTGTCGCGTCCTGGTGGAAGCGCTGGCGCTATAGGCAGCCGCGCGAAGACGGAGGAAGAATCCAAGCGTGAGACTCAAGCTGATAGTTGCACTTGTGAGCGATGATAAAACCGATATTGTGGTAGACGCAGCGCGAGACGCTGGCGCTACCGGAGCAACCATCGTAACCAGCGCAAGAGGCGAGGGCCTGATACCGGAAAAGACCTTCCTGGGACTGGAACTGGAAACTATCCGAGACATCGTCATGTTTCTGGTCGTTGAGCCCCGCGCGCGGGACATACTGGAGCGAATCAGCGCCGCGGCGCACTTCGACTCGGAGCACGGGACAGGCATCGCCTTCCAGATTGACGTAGAAGACGCTGTTGGCATGATTACCCAGTTACCCACCATTTACGAGGAACTGACCCCAGAAATATGAGCACGAAACCAGAACTCCAAGTCCGCGATGTAATGGTCACCGAGATAGTCAGTATTAACGGCCTTGCCGTCGTATCCGAGGCGATATCTCTGATGCGCCGGCACAACGTCAAATCGCTGGTCGTTAACAGGCGTGACGAGAATGACGAGATCGGATTGGTCCTCGTTTCCGACATAGCCCGCCTGGTGATCGCCCCCAATCGATCGCCGGACCGGGTCAATGTCTACGAGATCATGTCCAAGCCCGTCTGGACGGTGTCGCCAGACATGTTGGCGCGATACGCCGTGCGCCTGCTGGTGCGCTTTGAAGTTTCCAGAGCGGTCGTCGTGGACCACGATCGCAACCCCATCGGTATGGTCACCCTACGTGACCTGACCCTAGGATAATAGCGCCTGGTATTCCCGAATAACGCCGGCGTCATATCGAATCCGACCTGGGCGGTCCGGAGAACCATTGGGTGACGTTCAAACTCCCTGTCTGGGACCTGGAGATATTCATCGATGCAAATCAGACGCTCCCCTGCCCCATGATGTCATACGCATCTAAGCCGCATTCACACTTTACTCTTACCCTCCCTCCTGCCACCCCGAAGAGTTTCTCATGGTCCATCCGATGCTCCTGATCCTGATGGCCCTAGGGGCGGATACGTACCTGGCAGTTTGAGGTTACTGGCGATTCTTTAGGGGGACATATATCCACTCATGAACGACACGTATGTGCGATTGGGGTTTCCATTTGGACAGCGACTCAAGGGTGCGGTTCGCCGGTTGTGCTGTGTCACGGCGGGCCGAGGATTTTTGACTACCTGGGGCCCGTTGCGGCGATGATCGACGATGTCGTGACGGTGCACCGATACGACCAGCGGGGATGCGGCCGGTCAGACGACATTGGGCCCTACGACGTGAGGAAGTTTGTGGATTGGAGTCCCATTCCGTCTACTACTTTGGACATGACTGCCGGGGTACGTCATGGCTGCGCCGCTCATGTCTTCAGAATTTGATGTTCAGGTTTGAGGTTGGTGGCCTGAAGCAATGAGTGACGTTAGGGTTGTGGGCATCACCGCTGTCGGCGGGGGCGGGAAGACGGCGGCAGCCCGGCGTCTGGCAGAGGTTCTTGGCGACGCTGTTGTGATCCACTTTGACGATTACGAAGAAACGAACGTCTATCCCGCAGACCTTCACCGCTGGTTCGCCGACGGTGCCGACTACGATGCCTACGGCACTCCGCTCTTTGCTCGTCACTTAGAGTCACTGAAAGCTGGCCGCAGCATCTCCTATCCGATTAGCGGCACCATCGTGGGGCCCGCACGTTACGTTGTGGCTGACGCGCCGCTGGGTCGAGCACAATCCGATTCAGGATGGTTGATCGACCTATTGGTCTTCATCGACACGCCGCTGGACATTGCCATGGCGCGTCGGATTCTGCGAGACATAGAGTTGGCGGACGATCCTCTTCAGCATGTGATAGCCGAGCTCGCTGGATATGAGGCTCGGGCCAGGCTGATCCACGAACACTTCCAGGAGCGGATGCGGGCAGACGCCGACTTGATCATCGATGGAACCCTGGGAATCGACCTCATTGTCGAGGGGATGTGTTCCAAGGTGGAGTCGCGTTGGGCGAGCCGGACCGGCCCTGCATGACCTGGCGAATGGCCGGGTACGGAACGTAGACAACGGTGCGTAGGTTTTCGGGGCTTCCGCGCTCCGACGAGTTCTAAGGGAGACGCGTGTCCATTTCGGAACAACACGTATCTGCGAATGGGGCCTCCATGTGGACGGCGACGCAGGGGGGCGGGCCGCCGGTTGTGCTCTGTCACGGAGGGCCGGGGATTTATGACTACCTGGAGCCCGTTGCGGCGATGATCGACGATGTCGGGACGGTGCACCGGTACGACCAGCGGGGGTGCGGCCGGTCACAGGACCTTGGGCCCTACGACGTCGCGACGTTTGTCGACGATCTCGATGCGCTTCGAGCCTATTGGGGGTACGAGGCCTGGACGATCATCGGTCACTCGTGGGGGGCGACGCTCGCGCTCTTGTATGCCATTGAATTCCCCGAGCGCACCGCGCGCCTCGTGTATATGTCGGGTACGGGCATCGATCCCGCCTGGCACCAGGCGTATCGACGCAACCGCGAAGCGAAGCTGCTTCCCGCCGACCGCGAGCGCCTGCGGCTGCTCAACGAGGAGCGGTTGACGGCGAGCGGTGAGGAGCTTGAGCGGATCGACAATGAGGCGTCTAGCTTGCTCGGACGGACCGAGCTTTATGACGTTCAGCGGGTCAGCGATGTTTCCAGATATGACCGCTTTCCGATCAACTATTCGCAGAACGAGGCGCTATGCGCGGAGATGAAGCGGATGGAGGACGCGGGCGGGCTAGACGCCAAGGTCTCCCAGGTCAGGGCGCCCACGCTGGTTTTGGACGGCGAAGGCGATCCGCGGCCGCGATGGGGACGAGCCCAGGTCGCTCAGCTGATTCCGACCAGCCGCCACACGACAATCGCGGGGGCCGGGCATGAGCCGTGGATCGAGCAGCCGGAGGCAACCGCCCGCGTTCTGCGAGACTTCCTGGTGGATTCTGCGTCGTGAGGTCCGGCAATCGGTCCGCCAGGCGTGGCGTGGCTAAGCCGACAAGCTCCGAAGACCCGCAAGGACGATGACAAGCGTGGCTCAATCGCCCGGGTTCACGATTCGCGCTGCTACCGAGGAGGACGTGCCGCGGTTGATGGGGTTGATCTGGGACCTGGCGGTGTATGAGCGGCTGACGCATGAGGTGGTGGCGACGGAAGAGTCGTTGCGGGGGTCGTTGTTTGGGGAGCGGCCGGCGGCGGAGGCTTTGCTGGCGTTTGCTGGGGACGAGGCGGCGGGGTTTGCGGTGTATTTCCACACGTATTCGACGTTTCTGGGGCGGCGGGGGATGTATCTGCACGATCTGTACGTGTCGCCGGAGCATCGGCGTCGCGGGCTGGGCACGCAGTTGCTGCGACGGGTGGCGGCGATTGCGGTGGAACGGGGGTGCGGTCGGTTTGAATGGGTGGCGCTGGACTGGAATACGGACGCGCACCGGTTCTACGAGGACTTGGGGGCGGAGATGTTGCCGGAGTGGCGGACGTTCCGAGTGGTTGGGGATTCGCTGCGGAGGCTTGCGGAGGATGGTGAGAGGGAAGAGGGGAGAGAAGTCAGAGCGGAGAAGAGGAATCGAGGAGTCGATGGGGCTTGAGGAGATTTTGGGTTGGTTGTAAGCGCGGCCGGGAAGAGGCCCGCACCTGGACTGGGGAAGTCGTGGGTTCGAGTCAGCTTTGGTCCATCAACATATGTGGTAGGGCGCAGCACAAGAGTGTATATCGTACGCTGCCATAAGCATCTGGCAGGTGGCCGGATGCGAGGCTGAGGGTTTGCGAGCGAATGTCCGTGGACGACGAGATTGTTGCGAAAGTAGAGCTGCTGATTCGCCGACCCGTGGCCGAGGTGTTTGACGCCTTCGTGAATCCGGATGTTATTACGAAGTTCTGGTTCAACCGTACTTCCGGACCGCTGGTCGCGGACACGTCGGTTACCTGGTATTGGGACCTTTACGAGGCTTCGACCGACGTGCGCGTGTTGGCATTGGAGCAGAATCGCCGGATCTATATTGAATGGGACGTTGATACGGAAAGTCCATCGCGTGTCGAGTGGACGTTCGAAGATCGCGGCGACGATGGGACGTATGTCAGTGTTGTCAATAGCGGCTTCGATAGCGAGGCCGACGACGTTGTCGAACGAGTCGTAGATTCGACGGGTGGCTTCGCTCTCGTTCTCGCGGCAGCCAAGGCGTACCTTGAGCATGGTGTGGAACTGAATATTGTCGCCGATCGATTCTGACTTCGCACTTCGATTCGGCAAGGCTTCGTAAAGGGCTGCGATGCTCGACTTCGGGCGTTTTGGGTGGGTGAGCTTTGATTGTTACGGGACGCTGGTGGATTGGGAGTCGGGGATTTGTGGGGCGGTGGATGGGGTGCTCAGGGCTCATGGGGTGCGCAGGTCGAGGGGCGAGATCCTGGACCTGTTCGCGGAGATCGAGCCCAGGGTGCAGAGCTCGAATGCGTATCTGACCTACCGCCGCGTGCTGCGGCAGGTGATGGCCGAGATGGGGAATGCGCTAGGGATCCGGTGCAGCGAGCCGGAGTTGGACTGCCTGGCGGACAGCCTGGCTGGTTGGCCGGTCTTTCCCGAGGTCAGGGAGGCTCTGCAGGCGTTGAAGTCTCGCTACAAGCTGGCAGTGATCTCCAACGTGGACGACGCGCTGTTTGCGGGGACGGCCGAGGCGTTGGGCGTTGACTTTGACGCGGTGGTGACCGCCGAGCAGGCCCGAAGCTACAAGCCCAGCCGGCGCACCTTCGACCTGGCCGCGGCGCGGATGAGGGTGGAGACGGACGCGTGGCTGCACGTGGCCGAGAGCCTGTTCCACGACATCGGTCCGGCCAACCGGCTGGGCATCGCGAGTGTGTGGGTGAATCGTGCGGGTCGAGGAGGAGGTACGCGGCGGACGGATGCCGTTCCGGACCTGGTGGTCTCCGACCTGGCCGAACTGGCGGATAGGGCAGGGGTGGAGCAAGGGTAGGCGGCGCACTCTCATTGTTGGAGGCGTGGGTTTGAAGACCGTGCGGCCCGCTCAACCCGACGGCGCCGAGAGTCCTGGTGTTGCGGTTCGCGCTGGACCTGAAGCCGGGCGGTTGGAGCGAACAAGCTCCAGGCAGAACCCGCGAGTATCGCCGGGAGTAGCTCGGGGGCCTCCGTGGTCATCCCAGGAACCTTCCGACGAATTCGCAACGCCTGGCTTGCTCAACTGCGAAACGCTACCGGGCAACATCTATCCCAGTATTGACAATTGACTGGTGATAGGATTCCGCCACAGTGAGGCCCGACTGTGGAGTTCGAGGTAGAGCCTTGTCAGGCCGCAAGCTGCGACTTCGGAGTCACGAGCTCAAGAGGGGCATTCCGCTCCAAAGGAGACGTATGTATGCCGGCATATGTAATCACGGATGTTGAGATAACGGATGCGAGTCTCTACGGGCAGTTTATTGCTGACGTGACAGGCACAGTGGAGGCTCACGGCGGCAAGTTCGTGGTGCGTGGTGGTGAGATTGAAGTGAGGCTGGGCGACTGGATCCCTAAGCGTCTCGCGATTCTAGAATTCGAAAGTCTTCAGCAGATTCACGCCTGGCTGGAATCGCCCGAGTACACCGCGCTCGACGAGCTTCGTTCAAGGTCCGCCAACATCAACATGGTCATTGTCGAAGGCGCTTAGTACCAGCTAGTCAATGGTATTGCCTTCTTGTTGATTTGCCATGGGTGACCCTGATGTTAATTGGCCAGTCGCTCTACAGGTACGTGGCGAGATATGGGGCGAACGGACCTCGCCTTCATCTTCGACGTGAAGCTCTTCGGCTGCCGGATGGAGCGGCATGAGATCCAGACCTCGAGGCGTGAGTGCGAAACTGACTGGCATGGTCATCAGGATCAAAATCTTGAGGCACCTCCACTGTGGCAGCCGATCAGGGACAGAAAAGTATGAGTGACGGTGGGTGGACGGCTACGTTGCGCCGGCGGTGGGACGAGGGGATTGTTCGGTATCCGGATCCGGCGGTGGAGGTGCTGGATCCGCGGTTCGGGGCGTACCGGCTGGGGAATGCGGCGGTGGAGCGGCTGTATACGGAGGCTCGCTGGGCGGAAGGGCCGGTGTGGTTTGGCGATTCCAGATCGCTGGTGTTCAGCGATATTCCGAACAACCGGATGCTGCGGTACTGCGAGGTGACGGACGAGGTGTCGCTGTTTCGTCAGCCCTCCAACTACAGCAACGGCAACGCGCGGGACCTGCAGGGCCGGCTGATTACCTGCGAGCACCTGACGCGGCGGGTGACGCGCACGGAGCACGACGGGAGCCTGACAGTCTTGCTGGATCGGTTCGAGGGCAAGCGGCTGAACGGTCCGAACGACGTGGTGGTCGATTCCATCGGGGCGGTGTGGTTTACGGACCCGGGCTATGGAATCGTGATGGCGTATGAAGGGGAGAAGGCCGAGGCGGAGCTGCCGACGCGGGTGTACCGGCTCGATCCGGATACCGGCATGGTGACGGTGGTGGCCGAGGACCTGGTGAAGCCGAATGGGTTGTGCTTTTCGCCGGACGAGTCGCGGCTGTACATCACGGATACGGGGAACTCGCACGATCCCGATGGTCCTGGGCATATCCGGGTCTTTGAGGTGCTTGATGGGCGGACGTTGCGGGGCGGCGAGGTGTTTGCGGATATGTCGCCGGGATTTGCCGACGGGATACGGACGGATTGCGACGGGAACGTGTGGTCGAGCGTGGGCTGGGCCGGACCGGGAACGGACGGGGTGCATTGCCTGACGCCGGAGGGTGATCTGATTGGCCGGATTGTGCTGCCGGAACCGTGCGCGAACCTGTGCTTCGGCGGGACCAAGCGGAACCGGCTGTTTATGACGGGGAGCCAGTCGTTGTATTCGTTGTATGTGGAGGCGGTTGGGAGCCAGCGGCCGTAGGAGTCGTTTCAGCGTTGGGCGCGGATCGATAGGTTTGGATGCGAGTTGGGCTGTGCCGCAGGGTTGAAACTCGGCCTTGCGCACCAGGGGCGCACGAGCGGAAGAGGCCGGCGTCGCCGGGATTACGTAACGGGAGGGGTGGGGTGATGGAGCAGGACTTTGAGATTTACCCGATGCCGATGTTTCCGACGCTGGCGGTTGGGGATGTGGGGGCGTCGGCGGGGTGGTACTCGGAGGTGGTGGGGTTTGGGACGGTGTTTGTGCTGCCGGGCGCGGATGGGGACCCGGTGGTGGCTCATCTGCGGTGGCGG
The DNA here is from genome assembly GCA_028874175.1 of Chloroflexota bacterium. GTDB lineage: Bacteria > Chloroflexota > UBA11872 > UBA11872 > UBA11872 > UBA11872. The sequence continues at coordinate 9,621 of JAPPLN010000006.1, forward strand.
AAGTATGCGGATGTGTTGCTGGTGCCAGATGGGGCGGAGTCCGCGGACCGGAAGGGGGTAGGGGTTTCGCTGTCGTTCCTGGTGGGTGATATGAGCGTGGATGCGATGGCGGAGAAGCTGGTGGGGCTCGGAGTGGAGTTGGATGAGGGGCCGGTGACGCGGGCGTGGAATACGCGGGAGATCGTGGTGGTGGATCCGGATGGGTATCGGTTGGTGTTTTTTGAGGCGGTGGATGTGGGGAGGTCGTTTGACGACGTGATGGAGGCGGTGACGAACGGCGAGTGATGATGGTGACACGGTTGGGCTGGGGAACTGGCGACTAACAGGGAAGCAGGGTGCGCCCGGCCGGGCGGTTGCTGCTGGATTCCGGCTGAAGACGCCGGTATGACTGAAAGGGGCTGACGGGGGGCGGTGGTGACGCTAGCGCCCGGGGCGGCGGCCCCACGCGGCGGCGAGCGCTATGCCGACGGCGACTCCTATGGCCACGCCGACACCGATGTTGCCGAGGGCCGCGCCTATGCCCGTGCCTGCTCCGGCTCCGAGGGCGATGCCTAATCCGACGTTCTTACCTGCGCGCATACGGTGTTACCTCCGTTGCGTAGAGGGACAGGACGACTGGTGAGTCATAGACATCGCCCGTACGAGAGATTGTGGAAGCGTCCTGCCGGATTCACCACGAGTTTGTGGCGTCCATCTGCCATTTGGTGAGGTTTTGGACGGTGATGGGGTGATCCTCGGTGAAGAGCCTGGTCTCCAGGCTGTCAGGCAGGGTGGGGTAGACGCGCTGGGTGATGCAGATGCGGGAGTTGATGAAGAGTTCGATGACGGAGCGGTCGACGAAGCAGTTGATGTGGAGGGCTTCGTTGGGTTGGAGGGCGAAGGGGACGACTTGCCGGCGGGTGGCGGTGGTGGTGTCGCGGGGATTGCGGCCGTAGGTGAGGTTTGGGTCGAGGCTGGCGCGGTCGAAGTCGACGATGACGTGCTGGCGGCAGGCGTCGTAGGTGACGACGGTTTCTTCCTGGCCGTCGGGTGAGCAGAGGAGCTTGAGCCCGAAGCGGGTTGCCTGGTTGGGGTGAATGGTGAGTTGGAACTCCATGCAGTCGGATTCGAAACCGTGGATGGTGCGCTCCTCGCCCGGTGCAAGGGTGAGTTTGGGATGGCGGCGTTCGTCGTAGCGGAGGCTGCGGAGTTCGGCGACGGGATCGATGCGGAGGGTGTTGTCGGGAGCGGGGGTGAGGTGCCAGGGGAGGGACATGACGCCGCTCCAGCCGGTGGCGACCCAGTCGCGGCGGGCTTCGCGGATCCAGCCCCAGAAGAGGCGGCGGCCCTTGTCGTCGATGAGGGTTTCGGGGCCGGCGAGCAGGCTGCCGAGCTGGCTAAGTTGGCCGAAGACCTTGGGGTGAAACTGCTCGTTTTCGTAGCGGCCGATGTAGTACTGGGCGCGGCCGTAGGGCTGGTGGGTGTGCATGAGGAGCATGTGCTTGTCGCCGAAGGGGAAGAAGTTGGAGCAGGCGCAGTCCTCGATTTCGTCGGTCCACTGGCGGTCTGACTTGTAGAAGGGGCCGAGGTATTGCCAGTCCACCAGGTTGTCTGACTTGAAGAGGCTGGTTGAGTCGCCCTGGTACCCGGGACGGTGGTTCTTGTTGCCGATGAGGGCGTAGTAGGTGTCGCCTTCCTTCCAGCCGCTGGGGTCGAAGATGACGCATTCGGGAAGGCTGCTGTTGGACCTGGTTGGCCAGCCTTCGGGGGCCGGGTCGAGCGGGATGACGGGGTTCTGGGGCAGGGGGACCCAGCGGTCGAGGTCGGGGTCGTGGGACTGGTAGATGCAGATGCCGTGGCGGGGCATGTTGGTGATGATGGTGGGGACGGGCATGCCTTCCATGACGTCGCCGCTGTTGAAGTAGTCGCCCCTGGCGCCCTCGAATGGCTCGCGCAGGGAGGCCCGGTGATAGCGCCAGTGGAGGAGATCGCGGCTGCTGATGTGCTGCCAGCTGGAGAAGTCGACCCGGCTGCCGGCGTTGGGGATCTTCTGGAGGTAGCCGAGGTGGTAGCGGCCGTTCCAGTAGATGGCGCCGTTGATGTCGTTCCAGCGGCCTTCGGGCGGGACGAAGTGGTAGCGGGGGCGGTATTTGTCGGCGACGAGCTTTTCGCGGAGCTCGTAGGACTGCATGAGGTAGTCGTCGAAGTCC
>JAPPLN010000017.1 GCA_028874175.1 Chloroflexota bacterium
CGTCTACGAACGGACGGACCGCGGGATGGTTATCCGGCTCAAGCAGAAACTCGGTTCCCTCCGGGTCTTCGGGGGATACCACGGTGATCCAGGCGAACTCGCCCAGGGGGATGTTGTGCTTGAGCTGGAAGCCAAGCGTTTCCGTGTAAAAGCGGAGCGCCTTCTGTTGGTCGTCCACGAAGACGCCGGCGAGGTGAATTCTCATCGTTCACATGTCCCTTTCATCTGTTGGGATCGGCCAACGCTCGGCGATGGCCTTGAGCGGGTCGCCCTGATACCAATGGAGCTTGGACCTGCCCACGCGCCTGGTGCGAATCAGCCCGGCGGCCTCCAGGACGCCCAGGTGTTGGGCGATGGCCTGGCGCGAGGAGTTGATGCCGTGCTTCATGGTCAGGCGCGCGCAGAGTTCGAAGAGCGATTGACCTGACCGATCGACGAGCTCATCCAGGATGGCCCGGCGGGTTGGGTCAGCGATCGCGCGATAGACGTCCACACGACTAGCCTAAGGCAAGTGTTGGCTTGCATGTCAGGGCTTACGATATGCAAGCGCGTGCTTGCATGTCAACTGTTCGGCTTCGCACGCTCAGGCTTCGGATTGCGGATCAGGGCTGGAGATCGCTCATCCGTCGATGGCACATCCCGGCCCTCCACCTCAGCGCTGGATGTGTAAACCATGTGTCCGAACGGGTGTAGGGGTCTCCGGTCTGCACATCCTCAAGGGCGAGGGTAAGAACGGGCTCCCCGCGGGTGGGATGCACGAGGGCGCTGGGGTGTGGGACGTGGCGTGGCCGGAAGACGCTCACCCCAGTCCTTTTCAAGAGGAAACCTCTGCGTAACCCCGGGGTTGGTTGCCCGGAAGACCCCTCACCGATTTCCGTCGAAGACGCCGGAATCTGCCTCTCCCCTTGGAGAGGGTGAAGAGCGGCGTCCCCTAAAGTCGAATTGAGTCCGTGCTAGCGGGGAGACCTCGACCGGAAGACTCTCAGCCGAAGGCGAGAGGTGAGGGGAGGATCGTGAAGAGTGATGGAAGACGGGGAACAGGGAGGAAGGGCGGCGGCGCATTTGGGGAGCGGGGGGATTTGCAAGGGGCTCCATTGAGGGATCGCCTGAGGAGCGGGGCATAGGATGAGCGGCGGGCAGCGGGTGGGTGGTGCAGGAGGCGGGTGATGAGGGAGCGGCTGGCGATGCATGGTGGGGCGCCGGTGCGTACGGAGCCGTTTGGGCCGGGGCATGACTTTGGGGATGACGATATTGCGGCGTTGACGGAGGTGGTGCGGTCGGGGCACGTGGGCAAGGGGCCGAGGGTCGAGGCGTTCGAGCGGGCGTTTGCGGCGCGTCACGGGGTGAAGCACGCGATTGCGGTGACGTCGGGGACGGCGGCGATGCACGTGTGTATCGGGGCGATCAATCCGGAGCCGGGGGACGAAGTGATCGTGACGCCGTGGACGGCCGGCGGGACGATCATGGGCGCGCTGATGCAGAACTGCGTGCCGGTGTTTGCCGATATCGACGAGACGTACACGCTGGATCCGGCGGACGTGGAGGCCAAGATCACGCCGCGTACGCGGGCCATCATCGCGGTGCATTACCTGGGCAATCCGTGCGACATGCGGGCGCTGCGAGACATCGCGCGACGGCACGATCTGGCGCTGATCGAGGACTGCGCGCAGGCGCACTTCGCGGAGCATCAAGGGCAGGTGGTCGGAAGTATTGGCGACATTGCGGGTTACAGCTTCGGGGGTAAGCACCTTTCGGGCGGCACAGGGGGCGCGGTGCTGACGAATGACACGGAGCTGTGGGAGCGGGCGGTGCTGTTTCACGACGTGGCGCTGCCGCGCGCGGGCGGGCCCTATGCGGAGCGTCCGTACGGTCATTACTTTATGGCGCCGCACTACATCATCAACGACCTGACGGCGGCGGTGCTGCTGGCGCAGCTGGAGAAGGTGGACGGGTATATCGCCAGCAAGATCCGGGCGGCCGGGCGGATCATCGAGGGCCTGGCCGATATCGACGAGCTGACCCCGCAGGCGGTGCGGCCGGGCGACCGGCATTCGTACTGGATCCTGGGGTTCAGCCTGGACACGGATCGCCTGGGTTGCTCGGCCGACGTGTTTGCGGACGCGGTGCGCCACGAGGGCGTGCTGCTGATCAAGGCTGAGAACAGCGTGGATGCGCGGCACCCATCGACCGGGCTGCCGCGCATGGGCGGGGGCGGGCCGCTGTATGACGATCCGTTCCTGGCCGGTCCCGATTGCTACGGGCGCAGTCGTTTCCCCTTCGACCATGGGCGGGAGCCGGCGGTGAAGTACGGACCGGGCGCGTGTCCGAAGGGGGAAGCGCTGATGGGTCGGACGGTTGGGTTCAACATGTGGCCGAATCTGAGCGATGGGGATATTGAGGACATCGTGCGGGCGTTGCGGAAGGTGGCGGTGTACTACCGGGGGGACCTTTGAGTAACCCGAGGTTGGTTGCGCGGAAGACCCCTCACCCCAACCCTCTCCCCCAGGAGAGGGATTAAGACGCGGCTGCACATTCGAGTACGCGGGGCGTTTTGCAAACATCACCAGGGGCGTAAGCACGCTCGCAACTGAGGCGACCTGAGCCAAAGTCGCGACTTTGGCCAATGCAATCGCAGCACTTTGCAGGACCCAAATGGCACGAAATACCGAGCGTTCGTCGCTCGCGGGAACGTCCACGTCGTCACGAAACCTGCGACGGAGGTTGCTGCCAATAGCGAGCGTGGGTTGACCCCGCCGTCGCCTTTCTCCCCCCAGATTGCGATTCGCGAGCTACGTTATGGTCCTTGGTTGTCCGCATACTCGACCATCTTGTTGTTCCGAACGACGGCGGCTCCAGAGTAAAAACGGTCGCCGTCTAGCAGCACTGTATCGAGAAACAGCAGCTGATGATCAGCTAGACCCCCGAGCGTTCTGAGATTTTCAAGGCGGTGCCAACCAAGCTCACCCTCCTCGGAGTCGGTCAGCGCTCCAGTCCACCTGGACGCCGTGACTAAGTGAACAATCCCGCAGTGAACTTCATCGATCCAGATGAAAGTCCCTCTCAGTTGAGGATCCGCAATGGTCAATCCGGACTCTTCCCTAAATTCTCGTACTGCGGCTGACAATGGATCCTCCCCCGGCTCGAATTTGCCGCCAAGACCGATCCACTCGCCCGCATGAGAGCGGCCCTCAGATTTCTTGATGAGAAGGACTTTTCCACGACTCTTGAGATAGACGAGGCAGTAAGGTACGACGACGTCTAAATTGACTTGAGTCGACCGCCTTGGTCTTTGACCTGAGTTCGGTCGATCCAATCTCATGCTGGACACTCAGCCTCCTTGTGTCGTATCAGTTTGACGCGTGTTGGCGAAGCGGACTGGCGCTGATTGCCCGCAGCGTTCCAATGCCAGTCGTGCAGCCTGAATCTGTGGCGGCTCGCCTCACGAGGCGCGATACATGCGGGCAGGGTCAACGACGCAGTGTTCGCCCTTCTCCGATTCGATTGTGTGGCCGTGGGTGAGTTGGGTGACGGCGGCGCCCTGCTGGAGGAAGCCGTTTGGGTCCTGCCGGGTGAGGTCGCGGGCCGCCGTGCGGAAGTCGTGGGCGTTGAGGAGGCGGGCGATGGCGTTGCCTACGGGGCCGAGTTTGACGAGGCCGGCGTCTTCCATGCGCTGGCCGAGGCGGTTGTAGTCGCTGCCGGGGTTCCCGGGCAGCGGCGGGGTGCCGATGCTGACGAGGGGCGTGGTGGAGCCGTCGGGCTGACGCATGCGGCCTTCCGAGCTGCGGGGCTTTCGATAGGGCAGTCCGAGCCACACTTCGCACAGGTGCATGGCGGTGAGGTTCTGGTAGGGGACGCCGAGGAGCAGGTAGCGGCCGTTGCGGTTGAAGACCTGGCCCATGGGGCTGTGGGCGTCCCAGCCCGAGGCGCCGCCGGAGGTCGTGATGGTTTCGGCCAGCGGGCCGATGGCGGCGATGCTGTGGGCGAGGTGGATGCTGCGGTGGGCTTCGGGTCGCCGTCGGGCCGCCTCGGAGATCGCGCCCATCTGCGAGGGGGTGTGGATCGGATCAAATAAGAATTCGGGGTCTCCGGCCGTCGGGTAGGTGAACGTGGGGACGACCAGCGTGCCCTGGGGCCCAATGGCTTGTAGAAGGGCGTCGACCACCGTCTCTGGCCCGCCATCCACGAAGCCGATGCTGCGGAGGGAGCTGTGGACCATGAGGAGGTCGCCGAGGCGGACGCCAAGGCTGATCAGATCGCGGACAAGGTCGGAAAGGCGCAGCGGTGCGCAGGCTCCGCCTGTTTTGCTGTCCGCGTTCCGTTGCACTAGCGGCTCCTGCTGCGTACGACCCGACCCGGCTGGCACGCTGACTCGTGAAACCGGTCGCACGCGGGCCATGGTCGCCTTCACGCGCGGATCCATCAACGATGTCCGCGGGAACTAAGCCTGGTCGCGGATCTCGGACGTGTTCGCAGATAGCCCCTGGCCTAATGCCTGGGAGAACTGTCTGGGCTAGACTCGGGCGCCTGGGGCGGCGATGGTCCGTAGGAGCAATCGTGGGGACCACCCGCCGCTCGCCATGCGCAGGGGACGCATCGATGCGGGGAAGACTTGATCGCAAGCTTGGCCGTCGCCGTCTGGTCGCGGTTTCTGTTCTGATCCTGGGAGTCGCGGTGGCGTCCACCGTTGGGGCCTGCGCCGATAGCGACGAGTTCGATTTCAAGCCGCGTGGCACGAGGACGCCAGTCAGCCAGGGCGGCTAGAGCCCGATACCCAGCCTGGTATGTGACGTGGCCGCCGCAGCGGCGGCCACTCGGCCCAAACTTCGCTTTCGGGATCGAGCTGTTCGGGCCTTGATAGTTATATGAGGAAACCGGACTGGGCTAGAATCGGGCGCTTGGGGCGGCGCAGGCTCCTCGCAGCGATCGGCGGGGCACTTGAGACGCGTGATGCGCAGGGGACACATCAATGCAGAAAATTCGTGATCGCAGACTTGGCCGCCGCCGTCTGCTCGCGGTCGCCGTGCTGATCCTAAGCGTCACGGCCGCGTCCACCGTTGCGGCCTGTGCCGAGAGCGACAAGTTCGATTTCAAGCCGCGAGGCATGGAATCGCCAATCAGGCATCAGGGCTAGGGCCCGACGCCCCACGCGCATCTCGGGTGCCGGCTCGGAGGTCAGTCGTCTGTTCGAGTCGAAGCCCAACCGCAGCTCTGGACCGCTCCGTCGCCTTCGTGTCTAGAGATCGGACCCCGGAAGGCCTGATATCGCCCCACGTGCGGCTTCCACGTTGGCGGCGCTAAGCCGGATCGACACCGCTAGGCTGACGCGACGAGCGTGGCCGGGAGTTCGACGTCAACTGGCCGATGTTCGAGCACACTCGTGGTCAGGGCCTCCAGGGTGTACATGTTGCCCACGGACTGCGTCAGTGGGACGACGGGCTGCGAGACTCCGCGCGCCACGTCGACAAAATTCTCCATCTGCAGGCGGAAAATGTCGGCCGACGGAACCTCATATCGGTCGTACAGTCGCCTGCCGTACTGGTGCTCGATAACCGTATCTTCGTACGGTCGCCAAGCCCTCTTCACGTGCAACCTTCCCTCGCTGCCAGTAATGCTCAAAGCCTCGCTTGTGTACGCCTGTCTGCTGCTTTCTACGATGCCAATACAGCCACTGTCGTATTCGATCAATCCAAATTGACGGAAGATCGTGCCGTACTTCTCGCTCAATTTTCCGCTGCAGAAGACGCGCAGCGGTCGAGCCGCCATCAGACCGCCGTCGGCAGGAATTCCTTCGCTGCTGCCGTAGACACCAAGCCCGGTCCACCGACCCCCTGCCGCGACCGATGCGAAATGATTCGCGGCGTTGACCGCATAGCAAAGGGTATTCCATGGGGTCCCGCCGGCACGCTCTGTGTCATGCGACCAATTTCGATTCGGGTCTGTTGGATCATCCTCCTCGGGATCGAAGTTGCTGAACGTGGCGTTCACCGAGTCCACACGGCCGATCTTGCCCGCGCCAACCAGTCGCTCGAGCTTGGCCATAAGCGGGTGGTGCCGGTACATAAACCCTTCCATGAGAACCGCGCCTGCCGATTCGACTAACTCGGCAATCTCCAGGGCGTCCTGCCCGGTGACGGTCAGGGCCTTCTCGCACAGAATGTTGCGTGCGCCGGCGTTCAGACAGCGCTCAATCTGCTCCCGGTGTTGACTGGGCCACGTCACCAATGCCACGCCGTCCAGATCGTGCACACGGATCATTTCCTCGAAGTCCGTGTAGAAAGCCTCGCACCCGTACTCTGCGGACCATTCCTTAGCCACAGCTTCGCGGATATCACAGCACGCCGCGATTCGTGCCTTGTCCGACGCAACGCCGGCGCGACCATGACGGTAGCTGATCCCGCCGCATCCAATCAGTCCGAGGCGAAACACCTCTTGATTGCCCTGCGTCATGAGTCGTCCGTTTGCCGGTTTGACCGCTCAGCTCGAACGGGTTACCGGTCCAGCAGTATTTTATCGTCGCAATCGGCGCGGCGTGGCGTGGCGAAAACAGGACGGCGACCGTGGCGGCGTCAACGCCACGCGGCTCAGCCAGTAGGGACTGACTAGGCATGAGCTTCAGGATCGGGATCATCGGACATACCGGCCGGGGTAACTACGGCCACAGCCTGGACATGGCCTTCGTGGGCGTCGAGGGTGCCGAGATCGTGGCCCTGGCCGACCCAGATGACGAAGGGCGAGCGGAAGCCGCCGCCCGCACCGGCGCCGCCACGGCGTACGCGGACTACCGCGAGATGTTGGATAGGGAAAAGCTCGACATCGCCGTGCTGGCTTCGTCAGAAGTCGGCGACCACCGCGAGCTCGTTGTAACGGCGGCCGAGGCGAGAGCCAATATCTACCTGGAGAAACCGGTAGCTGCCGCACCGGAGGATGTTGATGCGATGATGGCAGCTTGCGACCGGTCCTCGGTGCTGTGCGTGGTAGCCCACCCGTGGCGGGGCCATCCGCCGATCCAGCGCGTGGCAATCGACCTCATCAGGTCCGGCAAGATCGGCGAGCCGAGGCTCGCACGGATCTATGGCAAGGGGGGCGAGCACGGAGGCGATCCGCTGTTCCTTGACCTGTATCCCCACTTCTTCGATTTCCTGTGGCAGCTCTTTGGTGCCCCGCTGTGGTGTCACGCTCATCTGACCCAGGACGGCCGCACCTGCGAGCCCGCCGACCTCAAGCCCGGATGGACTGGCGTAGGGCTCGTCGCCGGTAATGGGATTAAGGCCTACTACTGTTTCGAGGGAGGCTTCGCGGCGGAATACGAATCGTACCGGGGCGACGGCATCGAGACCCCGTATCGCATCGACATCCACGGCACTGCGGGCACGCTGTCGCTGCCAGGGCCGATGGGGAGAGGACCGGACATCTTCTTTCATCCGCTGGCGAATCCTGGACTCATCGGCGACGACCGCTGGGAGGTCATCCCCTCAGAGCCGCCGCCGGATCAGCATAAATGGGTGAACGCGCATCGGCGCATGGCCAGGTCCATGATGGACATGCTCGAGGGTAAGGGGCCGGAATGGGAGTTGGTGCAACTTCCCGACGCGAAGCGCCACTTGGAAATGGCCATGCTGGCCCACGCGTCACATATGCAAGGTGCGCGAGTGTCCCCGCCGTTGCCAGACGGTAAGAACCCCTTCGACCATTGGACGGCCTAGATCGGTAAACCGCCGCCGTCGGACCCCAACGCCCCTTGCGCCGGGTCCATAGCGTCGATAGCGACGGCCACCGGCGCGCCGGATAGCCAGATGGCCCTCCGATCCTCCTGGCTTTCGACACCACGCATTACGTGGCGTTGCCGTGCCCGCTGACTCCCTAGGCGTGTCCCGGGACACTCTCCGTTCCATCCCAGATGGCATTGAGTTCCCAGACGTCCAGCGAGGTCAGGCCTGGCTGGCCAATGACGTCGAAGGTCGCGCTCGGTCGTGCTTTGCTGCTGAAGACGGCCAGGCCCAGGCTGTCGGACCGCGTGGGGTAGATGCGACTGGTCGCCGCCCGTCCGTGCGCAAATACCTCGACGACCGAAGCGTCCAGGAATACGTGCAGGCGCAGCGGCGTGTCCGGCGGCCGGTGCAGCGGCCCGCCGCTGTTTGGGCGATCGGTCGACAGATCCAGGGATGACTGCTCGCAGTCGATCGTGAGCCGGTCGTCCGCGAAGTTGTATTCGATCCGCGTCTCCTCCGCGCCGTCCGGCGAGCGGCGCACCGCGAGTCCAACCGTGCCGTTTGGCGCCGGCGTAAACTCGGCCACGATCTCGAGCTGGGCAGCAGCCACGCCCTGGATCTCGTGAGTCGAATCGTGCGCCAGCGCGATGGCGCCAAACGTGTGATGCGCACGTCGCAGCGCGCGCACTTCGGGCGCCGGCTCGGAGGTGAGCCGTCCGTTCGAGTCGAGGCCCATCACACGCGGCAACGACATGAGGCCGGACCAGCCGGCCGCAGCTTGGGCTTTGCGCGTCCGCCCCTCACGGATCCATCCCCACGCGAGGCGTCGGCCCTGTGAATCGAGCAGGGTTTGCGGGGCCGCGTAGTGCGCGCCAAGGTCCACCCGGCCCCGGAATTCGCCGTGGTACCGGTGGTCGACATACGAGCCGACGAAGTACGGAAACCACCATTCCGGATGCGCATGCACCATCAGCACGTGCTGGTCGCCCAGCGGGAAGAAGTCAGGGACTTCCCACATCGAGCCGGTCAGGTTGGCGTCGCCCGTACACATCAACCCCAGGTAGTCCCAGTGCACCAGGTCCGGCGAGCGATATAGGGGCAGGGCGCCGCCGACGCCTCGAACGCCGCAGCCGATCACCTGGTACCAGCCATCGTCGTCCCGCCACACGCAGTGGTCACGCCAGCCCGGCACCTCCAGCCCCTCCGGCGGCGCCGGGATGACCGGATTGGCGGGGTGCTTCGTCCAAGTGGTCAGGTCGTCAGCGCTGGTGGCGATGCAGGCCTTCTGCGGCATCACGCCTGTGTAGATCAGCGTCGGCACGCCAGCGTGGTCCACGGCGCAGCCGGAATAGCACCCGGTCGGATCCGCTCCGCCGGGGGTCGGCGCCAGCGCAATGGGCAGGTGCTCCCAGTGCACCAGATCGTCGCTGACCGCGTGCCCCCAATGCGCGCCGGGCAAGGTCGCGCCCTGGTTGGGAAGTCCTGAGAACATTCCCGGCGAGAACTGGTAGAACAGGTGGTAACGCCCGGCCCACTGAATGAGCCCGTTGGGGTCGTTCATCCAGTCCGATGGCGGCAGAAAGTGGTAGCGCGGCCGCTGCGGATCGCTCATCGTGCTGCTTCCTTGGTGTTGCGTGCTCCGCATCCCAGCGGAGCGCCCTGAGTCAGCGTGTCCGAACCCGCGACGGAGAAGCACCCGGGCGAACGGCGGCAGGACCGCGAGCTCCGTTCTCGCCAGGCGCTGTCCGGCCAGCCGTGCTCTGATGAAAGATCCGCGCGGCGGGGCGGCTCCTCCCAACTCATCGGCGGGCCGCTCCGGAGCTCATCGAGCCCCATCGGCCTGCGCAGGCGGCTCCCGAGCTTCGCTCGGACGCCGCACGCTCCGCCCAGATCGGGGATGACGAGTGCGCCTGCTTAGGCAGATTGATCTTTTGGATAATTGATTGTTAGGGTTCTAGTTAGTCTACCTGCACTCTCCCGGGTGCACGGTGCGAAGGCTGTATGGAGGTTGCTATGCGTCTAAAGATGACAAGGCGCCGGACCCTGGTCGCGGCCGGTGGGGTGGCGCTGGGAGCTACGGCTGGGATCGCGCTGGCCGCTTGCGGTGAGGCAGAGGTCGCCGAGACGCCCGCGGAACCGGCGCCAGCTACACCAGCACCAGCCACGGCGGCCCCGGTCCAGGCCGCTGAGCCGCCGCCACAGCAGAAGGCCGTGGAAATCGAGTTCGTGCACGACCACGTGTCCGGACCGCGCGGCGAAGCGATGCGGTGGGGACTCGCAAGCTTTGCGAGCCAGTTCCCTGAAATCAATGTCCGGTTCGTCGTTCAACCGGCTGACTTCGAAGATTCGTTCGCCATCCAGCAGGCCGCCAATTCGCAGGGCGAGGTCGCCTTGCTTAGCGGGGCCTTCTTCATGTCGTGGGTAGAAGGTGGGGCCTTCACACAAATCAACGAGGCTTTGAGCAAGAACCCACGATGGGACCCAAGCGCCCAATTCTTTGGGCCTGACGCGTTCTCAATCAACTTCTGGAATCGAGTTCCGTCGTCGCACCTCGAGCCAATCTCAGGTCCGACATTCGGTCTGCCCTACCAGGGCAACATGATTGGCTACTTTTTCAACGTTGACATGATGACCAAGGCGGGCATTGAGTTTCCCACCGTAGGCAAGTGGGGGATCGAGACGGAATACCTTGAGGCGTTGCAGAAGGGCACTGATCCCGAAATCGGTCAGTGGGGTACGCGAGGGCTAACCGGTGCGTGGCCCCACGGCCTGTTCCTGCCGCTGGCGCTGTCGGATCGGGACGACCTAATGCCCGTGTACAACAGCGATGCCACGCGCTTCGAGGCCTACGACGAAGGCGGGGATCGAGGCCTGCAGTTCATCATTGACATGGCCCGCACACACAAGGTCTCTTACCCGCCCGGGGACTACAGAGAGATCGCGGGCGAGTTCGGCGACCCGTTCTCGGCCGGCAAGCAGATGATCTGGAATGCCGGCGGTGCGGTGGGCACACTGGCAAACCGGATCAAAGACAGGTTTGAGTGGTCAATGGGTCCGATTCCGGAAGGCAGAAACGGTGAGCCGCATCCGAACAACTTCGACGGACAGCCGCATTTGATCACCAACACTGCGGAACGTCGGGGCACGGTCGAGCAGGCGGTCGAGCTCATCAATTTCTTCGTCGGGCCGGGAGTTCAGGGACGCATCGCAATCGATCGTGGGTCCCTCCCCTACAACAAGGAGGCGATCGCCTCAGCCGAGATGGCGGCGGGGCCGCCGGCGAACCACAGTCTGTGGAATGACCAGGCACAGCGCACCGATCACCGACATCTGCAGTGGGCGCACCCCAATTGGAGTGAGATGTGGCCAATTTTCAGGTGGGACAAGACCTTTCTTGGTGAGGAGACGGTAGAAGAAGGCCGCATAAGGGTGACCACCGAGGCGGACAGATTCCTTGAGAGGAACCACGAAAACTGGGAGTCGCTCAAGCGCTATGCGGAGGCGGCCTCCTGACAAGCTAGACGCGCTCGCGCCACGGAAGCGCCATGAGAGCCTCCGCTCGGTTGGGCCGGTCGATTCCACCCGCCGAGTCTGGAGGCTCTCAGCTGTTACCAAGGCTGATGGGACGTACGTCCAGGGACTGCCGGAATGGCCCAGGCGCCCCAAAGGCGCGGGGGTCGTGGTGATGAAGAGGCTGCACTTCTTTGACTATCGCGAGTTGAAGTACCTGGACGGCTTTGGGCGGGCGGTGGAGTCGCCGGTGAAGCATTCGGATGCGCCGTTGCTGACGCCAGACCTGCCGTGGGAGCACGGCAACAACCGGCTGTTGGGCAGCGTGGTCCTGGCGGGGAAGTGGAGTCACTAACTCACTACCATATACTTGACCGCGCGGATTCCCACCAGGCAGGCCAACCGAGAGCAGGATTCACATGGCCGTGGACAGAAGCGACAAGTACCGCCAGATGGTGCTCCGCGGCAAGTATCAGCGGCTGTACTCCTACCTGCACAGACTTGAGGCCCAGGAGTGGAGGACCTCTTTTGGCGAGGTCGAGGCAGTCGTTGGATTCCAACTGCCGCCGTCCGCGCGACTCCACCGCCCCTGGTGGGGAAACCAGAAGCGCAGCAACGGACACAGCCACGCGCTGGCGTGGAGTGTCGCGGGATGGGAGACGGCGGAGGTCGACATGGATGCGGAGACGCTGCTGTTCCGGCGACGGCACCCCAGGCCCGAAGCCAGGCCTTCGCTCGACGAGGCATGGCCGGTGCATCCAACCGCTTCCTGGCCGGAGGGCCTGAGCCTCAGGCGAGAGGACCTCTACGAGGAGCGGGTCTAGCCGCCGCCATGTTTATCGACACCAACGTGCTGGTGAATTCCCGTATTCCCGGCGCGCCGGACCACGACGCCGCCCGGGCAAGGCTGGAGCGCGCATTTCGCGACCCTGAGCCGCTGAGAATCAGCCGGCAGGTCATACGCGAGTACCTGTCCGTGGTCACTCGTCCGCAGACCTGGCCGGCGGGTATTACCCGGGAGGATGCCCTTTACGACGTGGGCAGGCTGATTCGCAGCTTCGAGATTCTTGAGGATGGCCCGCGGGTTACCGAGTCGCTGGTGGGCCTGTGCCGGGAATACCCCGTTGGTGGACGGCAGATTCACGACGCCAACATCGTGGCGACGATGCTCGCTCACGGCGAACGCCGGCTGCTGACGTTCAACGGCGCGGACTTTCGCCGGTACGGTGACCGCATCGAGTTGGTGGTCGCTTAGGCGAGGGCGAGGGGCCGTAAGCTCGACTTCTGTCGGGGTATCCAGGTGGCAGGAGTGGTGGCGATGAAGAAGCTGCTCTTTTTTGACTACCGCGAGCTGGAGTACGTGGAGGGGTTTGCGCGGGCGGTGGAGTCGCCGGTGAAGGATGCGGGGGCGCCGTTGCTGCGGCCGGAGTTGCCGTGGGAGCACGGGAACATGCAGATGTTCGGGAGCGTGCTGCGGGGGGCGGACGGGCGGTTTCGGGCCTGGTATGAGGTGGTGGAAGCGCCCTGGCGGGTGCGGCTGGCCTACGCGGAGAGCGACGACGGGCTGCGCTGGCACAAGCCGGAACTGGACGTATTCAGGGACGATGGCCAGCCGACCAATGTCGTGTTCGACGGGGAGCCGCTGGGGTCGGCGGTGATCGAGGACCGGGAGGATCCGCGGCCGGAGTACCGGTTCAAGCTGTTGACGGGCGCGGCGCCCTCGGGCTGCGTGTCGGCGTTTCATAGCGCGCACGGGATGCACTGGGAATCGGCGCGGATGTTCGGGGGTCGGGTCCAGCCGGTGATCGCCACGGCGCCGGATTGCCCGATCGGCTTCCTGCGAGCGCCGGACGGCCGGTTTGCGGCGTATCACCGGATGGCCGGGTACGGGCGGCGGGTGTTCCGGAGCGAGTCGTGGGACTTTGCGCATTGGTCCGGCGAGCCACAGATGGTGCTGGAGCCGGATGCGGGGGATCCGCCGCAGACGCAGTTCTATGGGCTGGGCGCGTGCGCCTACGGGCCCTATGAGGTGGGCACACTGTGGATCTACGCGACCGATCCCGAGGACCGGGAACCGGGTAAGCCTCATGGGCTGCAGACGCCGGAGCTGGCCTATGCGCGGGCCGGGACGGCCTGGCACCGGGCCGATCAGGGGGCGGCGTTCATTCCCAACGGGGCAGCGGGCGAGTGGGATTGCGGGAATTTGCAGCCAGCCTCGCAGCCGATCTTCCTGGAAGATGAGATTCGCTATTACTACGCCGGGACGAACGTGCGGCACTCGCGGCACTGGGAGCTGGAGCCGCAGGAGGCCGGGCTGGGGATGGCGCGGCTGAAACCGGACCGGTTTGTGGCGTTGCGGGCGGGCGAGGCGCCGGCGGAGCTGGGGACGATTGCGTTCAAGCCGCCGTCGGTGGACGTATTCGTCAACGCGCAGACTGCCGGCGACGGCGAGGTGCGGGTGGAGTTGCAGGATGCGGAAGCGCAGCCGCTAGCGGGATTCACGGCGGGGGACTGCCGGCCGATCAGTGGCGACTCCACGGCGCACCGGGTGGAGTGGCGCGGTGTGGGCCAGGCCGAAGCGCCGGCGGATCGGCCGACGCGGATCCGGGTGACGGCGCGGCGGGCCAGCGTGTACTCGGTGTTCGTGATCGAGCCGGGTGAGACGCCCATCTACCACCAGTTCGAGGGGCTGCGGCCGGAGAACGAGGCCTGGTAGGGAAAGCACATGCCCCGCACGGAGGCTCAGTCTCCGGGCAGGTCTCTATGCTGGCTCCGCGTGATCAATCCCGTCTGACGCGCCCCGCCACGGTGACCCGGAAGGCGAGCATCCGCCATGGACAAGCTGAACATCGTCGTTATCTGCATCGACACGTTTCGCGCGGACATCGTGGGTCCTGGCAAGAAGCTCAGCGGTGTGGCGACTCCGGCGCTGGATGCACTGGCGGCGGAGTCGGTGCGCTTCAACCGCTGCTTCACCGAGCCCGGTCCGACGCTGCAGGTGCGTAACGGCTGCTTTACCGGGAAGCGGGGGTTTCCGTACACCCATGGGTACTACGGGTGGCACAAGATTCCCGATGAGCTGCCGACCATCGCCGAAATCCTGCTGGCGGAGGGCTACGCCACCGGGCTGATCGGGGACACCCCGCATCTCTTCAAGCCCAACATGAACTATTCCCGCGGATTCATGTCGTGGGAGCACATCCGGGGCGCCGGGGGCGATGGGTGGCGTACGGGGTCGTGGGATCTGATCCGCGAGCTTTTCAAGGACTATTTCGGGGCGTACGAGCCGGCCGTGCCCGAGGCATCGGCATCGTCGCTGCACGGCGAGAGCGCCTTTCTGCAGCACCTGCACAACGCGCGGGACCGACGTGACGAGGCGGACTGGCCGGGAGCGCAGGTCTTTGGATCGGCGCGACGCTGGGTGCGCGAGAACGCCCGCAACGCGCCGTTTTTCCTGTGGATTGACTGCTTCGAGCCGCATGAGGTGTTCGACCCGCCGATCGAGTACGTGCGGCCATACAACGACTCGTGGCAGGGGCCCAAATACCAGCAGCCGCGCCACATCCTGCATCCGTCGTTTTCGTCGAACATGCAGGGGGCGGATCTGCAGGTCACGTCAAGCGAATTCATCGACTACTACACGGCCTGCTACAAGGGCGAGATCACGTTCACGGATCGGCACGTCGGGTTCCTGCTGGAGGAGTTGCAGACGCTGGGGCTGATGGACGACACGGTGGTGATCTTCTTCACGGACCACGGCACCGAGCTGGCGGATCACACCGGGTGGGGGAAGCGCGAAACGGAGCTGCATCCGTTCAACACCCAGCAGAATCTGACGATCCGGCACCCGGACGCGGGCTTTCACGACCGGGACGTCGATGCCTGGGTTCAGAACTATGACCTGGGGCCGACCATTCTCGATCTTGCGGG
Source organism: Chloroflexota bacterium (assembly GCA_028874175.1). GTDB lineage: Bacteria > Chloroflexota > UBA11872 > UBA11872 > UBA11872 > UBA11872. The sequence goes on from JAPPLN010000017.1 coordinate 15,150, forward strand.
CGTGTCGGCGGCGGCCGAGCCGATGGATGGGCAAAGTGTCTGGACGTTGGCGACTGGGGAACAGGGGGCGATCCGGCCCTACTGCACGACGGCGTGGGCGGGCCGGGTGGCGATACGCGACGAGCGCTGGGTTTATGCGACGGGGTGGGACTTTGAGGATTCCACGCCTGAGTTGTACGACGTGGTGGCTGACCCTGAGGAGCTCCAGAACGTGCATGCCGATCAGCCCGATGTCGTGGGCGAGATGCGCGCGCGGGTCGAGGGGCTGCTGGGTACGCCGATCCCGCAGCCCTACTCGCAGGATCGATTCGACGCCACGGACGGTTATCACCACCGGCCGCTGTACTCCTCGTCGTACGCCCCGGTGTTCTACAGCGCTCGACGGCGGTTGGATAACCCGCGAGCGCTGCCGGGCTAGCGGCTAGGCGGCCTCGTTCCAACTGGCGATGAAGTCGTCGACCTCGAAGTCGGGCGGCATGTGTTCGAAGCGGTGGCGGGTGGGACCGCTCTGGAAGCCGGGGACGAACTGCTCGGTTTCCGTATGGAGCCTGGCGTGCAGCGGGGCGAAGCGCTGGGCGAGTCGATCAGTCTCGGCGGCCGTGAAGCGGTCGGCCAGGGCGTCGATATTGCTGATGCTGAACGACAGCTCGCCCACGGCCGCGGCACGCTGGGGTTCCGGGAGATCGGCGACTTCCGGACACTTGAGTGTGCCGATGTTGGCCGCCAGCTTAGACAGCAGGACCACACAGACCATGCGCCCGGTCTCACCGGGATGCAGCAGGGCCAGGTATTCGCGGAATCCGTCCGCATCCCTGTCCAGGATCGCGCGGAAGAAGGACTCGATCCGATCATCCTCGCGTTCAGCCAGCTCGGTGAACCGCTGGAACGTGGCCTGCGCCTCGGCCGACAGGTGCCTGACAAAGCCGGGCTCCCACGAGAAGCGCACGCCGTAGGGATACAACTGCCCGCCGAATGAGCGGTAGGCGAGATGGATGACGCGCCGCAGCTTCGTGCTGTAGTTGCTCGGCCAGTGCAGGATGGAGTTGATGTACATGACGCCGTCGCCGGCCTTGAGCTTGACCTGCATCCCGTTCGACAGCGGCGCGGTTCGGTCTTCCATCAGCTCGCGGTTTTCCTGTGCCGTGTTCAGACGGCAATGACTGCCGGGAACGATCCAGAGCACGTCGTCGTCGTACAACGCGATGTTCCACTGCACCAGGCCCGGCCCATTGGCCAGCATGTCGGTCTGCAGTCCCGCCAGCGGGGCCTGGCTGGTTGGCTGGCTGTCGCGGTGCCATAAGTCCGGCCCGTAGTGGGTCGCCGGGTTGCACATGAGAAACATCTGTTTCAGCCCGACGTCGGGGGTGCGCAGCGCCTGGCGGCTGACGCCCAGAGTGTTTTCGTGCAGGCAGAACTCCACCGTGTTGGCCGTTGACGCGTCGACCACGGTCTGGAACGCCAGGCGCGGCTGCTTGACTTTGTAGGCCATGCCACGCGGGTCCTCGGGATCGCGCGCCCAGATCGCCTGCTGGCGGTCGACCAGCACTTCGAAGCTGGTCCGCAGCTCATCCAGCCGGGCGGGCGGGATGACTTTCTTCAGGATCACGTAGCCGTCGTGGAGGAATCGCTCGGGATCGATCTGCATGGCCTGCGCTCAGCCGGTACGGCCACAGCAGTCTAGCCCGGATTGTCCCGACCCAAAGTAGTTGGGTGCCATGACGAGGCAGGCGCGGTCAAAGTTCCGGTGCCCCCAGACCGGGGCGGCCGCGACGGATACCTGGCAGACATGTAGCGGCCAGCGGCCTCGGCCGGCCGCCTGCGGACGCGGCCGGAATAGCGGGCGCCGACCGGGCTACGATGCGACTGCGCGACGCGCCCGCCGGTGCATGGCGTCTTTCTGCGCAGTCGACGGGCGGACTGCCTTGAGCGTTCCAGCAAGCGGACGCTCGTTGGAGAAGCAGACATGGCCCTGCGAATGATCCAGGTTGGGACCGGCGGGATGGGGCGGTCGTGGTGCCGGGACTTCCTGCCACCGCACGTTGCGGCGGGGCTGATCGAGGTCGTGGCCGCGGTGGATACGAACCCCGAGGTGCTGGCGAACGCCCGGGAGCACCTGGGCTTAGGCGAGGCGCAGTGCTACACGGACATTCAGCGGGCCTTCGACGAGAATCCGGCCGATTTCTGCACCGTTGTCGTGCCGCCGTACTCGCACGAGGAGGTCGTTGACCAGGCGGTGGCGCACGACATGCACATCCTGTCGGAGAAGCCGATCGCGGACACGCTGCTGGCGTCGGTGCGGATTGCCGACAAGGTGTCGAAGGCCGGCAAGAAGATGGCGGTGACGATGAGTCATCGCTTCAACCAGTACAAGACGACGATGCGCGAGAGCGTGCGGTCGGGTCGCTACGGAGACGTGAACTACCTGGTGTTCCGGTTCACCCAGGAGGCACGGCAGCTGGGAGCCTGGGGACTCGGGTTCCGCTACGAGATGGAGGATCCGCTGCTGGTGGAAGGGTCGGTGCATCACCTGGACATCCTGGCCGACCTGGCCGGCGCCAAGTGCGACACCATCTACGCGCGGACCTGGAATCCCGCCTGGAGTGCATTTGCCGGCGACTCACAGGCGCTGGTGACGATGGAGTTCGAGAACGGCGTGCGGGCCACCTACGAGGGCTCCAAAGTGAACGCCGTGGGGATGGATGGCTGGGGCCGGGAGAACACCCGCGCGGAGTGCGAAGGGGCGACGCTGGTCCTCGGATCGGACCGCCTGGAGTGCTTCCCGTTCGACCCGACGCGCAATGCTCGCATCAAGGCCGACGGCGACGGCCACACCGTTCCCTGGTTGGAGCAGCCGTCCTGGGGCCACGTGTGGCTGATCGAGAAGTTCGTGCGCTGGCTGGAGGGCGGCGAGGCGATGGAGACGAACGTGATCGACAACCTGCAGTCGGTGGCGCTGGTGACGGCCGCGATCGAGAGCAGCCAGACAGGGCTGCCGGTGAAGGTGCAGGAGCATTTGGCGGAGGCGTGGCAGGAGGTGGGGGCGGCTTAGCGCTGAATCCTCCGTACTGGCAGGGGCCGTTCAGGCGCGCCAAGCCCCTGTCGGCAGAAGTCCATCCCGGATAATCGTGCACGTATCCCGTGGGATGCAATCCGAGCTTGCAAGTCGAGATGCGGCAGACCGATGTCTATGCGCTGGTTTGGAAGGCTCCGGGACCGGCAGGTGCGGGACTTCGCCAAGGCTCGGGACCCGGCGCGACGGCTTTAAGAGGACTTAGGCATGGCCACGACACGAACCCGTCCATGGGATGCGGCAGATCACCTGGAAAGCGACGAGGACATCGTCGCCTACCTTGAGGCGGCGTTTGAGGACGGCGACCCGGCGCTCATTGCGGCCGCCCTGGGGGACATTGCCAGGGCTCGAGGCATGACGAAGGTCGCCGCGGACGCGGGCCTGGGCCGGGAGAGCCTCTACAAGGCCCTGTCACCCAACGGCAACCCGGAGTTCGCCACCGTGCTCAAGGTCATGCAGGCCCTGGGGCTGGGGCTGCGGGTGTCGGCCACTCGACAGGCTTAGGACAGCCCCTAGAGGTATTTGCGGGCCAGCGCCTGGTAGCGCGGATCGTCGCGTTCGGCTGGGCGGAAGGCGCCGCGCCAGCGGGCGGCGACGGTGGAGGCGTCGTCCGCAAGGGTCCCCCGAAGTGAAGTTTCGATCAGGGACGAGAGGGACACGCCGCGCGACCGGGCCAAGCGCTCGGCGTCGTCAAGCAGCGCACCGTCGACTGTGATTGTGAGCTTCCGCTTCATGGCGGAGGATCGATTTTGTGGTGGGCAGCCGGGGTGGTGGAGCCGAGTTTAGGTGCGTCCCGGGGCGGGTCCCAGGCTGCGCGCAGCCTGGGCCACAGCGACTAGCCGACTTCGACGGTGCTGGCCTGGCCGGTGTGGGTGACGCGGAGGATGTTGTCGATGTGGCGTTCGAAGGTGTCGTCGTGGGAGATGACGACGAGCTGGCTGAAGCCGCGGACCGCGAGGATCTGCTGGGCCAGGTTTTCGCGGCGCTCGGCGTCCAGGTGCTGGGTGGGTTCGTCGAAGAAGGCGATATCGAGGTTCAGCAAGTCGCGAAGGAGAGCCAGGCGGACGGCCAGGGCGGCGGCCATTTGTTCGCCGCCGGAAAGCTGGCCGAAGCGCCGTTCCAGGCCGCCGCGGCCGAGCACGATGTCGTAGTCGGCCGCCCAGCGCAGGCGGCCGCCGGGCGCGCCCATGATGTCGCTGTAGATCTCGTCGGCGGTGTCGGAGACGCTGGCCAGGAGGATCTCGGTGACCTGGGGACCGGCATCGCGCAGCAGGCGGCGGATGAATTCGGTGCGGTCCTCGAGCCGGGTGACGCGGGCGATGCCGGCCTGGGCGGCTTCCAGGTCCGCGCGCACCTGGCGGAGGGCTTCCACGTCGGAGGCAAGGCGCTCCGCATCGGCTTGCATGCGGGTGGCTCGCTCGGCCAACTGGCGAACCAGCCCGAGCGCGGCGTCGCGGGCCTTGAGCGCCGTGTCCAGCGCGGCCGGATCGAAGTTGGCGCGCGCTTCCCGTAGGGCCGCCTCGGCGCTGTCCACCGCGGCGGCGGCGCGGGCGGACAGTTGCCGCGCGGTTGCAAGGTCGGCGCCGCGCGCCTCGAGTTGCCCCGCCACGACCTCGTGCTTGAGGTACTGGTCGTGCGCGTCAGCGTGCTCGTTGAGAGCGGCGCGCGCCGCGGCCAGCGCGTTGAGATTGCCCTGGAGGGTCTGCAGCTGGCGGTCGGCTGCCTGGAGAGCAGCCGCCGCCGCCTCGCGGCGGTGCTCGGCGATCGCAAGCAGGTCGGCTCCGGCGGTCCTGACGGCGGGGTCTTCGGTTGAGGCCTGTTCCGCAAGGGCGTCCACGGCACGCTGGGCGGACTGGACCAGCGTCTCTTGTGCACTCGACGCGGGCTGCTGGCCGTTCGCCAGCGCCGCCAGGTCGCCCGCGTTGCGGGTTTCCAGAGCGTCCAGCAGGGCGGTAGCGGCCGCGATGTCCACATCGGCCGAAGCCAGGCGCTGATGCAGCCCGGCCTGGCGTTCGCGGACCAAGTCGGCCTCGCGGGTTTCGGTTTCAGCCTGCTCGGCGTCGGCAACCTCCCGCTCGGCTTGCGCAATAGCCAGATTGAGATCTGCCAGCCGCTGCTCGCGCTCGACTGCCTGGCGCCGAAACACTCCGGCCACGTCGGGGATGGCATCCAGGTTGCGGCAGACGTCCATGAAGAACGGGCAGGTGCGGGTGTCGGTGAGCAGGCGCTGGGCGTGGCGATCGGCTTCCAGCAGCGCAGCTTCCCGGGCGTGCCGCTCGCGCCGGTCATGCAGCTGAGTGCGCCTGTCCGGCAGTTGCCCGGCCACGGCCGCGCGCGCCTCCAGCAGCTTCAGCCGGCGGCCCCCGTCGTCGTAGGCCTGTACGACCGTCTCGCGTTCGCGCATCCAGCGGGTGTGCAGGGCGTGGGTGTCCTCGCGGGCCTGGCGCAGCGAGACGCTGGCGGCCGCCTTCCGAGCTCTTGATTCGGCGGTTCTCTGTCGGAAATCGGTCCGAACCCGGCGGAAGCTGGCTTCGAGATCGCCGCCGGGACTGGCGGCCACCGACGCTTGCACATGCGGGCCGGCCTCGAGGCGCGCCTCCGCGAGGTCCTCCTGTGCGCGTTCCAGTCGTGCGGTCCACCGGGTGCGTTCCAGGTCCAGGTCGCGCGCGCGGTGATCGACGGGCTGGAGTTCAGTCGCGCGGGCCTGCGCCGCCTGATAGGCCGTATGCGCCGCACGAGCTTCCTCCACCACCGTCGCCGCGCGGCGCGCCTCCAGTTCGGCCGCGACAGCGCGCTCGACCTGGCCGGCAGCCTGGCTGGCGTGTTCAGCGGCTGCCGCATGTTCTCGCTCGGCCGCTTCAAAGGCCTCGCGGTGCGCGTCCTGTGCGGCCAGGTTCTTGCTGGCCGCGTCCAGTTCCACGGCCGCCTGCTGTTCCTCCGCGCGGGTCTGTTCCAGCGCCTGTTGGGCCGCGGACAGGCGGGCGAGGAGTTCCGGTTCGGCGGCCAGGCGGCCTTCCAGGTGGGAGGCCTTGACCTGCAGCTCGTGGCGGCTTTGGGCGTAGTGCTGCGTGAGGCGGCGCAGCAGATCCGCAGCCTGCTGGTATTCGGCGGTGCGCAGGATGGGGTCGAAACGGGCCTTGCGCAGGCGGGGCGAGTCCAGGAAATCGGCGGTGAGGCGCCCCTGGGGCACGCCGACGACGTGTTCGAAGACGTCGGCCGGACTGCTGAGGCCTTCCACGCCCAGCTGGCCGGCCAGCCAGGCCTCAAGCTCGGCGGCCGGCTGGTCGATGGATCGATTGAGCTCGACGTCGAAGAGCGAGACCGTCGTTGTGGCGTTTTCGGCCAGGGCGCCGGTGGCCCGCGAGCGGGCGCGGCGCATGGTGCGTTCCACGCGGTAGACGCGGCCGTCGCGCGGGGAGGTGAACTCCACCTGCACGGCGGCCTCCGTGGAGCCGTGGCGCATGAAGCGCACTTGCGGCCGATGCGGCATGAAGCCGAAGAGGCCGTAGCCGATGGCCTCCAGCAGGGTGGTCTTGCCGGCGCCGTTGGGACCGACGATGGCGGTGAGGCCGGGCTGGAAGCGGACAGTGGCCTCGACGAAGCTCTTGACGTTGCGGAGCGCGACTTCGTGGACGAACACGTCAGCCCAACCGCCGTTCCAGGTGTTGCGCCAGCGCCTCGGGGGATTGGCCTTCGAGGGCGGCGGACTTGAGGTCGAGCGTGGCGGCGGCCAGCGCCTCGGCCTCGTCGGCGTGCGGCGAGTCCTTGATCAGCTGCGCCAGCACGTCGCGCTCGATGGCGCGCACGTTGGTTCCGTAGCGGGCGGCAGCGGTGCGGCGCCGGTCGCCGGCCAGTTGCAGGGTGACGCGCACGTGCAGCGGTTGGAAGGCAGCGTGCACGATCTGGGCCAGCCGCTCGGTGTCGAGGTGGATGCGCTCGAAGCGCAGGCGGCCGCTGAGCCGCAGTTCGACAACGGGCGGTTCGCTGAAGAGTTCGAGCGGGCCGGAGACGGCCGCTTCGACGCCAGCCGCCAACTCGTCGAAGTCCGCGGCCTCGCCGGCGTCGACGCTCAGGCGCCGGAAGGGGCGCCGGGCGACGACGTCATCTCTGAACCGACCGTCAATCTCCGCTGGGTGGCCGGGGCGAATCGCTACGTCGTAGAGGCCGCGGGCCCGGCCCTCGCCCTCGCTGGGTTCGCTGGCCAGGCCTTCGAGGATGTTGTGGGCTTCCAGCGCACCCGGGTTGAAGATCCACGGACTGTGTTCCGGCAGGCGGTAGGCGTAGTGCACGTGGCCCAGCGCCAGGTAGTCGGTGAAGGCGCGGACGGGGGCCAGGTCCTCCAGCGTCACGCCGCCGACGCCCAGGTGGACGGCTTCGTCCACACCGGTGTGCAGTACGCCAACCACGGCCCGCTGGCTTCCCGATGGAACGGCGGAAAGCGAGGCGGCGATCTCAGGGAGGTGGGCCGCCAGGCGGGCGCCCAGGTACTCAACGCCGAATACTCGGGCCGCGCCAATGTCGGTGTAGGCCCCGAAGCCGCGTTCGCTGGTCCAGGGCTGGGCCTGTAGCCGGCCGGTCAGCGGGTCGAACTGCCGGAGCAGTCGCAGGCGGCCGTGGCGGCTCAGCTGCCAGAGCCAGGAGCGCTCGCCGCGCCGGAACCAGCGTTCGTGGTTGCCCTCGTTGGCCACCACCGGGATGCCGGCGCGGGCCAGCCGCTCCAGCGCGATGTCGGCGGCGGCGTAGGTGGACGGCTCGATGGACTTGGAGTCGAACAGGTCACCGGCGATGACCACGAAGTCCGGCGCGACCCGCAGGCAGTAGTCCACGGCGTCGTCGAAAGCACGGACGAAGTCGGCGGCGCGCTCGGCCAGCCCGTACTGGCGGAAGCCCAGGTGGACATCCGCGAAGTGGACGAGGTGGATCGGGGCGTCGCTCATGCGAGACCGTTGCATAGCTCAGAGCTGGTTGCCCGGAAGACCCTCACCCCAGCCATCTCCCAGAGGAGGCCTCTGCATAACCCGAGGCTGGTTGCCCGGAAGACCCCTCACCGAATTCGGCCGAAGACGACCGAGCCCCGGATCGAGTCCGGGGCAGGTTCTGCCTCTCCCCTTGGAGAGGGTGAAGAACGGCGTCCCCTTGAATGGATTGACACCGAACACCATTGCTCTCCGCCGGGGCAGGAGGAGGAGCGGCCGCAGCTTCGAGGACGCCGGGCGTGTTGCAGAGGGCGCTCATGGCTGGCAATTGGGCAGGATCGAAGGGGCGCCAAGCATACCAAACAAAAAGCGAACAGCGCCGCGGGCGTATGCTCGCCCTGATCGCGTCCGAGGACTGACCCCATGCAACTGACGCTGCGCTACCAGGCGATGCACAGCACTGGCCCCGACGACAACGTGGAGGCCAACATCGTGCCGACGGAACTGCGGGCCGAGCTGGATCCGGCGGAGACGGCCCTGGTGCTGGTGGATACGTGGGGCGAGCATCCGATCGCGACTCATCGCACGCGCACCAGCGAGATTACGGTGCTGCGTATCCGGCCGGCGCTGGATGCCGCGCGGGCGGCGGGCGTGACCCCGATTTACGCCCCGTCTCCAGCAATCGCCGCCACCTACCCGCAGTGGTCCCGCTGGGCCGGGGTGGAGGAGCTGCATCCCACGCCGGAGCCGGACGACGGCTGGCCGCCGGCGGCCTATCGCGCCGTGACCGGACCGTACGAGTCGCTGCGGCGCGCGCCGGGCGAACTGCCGCCGGACAGCGCCGGCAAGCCGCCGGAGCCGTGGCATCGGTTCCGCACGATTCACGACACGGTGGCGCCGGAGCCGGACGACATCGTGATCGCCACCGGCGAGCAGATGCAGCGCGTGCTGCGCGACCTGCGGCTGGTGCACCTGGTCTACGTCGGGTTCGCCACCAACATCTGCGTGCGCTTTCGCGACTACGGCATTCACGCCATGCGCAACCGCGGCTACGCGCCGATCCTGCTGCGGGACTGCACCAGCGGGATCGAGACGCGCGAGACCTACGACGGTCTGCAGGTCACTGATGCCGTGCTGCACGACCTGGAGCGCTGGTGCTTCACGGCCGACTCACGGGAATTCATCGCCGCCTGCCAGAGCGCTTGACGCTCTGACGCCGCTGGCCAGCCGGGTCGGAGGCTAGAACGGGAGCCGGACTTCCTCGCGTTCGCAGGTGACCCGCTGCTCGCTGGGGTACTCACCGTCGAGGAGCGCGCGATGCACGTGCTGGTTCACGCAGGAGTTGTTGGGATAGACGCCGTGGGCGCCGTGGTCGACCTCCACCAGGTACCCGTTCGTGAGCTGCTCCGTCATCAACTCCTCCGACTCGATGAACGGGGTGAACGGGTCGCCGTGATTGCCGATAACCAGGATGGGCACGCCGCCGCCGTCCAGTCGCCCTTCGAGAGGCTCGGGTGCAAATTGGTCGTAGAACGCGCAGGCGGAGAATAGCGGGGGGCCCAGCAGCGCCAGCAGGGGAAACTCCTCGTCCTGGGCGGCCTGATAGACCTCCCCGTCGGCCAGCCGAGTTTCACGGCTCTGCTCGGGATGCAGCACCCAGTCGTCCAGGCAGTTCACATGCTCCGGCATTCGCGCCACGCGGGGGCCGTCGTCCTCCCATTGAAAATCGCCGACCTCAAGCAGAATCGACGGATCGTCGTACTCGTTGAGCCGGTACAGGGCCTCCCAGAGGACCGGCCAGAGGAACTCGGCGTACAGGGGCGTAATGACCCCATAGGCGGCCGCATCGGGATGGTTGCTGGCCCCCTCATTGACTAGGTGCAGCTTTTGGGCTGCCTGGCGGAAGTAGCCGAGCGGGTCGCCGTCGTTGTAGATCGGGCACTCGGGGCTGTCGCAGGCGGTCAGCGCCCGCTCGAGAAGAATGGCGATAGGCGCCGTTTCCTCCAGGGCGTCGGCCACGCGTTCCGCCTGGTTGGCGGCCGCATCGACCGGGTTGTCCGCCGCGTCGATGACCATGGCGCGGACCGAGTCGGGGAAGAGCGTGGCGTACCAGACGCCCACCGCGGAGCCATAGGAGAAGCCCAGGTAGGAGACCTGCTCGACTCCCAGGGCCTTGCGAATCTCATCCATGTCCCGGGCGACATAGGCGGTGTGCAGCAGCCCGCCGACCGGACCCATGGACTCAATGCAAAGCCCGGCGGCGGCTTCGCCGGCCGCGATTTCTTCGGGCGTGTCGACGGGCCGGTCGATTGAGCGGCGTAGATCAAGCTGCTCGCCTGGCTCGCCACACTCGAACTTGGGCTCGGACGCCTTAACGCCGCGGGGGTCGAAGCCGACGATGTCGAAGCGTTCGACCAGCTCAGGCGCGAAGGCCGAGAAGCCGGACCTGATGGATTCAACCAGTTCCAAACCGCTGCCACCGGGTCCCCCGGGGTTGACGAGCAGGTAGCCGACCCGTTGGTCGGGAAGTCTGGCCCGATGCAGGTTGAGGGCAATGCGCAGGCTGCCTGCGTCCGGGTCGCGGTAGTCCGCCGGAACTTCCAGGAAGGCGCACTCAAAGGCGCTATTGGGTCTACAGGGCTCCCAGTTGATCCCGACGTCGGCTAGAGCAGGCTCCGGCGTTGGTGTCGGGGTCGGCGTGGGCTCGGGGGTCGGCGTGGCGGTTGGCGTTGGAGTGCTCGGAGCTGTAGCGGTTGGCGTGGGCGTCGGGCGTAGGGTCGGAGTTGCCGCTGGTGTCGGCGCCTGCGTCGGTTGCGGCGCATTGGTCGTCTCAGCGGCAGCCGCAGGGGTTGCGGCCGACGCGGACTCGGGCTCACCGCACGCCAGGCCCACGCTGACGGTCAGCGCCAGGACGCCGAAGGCAGCCGCCCGCTTTAGCGCCGTACCAAGATCTGTCACAGCATTCCCTTCCGTTCCGCCCCAGCCGGGGGTGCTGTTGGTTGCGCTGCCTGCGCGGGCCGACAAAGCCAAGCCTGGCGGCCCAGTATTCGATACGCCTGTCGTGCGACCATCGCCAACCGGTGGCGATTCGCTGCCGATCGGCGCTTTCTTCTCCTTCAACGCTAGATCGCCCCGCGCCGCCGGTTGGTGAGATGTCGAACCAACCAGGTGACGAGAAAGTTTCGCCACGTCCTAGTCAGAGCTGACGAACTCGCGCTCCAACTCGCCGTAGGCGGGCACGCCGATGATGTCCTTGAACTCTTCCAGACCGGCCATTGGTCCGGCGGAGGCCGTGGTGCCTTCGGCAACGAGCGCCGCGTAGGTGCGTTGCAAGGCGGCTGTGGCCGCGAAGAGGCCGGAGAGCGGGTAGACCACCATCATGTAGCCCAGGTCCTGAAGCTCGGACGCCGAGAGGAAGGGCGTAACGCCGTCCTCGATCATGTTGGCGAACAGGGGCACCCCGGGATCGAAGGCCGCGCGGACGGCGCGCAGTTCGTCCAGCGAGCGCGGGGCTTCGATGAAGACTACGTCGGCGCCGGCCTCGACATTGGCGTGGCCGCGGGCGATGGCGTCGTCCAGCCCGTTGACGGCGCGGGCATCGGTGCGGGCGATGATGACCAGGTCGTCGTCGCCGCGGGCGTGGACGGCCGCGCGCAGCTTCTGCACATGGTCCTCAAGGGGCACCACGCGCTTGCCTTCCAGGTGGCCGCAGCGCTTGGGCCACTCCTGGTCTTCCAGGATGATCCCGGCGATGCCGGCCTGCACGCACTCGCGCACGGTGCGGATGACGTTGATGGGGTTGCCGTAGCCGGTGTCCATGTCGGCCACCAGCGGGATGTCCACGGTGTGGGCGATGCGGCGGGCGCGGTCCAGCGTCTCGGTCTGGGTCAGCAAGCCGATGTCGGGTTCGCCGAGAGTGCTGGCGGCCAGGCCGAAGCCGGTGGTGAAGAACTGCGTGAAGCCGGCCTGCTCGATCAGCTTGGCGGACAGGGCGTCGTAGGCGCCCGGCAGCACGATGATCTCGTCGCCGGCCAGCCGCTGGCGAAGGATGGTCGATTTGGTCATGAATTTGCGTCCACGGCGTCGATGTCGCCGCGATTGTGCCCAATGGATAGCGATTAGTGACGAAGGGAGGCGGACGTCGGGGAATGTTTCACGTGAAACATTCCCAGGGCTCACCCCCCCCCGCGCTTGGCAAGCCGCCTCCCCAGCGGGTTGCCGCCTCGGGGTGGCTGGGTGAGCATGGCGTGGCGATGGGCAGGGAGGTGGGTTGATGGCAGGCAGGTACCGGGTCGCGATTATTGGAACGGGCCGGATGGGCGGGTTGATCGAGGACGAGATTCCGCTGGGGGACCCGAACCTCCCGTACGGCCATTTCTCGGCCTACGAGTACATCGAAGAAACAGAAGTGGTGGCCGTGGCCAACCGCGGCGCGGAGCGCCTGCAGCGCTTCAGCGAGCGGTTCGGCATCACCAACACGTACCTCGACTACCGGGAGATGATCGACAAGGAACAGCCCGACATCGTGAGCGTGACCACGCCCTCATTCGCGCGGGCCGAGCCGCTGATCTACTGCGCCGAACACGGCGTGCGGGCGATATACAGCGAGAAGGGGCTGTGCGCCTCGCTGGCGGAGGCGGACCGGATCCGGGATGCGATGACGCGCAACGGCGTGGCGTTCAACTGGGGGGCGATGCGCCGCCACAACGTGGGCTTTCGGCTCATGGCGGACGCGATCGCCGCGGGCGAGATCGGCGAACTCGAGGCCGTGCTGATGCTCACCTACACCGACCTGATCAAGCACCACCCGCACACGCTGGACCTGGTTTCGATGCTGCTGGGCGACCCGCAGCCGCAGTGGGTGAGCGGCCGGCTGATCGAGGCCAGCGACCCGTTCGATCCGGACCCGCGGCGCGCGCACCCGGAATACGACGCGGAGAACCATCGCTACCTGCCCTCACCGGGCTGGGAGGTCGCGGACCCGTATGTCGGTCACTTCCAGGTCGGCTACGCCAATGGGGCCGTGGGCTACTTCATCCCGCACCGCGGGTTCCTGGACGTGCACGTGCTGGGCAGCGAAGGCACGGCCTACTCGCTGGATAACGGCCTGATGTTCGAACTCCGCCGCAGCACCGGTTCCAACCCCGACGATGTCACCACGCGCAAGCTCTACCCGGAGGGTGAAACGCCGACCGTCAACACCATCCGCGACCTGATCAACTCGCTGGAAACCGGCGAGCCGACCCGCGGCAATATCGACGTGACGATGCAGTCGGTGGAGGTGCAGTTCGCCATCGCCCACTCGCACCTGGCCGGAGGGGCACGGGTGGAGGTGCCGGTGGCGGATCGGAGCTTGTACATCCCGGGGGGCTGAGCCGTGACCGACGGCCCTGCCGGGCGGCGCCTATTGACGGCATGACATCATGGTGTCATGCTTACATGATTCACCGTACGGAGCCGAAGGCATGCGGCGCACGCAGATCCAGTTGGACGAACCGCTGTACGAACTGGCCAAGCAGCGCGCCTTTGCCGAGGGCAAGTCCATGTCGGCGGTTGTGCGCGAGGCGGTGGCGCAATACGTGGCCACGCCAACCAGGCGGCCGGACTCGCTGGCAAGCTTTTCCTTCATAGGTTCCGGCCGGTCGCAGCCCGGCGGTCCGCAGCCGCTGTCGGAGCGTCATGACGACGCGCTGGCCGAGGACTTCGGCGGCTGATCTTCTTTGACACGTCGGCCGCGCTGGCGCTGGCGGACGTCAGCGACCTGCATCACAACCGCGCCGTACGTGCCATGCAGCGCGTGGTGGCCAGCGGCCAGCCGCTGCTGACGCACAACTACGTACTGATCGAGACCGTCGCACTCCTGCAGCGGCGCCTGGGCATGCCCAGCGCCCGGGCGTTTCTATCCGACGCGCAGAACTTCACGGTTCACTGGGTCACGCCGGACGACCACGCCGAAGCCGCGGCGCTGTTCGAGCAGCACAACCGGCGAGGCCTGAGCCTGGTGGACTGCATGAGCTTTGCGGTGATGCGGAAATACCGATGCAGTGCCGCGCTGGCCTATGACGCCGACTTTCAGGCGGAGGGGTTCGACGTCTTCGAGTAGCCCGCGCCGGCGTGCCTGGAGTTTCAGCGCTCCAGCAGCTCGATTTCGTAGCCGTCGGGGTCGTCGACGAAGGCCATCTTCAGGCCGGTGGGGAAACTCTCGCGCCAGTGGTCGGGCCAGATTTCCAGGCCCTTGCCTTCGAGCTCGTCGCAGAAGGCGATCAGGTCGGGCACGCCGATGGCGAAGTGCATGAGGTCTTCGGGGACGTTGAGGTCGTAGTCCGCCGAGTAGGTGAGTTCGATGGTGTGGTCGTTGCCCGGCAGTTCCAGGTGGACGATCTGGTTGCCGTGGGGCGAGCGCTCGGAGCGGCTGAAGACCTTGAAGCCGAGGTTGTCCTCATAGAAGCGGATCGACTGTTCCAGGTCGCTGACGCGGATGCGGGTGTGCAGGAGCTTGTACATGGGAATCTCGGATGCGCGGTGGGCGCGTCATCGTCGCACGTTCGGCGACTGACGTTATGGCGCTCACAGTCAGGGAATCGGTGCGTGCTACGTTGGAATCAGCCCCATTCCGTAGCCGGAGCGCCATTCCTTGAGCGCAGAAACGTGGATCATCCTAGGAACGACCATTGGAACTGGGGCCATGGTGATCCTTGTGGTTGGCGCTGTCGCGATGAAGCTCTCGAGCGACGCCAACCGTCGCTTCGCGCATCTGAGAATTCAACCCGCGGAGCCGACTCGGCGTGGTGCGAAGCGAAGTTCGCGACGAAATCGGCATTTCGTTCGGTGAAGCCCGAACCTAGCGCGCCGGAACCAACGCCAGTATCGAGCGCCTGAGCGACCGCCAGCACGCCGACGCCAACGCAATCAACGCGCGGCTGGATGTCCTGCTGCTCACCCGCGGTTCGCTGGCGGGGACGCCCGAGGCCGCTCAGGTTTCAGGCCAGCAGCAGCCCGCTACCGCGGCCGAATCCGATCCCGAGTATCGAGTTTCCCCGCCCGACGCCGACGATTCCGACCGGGCTTAGGCGCCTGGCACTCCGTCCGGGCGGTCAGGACTCCTTAACGAACGGGTTGGCCCAGAACGGAACGATGGCACGGCCGCCTCGCTTGGCCAGCGCGACGTAGAGGGCGGGACCGCCGAACGCCACCAGCCAGGGAATCACGTGCTCGAACCAGAGGCTTGGCGTCAGGAAGTCGTGCACCAGTTTGTCGTCCACGATCAGCACGACGGCGATACGGAAGATCAACGCGCTGCCGATGTAGATGATGATCGGCGCCTTGTCGGTGGCCAGGGCGATCAGGCCGGCGCCCACGAACAGCAGCGGGATCGAGAGCGCCAGGCCGAAGACCAGCAGCGGGATGTTGCCGTGGGCCGTGCCGGCGACGGTGAGGACGTTGTCCAGGCTCATCACCACGTCGGCCAGGATGATCAAGCGGATGGCCTCGGGGAACGAGGTCGCGGCGTCGTGCTCTTCGTCACCCTCGGGCTTGAGCAGCCGCCAGGCGACCCAGAACAGGGCCAGGCCCCCGATCATGGAAATGGCGGGCGCCTGCAGGAGGAGGGTGGCAATGGAGGCCAGCGCGATGCGCAGGACCACGGCGCCGCCGGCCCCGATGATGATGGCCCAGCGCCGCTGGCGGCCCTGCAACCGGCTGGCGACGACTCCGATGACCACGGCGTTGTCGCCGCTGAGGATGAGGTCGAAGAGGATGATCTGGCCGAGCGCGGCCGGGTCCTTGACGATGTCCTGGACGATTTGGCCGATGTCCATCAGGCCCGCCCGCTCCGATTCACCTGTAGCACGTCTTCTTTAGCTATTCGTGAGGGCCGGGACGCCGTCCGCGGCCGGCACAAAGCGCGGCTAGTTTACGTGGGCCAGCCCGATCCGTGGCCGGCCTGGGATCACTCGATGTCGTCTACTGGAGCCGCGCCCGGCTGGCGCGGAGCTCGTGGGCGCCGCTGGCGGTGGAGGTTTCGTAGACGTAGAACAGGGAGTCGCCCAGCACGGCGTAGTCCAGGTAGCGCAGGCAGCGGGCGCCGGCGTGGCCCTGTAGCAGGGGACCGTCGTCGGAATGGCGCACGGTAGTGCTGAGATCCTGGGAAAAGACCATGCCGGTGCGGTCTTCGTACACGTCGCCTTCGGTGGTGCGCCCGTCGTAGTAGATGAGGAAGCCGGCGTCGGTGGGCATGACGGTGCTGACGCGGGTGACGTTGGCGTCCCAGCCTTTGCCGGGGGTTACAACGTCGCGCTCGAATCCGAAGCGGCGGCCGTCGGCCGAGACCCAGAGTCCGGTGGGGTGCTCCACCAGCCCGGTGGTGAAGACGTTGCCGGTGCCGTGCAGCTGTTCGCGGGTTGCGCCGTCGGCCACGCGGTCGCGCGGGCCGTAGCCGGCGAACAGGTAGAACAGGCCGTCCAGCAGGAGCACCACGGGGTCCTTGACGCCTTCCGAGAACGTGTTGGCGGCGTCAAGCACGGGGATGCGTTGGGCGGGGTCGAGGTCGGTGAGCTCGTCGGCCTCCAGCAGGTCAATGCGCCAGCGGCGGTCGGCCGGGTCGAGATAGCTGACGTAGTAGCGCCAGGCGCCGCCGGGGATGCGGACAAGGGCCGAGCGTTCGAGGGACTCCGTGTCGAACTGGTCGGCGGTGCAGGCCCAGACGGGTTCGAGGGTGGCGATGTCGCGTAGCCGGAAGATCTCGGACTTCCAGCCGCGCCCCTGGTCCAACGGCCGCCGCCAGCGGACGCTCAGGTAGAGCGCGTCCTCGTCCAACCAGAGGGCGGGCGCGCCGACCCAATAGCCGGGAGCGTCGACCTCCGGGCTCAGGAGCGTGAAGCCTTCGGCCGAGTCGAACAGGGGCACCCCGCCAATCGGCGCGCGCGGCGGCATGGGCAGTCCAGCGGGAGGCGTGGGCGGGCAGTCTCCCACAGGCGGGGTCCGGGCATTCGACAGGGCTGGCGGTCGCCGCCATAGTCGTAAGGGA
This sequence comes from Chloroflexota bacterium, assembly GCA_028874175.1. Taxonomy (GTDB): domain Bacteria; phylum Chloroflexota; class UBA11872; order UBA11872; family UBA11872; genus UBA11872. The sequence continues at coordinate 32,161 of JAPPLN010000017.1, forward strand.
CAGCCCGCACGTGAGCGCGCCATGGAATACCTGCCACTCGGACGAACGACGACTCAGATCCCCAAGATCGGATTTGGCGCCTGGCAGTACCGGGGCGGCGCGGGCGTGCTGCGGCGGGCCCACGAGCTGGGCGCGGCCTTCGTGGACACGGCCGAGGCATACGGGAGCGAAGCCCAGGTGGCGCGGGACATCGGCGACCTGCGGGACGAGTACTTCATCGCCACCAAGGTTTCGCCAGCCAACCTGGCCTATGACGACGTGCTGTCCCACGCCGATGCCAGCCTGGAGCGGCTGGAGACCGACCGGATCGACCTGTACCAGGTGCATCACCCGAATCCCGACATCCCTATTCCGGAGACGATGCGCGCCATGCGGCAACTGGTGAGCGACGGCCGCGTGCGGTTTGTCGGCGTGAGCAATTATTCGGTCGACGACATGAAGGAGTCGCAGGACGCGCTGGGCGACGTTCCGCTGGTGGCCAACCAGGTGCGCTACAGCGTGGCCGCCCGCCAGATCGAGGACGCGATCCTGCCGTATTGCCAGGAACACGGGATCACCGTAATCGGATTTAGCCCGCTGGTTAAGGGGGACTTCGGAGATCCAGCGCTGGAGCGGCTGGACGAGGTGGCGGCGGAGGTGGGCAAGACGCCGGCGCAGGTGCTGTTGAACTGGGTGATCGACCGGCCCGGCGTGATGGCGATTCCCAAGACCGACCGCGTGGAGCGGGTGGACGAAGCCGTGGGCGCGGTGGGCTGGTCGCTTACGCCGGATCAGCGGCGGAGGCTGACGGGGGACTAGCGACCGCGGCTTTCAGTTCGGCGCACTGGTCTGCGTTGAGTACGCGGACCGCGCCGGGCGCCAGCGCGCCAAGGCGGACGGTAGCAATGCGCAGGCGGCGAAGGGTCACGACCTTGACCCCAACGGCGGTGAGCATGCGTCGGATCTGGCGGTAGCGGCCTTCGCGCAGGACCAGACGCAGCGTTGCGCCGCCGCGGTGCTGGCGCAGGTTGCGCACTTCGGCGCGGGCCGGACGCGGGTCACCGATCGATATGCCATCGGCGAATCGCCTGGGCAAGTCGCGCGGCGGGTTGCCCCGCACCTCCGCCGAGTACTCGCGCTCGTGCCCGTAGCGCGGGTGCATCAGGCGCTCGGCCAGTTCGCCGTCATTGGTTAGCAGCACCAGCCCTTCCGAGGGTGCGTCGAGGCGTCCTACGGGATAGAGGCGTACCTCGCGCAGGTCCGGCGGCAGCAGGTCCAGGACGGTGGCGCGCCCCTCGGGATCGCGCGCGGTGGTGATGACCCCGGGCGGTTTGTGGACGGCCACCACCAGGCGGCAATCGGGCAACGTGCTGATCGGTTGTCCGTCCAGGCGCACGTCGTCGCGCGCCGGATCAATCCGCGTGCCGAGCGCTTGCACGACTACGCCGTCGACCTGGACGCGGCCGGCAACGATGGCCGCTTCCATGGCCCGGCGGGAGCCGGCGCCCGCGCGGGCCAGGAAGACGTGCAGGCGTACCGTTCCTGGCCGGTTCGCCGATTGGCCGTCGGGCGCGGCGGGTCCGGCCTTCCCGCCCGATTCGACGGGCCGAGGTCTTCGAGCCCGGGGCGCTGGCGGCCTTCGGTTCACGGGTTACCGCAGCCTTGCACTTGATACACGACCAGTAGGAGACCCTGTCAGCGGTCAGCGGCTGACTCGCAGCCACACAGTCCGCATGCTAACGGCGGCGCGGGCCGCAGCGCGGGGATGGCGAGCCGGCGGGCGGTTCCGCCCTTATCCTGTCTGGCGCTCCGGCCCTGGCGGACCGGTTCCACGGGCGGAGGCGAGCGACCCCTGACCCATGCCGCCCATCGGGGCGGGAGTCGCGCTGATCTTGAACTCGACTGGGCGCATCAGGAGGCCGCAGTGAAAGAGCGGGTCCGACGGCAAGGTTTCGGGCTGCCCGGCAGCCTGCTTCTCGTTGGGGCCTTCGTGCTGCTCTGGCACCTCGAGGTCCTACCGGACGGCTTCTGGTGGCAGTTCTTTCTCTTGTGGCCCTACTGGCCGGCGGCCGCCGTCGCCAACCTGCTGCTGTCGCGGCTTCACCCCTGGGCGGGCTCCGTGGCGGCCCTGGTCATCCTGGCGGGCACCCTGTTCGGGGCCTGGTGGGTGGCCGAGGGCGGCGAGCGGCCTCCGGTTGTCCCGGCGACCCACGAGTCGATCTCCCTGCCGCTGGACGGAGTGCAGACGGCCCAGGTGAACCTGACGGCCTCGAGCGGCGTGCTTGCGCTCGGTGGCGGCGCGTCGGCCGGGCGGTTGCTGGTCGGCGAGTTCGAGGGGATGGCCTTCCCGGCGGCGCAGTATTCGGTACGCATGAGTAGCGCGGGCGGCCAGCAGACGCTGGAGATCAATCTCCAGGGTTCCTGGGAGGTCTCCTTCCCACCCCAGCGGCCTATCTCAAACGGGCGTTGGATGCTGCAACACGCCAGTGGTGTCCCCACCCAAATCGGCGTGTACGGCGGCGCGACGACGCTCGATCTCGACCTGCAAGAGCTGACTGTGCGAAGTCTGAATATCGAGGCGGGCGCTGCGGACATTGTGGCGGTGATGCCCGCCAACGCGGGGCGTACGGACGCCAGCTTCAGGATCGGCGCGGGCAGCCTGAACATTGAGATTCCGGCAGGCGTTGGGGCCCGGATTGAGTTGGCGGGCGGCGTGTCGAGCGTCGACATCGATTCGGCGCGCTTCCCGGCACAGGGCGACGGCCGGTACGCCTCCCCAAACTTCGAGAATGCCGCCAACCGCGTGACGATCAACATCGGCGCCAGCGCGGGCGACATCACCGTCCGCTAGTCCTTTTCACCCTCCTGCCGACTGTCCGGCCCGGCGGGCCTAGTCCTTTTGGCCGATTCGCCGCGCCGAAAATTACGGCCTTGGGGCGATGGCGGGGCGCCGCTCACGGCTTACCGTGACCATGCACGACACACACAACCGCGGAAAGGCCCTTCATGGATAACCGGCTGACCCGCAGCCACTCGGACCGGATGCTCACGGGCGTGGCCGGCGGGATGGCGGAGTATTTCGACATCGACCCGGTCATCATGCGCCTGCTCTGGGTGCTGGGCGCCGTCTTCACGGGCGGCGTGCTGCTCGTCGTCTACTTCGTGATGGCCATCATCATGCCGTCGCCGCCGGATGGCGAGGATGAGTACGAGGACGAGGAGGAGTTCGAGGACGACGACCTCGACGAAGACAAGGCGGCCGACGCCACCGACGAAGCGCCTGACAGCCAGAAGGCTGACGAATCCGACGGCCAGGGCGAGGACGAAGCAGACGAGGAGGCCGAGCCCAAGGCTGACGGCACTGCGGCAACGGCCGCTAGCGCTGCGACCACAGGCGCCTCGGACGCCCAGTTAGCCGTATCTCCGCGCCAGCGGAGGCGCGAGGCTCGTCGGGAGCGTCGCACGTCGCGGCGACGCTCACGGCACCGCCGCGCCGCTGCCCGCCGCCGCGGCCAGGGCGCGTTCGTGATTGGGGCCATCCTGATCGTGATCGGCGCGCTGGCCCTGGTGGACCAGTTCAGCTGGCTCAGCTTCTGGCAGTTCTGGCCCCTCATTCTCATCGGGATCGGCGGCGCGCTGATCCTCGGCCGGATGCGTTAGGGGGTCGTGATGGTTGGAAACGACACACATGACGGCGCGGCGCCCGCTCGTAAGCGACGCCGACAGCGACGCGGGGACGGTGCGCTGGTCGGAGGCACGGCGCTCGTCCTGCTCGGTTCGGTCTTCCTTGCGGATGAGCTCGGCTGGGTCGAGTTCGGAGACCTCTGGCCCGTGATCCTGATCGGGATCGGCCTGGTGATGATCGTCAGCTTCTTCGCCGACGCCAGGAGGTCGCAATGAACGGCTCGAGCACCCTGGCCAGGCAGTCCGGCTTCGGATTCGCCGGCGTCCTGATTCTGCTCGGCGTATTCGGGTTGCTCTGGAACTTCAATGTGCTGCCCGATAGATTCTGGGGGGAATTCTGGACCCTCTGGCCTCTTTTGCTGGTAGCCGTTGGCGTGAACCTGGTGCTGTCTCGGCAGCGCGCCTGGCTCGGCTCGCTGGCCGCCTTGGCGGTGGTGACAGGCTCGCTGGGTGCGGCCTGGGTACTGGCAGTGACCTACCCCTCGCCTGCGCCGGGTCTCACCATCAGCAGCGAGTCGATCTCGGTGAAGCGCGACGGTGCGCGGTCGGCGCGCCTGAACCTGGCCGTGGGCGGCGGCGATCTCTCGCTCAGCGGCGGCGCCCCGTCGGGCCTGCTGCTGTCCGGCGGATCCCAGGGGTCCATTGCCGAAGTGAAAGTGTCGGAACAGCGCGTGAGCGTGAGCACGTCGGGCGACCGGAGCACGGTGGACGTGAATCTCAACGCCGACTGGAGCTTCCAGTTCCCTCCGCGCCGCACCAGATCGTCGCCACGCTGGGTCTTGCGTCACGCCGAGGGCATTCCAACCGATATTCAAATAGCAGGCGGAGTATCGGACCTTGATCTGGACCTGCAGGAGTTGAACGTGCAGAGCTTGAAGGTCGACGCGGGCGCCGCGGATATCGACGTGGTGCTGCCCGCACACGCTGGGCGCACGACTGCCGAATTCAGCATCGGCGCGGCGGACCTGGACATCACGGTTCCGCCGAGCGTCGCGGCTCGAATCGACTTCGAAGGCGGGATTTCAAGCCTGAACATCGACGAGTCGCGGTTCCCGAAGCAGGGTGACCAGTACGTGTCCCCTGACTTCGAGAGCGCCGCCAACCGGGTCACGATCAAGATTGAAGCCGGTGTGAGCGACATCACCATCAATTAGCTAATCCACATCCCCTCCCTCCCCAGCGGGCCGGGTCGCCAAATGCGGCCCGGCCCGTCAGGTTTAAGCCCGGAGGTCGAAGCGGGGGTCGTAGCGCAGGTCGCGCTCGCCGGCCAGGGCGAGGCCAGCCAACTCGGCCAGGTGCGTCGCGAACGGTCCAAGGCCGGGCGTCAGTTCGGGCGAGGTGACGACGGCCGATGCCACGTTGCGGGTTGTCGCATCCATCCGACGCGCCGGCGTGCGAGCGTCAAGTCTGTCCAGGTTCGGCACGGCTTCCAGGTCCAGGCTCAGCAGGGCCTCGATCTCGCCCGGTTGCGGACGCAAGTCCTCAAGCGAAAGCGGCGCCAGCCAGAGCCACAGGTCCTGCAACTCGCGGTCCACGAGTCCGTCGTGTGTATGTAGACCCTCGACGCGACGGGTGCCGAGTTGGATGAGCGGCCCGTCGGTGGGCCGTACGCCAAGCTCTTCTTCCAGTTCACGCCACGGATCGGGGTCGTCGGGCGCCAGGTGCCCGGCGCTGCTGACGTCCAGCAGCCCGCCCCAGGTGTCCTTCGTGAACCCGCGCTGCTGGAGCACCAGGCCGGGGCCGTCGGGCTCGCCGGTCAGGACCACCCAGACCGTGCGGGTGCGGTGCCAGTGGCCCTCGCGGTGAATCTGCAGTCGCCGCAGCAGGCGTCCGGTCGAGCGGCCGTCGGGCGTTACGACCTCCAGCAGTTCGCTTTGGTCGTCGTAGGTCATTCGGCCGTTGCCCCGGGTCTGGACGGGCGCTCGCGTACCATGCCGGGCAGCCCGGCCTGAGAATGGATACGCGCCCTATGCGATTCGGCTGCTGCGGACCTATCGAGAACATGCCGGCCATGCGAGCGGCCGGCTACGACTACGCCGAGCTGCGCGTGGTTGACCTGCGGCCCGACGACGACGAGACCGTGTACGCCCCGATCAAGCGACAGATCGAGGACGCCGGCCTGCCTCCCGAAGCCCTGAACGTGTTCATTCCGCCGCACCACCCCGTGGTGGGACCGGACCGCGATCTGGAAGGCCTGCGCGCCTACGTGACCACGGCCATGGGCCGCATGCGCGACCTGGGGACGCGGCTGGTGGTATTTGGGAGCGGCGGCGCACGCTCCACGCCGCCCGGATTCGACCATCACCTGGTGCCGGGGCAGTTGCAGGACTTTCTGCTGCTGGCCGGCGGCATCGCGGCTGATCACGACATGGACCTCGTGATTGAACCGCTGTGGCGGGACGTGTGCGACACGATAAACACGATAGTCGAAGGCTTCGTGGCCGCCCGCCAGAGCGGGCATCCGCGCGTGTGGACGCTGGCCGACTGGTTCCACGTCTTCCACAACGACGAGCCGCTGGAGACGCTGGCCGAAGTCGCGCCGCGGTTGCGCCACATTCACGTCCCCGTGCCTCCCATTCCCGGCGCGCCGGAACAGCCGACCGATCCCGGGTTTGACGACTTCCTCGACGCCCTGCTGGCCACAGGCTATGACCTGCGGATGAGCGTGGAGGACAACGGCAAGCGGTTCACCGACTTCGCATCGCAGGCCGGGCCGGCGCTGGACTACCTGAGGGCCCGGGTTCCGGCGTCATGACGGTGGCGGATCCGCCCGCGTACGACTTCGACGGCTTCATCGATGGGTTGGACGCGGCGCGGGAACCCTCCCTGGCCTTTCATCCGGGGATGGATTTCGGCGCCTGGCGGGCGGCGCTGCTTGAACGGCTGGAGTCGCTGTTGGGCGACCTGCCCGCGCTGACCGGGGCCGCGCCGACCATCCTGGAGTCGACGGACTGTGGCGCCTACGTGCAGCACAAGCTGGTCTACGAGACCATCGCGGATGTGTGGGTTCCCGCCTGGTTGCTGGTCCCGGCCAGCGCATCGACCGAGGATCCCGCGGCGGGAATCCTGGCGCTGCACGGCCACGGGGACGGCAAGGATCAGCTGGTGGCGCGCGACGACAGTCCCAACATCTACCGCAGCTTCGCCCGCCGCTATGCCGAGCGCGGGCACGTGGTGCTGGCGCCCGACGCCATCGGGTTCGGCGAGCGAGCCGAGGAATTCCGCCGTTTCGGGCAGCGCGACGGCTGCAATATCAACTTCATGCGCGCCCTGTTGTTCGGCATCAACCTGATGGCGTTGAACATCCAGGATGACCGGCGAGGCTTGGACATCCTGGCCGGGCTGCCGGAGGTCGATGCCGGACGGCTGGGCTGCGCCGGGCTGTCGTTCGGGGGAACGCGCACCATGTACCTGGGCGCGCTGGACCCGCGGATCAAGGCCGCGGTGGTGAGCGGCTACCTCACCACGTTTCGTGCCTACGCGCTGGACACGGGGAACTTCTGCGGTTCGCAGTTCCTGCCGGGCATCTACGCCTACGCGGACGTGCCGGACCTGCACGGCCTGATCGCGCCGCGGCCGTTGTTGATCGAGGCCGGTCAAGCCGACCGCGGGTTCCCGATCGCCGCCTCGCGCGAAGCGCACGCGCGCGTGGCCGCGATTTATGCGGCGGCCGGCGTGCCGGAGCGGTTGGAACGCGACGAGTTCGACGGCGGGCACGAGTACCGCGCGGAAGCCTCGCTCGACTTCATGGATCGCTGGCTGGCGCCAGGCGGCCCCGCCCTCGACTGAGCGCATAGCAAAAAAGAGGGCACCCGCCGGGGCGCCCCCTCGTTATCAGTGCTCTCCGGCTAGCCGAACTTCAGGAACTGGCCCTGGACCCAGTTGCCGTCGGTCAGCCGCCACCAGGTGACGCCGTTGACGATCTGGGTTTCACCGGTGAGTTCAACTTCCGACGCTCCGGGCGCGACGTAGGCCACCGAGGCGTTGGGATCGGCGGACACGCGCACGTTCAGGCCGGCCGTCGGAACCACGGTGGCGCGCACGGTTTCGCCCGCGGGCGCCGGCGTGGCCGCCGGCGCCGGCGTGGTTTGAGGCGCGGCCGTAGCGGCCGGGGCCGCCGTTGGAGCGGCCCGGACGCCAATCTCCAGGTACTGCGACTGCACCCAGTTGCCGTCGTCAACCTCGCGCCACTCGATCCCGTCAATCACTTCGATGACTCCGGTAAGCGCCAGCTCACTGCCGCCAGGCGCGACGTACTGGATCTCGCCGGTCTCGGTGCTGGGCGCCCCGCGCACATTCAGCCCGTCACTGGGCACCACGACGGCCGTCGTAGCGACGGGCCGCGACTCGCGACGCTCGATGACCTGGGCCGGGTCCGTCGGAATCTCGAGCACCTGGCCGACGAAGATGAAGTTCTCGTCCGGCAGGTCATTGAAGTCGACGACGTCGGCGACGCTCACGCCGTACGCCGAGGCGATGGAGAAGAGCGTATCGCCTTCCTGCACCGCGTATTCGATCGGGCCTTCCGGTGTGGGCGTGGGCGTGGGAGCCGGCGGCTCGGTGGGCGTGGGCGTCGCGGGCGGCGGCGTTGGCTCGGGCACCGGCGGCTGGGTTGGCGCGACGGTGATCGGCGGCGCAACGGGGGTCACGCCGATGGCCGATGGGGTTGACGGTAGCCCTCCGGAAACGGCGGGTGTCGCGGTTGGGGTGGCCTCCGCGGTCGGCTCTTCGTCACCGCCGGTCAGGGCCATGACCAGAATCACGATCAGCACGATGGCAAGTACCGGCAGAACCAGAAGCGTGACGAACAGTCGGTACTGTCGCAGGCTCCTCACCGCGGCCCCCTATCTCCAGGGTCGCCGGGCTCGTGGCGCCCCCCAGGTCAGCAACTGCCGGCGGTCTCGCGCCACGGAGCCTCCCCTTTTACGCCTGGGGCCCAAGAACGCGCGCTACAGACGAGAACGTAGCCGCATTGTACACGCGGTGCCCGACCGCTGAATGCGGCGCAACCCCGCCCCTCAGCCGGCTCGGAACGTGACGGGCTCCGAGGTTGCGGTGTTGCCGGCCCGGTCGGTCGCGATCGCCACTGCCTCGTGCTCCCCCGGCTCGCTGGACCACGCGACCTGGAAGGGTGCGAACCGGGCGACCCCCACCGATTCGCCGTTGACGTAGAACTCCACCCTTGCCACGCCGCCGGCATCCTCCACCTCGGCCCCCAGGGGCACCGTTCCGGCGGCCGCGCTGGTCTCGGCGCCCAGGCCCACCACCTCCACGACCGGCGGCGTGTTGTCCACCAGGAATCGCCGGTACGCAACCTCGGCGCCCCCGTCGGCGGCCCGCACCGTCAGTCGCAGCGTATACACGCCGTCGGGCAGTTGGATGGTATCGACCGCCTCGAGCTGTTGCTCCGTCCGGGGCGTGTCCGCCGGCGAGCCAATCCGCGTCCATGCGCCTGGCGCGGGCCCAACGCCATAGTGCAACTCGAATGCGACGAATCCGCCGATCGTGGCTGTGCCGAAGATTTCCATGATGGTTCGGACGGCCTGGCCTTCCGCCGGCGCCGTGATGTGGGCGCCAACTCCTTCGGCCGTCGCCACGGCAGACCCGGCGCCGCCCGCGAAGGCATCGGGCGGGAGCCGGAACCGGGAGTCCTCGTCCACCCCGCGTTGCCAGGCCTCCGCCTCGGTCGGCAGGACGACAAATACCTGTTCTTCGACTTCGTCGGGCGGCGAGTCCGGCGTCGCCAGAAGCCCGGTGGGGACGTGGATGCGAAACGGCTGATGCACGACGTCACGCTGCGTTGGAACCGTTCCCGGCGCGAACTCCTCCATGCGGGTCTCCGGCGTGAACGGCGAGGGCAACAGCCCGGACAGCGAGTCGACCTCCTCCTCGATCACGGTGGGAGGACGCGGCCAGTCGACGATGTCCATGCCGGCATGTGCGTGATCCATGAAGCGCTGCCAGATCGGCCCGGCGCCGCGGACGCCGGTCACATCGTCCATCGGTGTGCCGTCGGCATTCCCTACCCACACGCCGGCGGCCAGTTGCGGCGTAAAGCCCACCGTCAGCGCGTCGCGCGTGTTCTCGGTGGTCCCGGTTTTGACGGCGGCCGGCCGGTCGGCCAGGTCCAGCAGTTCGCGAACCTGCCCGAAGCCGACTTCCCGGGCGGCCCGATCGGAAAGGATGGACGTCATCAGGTACGAAACATCCGGCGCAAGCACGCGTGCGCTGAGCGGGACCCGCGCAAGCGCGAACGGCGACTCGTCGTCGGCCAGCGAGCAGCCGTCGCCCAGTTGCTCCACGATCAGCCCGCGGGCGTCGCGGACGCACAACACTGCCGAAGGCGTCACTCGCCGGCCGCCAGCGGCCACGGAGGCGTACGCGCCGGTCAGTTCGAGCAGCCGCACCTCGTTGGACCCCAGGGCTACCGCCGGGCCGATGCGTGACCGGTCCGTGAGCGACGTGATGCCAAGCCGGCCCGCGACGTCCAGCGTCGCGTCGATGCCGGCGAACAGCTGTGTACGCACGGCCGGAATGTTGAGCGAACTGCTCAGGGCCGTGCGCAGGCTCACCGGGCCGCGAAACTTCCGGTCGTAGTTGCGCGGCCGGTACGGCTCCTGGCCGGCGATGGACACCGTGGTCGGAATATCCAGCAGCATGGTGGCCGGGCTGTAACCCTGCTCCAGCGCGCTGGCGTACGTGAACAGCTTGAACGCCGACCCCGGTTGCCGCAGCGAGGTGGTCACGTTGACCTGGCCGTCGATGGCCTCGTCGTTGAAGTCCAGGCTGCCGACCATCGCCAGGATTTCCCCGGTGGCCGGGCGGATGGCGACCAGCGCCCCGTTGGTGACCTCGCGGTCGGCCAGGGTCGCCACGTGTTCGCGGACCGCGGCGTCGGCCGCGGCCTGCAGGTCCAGATCCAGCGTAGTGGTGATCTCCCAGCCCTGGCGGCTGATCTCCGGGCCGTAGCGGTCCTGCAGGTCGCGGACCACGTAGTCCAGGAAGTGCGGCGCCGGGGAGCTTGTCTCCCGCGGCGGCTCAATCCGCACCTCCTCCTCCCGAGCCGCTACCACCGCCCCCGCCGGCGCCAGTCCGTGGCGGGCGATGGCCGCCAGCACCCGCAACTGCTCGCGCCGCGCGGCCTGGGGGTCCACGTGTGGGTTGTGCAGGGATGGCGCCGGCAGCAGGCCCACCAGCAGGGCGGCCTCGGCCAGCGTCACGTCGGCCAGGTCCTTGTCGAAGTAAGTCTCAGCCGCCGCGGCCACCCCGTAGGTCAGGCCCCCGTAGTGGTTCTGGTTCAGGTACAGGCCCAGGATCTCGTCCTTGGAGAACCGCTGGCTGATCTGCCAGGCCAGCACGGCCTCGCGCAGCTTGCGTTCGTAGGTCTCCTCGGGCGTGAGCAGGGCGTTCTTGACGAGCTGCTGGGTGATGGTGCTGGCGCCGGACACGACCTCGCCGCCCCGCCAGTTATTCCAGAGCGCGCGGGCGATCGCGCGGATTTCCACGCCGGGGTTGTCATAGAAGGTGGCGTCCTCGGCGGCGACCACGGCGATCTTGACCACTTGCGGGATGTCTTCGGGCGGCACCACCCGGCGGCGGCCCTCGCCCAGCAGTTCGCCGAGCGGCCGGCCCTGCCGATCGTGGATCGTGGTGGTCTGGAAGAGCTCGCCGCCGACCGTCGCGATCTCATCGACCGGCGGCAGGTCCGTCAGGAATGTCGCGGCGACGTTGAGCGCGATAGCCACGGCGGCGCCGGTGGCGATGACCGCGGCCAACAGGACGGCGGCGACGCTGGCCAGCCCGGCGGCCGCCAGGCTCAGCCACAACCAGATGCGGCCGCCGCGCTTGCGCGGTCGCGCGATCAGGCGACTAGGCTTGCGCATGGCTGAGTCTGAACAGGCGCCCGGCGCCCTCCAATCTGCATCCCCTCAAGGCTACGCCCCGCCTGACGCCGCCGGGACGGTGGACGACCCGCCGCCGCCCCGGTCCCGCTGGCGACTTGCGGCGCAGGCGCTCGGCCTGGTGGGCGTGTTCGCCATCGCGATTCTTGCGGTGGTCTACGCGGACGTCCTGCGCGACCGGCTGGCGGGCGCGGGCTACGCGGCGGTTTTCGTCATTACCGCGGTCGGCGCGGCCACCCTGATCCTGCCGGCGCCCGCGGCCGTGAGCGTCGGCGCCTTTGCCGCCGCCCTGGACAGCATCTGGGCGGTTGGTCTGGTCGCCGCCACCGGCCAGATGGTGGGAGAACTCGGCGGCTACTACGTGGGGTGGTCCGGCAAGGGCGCGCTGAGCCACGTTAAGGGTTATGCCCGTCTCAGCGGCTGGATGGCCCGCTACGGCGTGCTGACCTTGTTCGTCATGGCCGCGATTCCCAACCCCTTCTTCGATGTGGCCGGCATGATCGCTGGCGCCACCCGGATTGGGCTGGTGCGTTTCGTTCTGGCGTCGTGGCCGGGCTTGGTGATCAAAAACCTTGCCTTCGCCTGGGCCGGGGTAGCCGGCCTGCAACTGTTGGGCTGGCTGAATCACTAGCCGCTAGGCGCCCGACCCTTCGGTTGGCGGCTCCGGCGCCAACTCGTCGCCCACCAGGCGCCGCCTGGCCTCGTCGTAGGCAAAGACTCCCACCGCCACGACGATGATGAGCACGACCGCCAGACCGATGGTGGCCAGAACTCCGGTGATGAACCGCATCGGACTCGCTCCTCCCGTGTGGGCCCGCGGGTCAGCGTGCCTTAGGCCCGATTCTAATTCTCGCTCGCAACTTGTGCGTTGACACGCGACGCAAACTGTTACTTGGATGATTGCGGGTTCGCAACGGTGCGCCGTTTACAGGTTTGGAGCCATGCCACACGTGCCGAGCGCCCGCCGAACCGGCCCCGAGCCAATTAACTGCAATTCAAGTCAACGCGCCTCGGCTTGTCGCGCGTAACGAGAGCGTCGAATCTTCGACGTCGGCGACTTGAAGTAGCCGCGACGGGTTCAGGTCGGCGAGGTGATCGACGAGCCTCCATGCGGCCCAAATCGTGACTGAGATAAGCCTAACCGTGCCAATTGTTCCTTTCTTAACAGATATGCGGAGCTTCAGCTTCATGCGGGCCGTTTGCTAGCCTCTCCGTCCCGCATCAAAGGCGCGGTGCGGCTATCGGGGATGGGATGCTGAGCCAACGAACGTGGGAGGCGGCCCTCGGCGCGCTGCAAGTCGAGGTTCCGAAAGCGGATTTCGCAGCTTGGTTTCGAGATGCAAGGTTTGTCCGCGCCGGTGGGCGCGAGATCGTCGTAGCGGTCCCCACCGTATTCGCCAAGGAGATTGTGACGCGCCGCTACCGCGAACTGGTCGCGCGCGCGGTGTCGACGGCGCACGGCGGTGACGTTGACGTTACGTTTGTAGTGCAGGCCGAGCCGCCGGCCGCTCCACCGAGATGGCTGGCGGATTCCCCTCCAGCACCGGCGCCTGTGCCGCGTGCCGCTGGAACCTCCGATATCCGCCTCAACCCCCGCTACACCTTTGAGCGCTTCGTCGTCGGCTCGTCCAACCGCCTGGCGCACGCAGCGGCCCTGCGGGTGAGCGAGCGGCCGGGCAGCGTGTACAACCCGCTCTTTCTCTATAGCGGGGTCGGGCTGGGCAAGACCCATCTGCTGCACGCCATCGGCCACGCCGTCCTGGCCCGCCGCCCGGACACCCGCTTGCGGTACGTGCCCTGCGAGACGTTCGTCAACGACCTCCTCTATGCCATCCGCACCGAGGGCCAGGGCGAGAGGCTCCGCCGCTTCCGCGAGCGCTATCGCGCCGTTGACCTGCTGATGGTGGACGACGTTGAGTTTCTCTCGCGCACCGAGGCCTCGCAGGAGGCCCTGTTCCACACGTTCAATGCCATCTACGAGGCGGGCGGGCAGATCGTGCTCACGAGCGATCGCCCGCCGCGTGAAATCGCGCGCCTCGAAGCCCGTCTGCGCAGCCGCTTCGAAGTCGGCCTCGTGGCCGACCTTCAAGCGCCCGACCTGGATCTGCGGCGCATGATCCTGCACCAACAGGCCGAGGCCGCCGGAACCCGGGTTCCGGACGATGTGGTGGACTTCCTCGCCGACCGGATCACCCGCAACGTGCGCGAACTGGAAGGCGCGCTGACCCGCACCCTGATCTACGCCGAGTTGCACGGGTTGGACCTGCAGGCATCCACCGCTGAGCAGGCGCTCTCGGGCCTCGGCCGGGCGGCGGCTGACCGCCCGCCGACCACGGACGCGATCCTCGCGGCTACGTCCCGTCACTTTGACGTCCCGCAAGACGACCTGCTGAGCAAGCGTCGTGACGCCCGCACGGCCGGGGTGCGCCAGGTCGCCATGTACCTGATGCGCAACGACGGCCGGGAAACGCTGCCGGAAATCGGGCGGTTCCTCGGCGGCCGCGACCACACCACGGTGCTGCACGGGTGCGCCAAGATCGAGCGCCGGCTAAAGCTTGAGGATCGGCTCAAGGCCGATATCGAGGCGATCCGCGCGCACCTGGCCGACGGCTCCTGACCCCTCGGTTGTGGATAACTAGCCATCCTGTGTGGACAACCAGCCCTCGGTGTGGATATAGACGGCTTGCCTGGGGCTTCCGCCTCGCCAACCGCAACTGACCCTGATCCGTATCCACCGTCGCGCCCGGCCAGCCCACAGCCCGACCATCCGCCCCATATCCGCGCGCGCCGCCGCCACCAGAAGGCCTCTGTGAGCGTCCGCCGCTCCTTCCACACACTTCACGTGATTATTAAGATTATTCTTAGTTTCTTTATATGATCTGTTGGTCACGGGATAACCACGACAAAGCGCCCCTTCAAGGCAGCGTGCGGGTGGTATCTGCGTATGGTGAACGCTCCGTAGGCGACCAGGAAAACCTTGCGCTCCCGGCACATGCGGCTGGTGCGTGAGAGAGCAGCGGTGCGGACGGTACCCGAGGCGGCGTGTCGGAGACCCGGGTCGGAGATCTGGACAGAGCCCCCTGGACAGCAGTAACCTGACCGTGTACAGTTTGTGGGCCGGGGATCATCGATGACCCTTTCGCAGAAGGCCCTGGATCCCGATGCGGGCGATCCCTTCGGGGCCGTGCCGAGTGACCGGCGCTCGATTCCGCTGGACCACATCGAACCCAACCCGCAGCAGCCGCGGCGTCGGTTCGATCCCGAGGAAGAGGCTGCGCTGGCTGAGTCAATTCGGCGGCACGGCGTACTCCAGCCATTACTCGTCACACCGTCAACCACCCGGCACGGACGGTTTGTCCTGGTTGCCGGCGAACGCCGCTGGCGTGCGGCCCGGAAGGCGGGCCTGGCGGAGGCGCCGGTCACCGTCATCGCCGCTGACGCTCGACGGCGCGCCGAGCTGGCGCTTGTGGAGAACATGCAACGCAGCGACCTGGGGCCCATGGAACGAGCGGGCGCTTACCAGGCGCTGATTGACGACTTCGGCCTGACGCAGGCGCAGGTCGCGGACATTGCGGGCGTCAGTCGCTCGACGGTTACGAACACCCTGCGGCTCCGGAAGCTGGACGCGGAGATGCGGCAGGCGTTGTCCGAAGGCCGCCTTACGGAAAGCCACGGGCGCACGCTGGTGGGCATCTCCGACCCCGTGACACGGCACCGGCTGTTCCTGCGAATGCTCACTGGCCGCCTTAACCTGCGCCAGGCTGAGCGTGCGGCCCGGCGCATGCTGACCTCGCCGCGGCCGCCCGATGTGGAGCTGGAGCACGTCGCCGAGCGCCTGCAGTGGCGGCTGGGCACTCGCGTTCGCTTTGTGGGCACCCGCAAGCGCGGGCGCATCCAAATCGAGTATCGAGATCCGGAGGACCTCGATACCTTGCTGAGCGTCCTCTTGCCGGAGTAGATGTTTCACGTGAAACATTGGCAGCCCGGTCGAGTAACCGGGGTCTTGCTGGCGGCCAACGCCACGGTTTTCCTGCTCCAGGCCGCTCAGGGCCCGGCTGGGCAGGAATGGATCGTCCGCTACGGGCTGATCCCCGCGGTGCTCGCGCAGGGCGAGCGGTTTTCCATCCCCGGCGCGCCGACGCCGTACGCGCTGACGCTGCTGAGCTCCTCGTTCCTCCACGGCAACCTGGGGCACTTGGCCGTGAACCTCGCCTTTATCGCCGTGCTTGGGTCGATGGTTGAGCGCGCGGTTGGCGCATGGCGGTTTGCGGCGCTTTGGACGGCCGCCGTCGTGCTGGGCGGGGCCTTCCACGTGCTGATGAACAGCGGATCCATCGTCCCCACCATCGGGGCCAGCGCCGGGGTGGCCGGGCTGATCGGTGTAGTGACCGTCGGCGGGTGGGGCGGGCTGATTGCCGGCGGGTTGTGGCTGTCGGTCCAGATCATCGGGGCCGTGGCTCGGGCGCCGCACCTCCTGGACCCGGACGTCGCGTGGCAAGCTCACCTCGCGGGGTTTGCCGTGGGTGTCGTGGGAGGGTTGCTTGTGCGCTGGGAGATTCGGCGGCGCCGGATAGCGAGGCTTGGCGGGGCCGGGCCCCGAACGCCCGTGGTCGCTGGTTCAGGTTACGACGGTCGGGGAGAGACGCATGGCTAACCGCCGCCGGTCGACCCGACGGCGGCGGCGCACGCCAATCCGGCCCGCCACGCGGCGGCCGACACCTTCAGCCGAGGCTCAACCCCGGCGCGTCGCCGCCACCGACAGACCCGCCCCGGCCGCCACCGTCGGCCGCCGCACGGTCTCGTTGCCCTCGTTGCCCCACCTGCGCCGCGACCTGCTGCTCAGCGCGGCTCTGGGTGTCGGTCTGACGCTGGTCGTGATCGTCGTTGGGCTGGTGACCGGCTAGCAACCGGTGGCGGCGCGCAGGCCGTTACATATAATCCTGCCCGGTTGAGGCGGTGTCGGCGCTGCGTACCCTCCGTCGGATGCGGCGATCACGGAACCGTCCGTAGCGACGAAGGAAGGGTCGAGGACCTGACCCGCGTACGCGTCACACTCGGAATAGCGGCCACCGCATTGCTGGTGGCCTTGGCCCTTGGCCCGGCAGCCCTGACCGCCCAAGTCACCTCGAACTTTGGGCCAATCACGGTCCTGGACAACACCTTCCTCAGCGCGCCGGATAACCCGGCGCTCCGGCACAACATCCCGCGACTGAGTGTGACCGTCGGCGCGCAAACGCTGACCGCCGACTTCCAGGACTTCTACGAACGCACAGGAGGCCTGCAGCGCTGGGGATTCGCCACGTCCGAAGTCCTCATCGAGGAGAGCGGCACGCTGACGCAGTACTACCAGCGGGGAGTCGTCGACTTCCACCTGCGGCCCGACCTGGGCGACATCTACGTCCTGGAGCGTCGGCTCACGTGGGACTACTTCGGCGGCGGGGTGGCCGGCAGCCCCGATCTGGGCGTGGAACCTGGAACGACCAACCACAACAGTGGCGAGCTGCTTGGGCCGTGGAACCACAAGGTCTCCAACTTTTCGGTCGGCGGTGTGCGCACCGGGTTCCTCGACTACTTCAACGCCTTCGGCGGCGTGCAGGCATTTGGCTTCCCCAAGACGGAGGCGCGAGTCGATACGAACCTGCCTGGCACCGTGCACATCGCGGCGGCGACGCCCGGATTCGTCCGGCAGTACTTCCAGGCGGCGGTGCTTGAGCACCACCCGCTGGATCTGCAGGACCCGGTGAAGCTGCGGCTCTTGGGTGACGACTTGCGCGACCAGAGGTACCCGGGAGGCGCCTGGCGGAGCTTCAGCGCCTTCAACGGCGCAACGGCAGTGACGGCCGGCCAGGCCTACACCCCGCAGATCGTCGACTACACGCCGCCCACGCCCACCCCCGCGGCCGCCACCCCGGTACCGAGCCCCGCCCCGACCGCGAGCCCCACGCCAACGTCCGCGCCTGATCCGCTGAGCGTGACGGGAGAGTTGATCGTCGTCGGGACGACGGACGGCGGAGTCCTGCTCTACGACGGCACCAACTGGCGCCAGCTCGACAAGGACCGCTCGGTGCTCAGCACCAACCGGGTGCAGGCGGTTCTCGTGGACAAGGATGGCCAGATCTGGGCTGGTACCGACGCCGGTCTGTTCCGGTTCGACCGGAACGGCCGGGGCGCTGTGTACCGAAAAGCCAACACCGGCAACGGGATCGGGTCCGACAACGTGCGGGGACTGGCCGGCCGCCAGGCGTCCAACAGCCTGTGGATGGCCCACCCCGCCCAGGGAGCCAGCAGCTTCGACGGCCAAAATTGGAGTCGGTTCCGGCCGGACAACACCCGGATGCCAAGCACCGACGTGCGCCAGGTGCGCGTGGTTGCGGGCGGCCTGACGTTCGCCACGGCGAGGGGTGCTGCGCTGTACGACGAGGTCGCCGGAACCTGGTTCTTCTACTCCACGGCCAACTCGAGTATTGCCAGCGACAATGTCACCGCGGTCGAAGCGAGCCCTGGCGGGGCCTTGTGGTTCGGCACGGCCGACGCCGGCGTGTCGCGAACCCTCAACCCATTGACGTGGGACCACTTTGACGTCAGTGATGGGCTCGGCAGCAACCACGTCCGCGACATCCTGGTGGCCAGCGATGGAACGGTCTGGGTGGCGACCGCCGGAGGCGTGAGCCGGTTCCAGAATGGCGTCTTCTCCACGGCAAGGGTCGTAAACGCGGGCCTGCCGTCCAATAGCGTCCGGGCGCTGGTTGAGGACAGCCAGGGTCACATCTGGGTGGCGACCGACGGTGGGGTGGGTCGATTTGACGGGTCCGCATGGACCGCATTCACGACGGCCCAGGGACTGCCCACGACCAGCGCGAGCTCAATAGCTGTTGGCGTCGTGGCGAGCAGCTAACCGCTGGCGACCCGTCGACGCCGCGATACAGAAACAGAAAGACGGACCGCCTGGAAACCCAGGGGTTGTCCGAACTGACGCGCTAGTCGGCGAGGCCCGTGTCTTGGCGGCTATGCCGGTCGCGGATTCGCGCCAGCCGTGCGAACTCGAGAGTCATTCGGCGCGACTCGGACGAGAGCACGATGTCGTCGGCCAGGAACTGGCTGAGGCCAACCTCAAACAGAAGGTCGTCGACTTCGGACGGAGCCAGCGCGTACCCGCGGGCAAGCAAGTGGGGCAAGTCGACAGCCGATGACGGCTCACGTCCAGCCTCAAAGTCGGTAATCACGCTCACGCGCACGCCGGCCTTTCGTGCCACCTGCCGGGTAGTAAGACGACCGGAGCGTCGCCGCGTCCGCAGCCGCTCTGCCAGCAGCCCCCGATCCACGTGGATCTGCTCGTCGTCGCTGTCGTCCTGGTCGGGATTGAGCGTGGAGTTGACCGTGCGCGAGATGGAGCGAATGGCCGACTCCGCCACGCTGGCGATGGTCTCTTCGGCAAAGCGGCGGCGGGTGCTGGCCATGTCGTCCGGCACGTAGCCCGCCAGAACCAGCAGTTCGCGGGGATCGACCTCCAGCCCCCGGGCCAGCGTTACCAGCGTGGCGACGGTGGGACTCTTGTAGTCGCCGCTCTCAAGCCGCGAGAGGTAGGAGGGTGCCAGTCCGCAACGCGCAGCCAGCGCCGCCTTGGTGAGGCGACGTTGCTCGCGGAGCTGTCGGACGGCGTTGGCAAAGCCCATGTCGGGGACAGGCAATATAGCTAGCCAGCCCGCCGCGTCCAAACCGGCCGCAGCTTGACGGTGCCCAAACCTGTAGCGCGCGAATTGGCGCGCGCGCTGCGGCGCACAGCGCGCCGCGCGGCTGGTACGCGTGGCCGGAAACGGTAACAATCCGCGGCGGGACCATCGCAAGCACAGAACGGGAAGGCAACGCAATGGCGGACATCGTGCGACGCGCCGACGTCGTCTGGCGCGGCGACTTGCTGCAAGGTACGGGAACGTTCGACGTGGGAAGCGGCGCCCTGTCGGCGCAGGCCGTGAGTTGGCCCGCCCGAACGGAGGGCCCGGGCGGCAAGACCAGCCCCGAGGAACTGCTGGCCGCCTCGCACGCCAGCTGCTACGCCATGGCCTTCTCGCACACGCTGGCCGAGGCCGGACATCCGCCGGAAGAGCTGCGCGTGTCGGCGTCGGTTACGTTCGAGCCGCTGCCGGCCGGTGGGTTCAAGGTGGGCAGCAGTTCGCTGAGCGTGGAAGGCGTGGTCCCCGGACTGGACCAGGCGGGATTCGCGGACCTGGCCGCGCAAGGCGAGGCCGGCTGCCCAATCTCCAACGCCATCCGTGGCAACGTGGACATCTCCGTCGAGGCGACGCTGGCAGGCTGACCCGATGAGCGACGGCCGCGCCGAGCTCACGCAGGCGCTGGAGACCCTGCTGCGCGCCATCGGCCCGCCGGCGGCCCCACCCGCCGAACTCCAGGCCGCGCTGCGCCGCGTGGACGGCCTGACCCAGTCCCTCGGCCCCGACACCCCGGCCCAACTCCGCCACTTCCTCCAACGCCGCAGCTACGTCAAGGCCTTGGAATACCTGCAAAGCGCCTGAGGCGGGTCGGAGGCTGCGGGGGAAGGAACGGATGGGCGGACGCCGGCGCGTCTGGCTGTAGCTGAGGTGGCCGCTGCCTGATACAGGGAGGATCGCTTGATAACCCGAGGGATGGACTACCCCGCCTACATCCGGGACGCAACGCCGCCGGACAGTTGCTGCGTGCCAGCCGGAGCGCTGCCGCACGTTGTCGAGGGCCAGGTGAACGAAGCTGTCGTCGCAACAGTCGGAATCAACCCTCATGGCGTCTGGCATTGCAGCCACTATCCGCCAATGGCAGCGAGCGGTGCCGAAGAGCTGTGGGAAGACAAGCGGAGGTACTTTGAGAACCACAGGTACCGGTATTTCACGGTGCTGGAGCCGATTCTCAACGCGTGCGGCGCGTCCTACGGCGGCCGCTACGTTTCTAGTCAGCCGAACCTGGCCTGTTCGATGGATGTCGTGCAGTGGCCGACCGATCCTTTATGGAGGAAGCTGGACAGGCGGGTACAGGACAGATTGATCGAAGACGGTCGGCCGTTCTTCGAGAAAGTACTGCGGGAGAGCCCCAACATCAGGTTGCTGCTGGGCAATGGTCGGACGGTAGCCGAGACGCTGGAACGCATCTTCGGGACAAGGTTCGAGGAGCGGGTGGAGAGATGCCTTGGGACGTCCGTGTTCTGCGGCGAGCTGCTGGGCAGACGCTTCGTCGGCTGGAGCCAATTCCTCTCCAACTCACGGATGAGGCGGTCCCAGCGAGCGGAGTTAGCCAGCCTTGTAGGTCGGCTGTCCACCAGCGGCTGATCGATGGGCAGCCTTGAGACCGTGAGGCGCTCCGGCAGCTAGCGCACGTCCGCCGCAATCTGGTCGACGAGGCGCATGGTTTTGGCGGCTTCGGCGAAGTTGGTGAGGGGTTGGGCGCCGGCCTGGATGCTGTCCATGAAGTGCTGGCTCTCCGCATGGAAGCCCGAGACGCGGTGCTGGACATCGCCAACCAGGTCCGCTCCGCGTACGACCTCGGGCGTGGTCGAGTCGTCGCGGTAGATCATGCCCTCGACGCCGTCCTCCCAGTAGGCGGAGACGTCGCCGCCGTGGATTTCGAAGGTGTGGCGGCGGGCGCCGGCCCGGCGGCTGGCCAGCAATACGCCCGAGCAGCCGGTGGAGAACTCGATCAGCGCGGCGTGCACGTTCATATAGGGACGGCCCAGCGCACGGGTGTGGGCGTTTACCTCCACCACCTCGCCGCCGGCCAGGAAGCGCAGCGCGTCGACCGCGTGGACGATGTCCGAGTTCAGGTGGCTGACGGAGCCACGGTAGAAGCCGTACTGGTCGGGCCAGGTGTCGAACTTGTGGAACCGCGCGGCGGCCATGTGGATAGGTCCCGCGGCCTCCACGACCGACTTGCAATGGCGTAACAGGGGGATGAAGCGGCGGTTGAAGCCGGTCATCGTCAGACAGTTGTGCTGTTCGGCGTACCAGGCGAAGGCTTCGGTCTCGTAGGTGGAAACGCCGGGCGGCTTCTCGACGAAGACGTGCTTCCCGGCCTGCAGGCAGTCAATGACGATGTCGTGCAACAGGTGCGGCGGCATGACCACGTAAACGGCGTCCAGGTCCTCGCGCTCCAGCATCCGGCGGTAGTCGGTGTAGCGGCCGGGCACGTCGTACTGGTCGGCGGTGGCGGTCAGGCGGTCCTCGTCCAGCTCCGAGATCGCCCGCAAGTCCGTCGCCTCGATCTCATCCAACGACGGGTAATGCACCAGGCTCGCCAGGTTCCCCGCCCCCACAAAACCAACCTTCACCGGATCACTCATGCGGCTCGCCCTTCTGCGTCTCAGCGCTCACGGCCCCACGCCGCGCTGATCGTACGTCCCGCGGCGGTTCGCGGCTTAGAGAGCGGTGGCCTGGATGAGGGCTCGGAGGTAGCCGACGCACCAGGCGCGGGCGCGTTCGCGGGCTTCGTTGTCGCCGAGCAGGCCGGGGTAGTGGTCGGGCATGACGAAGCCGTCGAACCCGACCTCGTGCAGAGTGCGCATCTGGTCGGCGGCGTTGTAGTCGCCCTCGTCCTGGAAGACCTCTTCGAAGCGCGGAATGATGCCGCGAACATTGCGGAAGTGGATGTTGAAGAGCTTGCCGCGCTCGCCAAACCTGCGCAGGGCGGCGGGCATGTCCTCCCCGGTCTCCTGCATGGTGCCCAGGCAAAACAGCAGGCCGACGTTGGGGCTGTCGTAACGATCCAGCAGCTGCGCCAGACCGTCGGGATTGATGAACGGCTGCTCGACGCCGCGGTAGAGCGGCAGGGGCGGATCGTTGGGGTGGAAGGCCAGGCGCACGCCCGCCGACTCGGCGGCGGGCAGGACACGCTCCATGAACCCGTCCATGCGGCGCCAGACCTCACCTATCGGCACGCGGACGGCCGGATCGCCGGTGTCGACGCCCCAGGTGACCAGGTCGGACTCTTCCAGCCAGGCGGCGTCGAAGGTGCGCAGCTCGGTGCCGGCGCGGCCCCCGGGCAGGTCCTTGTAACCGCGCCAGGCCTGGATGTGCTCGTCGGCGTGAGCCACGGCAAAGCCGCAGGTGACCAGCGGTGCGCCCTCGCCGCCGAGGACGCGGATCGTCTCGCACAGGTCGTCGATTTCCTTTTCGCCCTCGGGGTCGCCGCGCAGGACGCCGGCGATGCGGGCGCGGCGCAACTCCATTCCGGCCAGTTCGAGGTTCAGGGCGTTCAGCCGCTGTAGCAGGTCACGCAATCCGGCGGCGTCGACCTGGCCCGTTTCGGCCACGCCCGGCAGCTCGTCGGTGCGCAGGGTGCCGCCGTCCACGCCAATCTGCGCCGCGTATTGCAGGTGGTCGTTCGAGAGGTCGACCAGACGCAAACCAATCTTGATCATGCGCGCAGGGTACCTGCGGGAAACGTGTGCTGGCTATCGAGGCGGAGACGACTGCTGCCCGAATGTTTCACGTGAAACATTCGGTCTTATCGTCTGCTAATGGTGGCCGCGTAGCATGGCCCTAAAGGCTTCAGAGGACGAACGCGTGACGGCTTTCATTGACGGGTTGCCGGACTTCACGATTGGGGTCGAAGAGGAATACCTGATCGTCGATCCCGCCACGCGGGACCTCGTGGCCAATCCGCCGCAGGCGCTGCTGCACGAGTGCGAGGCGGCCGTAGCACCCGAAGTTGGCAGCGTCAGCCCCGAATTGCTGCGCTCGCAGATCGAGGTCGGCACCAGCGTGTGCGGCTCGATCGCCGAGGTCCGCGAGCGGCTGGCGACGCTGCGGCGCACCCTGGCGGAGACGCTGGCGGCGCACGAACTGCGAATCATGTCGGCCTCCACCCATCCGTTCGCGCTCTGGTCGCGGCAGTTGCCCACGGACCGGGAGCGCTACAAGGCGCTGACGGAGGACATGCAGACGCTGGCGCAACGGATGGTGATCGGCGGGATGCACGTGCACGTGGGCATTCCGGATCCGCAGGACCGGATCGACGTGCTGAACCAGGTCACCTATTTCCTGCCGCACCTGCTGGCCCTGAGCACCTCGTCGCCGTTCTGGCAGGGCCGAAACACCGGTCTGCGCAGTTACCGCCTGACGATCCTGCACGAACTTCCGCGCACCGGGCTTCCGGAGCGGTTCGAGAGCCACGGCGAGTACCAGCGCATGATCCAGAGCCTGCTGGACGCCGGGCTGATCGACGACCCGACCAAAGTCTGGTGGGACGCGCGGCCGCACGCGCGGCTGCCGACCCTGGAGATGCGGATCACCGACGCCTGCACCAGCCTGGACGACGCGGTATGCATCGCGGCGCTGTACGTCTGCACGGTTTCCCTGCTGGCGCGAATGCGCCGCGCCAACCAGCGCTGGCGCACGTACCCGCTGGCGCTGCTGGCCGAGAACTCGTGGCGCGCGCAGCGCTACGGGATCGACAACGGGCTGGTGGACTTCGGCCAGAACCGCATCAAGCCGCTGGACGTGCTGATGGAGGAGCTGCTGGACCTGATCCGCGAGGACGCCGAGCGGCTGGACTGCGTGGCCGAAGTGGAGCACGTCCGCACCATCCTCGCCCGCGGCACCAGCGCCCACCGCCAGCTCGCCGTCTACGAAGCCGAACGAAGGAGCGGCGCCAGCGAACAGCACGCCCTGGAGGCCGTGGTGGACTGGCTGATCGAGGAGACGACGGCGGGGTCTGGTTAGGGGCGTTCGCTGCGGCGGAGGCGGGGGAGCCAGCGGCCGGTTGAGGCCTTATATGCGGTGTATTCCTCGCCGAACTCCTTGGCCAGGTGGGGCTCTTCGTGGCGTTGGACGAAGAATGAGTAGAGGGCGAACAGGGCGACGCCGTAGATCAACAGCACAGGGGCCTCGAAGAGGCTGGTCCAGCCGGCGATGGCGATGAGGACTGCTACGTAGATGGGGTTGCGCGAGTAGCGATAGACGCCGTTGGTTACCAGGCGCTTGGGGGCGTCGATTGGCGCGGGGGTGCCGCCGCCGGAGACCGCGAAATCCCAGACGCAACGCAGATAGAGAACCGTTGCAAGGGCGAGGAGGCAGACGCCCAGCCAGAGCGTTGGGCCCTCGGCGACCGGGCGATCCCACTTGATCAGTAGCGGAACAAGCACGGCAATCGTGCCGGGCACCACCAGCGTGAAGAGGGAGACCTTGAGGAGGAGGGTCACGCTTCACTGCCTCGGTGAAACTTGCGTCGGGTTAGCCCTGCACAACGATCCGCGCGCTCAGCGTACTTGCTACGGAATACGACAGGCGAGGTGGCCCACTCAGGCGAGGCGGGCAGGGAGTTCGTAGTGCGTGGTTCGTACTGATCGTCGCAAATCTATTCGTGAGTCGCACTTAGGGAGTGACAGGAGGAACCCGTCCATTCCAGGGAGGGTTTAGCTGTCGGATGAGTCCATGCTCAACGGGTCCAGGGCTCGGGACTTGGTGAATCCACAAATCAACGGAGCGGCTGCAGCGCGATTCCCGCAGGATGTAGCTATTCACCTTGCAATTGGTGGACCGACCGTCCCATTTGCAGTTTCTTGCGTAAATCCTCGCGTGGCCGTTCGAGCCCCAGCGCTCTGCAAGATTCTCTGCCTTGCCGATGTAGGCGAGGGCACCCTCAACGGTCACTGCATAGATGCCGGAAGTTCGCGGCAGGCCTTGTACGTGGAAGCGGCAGAAGGGCCCCTTGCCGTGAGGGTTGAGATCCACGTCCCTTGGAAATTCGTGTGTGATCTCGAGCAGGGTTCCGTCAGGCTTGCGCTCCGGCTCGATTAAGGCGGCGTGGCCGAATTCGCAGTCGAGCAGGCAAATGACATCCGCAGTGGCGACTGGGGGGCTACCGGCTTTGGGTCGATTGGGTGCGATTCTGTCGTTCGGTGCCCTAGTGGTGGTCCGTTCCCGGACTCCGCTGCTGGCCCGCAGAAATGTCAGGGATTGCCCAGCAAGGTCAACCGCAGTGGCTTCCCATCCTGCTGCAAGCCATCCTCGACGGGCCTGAACTCGGCGGTCGTTCTTGGTATTTGCCCACCACCACTCTTTCGAACGCGCCGACGAGGGCAGCCGGTCTTGGAGGATCTCTTCAATCTCGCTGAACGACGCTTGCCACTCGTCGCCTCCAAAGTCCGAGAGGAACCGCCGCAGTGGGCCGTACTTGTCGGTCAAACGGCTCTTCCCATTAGAGGCTGTCGGCACTTGGCACAATTGAGGAACACGCAAGCTTGGCTGACTTGCCTGCAGTCATATCAGCCGAAGAGGGCCGGGACTTCGTCGAGGCCGGTCACGGTGGCGGTGGGCGGCGGGAGCGTCGGTGGATAGGTGTCGCCGTCGCGGTTGAGCCAGATGGCGGTCCAGCCGGCCTGGATGGCGCCGGCGGCATCGTGGGCGGCCGAGTTGCCGATGAAGACGGCGGCCTGCGGCGGAATTCCAAGGCCTTCAAGGGCGGCCTCGAAGATGCGTGGGTCGGGCTTGAAGGCGTCGATGTCGCCGGCGACGATTACCCGGTCGACCCGGTCTTCCAGCCCGACGGCGTAGACCTCGCCCCACTGCACGTCGCTGGGGCCGTTGGTGATGATGCCGGTGACCTGGAAGCGCTCGTTCGCCCAGCGGATGGATGCGTCGGCGTCGGGGTAGAGCTCCAGGTTCTGGCGGGTCAGCAGGTCGTGGTCGTCGGTCAGTTGCCCGGGGTCGGCCAGGCCGGGGGCGCCGATGAAGGCGAGCACTTCGTTCCAGATGCGGATCCGGGTGACCCGAAAGTCGCCGACCTGGGGTATGTCCGTCCCGCGCCGCGTGCGGTCCTCGACGATGCGTGACTGGAGTTCGCGGAGCTGGTCCGGGGACTGATCCGGAATGCGGGCGGCCAGCCGGCCGGCCAGGGCGATGAGGGCCTTGCGCCGGGCCTTGCCGAAGTCGACCAGCGTGTCGTCGAGATCGAAGAAGAAGGCTCGGGCGTCGCACATAAGCAGGAGAGAAGCGTCGATTAGAGGACCGAACTGGAAGCAGCTTCAACCAGCATCCAGCAGCCCGCTGGACACCGCAACGGCAGAGCAGTTGTGCATGGAGCTAGCACCATGGTGTCGATCTAGGCAGCCTCGCCGCCAGTCGCGTGCCAGTCTTGTTTCTGTGCGTCACGGCGACCGCGATTCATAGATGCGCGCCTTCCTTTGGCGAAGCTTGTAGTACCGGCTCCTGTGTTGCAGCAACTTGGGAGTGGTTTGTATACGTGCTCCAGGTTGGCGCGTAGTTTTCGGTCTGGTTACCCCAAGTGACCCAGCCGTGGCGAGATCCGCGCGCAAAAAGCTCGATTCGCGGTGCAGGACTACAAGATTCAATTACGGCGTACTGCTCATCAGGCTTTCGGCTATGCTCCCTCTTTCTCGAAATCAGAATGTTCTCCTGGCTTCGACCTGGGTCCAGAGTTCTTGCGTTCTTTCCGCGAACCCCAAATAGCAGAACTTCTGTTACGTTTCTAAAATAGAAGCCAACGCCGCGACGATCCGGTCCCCCGTCCTTTCTCACCTTGTACCAGATCAAATTAGTCTTGTAGTTGAAACCCCAGCACTCCATGACCCTGAGCCCTTCTGCTAAGAGGGCATTTGGAACCCATAAGTATAGATGTGCGGTATCGGCCGCGATGGACGCTACGGGAAGCTCGGAAATCTCCTGTAGCGAAAGGGTAGCGTACCGGGAAAGTCGCCTGTGCTCGGGGGCCATTTTTCCTGTGCGGTTTCGAAACTGCCACGGGGGGTCGGCAAGAATGGTTGAGAATCTTGTCTTGGCAGATGCAGCGAGCAGGCTCTCGGAATCGTTCACACTCTACTCTCCTGGGACGAATAGGCTAGACGTGATTCCGAATACGAGTATTGGGCAGCCGCCACCGCCACCACCCTGCAGGCGCGGCAAGAGCTTGGACATATGGGTGGTTGACGCGCCGTATGACTCCCCTCTGTCCAGCCGATTAAAGATCTCCTGCAGATCGTCAGCCCTAGTTATGATAATTCCTACGCTTACTGCACGCAAGTCAAAGAGCAGGCGGAAGTTGTTTAAGTCCCGATCATAGAACGGATCCTTGTTGTTCCATTCAATCTCGAGCGCTACGCGATTTCGAAAACAGTCGATCTTATGGGTTGGCTGGTCGCTCTCGCGTCCATCGACTACTACGGATGTCGCAAACTCCTTCTCAGACCAGCCGCGTCCGTACAAATAGGAATCGATGAAACGCGATACCTTGGATTTGTTCCCTCCCCGGGTTCTTATATAGTCTTCTAGGAGCCTAAACTCGGTGAGCATACTGACCAGGTCACACCACTCGCTGCGAAAATCCTCCTTGAGGATTGCGCAGCTGTGGTTTGTCTCGTGTACTTCGTAGTGCGTTCTTATGAACGACGGCAGAAGGTCGACGCCCAACGCTATTTATCGGCCCCCAGATGCCGTGATCTCCTGGGAGGAGAACGTGACGCCTGGAGTGTGAGGCCGCCCGGTACCCATCACAAGAGAGAGAGTATCGGGCTAGTGGCGTTGGATCCAGTGCCGACGGGATCCCAGAGCTGCCTTCTGTATTCAGGCCGCCCGGTGGCGCCAGAGGACGCCGCCGGCGTCGCGGACGATGAGGCGGTCGTCGGTGATGGCGTTGGGGGGCGTGGCGGCGATTTCGGCGGCGACGGCGTCGGGGTTCTCGTAGCCGATGTTCATGCGGGCGCAGGCGTCGGGCGGAATGGCGGTGGCGATGCGCACGTCGATGCGGGGCACTTCGCGGCCGCCGACCATGCGGCCCTCGCCTTTGACCAGGGCGCTGCCGTTCAGGGCCAGCGGAGTGGCGCCGGCGCGCTGCCAGGACTCGGGCCGCGACAGGAAGTAGGCGTAGGTGTGGTAGCCGATGGCGCTGATCAGCTCGCCGTGGGCGTCGGAGATCGAGTCGATATTGGGCGCCCAGACCACCAATTCGCCGCCGTCCGCCACGGCGTCCTCAGTCTTGAGCACTCCCTTGGCACCGGTCCAGAAGTCCGGATAGAGCCAGCTGCCATCCTTGCGCTGGGGCAGGGCCGCCACGACGCGACGAACGCGACGCGGGACGTAGCGGATGTTGACGGCGGCGCTCAATTTGGCGGCGAGCTCGACACATTCACGCCAGCCGTCCGGCTGCACGAACGCGCCGTTGATCGCGTCGCTGTCGTCGTCGATGACCAGCCCGATGGAGGTGATGGGCACCGGCAGGTTCAGCGCCATGTCGTCGATCAGGTCTCGCACCGGGTTGGGCATCACGCCGTGGATGCCGCGGTTGGTGCGGAGGCTGCCGATGGCGTGGAGCAGGCTGATCATTTCGGGTCCCGAGACGCCGGGGAAGATCTGCTTGGCCCCGCCGGCGAAGCCGGCGACCTCGTGCGGCTGCACGCGGGTCAGCAACACCAGGCGGTCGTACTCCAGCAGCCTGGCGTTGACGCGGATGCGCATGTCGGTGTCGAAGCCCAGCAGCGAGGCGTACCGGCGGTTCTCGCCGAAGCGGTCCAGCTGATCGTCCAGCGGGACCACGCCCAGCGGCGTCAGGGCGTCCGGGTTGTCCCAGTCGTGGTCAAAGACGGTGCTGCGGGGGTAGCGGTTCTCGCCGAAGACCCAGGCGTACTTCTCGGCCTCGGACATGGGTCCGTGGGTGCCCTGGGCGATCATGGCGTCCACGCGGTCGGCGCGGCCGTCGACGGCGTCGTGGATGGCGCGGAAGACGTCGGCCACGGGGGCCTTGCGGGTGGAGTCCGGGACCAGCACCAAGAAGCGGCGCTCGCCGGCGGGTGAGGCGCGCATGGCCTCGGCGACGACGGCGCAGGCATCGTCCATGCTGATGGCGGGGGCGCCGACGGCTTGGAGGACGCCGTTAGAGGAGGTCATATTTGCTCCCCTGCGAGGCATGGGTCATTTTGATCTTCAAGCAACGAAGGCCATCGCCCCAACCTTCTCCCAGGGGAGACGTTCGAGTTACCTGAGGTTGCTTGCGCGGAAGACCCCTCACCGGTTTCGGCCGGGGACGGCCGAACCTGCCTCTCCCCCAGGAGAGGGTAAGAATCGGCGCGGCCCTGAATAACCTGACGTCCCACACAAGTGCTCCCCCAGGAGAGGAATTGAGGGCGGCCGCCTCAGCCGTTTCCGTGGCTGGGGAGACTACGGCTCGGAGGACGCCGTTGGGCATCGTTACCTCCCGGCCTCGGCGGCCATGGCTTCGGCTTCGCGAACGAGGTCGCCGAGGACGCGTACGCCGCCGTCCCAGAAAGTGGGGTCGGCGAGGTCGATGCCGAAGGGTTCGAGCAGCGCGTTGGGGCTGACGGATCCGCCCCTGGACAGCATTTCGATGTAGCGCGGTTCGAACTCGTCGCCCTGTTCCTGGTAGCGCTGCAGCAGGCCGAGCACCAGCAGGTCGCCGAAGGCGTAGGCGTGGACGTAAAAGGGCGAGCCGATGAAGTGGGGGATGTAGCTCCACCAGATGCGGTAGTCGTCGCGCAGGGTGACCGAGCCGTCGAACATCTCGCCGTTGGCCTCGGACCAGAGGTCGCTGAGGCGGTCCGACGAAAGCTCGCCCTCCTCGCGGCGGGCCTGGTGGGCGCGGAACTCGAAGTTGTGCATGGCGATCTGGCGGAAGACCGTGGCGAAGTGGTCCTCGATCTTGCTGGCCAGCAGGCCCAGGCGGGCGGCGGCCGTGGGCTGGGCGTCGAGCAGGCGGCGGAAGACGATCATCTCGCCGAAGACCGAGGCCGTCTCCGCCGTGGTCAGCGGCGTGTGGGCCTGCAGGTAGCCGACGCCGTAGGAGAGGTACTGGTGGACGGTGTGGCCGAGCTCGTGGGCCAGGGTCATCACGTCGCGGACGGTATCGGTGTAGCTGGCCAGGATGTAGGGATGGGTGCTGGGGGTGCCGCCCATGCTGAAGGCTCCGCCGCGCTTGGCGGGACGGAGTTCGGCGTCGATCCAGCGCTCGTCGAAGGCGCGCTGGGCGATCCCGCCGAGGGTCTCGGAGAAGGCGTGGTAGCTCTCCAGCACGACCTCCTTGCCCGTGGTCCAGTCGTAGGAGGGCAGGTCGGCGCTGAGCGGGGCGTAGCGGTCGTAGTCGAAGAGCTCGTCCAGGCCCAGCAGGCGCTTTTTGAGCCGGTAGTAGCGCCCCACGATGGGGAAGCCGCGCACGCAGGCGGCCACCAGCGCATCGACCGACTCCTGGGTGATCTGGTTGGCCAGGTTGCGGGACGACATGGCGGTGGGATAGCTGCGCAAGCGGTCGTCGGTTGCGTGGTCCTGGAGACGGACGTTGAAGACGTAGGTGAGGGGATGGAGGCTGTCGCGCAGGGCCTGCGTCATGCCTGCGGCCGCGGACTTGCGGGTGTCGCGGTCGGGGTGGTAGCTGAGGGCCAGGGTTTCGGCCTCGGTGAGGGTGCGGGTTTCGCCCTCGATGGTGACCTCGCAGGTCAGGCGGCTGGTGAGCTCGCCGAAGAGACGGCTCCAGGCGCGGCTGCCGGTGTTGGCCTTCTCGTCCAGCAACTGCTCTTCGCCCTCGGATAGCCGGTGGGGCTTGTAGCGGCGTTCGAGGCGCAGCAGGTAGGCGAAGTCCTTGAGGACCGGGTCGGCCAGCAGTTCCTCGGCCCGCTCGTCGTCCACCTCAATCCACTCCAGGTCGAAGAAGATCAGGTGCTTGTTGATGGCGGTGCCGCGTTCCTGGGTGAGGGCCACCAGGCGGCCGTGGGCCGGCTCGTCGGTTTTGCCGGCGTGCAGCAGGTGGGCGTAGATGGCCGGGTGGTCCATGGCCTCGTGGATGTCCTGCAACTCGGTGACGGCGTCGCGCAGGCCCGCCGCGTCCAGGCCGGCCACCTGCCCCCGGTAGCGCTTCTCAAACGCCGCGGCGCGCTCGGTTACCGCGTCCAGGTCCGTCGCGATTTTCGGATCGTCGGTGCTGTCGTACAGGATGCTCAGATCCCAGGTCACCCCGTCCGCGCTACTGGTCGGCGCCGTGGCCGTCGTAGTCATCCGTGCTCCCTAGCTGGCGGTCGTGAAGTCGGCGATGGCTGCATTATCGGCGGTTTTGGGGCGGGTGCGCGCGGCTGTCGCGACGGCGTGTCGGGTTGGGGGTTAAGGGGGCGCGAGACCGCTAGGGCCGGATTTTTGGGGTGGAGAGGCGACAAAGCTTGGGGTCAGGGCGCGGCTGGGGCGAGAGCGACGCTGGCGGTTGCAGGGTGGCGGGTTGAGGCCGAGGGGATGCAGGCGGGCGAGGCGCGGGGGCATGAGGAACTCCGGGGACGGGGCCGGGGAGCGGCACATCTATTGTACACCGAATGCATACGAGTGGCAAGGGAGGGGCAGGGAGGGTCGTGGGCCCCCCTTCGGCAGGCTTTTCGGCAAGCTCAGGGCGGGTTTTCGGCGGGTTCGGGGCGAACGGAGGCGGCACTGGGCCGAGCGTTTGCAACGGGTTTGCTTGGACACCCTATGAGCAGCCAGGCCGTGCAGGAGGTTGACAGGTGTCAACCATTTGCCGCCGATGTGTCCAGTTTTCGGGCGAATGTGTCCACTTTTTGGCCCGATGTGTCCAGTCGGGGTCGACGGCGCGTTCGCCCCCGGAGGGCTCGGCGCGGAGATCAGGCGAGGATCTCAGCGCGGAGGCGGTCGGCATGAGTGCTGGATAGACCAGTGGCTGTTAGGGCGTCACTCGAGGGTCACAGATCCAGTTGGGCCGTCGTAGAGCAGCCGATAAAACTGCAGGAAGTCGCGGCCCAGCAGCACCGGTCGGCCAATGCCATCAACCATGGCTTGCATGGCTGCGACCGTCCTCTGGTAGGTGGTGTCTAACTGAGGGAATCGGAGATGGGCGACGTAGCGGCCTGCTGTGAAGTTGCCTTCGACGCCGCCGAAGTCAGCCTGGCCAGCGTATTGGAGACCCAGGGACTGCACGATGCTGCGATCGACGCAGCAGTGGCTCGAGCCGGTGTCGATCAGACCAAGGAAGGTCAGGGTCTCGGGATCAGGGTCATGGATGCTTCGGGGATGCCGGACCTCGACCAGTAGTCCAGGACCTTCCTGTCTCAGGCGGTGCGGTTCGTTCGGGGTGCCACAGTCAATGACCTGCACGTGGCTGACCGAATATCAGGGAGGATGGCAACGGAACAGGCGTCTTGCGGACTTCGTGAACCAGGAACGGCTTCTCGCCGAACCTCTGAAGGGCCGCGGAGGTGGCCTCCACATTCGTGTCGTATATCCCGACTAGCTGCTTGTCCGCAAACACGACCCACTTGTGCAAATGCTTGGCCTCGAAGTCGTCCCGCATGCTCTCGTAGACCTTCAAGTTCTCCAAGACTTCCTGCCGGCTCATCTCCCTACTCGATTCGTGTGGTTGCCCGCCCCACAACGTTGACGTAGGTCAAGTGTCAGTGGTCGTACGGAGAGGGTCAACCAGCGCGGGCTGTGGGAAGTCGCGTGCCTCGAATTCGCGCAGGGCTGGCAGGGCGTCGCACGTAACTCTCGGAGCTGTAGCCAGGTTCCGTGCCTAGGTGCCGGTGTTTTCTTCGCGGAGTCGCTCGACGATGGCTTGCATGCCGTCGGCGGGTTGTTGGGTACTGAAGATGATGTTGCCGACTACGGCGTTGGTGATGAGGCCGGCCAGGCGGCTGAGGAAGGAGTAGACGGCGTTGGAGATCAGCTGCTGACTTGGAGCGTTACGTCTCCTGTCGGGCCGTCGTAGACGAGGCGATAGAACTGAAGAAAGTCCCGCCCGAGCAAGACCGATCGACCAATCTGGTCGGCATCCGGCAGCCGAGCCAGCAGTATCGAAGCACGAGTGGCTAACTGAGGAATCCGAAGGTGCACCAAGTAGCGCGGTGACGCGAACCGCCCGCCCGCTCCACGGAAGTCTTCCGTATCGAATTGCTCCAGACGGAGGTCATCCGCCACTCGCCCCGAGACAAAGCAGTGATTCGCCCCCGTATCGATCAATGCCTTGCAAGCGTGTGGGCGCTCATCCAGTGCCCATGGATTGGTCAGTTCGACCTGAAGCTCCGGTCCCGTATCGATCAGTCGGCCAGGATGGCCGGTGAACCCGCAGCTAGCGACCGGCACTGACCGGCTGGCACAGGACGGAAGCTGGCAGTCGCGCCGGGGGGCGGCCGACTTGGCGCAAGAGGCAGCCAGGACCGATCTTTTCGATCACAAGGTCGGCGGCGTCCTGAAAGTGGTCGAAGGCGTCGATGAGCTGTTGATTGTCGACCACGACCCACTGACCCATGTGTTCGGCCTCAAGCTGATCCTGCATGCGCTCGTAGGCCGCGATGTTCTGTTCGAGCGTGGCTCGAGGCATCGCCCCGCCCATCGAATGCTCCTTGCTTGCAGGCCGCGCCGGCCCGGTGAGTGGCGTCGTGCGCCGAATCCGCGACACCGCCCCGTCGCGCCGCTCAAATCATAGCGAGACGCTACCCAGCGTCGTCGGCACGCAATTGGTCGACGAGGGCTTGCATGCCTTCGTCGGGGTGTTGGTCGCCGAAGATGATGTTGCCGACGATGTGGTTGGTGATGAGGCCGGCCTCGCGGCGGCTGAGGGTGGAGTAGGTGGCGTTGTTCATGAGTTGTTCGACGAGGTTGGCGTCTTCGGGAGACATGTCGGGGGTGCGGGCGGCGATGCCTTCGGCGGAGATGCGGGTGGCGGGGAGGACGGAACTGGAGCGCAGGCCGGCGGCGAGGTGGCGCAGGGCGTCGTAGGCGATCTCGGGGTTCTGGGTGCCGGCCACTACGCCCATCATGGCGTGCACGAAGACGGGGCTGCGGCCGGCGCCCATATTGGGCAGGGGATAGACCTCCAGGCTGCTGCCGACGAGCCGACTGGGCGGAATGAAGGCCAGGATGGTGCCGGTGAAGCCGAACCGGCCGCTTCGTTGAAACGAGCGGGTGGAGCGGCCATCGGTGATGGCCAGGTGGTGGTCGTGCACCCAGGCGCGCAGGAACTCGGCGACCTGTACGGCGGGT
This sequence comes from Chloroflexota bacterium, assembly GCA_028874175.1. Classification (GTDB taxonomy): domain Bacteria; phylum Chloroflexota; class UBA11872; order UBA11872; family UBA11872; genus UBA11872. The sequence goes on from JAPPLN010000017.1 coordinate 66,698, forward strand.
TGCGAGGTAAGGGGCGCAAAGTCTCCGTTGGGTCCGCGGAGGTCGCCGACGGCCGATTGCAGCAATTCGTACGGCGACGGCGACGCCGAGTAGTCGCCGTTGCCATCCGGCTCCGGCGTAAAGCGCGAGATGTAGCCCATGCTGCCCAGGCCGCCGGAGGGCGGCGGCTCCATGTGCAGGGCGCGCACGGCGTCCAGGAAGACCTCGGCGTCGAAGGTGCGCGGATCGGGGGCGGGCGGTTCGACGTTCTGCCTGACCGCCGTTTCGCGGTTGAACAGCAGCACGTGGGGTGAGACCGCCACCGGCAGGCCGTATTGCAGGCCTTCGTGCTTGCCGGTCTCCAGCAGGCCGGGCCAGAAGTCGGCGGCGTTGAAGCCGGGGTCGGAGACGAGGAAGTCGTCCAGCGGGGCGAGCCGGTCGTTGGCCAGCAGGTCGGCCTGGTCGGCGCGAAAGTAGATGACGATATCGGGCTTCTGGTGCGCCACGGCCTCGAGGGCGGTGCTGACGCTGAAGGTGGAGGCGTTGCGCCCATAGGCCAGGGACGCCTCACTGTAGGTATAGCGGTCCTCGGCGCGCTCGCGGGCCGCGGCCAGGCCATTTACGAATTGGCCGAAGAGGCTGCCGCCGATCCGGTTGGTGGGGTACATGGCCACCGTGACGGGATGCCCGGCGCCCGGCGTGGGCAGCTTGACGGCGGCACGGGGCGCGGCGGCGGTGACGTTGCGGGCTTCGGCGCGAGCGCGCTCCAGGTTGCGTTGTAGCTGCGCCTGGAGGCCTTCCGGCAGGGATCCCGCCACCTCTTCGGCCGGCGACTCGCCGCAGGCGGCCAGGGCCAGCGCGCCCAGGGAGGCGGCGCCGGCGGTGAGGGCCTGGCGGCGGTTGAGGCGAGGGGGTGGGGCGCTCATAGGCCTTCCAGGAGACCCTTGCGTAGCTCGTGGGCGGTTGCCCGGAAGACCCCTGACTCCAACCCTCGCCCCCAGGAGAGACCCTTGCGCAACCCGAGACGGGTGCCCGGAAGACCCCTCACCGATTTCGGCCGAAGACGCCCGAATCTGCCTCTCCCCCAGGAGAGGGGAAAGACCCGCGTCCCATTGAAGAGATTGACACCGAACACCGTTGCATTCCCCCCGGGTGGGAGTACGAGCGTCCGCGAATTGGAGGACCAAGGGAGTTCTGCAAAGGTCTCCACAGGCAGAGGGGGCAAGAGCCGCCGCACCTTCGAGGCGGCTGGGCACTGTGTAGGGGTTTCCCAGGAGAGGGAGTACGAGCGGCCAGACCTTCGAGGGCGAGGGGCGTTTTGCAAAGGTCTACTCCAAGTAGCGGGTGTAGATCCAGGTTAGGCCGATCCCGAGGATAAGGCCCACAGACAGGCCCGCGACATCTGCCCCGAGGCCGGCAGAAAGCGGCGTCAGGTCTGGGGCTTCGCCCCGTCCGGCCATATTCCAGCGCCAGACTCCGGCTTCCGTGGCATAGATGAGCCAGCGGGTGAAGAACCAGCCGACCAGGGTGCCGCCGCCCGTCAGCAGCCCGTAGCGCCGCAGGCGCTCACCCAGCGGGGCGCCGTGCAGGTAGGACTCGGTCTGACGGGCGAGGCGATCGGCCAGCTGGCGGCGGCGGGCGGCGTCGGACGAGTCCAGGCGCTTCAGCATGTCCTCGGCCCAGCGGTTGCGCTCGTAGGCGGGGCGCCCGTAGAACTCGCGTTCGGACTTGACCTGCAGGGCGGCCTCGCGCTCGATGATGGGCCGCGCGTAGGCGGCGGCGTCCAGCGGGCTGAAGCGCGGCAGCAGCCGCTTGTAGAGCCCGGGAAACCCGGCGCCGAACGCCAGGGACAGGAGGGGGATTCCAAAGAAGGCCAGGGGCCCCACGGTGGCGCCGGCCATTTGCGGGCCGGCCTGCATCCAAACGACGGCCACGATGAACGCGGCCACGACCAGCCAGACCGCCGCGGTTTCAAACAGGTAGACGCGCCGAGGGGCCAGGTCGATGAAGGTGTCCAGCGCGCCGGCGCGACGCCAGCGATTGCGGGTGACCAGCGCGATCCCCGCTCCTGCAATGCCCAGGGCCCACGTTGTCACGAGAATCGTCGGCAGGAGATCAAGAAGCGAACCCTGGTCAGACACAGCGGGCGCCGGCGTCACGGGTCTGGCGGGCTCGAGAGGGGTTTCGACGAGCATCGACACGATTCCACCGAATCCCACGAACAGGAGGAGCGCCACGAGGCCGACAACCGCCATGACGGCGCCGACCACGAATCCCGCCCAGACGATGTCGCGCGGGGCGGCCAACGCCGCCCGCACGCGGTACAGATAGGTCTCGTATTCGGCCACGGCCCGGGAATGCGGGTAGCCGGCGTACACGAGGGCTTGCTGGGCGGCGCGGATGTCGTCGCGCGAGTCGCGTTGGGGGTTGGAGAGCCAAGGCACGTAGGCATCGCCGCCGATCAGGCCGCCGTGCGCCGCGGTTCCGGCGAACGGACGCGCCTTGGTTACTTTACGACGCCGACGCCGCAGGGACGTGCACTGGTCCCAGCTGGACTTTTCGGTTCGGACGTTCGGTCTAGCGCCGGCGCCTGGCGGTGCGGGAGGTGTCGAGCCGGGCCAGGACTTCGTCGGCCCAGGCGCCCTGGTCGTAGGCGGCGCCGTGGTAGGCGCTGCGGCTGTAGGTCTGGCGCTCGGCCTTGATTTGCAGTGCCGATTCAAGCTCGATGATGGGCCGCACGAATGCGGCGGCGTCCAGCCGACTGACGCGGAGCAGAAACCACCTGTAGAGGCTGGGAAACGCGCGGGCGAAGACGACGGCCAGCAGTGGAATCCCGACAAAGGCCAGGGCGATGACGGCTCCTTCGACGAGTTGCTCACCGCCTTGAATCCGAACGGCCAAGACCATGAGCCCGCCGACCGCCACCCAGACCGCGAGGGTTGGTAGCCAAGCGCCGCGCTCGGGGTTGAGGTCCGTGAACGTTTCAAGCGCACCCGCGCGCCGCCAGCGGCTGCGCGAGACCAGGGCCATTCCTGCGCCGGCCACGCCCAGAAGCACCTCAATCGTGGCCGCCGAGACAAGGATGTCGAGCGGCAACCCACGGCCTACGTCTTCGGGATCGGTGGCCGGCCTGTCCGATGTTTCTCCGTTGTCCGCTCCGCGCACAACGGCGACGCCGCCGGACGTGATGACGGGGACCCCACGACCGACCGCCACGTCCATCACGAACGCCGTAATTGCCAGGACGAAGGCGAGTGATACGGCCAGCGTGGCACCGACCAGGAAGCCGGCCAGGACGGTGTCACGCAGCGAGGCCGATGCGGCCCGCACGCGGGACAGATGGGTCTGGAGTTCAGCAGCAGCCTCGCGGCGTGGATAGCCCGCGTACACCAGCGCCTGGTGCGCGGCTGCGACCTCGTCGGGCGAGTCGCGTTGGGGGGCGGGGAACCAAGGCATCAGCGCACCACCGTTGGTCGGGCCGCTGCAGGCCGCAATTCGCAGAATTGGGCGGCCCCTTGTGCCGTGGCTACCTTACGACGCTTGGACGCTATGGCGTCGCTGGCGCTCACAGGTTCCGGAAGTAACGGGCGTATATCCGGGTTATGAGGAGACCAAGGACCAGGCCCATGACCAAGCCGACCGGATCGATCCAGGCTGCCGGTTCGGGTTGGGTGGCGAGGCCTGAGGCGGCGATTTCGGCTGGGGTGCGGCCGGCGTAGCCCCCGGGATTAGGGAGAGCCGTGATGCGGTAGCTGACGGCGGCGGTGGGATCGTAGGCCCAGACGATCCAGTGGGTGAGTCGCCAGACGACGAGCGTGATGCCGATGGAGAGGACGCCGTACATGGCCCACCGCCGCTTCGGCGGCGCGTCGTGTCCGGCGGCCAAGCGATGGACGTGACGCGTTGCCCACGCACGCCGCGCGGATTCTTCGAGGCCTCGCTGGCTGCGCGATACGCGGTGTGGACGCTCCTGGAAGGGATCCAGCGGATCGGAAAAGGGGCGGCGCGTGGAACCACCGACCGGGCTGCGCCTGGAGGTCACGACTATCGGGTTATCGATGCGCGGTGGACGCTCATAGGCCTTCAAAGTAGCGGGCGTAGAGCCAGGTGAGGCCGAGGCCGATGGCTGCGCCGAGGATCAGGGCCAGGATGCCCGCCTCCAGGCCGGGTTCGTCCACCAGCATGATCCAGAGGAGCCGGCTGATGAAGAACCACATGGCAAGGGTGGCCACGCCGGCGATGAGGGCGTAGCGCGCGAGCCGCCGCGGGCCCGACATGCCGTATGAGTAGGCGCCGGAGCGTTGGGCGATGCCGCGGGCCGTGTCCTCGCGGCGCTGGGCCTGGGCGAAGTAGCCCTGGGGCTCGGCTTCCAGGATCTCGTCGGCCCAGCGGTTGCGGTCGTAGGCGGTGCGGTCGTAGCCGCTGGCGCCGTAGAAGTCGCGCTCGGTCTTGATCTGGCGCGCGGCCTCGCGTTCGATGATGGGCCGGGCGGCGGCGGCGGCGTCCACGGGACTTACTCGCGGGAGGATCCACGCATACATCTTGGGGAACCAAGCCGCGAAGGCGGACGCGCCGACAGGAATTCCGAAGAAGGCGAGCATCTGCGCCACGGTGGCTCCCAGCTGAGGGCCGGCCAGCGCCCAGACGATCAGCACGATGAGCCCGGCCACGGCCAGCCAGACGACGGCGGTCTCAAGCAGATAGCGGCGGCGGGGGCGCAGGTCGACGAAGGTTTGCAGGACCCCGGCGCGACGCCAGCGGTTGCGCGTAACGCGGGACATGCCCACACCGGCCAGCCCCAGCACCGGCGCCGCCACCGCAACCGCCGGCAGGACGCCGAGCGGCGAACCGGGGCTGGTGTCGGCTTGAGGAGCCGGCGGTGCGGCCGGCGTGAATTCGGCTGGCGTGCCGGAGTCGCCGACAACGCCCATCACCAACCCAAGTCCACCGAGCGCCAGGGTTAGCACCAGAAACGCGCCGATGGCCATGCCGGCGCCGGACAGGAAGCCGGCCAGCATGGCGTGGCGCGGGGCGGCCAGGGCGGCGCGGACGCGATGCAGGTGGGTTGTGACCTCGGTGACGGCGTCGCCATGCGGATACCCCGCATACACCAGGGCCTGCTGGGCCGCGCGAATGTTCTCGCGGGAGTCGCGTTGCGGATCTCTAAACAACTGCATAGGCCAGCACCGTCGGCCGCCGCGTCAGGCGGCGGAGTCGGGGACAGTCTAGGCAGTGTCTGACATCCGGCGATCAGGCACGGAGCCCGCGAGCCTCAACGAACTGACGGATGCCCGGTCCAGTCCGCCCAGGGGACGAGGAGGTTTGCGCATCTGCGGCGGTTTCGAGTGGAGGCGTGGCCATGCGGGGCGTTGGGACTTGGGCGGTTCGGTTCGGCGGCTGGCGGCAATGCCGACGGGGCGGCCGGTCAGGCGGGAGCCGGTGGAATTGACGCTTGACGCCAGCCGCTGAACAATCGCGGGCCGCCCCAAAGTTTGCGAAATGACCACCGTTGGGGCCGAGGATGCTGATGACCGACTCGACGTCCGCAACGCCGTATTACACGATCGGCTTCAGTGAGAGCATCCTCCAGCATCTCAGGCGGCACACGGCGGACACCCATGCCGCGCATTTGCTCCCCTATCTCAAGCCGGGCCTGCGGGTGCTGGACCTGGGGTGTGGACCGGGCAGTCTTTCGATTGGTCTGGCCGAGGCGATAGCACCCGGGGAGCTGTACGGCGTCGATATGGAGCAGTCGCAGGTGGACCTGGCGACGTCGATCGCCGAAGCGGGCGGCCACGACAACGCGACGTTCCAGGTTGGCGACGTGACCGAGCTTGCATTCGACGACGATTCGTTCGATGTCGTTCACGGCCACTCGATCCTTGCACATGTTCCTGACACTCAAGCCGTGCTCACCGAGGCGCAGCGAGTTCTGAAACCCGGCGGCCTCGTCGCCTTCCGGGAATGGATCTTCGACGGATCGTTTCTCGCGCCCGACTTTGAAGTGATTTACGACGCCTGGGCCACATTGGCGGAACTCATTACCGCAGATGACGGGCATCCCAATATCGGGCGGGACCTCAAGCGCCATCTGCTCGAGGCGGGATTCACAGACGTGAGGCCGGCAGCTTCGTTCACGTCCTACACCACAGCCGAAGACGTCGGCTACATCTCACGTGTCATCGAAAACTGGTTCTTCTCGGCCGACGTGCGTGCCTCGGCAACGGCGTACGGCGTGGCGACGCAGCAGCAGCTCGACAACCTGGAGCAGGCGCTCAAGCGGTGGATCAGCCACCCCGGCGCCTTTGGCGCGGTGGCCTACGGCGAGTGCATCGCCCACAAGCCGCGGCGCTGACCGGCACCCCTAGGACTCCGAAAGCAACGCTCTGACAGCCGGACCTTCATCGGCCGTGGACGTCTGCGGGCAGCCTGATGCTGGCGCTCAGGGATTGCTTCAGGATGCGCTGATGGTTGGCATGGTGACGGGGGCGTCGGGGGTGAGGGCGGCGAGGGCGGCGGTGCGGGCTTCGAGGACGGTCTGGACGATCTGGTCGCGGGGGATGGACTGGCGGTCGGTGGCGGCGCGGGGTTTGAACTCGACGGCCGAGGCGGCCAGGGTGCGGCGGCTGACGGTGCAGCGGAAGGGGAGGCCGATGAGGTCGGCGTCGTTGAACTTGACGCCGGCGCTGTCACCGCGATCGTCCAGCAGGACGGAGAGGCCGGCCTCTTCCAGTTCCCCGGCCAGGCGCTCGGCGTCGGCGGCGACGTCGCCGGTCCCCAGCTGGACGATGTGGACGTCGTAAGGGGCCACGCTGACGGGCCAGATGATGCCGTCGGCGTCGTGATAGCGCTCCACCACCGAGGCGGCCAGGCGGCCGACACCGATGCCGTAGGAGCCCATGACGAAGGGGTGGCGGCGGCCGTCAGCGCCCAGGTACTGGGCGTCGAGCCTGTCGCTGTAGTAGGTGCCGAGCTTGAAGGTGTTGCCGATTTCGATGCCGGTCATGAGCTCCAGCGGTTCGTCGTGATCGACGCTGCGGTCGCCGGATTGAACCTGGGCAATGTCGCCGCGCAGGTCGGCCTGAAAGTCTCGGGGGTAGTTGACGTTGACGAGGTGGAAGCCCGGCTCGTTGGCGCCCGCGACGAGGTTGGTTGCCGACTCGACGGAGTCGTCGACCACGACCGTGACGTTGGATAGACCGACGGGCGAGGCATAGCCGGCGACCAGGCCGGCGGCTTCGAGTTCCTGGTCGGCGGCGAGACGCAGGTCGGGGGCTTGCAGCAGGCTGCGGAGCTTGGCCTCGTTGACCTGCAGGTCGCCGCGGATGGCGACGAAGGCCAGGGCGTCGCCGGTCCAGTAGAAGACGGCCTTGAGGGTCTGGTGGGTCTCCACGCCCAGGTAGGCGGCGACGTCGTCAATGGTCTCCTGGCCGGGGGTGGCGACCTTTTCGATTGGTTGCGGTTCGCCGTGGTCGAAGACGGGCTTCTGGGCGGTGGCGATTTCAATGTTGGCGGCGTAGCGGCCGGAGGCGCTGACGACCAGGGTGTCCTCGCCGGCCTCGGTGAGGCAGTGGAACTCGTGGGCGCCGGAGCCCTGCATGGCGCCGGCGTCGGATTCGACGATGGCGGGCTCGATGCCGCAGCGGCGGAAGGCGCGCAGGTAGGCGTCCATAAAGTCCTGGTAGGTGGACTCCTGGCTCTCCAGATCGGTGTCGAAGCTGTAGGCGTCCTTCATGGTGAACTCGCGGACGCGCAGCAGGCCGCCGCGGGGGCGCGGTTCGTCGCGGAATTTGGTCTGAAAGTGGTAGATGCAGACGGGGAGCTGGCGGTAGGAGGAGGCGACCCACTGGCCGAGCTCGGTGGCGACTTCCTCGTGCGTCATGGCCAAAACCATGTCGCGGCCCCAGCGGTCTTTGAGGCGGGCCATTTCCGATCCAACCGAGTGGAAACGGCCGGTGCGCTCCCAGAGGTCGGAGGGGTGGACGACGGGCATGAGGAGTTCCTGGCAGCCGATTCGATCCATCTCCTCGCGCACGACCTGCACAACCCGACAGTGCACCCGCCAGCCCAGCGGCAACAGGCTGTAGATGCCCGCGCCCAGCGGCCGGATGTAGCCGGCGCGAAGGAGGAGGCGATGGGACACGATCGCCGCCTCGGCGGGATCGTCGCGAAGGGTGCGGGCGAAGAGGCGCGACATGCGTTGCATGGGCGTGTGGGGCTAGGGACCAAGGTGTGAGTCGGCGCCAGTGTAGCCCTGTGGGGGAAGTGGCTGGGAAAGAGAATGAGGAGAAGAAGCAGGGGACGGGGATCGAGGTGGGAGCACACCGCCGGGCGGACGACGCTGCGGATGTTTCACGTGAAACATTCGGCGATTGTGGGTGGGGTTAGCCTGCCTGATCCGGGGGCGCTGTAAAGGCTTGGCAACCACCCGCCGAATGGAAAAAGCTGGTTGACGGTCTCCTGGACTGGCAGTAGCGTTTATCTACCACCCCTATCGCTTCGCCGGTAGGGTCGAGACCGTCCTTCGGGGCGGTCTCTGTCGTTGTGTAGGAATAGCGATCCGCCCTGTGGACAATTTATTCGGGAGCCGACCGGCGGCCGCGCCGCCTGATCTGGGGGCGCTGCGTCGGCCGTTGCCGGCGGGCGTCGAAATTGACTTGGCGTTCGCGTGGCCGCTCCTGGAGGGGTACAAGGACGCTCCGGGTACGCCCGAATCGGACTGCGCGTGGAGCGTGTTCGGGCACTACCGGCTGGCGGCGGTGGCGGCGGCGCGGGCGGCCGAGGCCGATCCGGACACGGCGGAGTTCGACCTGCTGGCGGGGGCGGCCCTGCGGCATGTGGCTGACAGCGTCTGGCAGGCCGGCCGCTGGCTGGCCGAGGCCTTTGACCTGCGGCTGTCGCCGCGCGTGCGACCGGACCCGGGAGGTCGCGAACTGGTGGGCCGCCTGATGTTCCTGGATCCGGCGCTGGGGTCGGCGTTGCAGGAGCGGCGAATCTGGCTGGGCGATATCGCGGGGATCGGTCGGCGGGTGGCGCAGGGGCCGGTGACGTTCCGGGAGGGGGGATCGGACCGGATTCCGGGACTAATTGGGCGCGTTCCGGTGGCCGAGGCGCTGAGCGGTCACCTGGAGGAATTGGACGGCTTTCTGCGGGCCGTAGTATCGGCCATTGAGCGCCACAGCGCCGCCGGCGGGCGGCCGCGCGAGGAGCCGGATGAAGCGTGGTTGAACGACTGAGGGGAAGCCTGAGTCGTAAACGAGTGCGCGTCGGCTAGAGTCTGCGGGGCGGCGGACCGGCACGAAAACAAAGGGAGCCACTGGGATGTCGCCCGAACTGATAGGGATTCTGAATATCGGTGTCGCGCTGGGCGTCATCCTGGGCAGCCTGATCATGGCGCTCCGGCGCGATGTGATCAGCCTGACGGAGCGCGTGGCCAGGATCGAGGGCGCGATCGAAGGCGTGCTCAACAGTCGGGACGGGCCGCCGCACACATAGGACCGGTCGTCGGCTGACGGATACGGACCGCCATCGTCTGTTGGCCAGCCCGCGCACTGCGCCCAATAGGCCGTCTGCGCGAGGAGCCCGACGAGGCCTGATTGAACGACTAAGGCCTCAGCCGCTCCGGGCGATGGTGTGGAGCCAGGGGGTTTGGTTGGGGGCGGGCCAGGTGTTTTGTTGGTGGATGGTGAAGTTGGCGGTGTGGAGGGCGGCGGTGAGGGCTTCTGGGGTGAGGTCGGTGAAGTGGCGGGGGAGGGAGCCTTGCCATGAGGTGGTGCGAACGCCGGCGCCCTGGCGGACGACGATGTAGAGCCAGCCGTTGTTGAGGACGCGGTGGAATTCGGTCAGCGCGTGGGGGATGGCCGAGGGCGGGAGGTGGCCGAGGGCGGCGAAGCACCAGAGGGCATCGAAGGCACCGGACGGGAAGGGCAGGCGGCGCAGGTCGCCCTGGCAGAGGTGGCCTTGATCGTCGAGCCGGCGGGCTTCGCGCAGCATGGCGCGGGCCAGGTCCAGGCCCACGACTTCGGCTCCGGCGAGCCGGAGCAGGGCGGCGTCGCGTCCGGGGCCGCAGCCAGCGTCGAGGATGCGCGGGCCGGCCCACGGCGACGGTGCGGCCAGACGCGTAAAACGTTCGGCTTCGTCCGCGGCGGCGTAGTCGTCGATGCGGCGAGCGTAGTCCAGGGCCATGCGCTCGTAGGTGGCGCGATGGGTGCGAACCCAGGTATCGGGATCGCTGGGAGGCCGCTCGAGCGGACCGGAGGCGTCGGTCACGGCTCCGCGTCTCCGTAGAATCGGCCTGCCGCCCCTGGTACGGAGAACCGACCAATCCCCAGCCGTCCGCGACCGCCGCGCCCGCGCCGCGAGCGGGCGTCCGATCCGGATCCTTTGCAGCCGGAGGAGCCCGGACTCCGACGACCGCTCGACCCGGACGCTGGCGCTCGCTCGGAGCAAGCGTCGGAGCCTGCGCGCCCGGAACCCGCCGAGGCGGAGGCAGCCGCACCATTCGTTCCGGATCCGCGACCCAACGCCGGGCCGGACGAGGAGGCCGCCAGCGAGGACGCGGCTGAGGCGCCGCCATTGGTGATCCGGCGCAGCAGATCGGCCGACCTGGACGAGGATGGCGGTGCTGGCGCGCCTGCCGGTTCGGAGCCCGTGGATCCATACCGGCCGCTGACGTTGCAGGAAACGCTGGACCTGATGCAGGACCGCCTGCGGCGCCTTGAGGGCACGTGGCGCGGGGCCGGGCTGACGATTCTGGCCGTTGCGGTGATGGGGGCGCTGACCTGGGGGCTGATCTCGGTGGCAGTGCCATGGTCGGGCGGGATCGTGGAATCGGTCCAGGCGGCGCTGACGCTGGACGTGGGCTGGCCAGCGATTCCGGCGCCCGACGATCCGCGCGTGGAGCGGTCGACCAGCCTGGTCGCGGCGGCGTGGGTTGGCGCGCCGCTGATCCTGGGCGTGTTCTGGTTCGCGGCGGCCTATCACCTGGACCGCACCAGCCGGCGTGCGTTTCGCGCGGTGGACGAAGGCCTGGTCCGGCAGACGGCGGGGTACACGGTGATGGCCATCGGGGTGATCTTTCCGCTGATCATCCTGGGGCTGGTGGGATCGGCGTGGGGGGTGTTTGCCCTGATTACCTGGGCGGCGGCCGGCGAGGCCTGGGGCGCAGTGGGAGCTCTGATCGGCCTGCTGCTGGTCTTCGCTGGAGCGGTACGGGCGGCGAACGCGGTGCTGGACCGCCGGTACGGCGGCTGAAACGAACGATCAAGGCATGACCTCGGCCATGCGCGCGCCCGAGCCAGCGCCTGGGCTGAGGGAACGGCTGATCGGGCTGGCGCTCAGCAGCCGGCCGCGGCAGTGGCCAAAGAACCTGCTGGTGCTGGCGGCGTTGTTGTTCTCGGGCGAGTACCACCGCAGTTCCAGCCTGATGGCGGCGGTGGCCGCGGCGGCGATCTTCACGCTCGCGACCGCGGGACTCTATCTGCTGAACGACGCGATCGACGCGCCCAGGGACCGCGAGCATCCGGTCAAGCGCCGCCGCCCGATCGCGACGGGGGTGGTGTCGCTTGGCCTGGCCGTGGGTGTTGGCATCGCTTTCTGCGCCGCGGCGCTGGCGCTCGCGACGGTGCTGGCGTGGCCGTTCGGGGCGGCGCTGGCGGTGTATCTGGGGCTACAGGTCGGCTATTCGCTGCTCCTTAAGCACCTGGTGATCCTGGACCTGCTGGCGATTGCGATTGGATTCGTAATTCGAGCGGTTGCCGGCGCCCTGGTGATCGAAGTGCCGGTTTCGCCCTGGCTCTATACGTGCACGTTTCTGCTGGCGCTGTTCCTAGCGGTGGGCAAGCGCTGGGCCGAGCTGGGCGGGGAAGCCCGCTCGTCGTCGGCACGTCCGGTGCTGGACCGGTATACGCCGGAGTTCCTACGCACGCTGGTGGTGATCACGGCGGCCGCGACGCCGCTGAGCTATGCCCTGTACACCTTCTCCGCGCCCAATCTGCCGGCGAACCACCTGATGATGATCACCATTCCCATCGTGCTATACGGGATCCTGCGCTACGTCTACCTCCTGCAGAACGACGGCTCGGGCGAAGAGCCCGAGCGCGTGCTGCTGGGCGACCCGGGAGTCCTGGCGTCGGTCGCCGCCTGGGTGGCGGTGAGTTGGGCGATCCTGCAGTTCGGTGGGGGGTAGGACCGGGACCAGGGCGGCTGGGGGTCGAGAGGCCACGGCAGGCCTCGCATCACGGGTCCTTACGAGTCCAGTGTGGCCCCCAGAACAAGCCGGTCATTTTCCGGGTCGTCGACCAACTCAAAGTCCACCCAGCGGTCGTGGGTAATCATCAGGCGCAGGCGGTCGGGCTGGCGTTCGCAGCCCAGCGCTTCCTCCGGCGTGATGTCCATGCGCCGGCAGGCATCGGCGTAGAGATCACTCAGCGATACGCGTCGTCGGGAAGCCAAGTCGTCCACAGCTCCTTGTGGGGAAATACCGGCGCGTACAGCGCGGGATTCCCATTGTCCACCATCGGGGAGCGCCCTTGCGACGTGCCGCAAACCGTTGACGCCCGGCGCGGCGCATCTCTAGACTCATCGGGTAGCGGCGCTGCGTGTCGTTTCCGCGTCGACCCGAGGATTAATCGCGAGGTCGCGCCGCCACCCGAACCGAGGAGCAGCTAGCCGTGCCCGAACGTCAACGCCTGGCGGCGGAACCCCGCACCGTCCTGGGAAAGAAAGTGCGACGCCTGCGGCGGGAAGGCGTGATTCCGGCCAACCTGGTGCAGGCCGGGCACCCCTCGATTGCCATGCAAGTGTCGGAGCGGGAACTGGCGGACCTGGTGCGGGTCCAGGCGACCGGTCAGCTGGTTGACCTAGAGTCGCCGGCGGCCACCGAACCGGTGCTGATGGACTCGGTGGATATCGACACGCTGACCAACCGGCTGGTGCACGTGACGCTGCGCAAGGTCGATCTGACGAGACCGATTGACGTCATGGTGCGCGTCTCGCTGGAAGGGCACGCTCCCGCCAGCGATAACGCGGAACTCCTGGTCCTGCAGCATTTGCAGGAGGTCGAGGTCTCCGCCCTGCCAGCCGAGATTCCCTCCAGCCTGATCGGGGACGTGTCCGGCCTGGTCGACATTGGCGACGAGGTTTGCGTCAGCGACTTGCGGTCCGCGGACGGGACCTACGAAGCGGTGGACGATCCGGACGCGATCGTGGTTCAGGTCACGGCGGCCCGCGCGGTCGAGGAGGAAGAGGACGACCTGGAGGAAGTGCTGCTGGAGGAAGGCGCCGAGGTGGACGCGGAGGCGCCGGAGGCAGCGGACGGAGCCAGCGAGCAGCCGGCTACCGGCGCCTGAGCGAGGCAGGCTCCGAGCCAGGGTCCGGTTCTTCACCAAAGAGATATTGGGCGCCAGCACCGGCTTGGGCGGCCCGGTCGGCCGGATTGAAGAGCGCGCAGCTTTCGAGCGATAGACAGCCGCAGCCGATGCAGCCGGACAGCCGGTCGCGCAGCGCCTGGAGGTCCGCGATGCGCTGGTCCAGCGAGCCGCGCCAGGTCTGGGACAGCCGCTGCCAGTCGTGCCGGTCGGGGGTGCGCGCGTAAGGGAGTTCGTTCAGCGCAATCCGAATCTCCTCCAGGGTGAGGCCGAGGAGTTGGGCGGCGCGGATCACCGCAATGCGCCGAAGCGTTTCCCGAGCGTACCGACGCTGGCCGCCCGCCGTTCGCTCGGACGTGATCAACCCGAGGGACTCGTAGTAGCGGAGCGCGGATGTGCGGACGCCGCTGCGGGCGGCGGTTTGGCCGATGGTGAGTTTGTTCGGTAAGGCTGGCATTGAGCTTCCTTAAGCGAGACTTTTACGCAACCGGTTGGCCGGAAGACCCCCACCCCAAACCCTTGAATGTTCCCAGAGCCTTGGCGTAACCCGAGGCTGGTTGCCCGGAAGACTCCTCACCGATTTCCGGCGAAGACGCCGGAACCCCGGATCGAGTCCGGGGCAGGTTCTGCCTCTCCCCCAGGAGAGACCTTTGCAAAACCGGGGCGGGCGGCGCATGGTG
>JAPPLN010000095.1 GCA_028874175.1 Chloroflexota bacterium
CGGAGCTGCCGCCGCATGGCGGGCACGCGGGCGAGATGATCGTGATGCTGCGTCATATGGCGGATTGCGTGCTGAACGGTACGAAGCCGTGGGTGGGGGTGCGGGAAGGCGCACGGGTGGTATCGACGGGGCTGGCAGCTTGGGAGTCGCTGCGGACAGGGCAGACGGTGAAGGTCAGGAATGCGTTTTAGGGAGTTTCGGACGGGTATTGCGGCGTGCGGGGGTGTCGATCGAAAACTCTGACTCCAAACTCTTCTTAGCGGAGATGTTTGCGTAACCCCAGGGACGGTTGCCCGGAAGACCCCTCACCCTAACCCTCTCCCCCAGGAGAGGGATTAAGACGGGCGCCTGACTAGAGGAGGTTGACCCTCTGGGCTGGGCGGGTGGCCACTGGGGTGGGTGGCGGTCAGGGAGAGGTGGAGCCGTTGGTGGTGGTGGCGGGGTCCTGGGGGGTGGGGTCGCCGACGTCGGGCCAGCGTTCGTCGGGGGCGGGGGTTTGGCCGGTGGTGAGGTAGATGACGCGTTCGGCGATGTTGGTGGCGCGGTCGCCGATGCGTTCCAGGTTGTGCGAGACCCAGGTGAGCCAGGTGGCGCGCTGGATGTTGCGCGGATCCTCGAACATGTAGGTCAACAGCTCGCGATAGACCTGGTCGTTGAGTTGGTCGACCTCGTCGTCGGTGTGCCAGACCCGGCGCGCGAGAGCATCGTCGCGCTCGTTCAGGGCGGTCAGGCTGTCGCGCAACATGCCGATTGAAATGTCGGCCATGCGGGGAATGTCGATCAGCGGCTTGAGCGGGGGTTCGTCGCCCATGCGGATGCTGATCTTGGCGATGCCCTCGGCGTAGTCGCCCATGCGCTCGAGCTCCGAGCCGACCTGCATGCCGGTGATGAGCGCGCGCAGATCGCTGGCCATGGGCTGCTGCCGGGCGATGATGTCAATGCAGAGTTCCTCGAGCGCCAGGTAGCGATCGTCGATTTCGTCGTCTTCGTCGACGATTCGGCGCGCCAACTCGACGTCGCGCGTGCGGAGCGACTCGATCGAGCGCTTGATGGCCTTTTCCACCATGCTGCCGATGAGCAGGAGTTCGTCGTGGACCTGCTGGAGCTGGTTTTCGTATTCGGTGCGCGGTGACATTAGTAATCCCTCACCTTAATCCTCTCCGAAAGGAGACCTTTGCGATACCCGAGGAGCGGTTGCCCGGAAGACCCCTCACCTTTAGAAGCGAGGGAGGAAGAGTGCGGCGTGAAGTGGTGGGCAGGCCTGCCGCCCGAGACAAAGTGCTGGGGCCAGCAGCCACCCTCACCCCAGCCCTCTCCCTCAAGGGAGAGGGAGAAAGAGGCTGCCCCGGCGACGGCCAAGCGAGTTCTGCAGAGGACTCCCAGGAGTCGGCGACGAGCGGCTCCGCCTTCGAGGACGAAGGGCGTTTTGCGAAGGTCTCCCACGAGGTGCAGGTGCTGTGGCTTTCGTATTCGGTTCGTGGCGACATGGCCTCCTCCGTCCTAGCCGAACCGGCCGGTGATGTAGGCCTCGGTGCGCGGGTCAGTGGGGGTGGTGAAGAGCTTTTGGGTGTCGTTGAACTCGACGAGGACTCCGGCCCCGGATTCCGCCACCGTGAAGAAGGCCGTGCGGTCGGAGATGCGGGCGGCCTGCTGCATGTTGTGGGTGACGATGATGATGGTGAGTTGCTCGCGCAGCTCGCGGATCAGGTCCTCGATGCGGGTGGTGGCGATGGGGTCGAGGGCGGAGCAGGGCTCGTCCATTAGCAATACGTCGGGCTGGACGGCGAGGGCGCGGGCGATGCAGAGGCGTTGCTGCTGGCCGCCGGAGAGGGCGAGTCCGCTTTTCTTGAGGTCGTCCTTGACCTCGTCCCAGAGGGCGGCGCGCTTGAGGGAGGTCTCGACGATCTCGTCCATGTCGCCCTTGTAGCCGTTGACGCGCGGTCCGTAGGCGACGTTGTCGTAGATGGACTTGGGGAAGGGGTTGGGCTTCTGGAAGACCATGCCGACCTGGCGGCGGACCTCGACGGGATCGACCGCGCGATCGTAGATGTCACGGTTCCGAAAGACGACGGAGCCTTCCAGCCGGGCGGTGGGAATGAGTTCGTTCATGCGGTTGAAGCAGCGCAGGAAGGTGCTCTTGCCGCAGCCGGAGGGGCCGATGATGGCGGTGACCTCGCGCGGCCGGACGTCGCAGTTGACGTCCTCAAGCACGTAGGCGCTGCCGTACCAGAAGTTGAGGCTGCGGGTCATCAGGATTGCGTCGGTCTGCCCGTTCTGCGACGGCGTGGCTACCGCATCCGTGGTTTGCGCATCGATGCGCAGGTTGATCACTGAAGCCTCCTCTGCATGCGGTACCGGAGATAGACGGCGAGTGAATTGGCGGTGAGAAGCACGACCAGCAGGACGACGATGCCGCCGGCGGCGAGGCTGTGGAACTCCTTCTGGGGCAACGACACCCAGTTGAAGATCTGGATGGGCAGCACGGTGAAGATGTCCAGGGGCCCGTTGGGATCGAAGGCGACGTAGGTGAGCGCGCCGATGGTAATGAGCGGCGCGGTTTCGCCGATGGCGCGGGCGAGGGCGAGGATGGTGCCGGTGAGGATGCCGCCGGCGGCCGAGGGCAGGACGGTCTGGCGCACCATCTGCCAGCGGGTGGCGCCGAGGGCGTAGGAGCCTTCGCGCAGGGAGTCGGGGACGGCGCGGATGGCTTCGCGCGACGCCACGATGATGAGCGGCAGGATGAGCAGCGCCATGGTCATGGAGCCGGCCAGCACGACGCGCCCGAGCTCGAGCCAGCGCACGAAGAGACCGAGGCCCAGCAGCCCGTAGACGATGCTAGGCACGCCGGCGAGGTTGGCGATGTTGAGCTGGATGAAGCGGGTCAGCCAGTTGTCCGGGGCGTATTCCTCCAGGTAAATCGCGGCGCCAACGCCGAGCGGGAAGGCGATGATGGCGGTGAAAGCCAGCATCCAGAGGCTGCCGAGCAAGGCGGAACGGAGCCCGGCGTTGTCGGCGATGCGCGACGGGTAGTTGGAGAGGAAGTGCCAGTCCACTTCGCGGGCGCCGTCGGTGAAGATGTCGTAGAGCAAGGCGCCGAGCATGACGAGGCCCATGAGGGTCGAGAAAACGGCGAGGCCGTAGAAGAGCCAGCCGGACCAGCGGCGGCGGGTCTGGCTGGGACGCCAGACGTCCGCGGACGGGATGGCGGCGGTGGACTGGGCGCTCACTCGTAGGCCTCGCGGTAGCGGCGGACGAGCAGGTCGCTGAGAAGGTTCATGACGAGGGTCATGACGAAGAGCAGGGTTCCGACGGCGAAGATGGTGCGGAACTCGATGCCGCCCTGCGGGGTGTCGCCAAGGCTGACCTGGACGATGTAGGCGGTCATGGTTTCCATGGAGCGGAGCAGGTCGAAGCCCATCTGGGGCTGCAGGCCGGCGGCGATGGCGACGATCATGGTTTCGCCGATGGCGCGCGAGATCGAGAGGATGACGGCGGCAAGGATGCCGGAGAGCGCACCCGGGACGACCACGCGGCTGACGACTTCGAACCTGGTTGCGCCGAGGGCGAAGGCGCCTTCGCGCAGGTCGCGGGGGACGGCGCGAAGGGCGTCCTCGCTGATGGAGGCCATCATCGGGAGGATCATGAAGCCCATGACGATGCCGGCGCTGGCGACGTTGAAGATCTGGGTCTGGGGAAAGATGTCGCGAAGGATTGGCGTGACGAACTGGAGCGCGAAGTAGCCGTAGACGACGGTGGGGATTCCGGCCAGGACTTCGAGGACGGGCTTGACCAGGCTGCGCAGGCGGGTCGGGGCAAACTCGCTGAGGAAGATGGCGGTGAGGAGCCCGATCGGCACGGCGACGACGATGGCGACCAGGGCCACCACGATGGTGCCGTTGACGAGGGGGAGGACGCCGAAGCTCTTGGACGCGAAGAGGGGGGTCCAGCGGGTGCCGGTGAGGAAGTCGACGATGGGGACTTCGCCGAAGAACTGGATGGTCTCGCCCAGGAGGGTGATGACGATGCCGGTGGTGGTGAGGACGGAGATGAGGGCGCAGAGGAAGAGAATGGCGTGGACGCCGCGCTCGACGAGCTTGCGGCGGAGGGAATCGCGGCGGGAGCGGGTGAGGTCAAAGCCACCAGGTTCGGACGCAGCCGTGCCGGCAGCTGGCTGAGCGCGCGGCAGCGACCTGGCGTTATCCATAGCGTTCTTCGGACGCTCGCCGCAGCGGGTCGTAGGCCGCGGCCGGCCAACGGTGGGGAGGGCGGCGTTGGTGGCGGATGCTAGGCGCCCGCTTTCCAGGCTTGCAGCACGGAATTGGGGGTGTCGGTGACGCCATCCAGGGCGGAGACGGTGCCGGTTTTGCGGGTGGTGAAGCGCTGGAGCGCGAGGTTGTACATCTCGGCGGGCAGAGGGACGTAGCCGACATCGCCGACCAGGTTGGCGGCGTTCTTGAGGTAGAACTCCACGAAGGTCTGCACCTCGGGCCGCTCGGCGGCGACGGTGCTGACGTAGATGAAGATGACGCGCGAGAGTGGGGCGTATTTGCCGCTGAGGATGTTCTCCGTGGTCGGGAACACCGGGCCGGCGCCGCCGTCGACTTTGAGGGCCTTGAGGACTCCGGTGTTCTGCTCGTAGTAGGCGATACCGAAGAAGCCGATGGCGCCGGCGTCGCCGGAGACACCCTGGACCAGGACGTTGTCGTCCTCGCTGGGGGTGAAGTCGCCGCGGCTGGCGCCTTCCTCGCCGTTGATGGCCCTGGTGAAGTAGTCGTAGGTGCCGGAGTCGGTGCCGGGGCCGTAGAGCAGGAGCGGCTCGTTGGGGAGACCCTCGCGAACCTGGGACCAGTTCATCACGGCGCCCTCGGATTCGGGGGCCCAAATCTCTTTGAGTTCGTCGGTGGTGATGGTGTCGCCGATCCAGTCGTTCTGCTGGTTGACGACGACGGCGATGCCGTCGATGGCGACGGGGAGCTCGATGTAGCCGATGCCGCTCTCGTCGCAGACGGCAGCCTCGCTGGACTTGATGAAGCGCGAGGCGTCGGAGATGTCGGTTTCCTCAGCGCAGAATTTCTTGAATCCGCCGCCGGTGCCGGAGACGCCGACCGGAACGCGGACGTCGGAGAACTGCTTCTGGAATTCCTCGGCGACGGCCTGGGAGATGGGGCCGACGGTGCTGGAGCCGTCCACGAGGATGGTGCCGGCGATGGGGCCGTCGGGTGGGGTGACCTGGACCATCGAGGGCGCGGCAGCGGCGCTCGCACCGGCCTCTGCTTGCGTGCCGGCCGACGACTCGCCGCAGGCGGCCAGGACGGCGGCGGTGGCGGCCGCCAGGGATCCGCATCCTGCTGCGCGGAGAAAGCGCCGGCGGCTGATTGGACTCACGGGGTGGGCTGCCTCCCAAGAAGACGATGCGGTCAGATTCGACCGACATGACGTTAGGGGGCGTGCGTCAACGGGCGGTGCAGGCTGTTTAACGGACGATTAGCGCTGACCTAGCGGTATCTGAACCTGGCGGGCGGGCTGGCTGAGCGGAAGGGCAACGCGGAAAGTGGCGCCACGACCGAGGCCGGGGGACTCGGCCCAGATGCGGCCGCCGTGCTGGCGGACGGTGTGGCGGGCGATGGAGAGCCCGAGCCCGGCACCAGCGCCGCTGCGTGAGGGATCGGCCTTGTAGAAGCGCTCGAAGACGCGGTCGAGTTCATCGAGGGCCAGGCCGTTGCCGGTATCGGAGACGCTGATAACTGCATCCTCGTCGGTCCGGTGCGTGGCGACGCGGATGGCGCCGGAGGGCGGGGTGAATTTGATGGCGTTGTGGATGAGGCTCATGACGACGCGGGCGGTGCGGTCGGCGTCGGCGTGGACGGGGAGCGGGTCGGCGTTGGCGGCAACATCGAGGGTGAGTTCGTGGCGAACAGCCTGGGCACGGAGGCGGTCGGCGGCGGGAGCGACGACCTGATTGAGGTCGACCTGAGCCAGATCGAGGTCGGCCATGCCGGACTCGATGCGGGCGAGGTCCAGGAGCTCGGCGATCATCTGGCTCATGCGTTCGACCTCCACCTCGATGCCGTGGAGGAACTCGGTCCGGCTGGCGGGGTCGTCGGCGGCGCCGTCTTGCAGGGTCTCGACCAGCGCGCGGAGGGCGGTTAGGGGCGTACGCAGCTCGTGGGAGACGTTGGCGACGAAGTCGCGGCGAACGGTTTCGGTCTGGCGGAGGTCGGTGAGATCGCGAAGGAGAACCAAACGCTGGCGCAGGCCGGGGACCCCAAGGGGCACGGCGATGGCGTGGACTTCGCGTTCGGTGGCTCCGACGGTCAGGAGGCGGGCGGCGGGTTGTTCGGTAGACGTGGGCGCGAGGATGAACTCGACCAAGTCGTTGTCGCGCAAGGCGTCAGCCAGTGAGGCGTGGCCTTCCATTCGGGGGCGAACATCCAGCATGTCGGCGGCCGCCTGATTGACGAGGCTGACGGTGTCGTCGGCCTCGACGATGACGACGCCGTCGGTCATGGAGGCGAGGACGGTTTCCAGGCGGGCGTGGTCGTGTTCCAAGGCTCGGGATTCTGCTTGGAGGGCGTCAGTGGTGTCGGATATCGCGCGAGACAGGTCGTTGACTTCGGGGCCGCCGGTGCGGGGGAAGGGCTCGGGGCCCTCGGGGGAGAGGAGGCTCTCGGTGGAGCGTGTGACCTGACGGAGCGCTCGGACTTCGCGGTTCATCAAGCAGGCGGTCAGGCCAGCGGCCAGCATCCCACCGAGAACAGCGGCGACGATCAGGGGGCCAGCGACTTCGCCCCGCGCTTCGGCTTCAATTCCAATGGCCAGCACAATTCCGGCAACGAGCACGGCGATCAGCATCCCAGCTGCCGCCGCAACGGCAGCGCGGGCGCGCAGGCCCCCGGCCGGACGCATCAGCCGACGAACCGGTAGCCGACGCCGCGGACGGTCTCGACGCGGGTGGGGTTGGAGGGGTCGTCCTCAATCTTGCGGCGGATGCCGCGGACGTGGACTGGGACGGTGCGGGTGTCGCGGGTATAGGAATCGCCCCAGACGTGCTCAAGCAGCTGCTCGGCCGAGTAGACGCGTTCGCGGTTGCGCATGAGGAACTCGAGCAGGTCGAATTCCCTGGGCTTGAGGCGAATGGGCTGGTCGCGGAGGGTGATCTGGCGGGTGGCGCGGGAGAGGGTGAGCTCGCCGGCTTCGATGGTGTCGCGGGCGGGGGCGCCGGCGTGGCGGATTTCTTCCTGCAGCAGCTCGCGACGACGCAGCATGGCCTTGACGCGGGCGATGAGTTCGCGCATGGAGAAGGGCTTGGTCATGTAGTCGTCGGCGCCGATTTCGAGGCCAACGACGCGGTCGATCTCGTCGTCGCGGGCGGTGAGCATGAGGACGGGGACCGCGCTGGTGCGGCGGATCTGGCGGCAGACCTCGAAGCCGTCCATGCCTGGGAGCATGAGGTCGAGCACGACCATGTCGGGCCGGGTGGCGTTGGCGAGGTCGAGGGCGCGCTCGCCGTCGGAGGCGGTTTCGACGTCGTAGCCCTGGCGGCGCAGGTTGTAGGCGATGGTTCGGGCCAGGCTTGCTTCGTCCTCGACGATCAGGACCCGGGCCACAGTGGTTCTCCGCGCGCGCCCGGCGGTCGGGCGGGCTGCCTGCGGGTGTCAACTATACGAAGGGACGCGGCGGACTCTCTTCCCTGGGGCCGGGCTGTTCAACGCTTGTTAATCCAGATGCGAGAAGGGCAATTGCAGAGGGAGGCGTGACGGGAAGTCCTGGGGAGTTGCGATACTGCGCGGGTTCGTCGGACCGGGGACTGCGCGTGGCCCTTGCCAATGCCGACATCAGGCTCAGCCGATTCAATCCGCTGCCGAGAATCCTGGCGTTTGACGACTTTGACGATGGGTTGCATGGGTGGTGTGAGCTGGTTGGGAATCACAACGGGGACCTGAACGAGTTGCAGCCGGTCTTCAGCGACATGCGACCGGCGCAGCTGAGCACGTGCACGTTCTTCGACCTGGGGACGCACGGGGCGGTGGACGGGACGTATTCGATGAAGCTGGCAACGCGTCCGCGGAAGTTTCACCAGGCGGTGGCGATCAAGCGGCTGACCTCGGCGGCGGACGGATTGGTGCAGTTCGAGGCGTGGTTCACGTACAAGGCGGAGCAGACGTTTGGGTCCCAGGATGCGGGTGCGCGGGCGTGGGACGGGAACTATCACCCGTCCGAGGCGCACTTCGGGTCGTTCACGCTGTGGAACGACATTTGCGAGGGGACTGAGCCAAGGGATCGCTATCACGCGGCGTTGCGCTACGAGAACACGAACGAAGAGGGCGAGTTCACGCAGCGGTGGCTGTATAAGACGGGGCTGCACCCGACGACGCGGATGCTACGGGAAGGGTTCGACTCGAACCAGAACGACGTGCACGTGGCGAAGCCGGACATGTGGGCACCGATACCCGGCGGCGACCAGCAACTGTGCTTCAACGAGGTGCCGACGAAGGTGAACTGGCACTACCTGCGGTGGCTGTTCGATCTGTCGACGCGAAGGAACACGGAGCTGCAGGTGAACGACCTGACGATGGACCTGCGGGAGATTCCGGTGCTGCGGTTCGAGGAGGGGTACTGGGGGATCAGCCGGCTGTTGAACCTGTGCATGGACGTGCGCACGACGAGCAACGTGCGGAATTTCCTGTACCTGGACTCCGTCGTGATCTCGGCGGACTGGTAGGCGGGCATGCGGCATTCGTTTACGGCGGTGATCGAGAAGAACGCGACGTTTCAGGAGGACTTCGAGACGGAGCCGTATGAGTGCGCGTGGGCTTCGGAGGCGCGGTGGTTTATTCACGTGGCGGAACTGACGGGTAGTGGGGCGAGCCTGAGCGCCCGCGTCCAGGTTTCGCCGGATGGGCTGTTCTGGTGTGATGAGGGGGCGGCGTTCGAGCCGATTTCGGGGCCGGGGATGTATTCGTTGGCGGTGAGGGACTTTGGCGGGTGGTTGCGGTTGGATTGCGGACTGGACGGGGAGGAGCCGAAGGTCAGATTGATGATCTACCTGGTATTGAAGGAATAGTTGGCGCTACTCGTGTTCGCGTCCTCTGCGCATCCAGGCATCCAGCCCGTGGGCACCCACAAGGGGCGCCCCTACAGGACACTCGCCGATGATTTCAGGGGAACGGCGTTCCGGTGAACTGGAGGGAGCGGGAACCATGAGAGCCGTCGTTTATGACGAGGTGGGTGGCCCGGAGGTTCTGCACATTGCCGAGGTTCCGACACCGGAGCCAGCCGAGGACGAGGTGTTAGTGCGGGTGCTGGCGGTGGCGGTGGACTTTATTCAACTGCATATCCGGCATGGGGGATCGGGGCGGATTGGATCGCCGAAGGAGCCGGCGTACGGGCTGGCGCCGCTGCCGCGGATTCCGGGGGGAACGGCCTGCGTGGAAGTGGTGGAGTGCGGCTCGGCGGTAACGAACGTTGAGGTCGGCGAACGTCACCTGGTGGGCGGCTTGCGTCCCGGGTCCTACGTGGAATACGGGGTCGTTTCGGCCGGCAGTCTTTCCCTGGGAACTCCGGATGCGCCGGGTCCAACTGCGATGCCCGCGAACTTCGGCGCGGTGGAGGCGGCGGCGTTCGACTACGCGCCGGTGGCGTATCACACGTTGCGAGTGGCGGCGGGGCTGACGGCGGGCGAGACGGTGTTAATTCACTCGGCGGCGGGCGGGACCGGGGTGCTGGCGGTGCAGCTGACGAAGCACTTTGGGGCGACGGTAATTGGCGTGGCGAGCAGCGACGCGAAGCTGGAGGTGGTGCAGTCGCTCGGGGCCGATCACACGATCAACTCGCGGACCGCCGACGTGATCGAGGAAACGCTGCGGCTGACGGATGGCGAGGGCGTGAACGTGGTCTGGGACCCCGTAGGCGGCCACGTCTTCGAGCAGAGTCCGCGCGCGATGGCCGAGGGCGGGCGGCTGGTGAGCCTGGGGTCGAACTCGTTTACGGGGACGGGGGTGGTGGAGTTCTGGTCGTTCTGGGTGAAGAACCTGCGGCTGATCGGCTGGGGCGGGCGGAGCAACTCCGATGCACATGCGCCTGAGATCATGCGGGAGCTGATCGAGCTGGCCGAGGCGGGGCGGTTGCGGCCGGTGGTGGGCGGGACGTATCCGTTCGCGGACGCGGCGGCGGCGCATGCAGCGATCGAGGCGCGGAGGCCGATTGGGAAGGTGGTGCTGGTTCCCTAGGGAACACATTCCTGCGGCAGGTCTCATCGAGTCCGGCGAAAGCCGAGCACCGGGAAGCTATGGCGCAAAGCTTCCGCCGACCGGGCCAGTCAACTCGTTGCCCCAAAGGTCCACGCTCCCCAGGAATGGGAGGCCATTCAACTCGGGCGGGACCTTCCCGCTCAGTTGGTTTTTGGAAAGATCCAGTTCCTTCAGATTCACGAGCTGGCCTAACTCCGGCGGGATTTTGCCCGTCAGCCAATTGTCGCCAAGATCAAGTATTGCCAGGTTGGCCAGCATTCCAAGTTCACGAGGAATCTCGCCGCTCAGTTGGTTGCCAGAAAGATCCAGCTCCTTCAGGTATAAGGGTCTGCCTAATCTCGGTGGGACTCCGCCTGTCAATCGATTGTTGCTCAGATCGAGTATTTCCAGATCGGCGAGCATTCCAAGTTCAGGAGGGACTTCGCCGCTCAGTTGGTTGAGCGATAAATCCAGCTGCTTCAGATTCGTGAGTTCGCTCAGCCATGGTGGAACGTTGCCTCTCAGGTCATTGCCCCAGAGTTCGAGAGCCTCCAGCCTGACGAGCTTTCGCAACTCAGGCGGAATCTCACCCGTCAACTCGTTGCGACCGAAGTCAAGGTTCGTCAACTCAACAAGCGCGCCCAACTCGTGCGGGATTCGGCCTGCGAGTTGATTGTGCGAGAGCGACAACCACTTTAGATGCACCAACTCGCCCAGCCAGCGTGGGACTTCGCCAGTGAGTTGATTAATGCTGAGATCGAAAACGGTCAGCTTTGTGAGCGCTCGAAGTTCCGGTGGGATTTGGCCTATAAGGTTGTTCAAGCTCAAATCCAGCGTGACCAACATGGAAAGCGCGCTCAACTCAGGCGGAATCTGGCCCGATACGCGATTTCTCCGAAGGCTCAGCCACTCGAGGCTTGTCAGCGCGCCCAATTCGCGTGGAATATTTCCTACTAGCTGGTTATCCGACAGATTGAGCCACTTCACCTCGGTGAAATCGCCGATCCAAGCGGGGATGCCGCCGGTCAGTTGATTGCCACTGACATCTAGAAGTTCCAAGTTGGTTAGCGCGCGCAAATCCGGAGGAATCGCACCCGTCAGTCGGTTGTCACTGAGATCCAGCCACTGCAGATTGGTAAGGGTGGCGAGTTTCGACGGAATCGGGCCTGCCAGCCTATTTGCTCCAAGGTATAGGAACATAAGGCTATCGAGCTTGCCTAGTTCACCTGGAATCGACCCTGTCAACTGATTGTTTGAAAGGTCCAAGTGCCTCAACTCGGTTAGCGCGCCCAATTCCGGCGGAACAGTCCCCGTCAGATGAACCGCCCCGAGGTTCAGCCAGTCCACTCGCTTAATCGGGACTGGATGAAGGCCGAGAGCGATTCCCCACCAACTGGATATGTCGAGGTCGGCGCTCCAGTTCAGTGGTGCCGTGCCAGCTAACGCATCGCGCGCACTCAACAGCGCGGCACAGTCCTCTACCAGCCCAGGATTGTTTTGCGGGTTCGGCACGGCTATGCCGTTCGAGCACTGACGAACCAGGGAAGCCTGCAAGAGCGTAGCGGCACTGTCCGCCGTAGGCATGGTTTCCAGCGTCGTCGCCATCGGCGGCTGAGTTGTGGGTTGTTCGACCATGGCAGCAGGCGATGTCGGCACTGAAGCTTGGGGCAGCGGCTGACCATCGCAGGCAGCCAACACGGCGAAGGCTGCGGCAGAAGCGAAGGCAATTCGTGCACGCATACGTCTGCTTGGCGCCATAGTGCTGAATCCTAACTTTACGCCAACAGAATCGATCAGCTGTACACGCCGCAAAACCGAGCCGAGGGCAGGCGCCCGGTGAGGCTGGGGCGGGCGCAGCAACGCTGATGCGCACACGCTGTAGATCACGCGAGAGCTTGATCTGGCGGAGTCAGGAGGGCTGCAGTCTGTAATGGACAGGACGTATCCGTTAGGGGAAACGGTGGCGGCGCATGCGGCGACCGAGGCGCGGAAGCCGATTGGGAAGGTGGTCCTCCGTCCCTGGCGACTCGGCTCGGCCATGACCTGAATGCGGCCATTCTCGCTTCGCCGCTACGAGCGACTCGCGGCAGTTGCTTGACGGTGCGATGAGGTTCGTTCGCCGCTCGCGCTGAACTCGAGCAGATGGAGTTCAGCGCGTCCTACAAGCCTGGTTCGTGCAGTTCCGATCGCTTAGTCTTCGGCCGGGTAAAGCGTCCGCAGCTTGGGAAGCGCATTCACCTCCGGGGGGATTCCGCCCGTCAACTGGTTTCCCGAGAAGCTCAGCCACTCGAGATTGATCAGCGCGCCCAGTTCAGCCGGGATAGTCCCCTCCAGATAATTGTCCGTAAAGTCGAGCGTCTTCAGGTTGCGGAGCCTTCCCAGCGCCGGTGGAATTACACCGGTCAACCGATTTCTCCCCAGGCTCAGCCACTCCAGGCTCGCCATAGCCCCAAAGTCTGGGGGGATCGACCCCGTCAATTGGTTATCCGACAGGTCAAGCGTCGTTAAGTTTGCCAGCGCACCCAACTCCGGAGGAATGCCGCCCGTCAGCTGGTTGCGTTCCAGGTCCAGGTACGCCAGCTCGGTGAGCTCACCCAACTGCGGCGGGATCTCACCCGTCAACTGGTTATCGCTGAGGTCGAGCACTTCCAGCTTGGCCATGTCGCTTAGCGCAGCGAGTTTCAGTGGAATACTGCCCGTCAGCTTGTTTCTTTCGAGATTCAGCTGCTTGAGACTCGATAGCGTGCCGAGCCACGAGGGAATCCCACCCTCGAGCTGGTTTCGGTCGATATACAGTCGTTCAAGGTCAACTAGTGCTGCCAACTGAAGAGGGATCCTGCCAGTCAAACGATTTCGCCCGAGGGACAAGGACTTTAGGCTCGAGAGGTGTTGTAATTCTGCAGGAATCTCACCAGTGAGATAGTTGTACTCTAAATCCAGATCCTCAAGATTTCGTAGTGTTCCCAACCACGGGGGAAGATCACCCGTTAGCTGATTGTGATTGAGGAACAGACCATGCAAATTGGAGAGGGATCTCAACTCGGCCGGAATCGTGCCAGTCAACCGATTATGTCCGAGGGAGAGCCATCGCAGACTTGTAAGGGCACCTAACTCCGTCGGGATTTCTCCCCACAGTTCGTTGCTCCACAAGGACAACCACTCCAAGCGGGTCTGCTGGCCCAACTCTGCCGGGATAGGACCCTTCAACTGGTTGAATCGAAGGTCAAGGGCTTCCAAATTCGCCAGCGAGCCGAGTTCAGGCGGGATGAATCCAATCAGCCTGTTCTCCGCAAGTCTGAGTTCGACCAGCTGGACGAGTCCGCCGAGTTCGGGTGGAATCCCGCCTGTCAACTGATTGGTTGATAGGTCGAGGATCCGCAACTCGGTCAGTTCGGACACCTCGGCTGGAATTGTTCCCGTTAACCGAAGGTCGGACAGATACAGTCGGGTCACACGGTTGGTTGGGGCAACGAGCCAGGAACCACCAAGACGCACACCCCACCAACTAAATATGGAGCGTTCCGAGCTCCAGTTCAGCGGCGCCGCGCCGGCCAGGGTGTCGCCGAGAGCCAGCAGCACCGCGCAGTCGCGGACCAGACCGGAATTCTGGTGGGGATCAGGCACGGCTATTCCGTTGCCGCACTGTCGCTCAAGTGACGCTGGGGAAGGCGTGGAAGCAGCGTCCGCCATTGCCTTGTTTGCCGGCGGCGGCGCGCGCCGCTGAGCGATGGGTTGCTCGACCGTCGCGCGGGGAGAAGTACGCGCTGAACCCTGGGCCGGCGGCTGGCCATCGCAGGCGGCCAGCCAGGTGACGGCCACGGCAGCAGCTAGTGCGATTCGTACGCGCAAAGTCGGTTTGGCACGCTACGACTGGGGTCGAACTGTACGCCAACCCAATCGATGCGGCAGGCGCGCCGCGACGCGATGGCCGAGGGCGGGCGGCTGGTGAGCCTGGGGTCGAACTCGTTTACGGGGACGGGGGTGGTGGAGTTCTGGTCGTTCTGGGTGAAGAACCTGCGGCTGATCGGCTGGGGCGGGCGGAGCAACTCCGATGCACATGCGCCTGAGATCATGCGGGAGCTGATCGAGCTGGCCGAGGCGGGGCGGTTGCGGCCGGTGGTGGGCGGGACGTATCCGTTCGCGGACGCGGCGGCGGCGCATGCAGCGATCGAGGCGCGGAGGCCGATTGGGAAGGTGGTGCTGGTTCCTTAGCAACAGTGCACCGCGTGGCCCCGCCTTGGAAAGAGCCGGTACCGCCGACACGGGCAGCCTCGGGCCGCTACCAAGCAGTGCAGGGCCAGTGGTCTGCCGACGGGACAGGTCCGATCAGCCGATTGCCCGCGAGATTCGCCTTCCTCAGATCGGGAAGCTCGTCCAGCTTAGGCGGGACAGATCCCGTCAACTGATTGCACGACAGGTCGAGCTCTTTGAGCTTCCGCAGCAGCCCTAATTCAGCTGGTATTTCGCCGGTCAGCCGGTTGCCTCGCAGGTCCAACTGTTCCAGGTTAACCAGTCCGGCCAGTTCGGGCGGAATGGACCCTGTGAGCGCGTTTCTCTGGAGATCCAGACTCTCAAGCCTGGCCAACCAACGCAGATCGACCGGGATCACGCCGGTCAGTTGATTGTCAGCAAGACTAAGCGCCGCCAGCTTCGTCAGCTCGCCCAGCCACGCCGGGATATCGCCGGACAACTGGTTTCCGTGTAGGTACAGCAACTCCAATTCGGCCAGAGCGCTCAGTGTCGGAGGAATGCCGCCGCTGAATTGGTTACTCCCCAAGTACAGCCACTCCAGGTTTGTGAGCGTTCCCAGCCACTCCGGGATGTTGCCGGTGAGCCCGTTGCTATCGAGGTCCAGCCATCGCAGCTTGGTCAGCGAGCTAAGTTCTGGTGGGATCTCACCTGTGAGCTGGTTCTCCGCGAGGTCCAATTCCGCCAGGTCGGTGAGCATGCCCAACTCGGACGGAATCGGGCCCGACAATTGGTTACCGCGGAGATACAGCACCTGCAGCTTGGTGAGCGCGCTCAACTCCACGGGGATGCTTCCCGTCAGCCGGCTGTAGTTCAGATCCAGATACACCAACTCCGGCAGCTCACCCAACTGCGGTGGGATTGGCGCCGCCAAGTCGAGCCACGAAAGTTCCAGCCCGATGACGCGCCTGGCCGGCTCGGGACCTTCGTCCAGGTAGACACCCGTCCAGTCAGATATGTCGCGGTCGGTGCTCCACATCAGCGGAGCAGTGCCAGCCAGCGCATCGCGCACAGCCAGAAGTACCGCACAGTCCTCCACCAGCCCGGGGTTGTTTTGGGGATCCGGCACGGCCACGCCGTTGGCACAGCCGTGATCTGCCGGCGCTGCCGTTGGAGCGGACGTGGACTCTGGCGTTGTTGCGGCTGTCGCCGTGGGTGCGGCCTTCGGCGTGAGTGTCGTCGCGGGTCGCCTTGCCGCTGTTGGCTCGAGCGTAGCCGCCGGAGTCACCGCAGCTACCGGCTGGGCTGACGCTTGCGCCGTCGTCCTGGCCGTCGGCTGGGGAGAAGAACGTCCAACCGCGACATTGGGAGACGCCTGTTCCCGAGGGGAATTCGCCCCTGCGCCATCGCAGGCGGCAAGCAAAACGAAGGCGGCTACAGCCAAGGCGATCAGTCGCAGCAACGTCCGCTCGGGAGCTCAGCTATTTGGCGGAATATACGTCAAGAGAAGCATTGGCCGGGCAAGCCGCATTCTCAGCAATTGCACTATGCGTGCCGCCAACTGAAGCTTGGCGAGTCGGAGGGCAATTGCACGGATTGTGGTGCGATCGCCGACCTCAAAACTCATCCGAGTAACAGCATTCAGCGATGCCTGGCTGTGCGCCTAGCGGTGCGGGATCTCGCCCGTGAGTTGGTTGCCTCGGAGGTTCAACACCTCAAGATGGGCGAGCCGGTCCAGTTCTGAGGGGACTCGTCCGGTGAGCTGATTGTCGTGCAAGTCGACGACCCGTAGCTCCGGGAATGAGCCCAGCCAAGATGGAATGGAACCAGTCAGTTGATTGGACGCAAGAACCAGATGTTGCAGATTTGACAGCGCGCGCAACTCAATCGGAATCGCTCCGGTCAGGGCGTTGACCGAGAGGTTCAGTCTCTGCAGCCTGGTCAGTGCACCTAGGTCCGGCGGAATCGTTCCCACGAGTTGGTTGCTTCCCAGATTCAGCTCCTCCAGTTGGGTCAACGCGGCCAGCTCCGACGGTATTTGCCCAGACAGTTGGTTGCCTAAGAGATACAAGCCCTCCAGGTTCACCAGAGCACCCAGTTCCCCTGGGATCGCCCCGGTCAATTCGTTGCAACAGAAGTCCATCTGCCTGAGGTTTACGAGTCCACCCAGTTCGGCAGGGATAGGCCCCGTGAGGTGGTTGCCTTCAAGGCTGAGGTGCACGAGGCTGCGTAACGCGCCTAGCTGGGGCGGGATATCTCCCGCTAGCTGGTTGTCCCAGAGATACAACTCCTCCAATTTGGCCAGCCCACCTAACTGCGGCGGAATCGGTCCCGTCAACGTGTTGCAACAGAGAGCCAGCAGCTCGAGGTTTTCCAGTTCGCCCAATGTGGGCGGAATCGATCCCGTCAGCCGGTTGTCTCCGAGCGATAGTTCCTTCAGATTGACCAGCGCGCCGAGTTCAGACGGAATCGACCCGGTCAGCTTGTTCCTCCCCAGATAAAGCACCCGCAGGTCGGTCAGCGCGGCCAAGCCGGAGGGGATCACGCCGGTCAGCTGGTAGGACGACAGGTTCAACTCGACAACACGCCACGGCCAGCCGCCCACAACCACGCCGTACCAGTCGTCGATAAACCGGTCAGCGTCCCAGTTCACGGCTGTTTCGCCAGCCAGGGAGTCGCGGACCGCCAGCAGCACGGCGCAGTCCTGTACTAGCCCAGGGAGTTTTTGCGGCTCCGGCACGGCGATGCCGTTTGAGCATTGGCGAACAAGGGATGCGGGTGAGGGCGTCTGGACACCGGCCACCTCGGGCGTGGCCGGTGGCTGGATGTTCGGTTGCTCAGACGTCCCGGTGGGAGTCGCACGCGCGGGAGCCTTGGTCGGCGGCCGACCATCGCAGGCCGGCAGCAGAGCGAAGGCCGCGACTAAGACTAGGCCAATGAGTACTCGCATGATGTGCCTGGCACCCTAGTACCAGCCTCGGACTATACGCCAGCAGCAGCCGTTAGCCGGGCACGCCGCCGTGCCAAGCCGAGGGCGGGCGGTTGGTGAGCCTGGGGTCAAACTCGTTTACGGGGTCGGGGGTGGTGGAGTTCTGGTCGTTCTGGGTTAAGAACCTGCGGCTGATCGGTTGGGGCGCGCGGAGCAATGCGGACGCGCATGCGCCGGAGATCATGCTGGAGGTGATCGAGCTGGCCGAGGCGGGACGATTACGGTCGGTGGTGGGCGGGACGTATCCGTTCGCGGAAGCGGCGGCGGCGCATGCGGCGATCGAGGCGCGGGCGCCGATTGGGAAGGTGGTTCTAGTTCCCTGAAGGTTCCGCCGGCGCGCCAGATCCGGCCGGCGTGATTGGCTGCCGGGGGGCGGACGGCTCAGCGGCTTGGTACAGGCTCCGTCAGATCATTTCCGCTGAGGTCGAGCTCCTCCAGATTGGGAAGCCGCTCCAGCTCCGGAGGAACGAGTCCCGTGAGTTTGTTGTTCGCAAGCAAGAGCCACTTCAGGTTGGTGAGCGATCCCAACTCGGCGGGGATTTGGCCCGACAACTGGTTGTCTTCGAGGCGCAGGTTCTCCAAGGCGGTCAGTGACCCAAGTTCCGCCGGAATGGCGCCGGACAGCTGGTTCTCCCATAGCAGGAGTTCCTTTAGCTTGCTCAACGACCCCAGTGCCGCTGGGATCTCGCCTGTTAACTGATTGGCTTCGAAGGAGAGCCACTCCAGGCTGGCGAGTTCGCCCAACGCCGGAGGGATCGGGCCCGTCAACCGGTTGCCGCCCAGGTGCAGCGATTGCAGGTTTGTCAGCCCCCGTAGTTCCTCCGGAATCCCACCGGTCAGTTCGTTGTTGTAGAGGGACAACCACTCCAGGCTCGCGAGCTGGCCCAATTCTGGCGGGATCGCGCCGGTCAACCGGTTCGCGCCCAGGTCCAGGTTCGTCAGGTTGGACAACTCGCCCAACGCCACTGGGATTTGGCCCGTCAACCCGTTGCCGTCCAGGTACAGCGTTTGCAGGTTTGTCAGCCCCCGCAGTTCCTCCGGAATCCCACCGGTCAGTTCGTTGTTGTAGAGGGACAACCACTCCAGGCTCGCGAGCTGGCCCACTTCTCGCGGAATCGCGCCGGTCAATTGGTTCTCCGACAAGTCCAGATGCGCCAGGGCAGTCAACTCACCCAATTCGGCCGGAATCGTTTCGCTCAGTTCGTTCTGCGCAAGGCTTAACCACTCCAGACTCGTGAGCGCGCCCAGCTCCGCCGGGATGCTGCCGCGCAGTTCGTTCGACGACAGGTCCAGGTGCGCAAGGTTTGACAGTTCCCTCAATTCGGCCGGACTCGTTCCGCTCAATTCGTTCTGTGCCAGGCTCAGCCACTCCAGACTCGCGAGCGCGCCCAATTCTGGCGGGATCGCGCCGGTCAACCGGTTCGCGCCCAGGTCCAGGTTCGTCAGGTTGGACAACTCGCCCAACGCCACTGGGATTTGGCCCGTCAACCCGTTGCCGTCCAGGTACAGCGTTTGCAGGTTTGTCAGCCCCCGCAGTTCCTCCGGAATCCCACCGGTCAGTTCGTTGTTGTAGAGGGACAACCACTCCAGGCTCGCGAGCTGGCCCACTTCTCGCGGAATCGCGCCGGTCAATTGGTTCTCCGACAAGTCCAGATGCGCCAGGGCAGTCAACTCACCCAATTCGGCCGGAATCGTTTCGCTCAGTTCGTTCTGCGCAAGGCTTAACCACTCCAGACTCGTGAGCGCGCCCAGCTCCGCCGGGATGCTGCCGCGCAGTTCGTTCGACGACAGGTCCAGGTGCATCAGGGAGGTCAAGTTGCCCAGTGTCGGCGGGATCGCGCCGGTCAGCCGGTTCACCGAGAGGTCCAGCTGCGTCAGGTTGGTCAGGTCGCCCAACGTCGGTGGGACGTTACCCGCCAGCACGTTGTCCGCAAGAGTCAGCCTCCGTAACCGGGGCAACTCACCCAACCAGTCCGGGAGTCCGCCGCTCAACTCGTTGCGGCTGAGATTCAGCGTTTCCAGGTTGCCGAGTTGCCGCAAGTGCGGCGGGATCCGGCCCGTCAGTTGGTTGCTATTCAGGTCCAGGTACGTCAGCTCGCTCAGCCCGCCCAGGGCTGCCGGGATTGCGCCCGTGAAGCGGTTGTCGGCAAGAGCCGCCCAATGCAATTGCTCCAACTCGCCCAGCCACGCCGGGATCTCGCCGTCCAAGCGGTTGTGGCTGAGATTGAGCGCCCCCAAGTTGGCGAGTGCGCGCAACTCCGCCGGGATCTCTCCCCTTAATTCGTTCTCCGCCAGGGACAGATGGGTCAGCCCTGCCAAGCCGCCAAGGGCCATTGGAATCTCACCCGTCAATTCGTTCTCCGAAAGGTCGAGGTAGGTCAAGGCGGGCAACTCGCCAAGGGCTGTTGGAATCTCGCCGGTCAGTTCGTTGTTGAAGAGAGACAACCACTCCAGGTTCGAGAGCTGGCCCAATTCTGGCGGGATCGCGCCGGTCAACTGGTTCACCGACAGATTCAGCCGCGTCAGGTTGGTCAGGTCACCGAACGTCGACGGGATCTGGCCCGTCAGTTGGTTGCTATTGAGGTCCAGGTACGTCAGCTCGCTCAGCCCGCCCAGGGCTGCCGGGATTGCGCCCGTGAAGCGGTTGTCGGCAAGAGCCGCCCAATGCAATTGCTCCAACTCGCCCAGCCACGCCGGGATCTCGCCGTCCAAGCGGTTGTGGCTGAGATTGAGCGCCCCCAAGTTGGCGAGTGCGCGCAACTCCGCCGGGATCTCTCCCCTTAATTCGTTCTCCGCCAGGGACAGATGGGTCAGCCCTGCCAAGCCGCCAAGGGCCATTGGAATCTCACCCGTCAATTCGTTCTCCGAAAGGTCGAGGTAGGTCAAGGCGGGCAACTCGCCTAGGGCCGCCGGAATTTCGCCGCGCAACCGGTTGCCCCGCAGGTCCAGCGATTGCAGGTTGACAAGCCCGCCCAACTCCGCAGGGATCGCGCCGGTCAACTGATTGCTGCTGAGATTCAGCGATTCCAGGTTGCCGAGCGCCCGCAGCTGTGGTGGGATCCGGCCCATCAGCTGGTTGCCGTTGAGGTCCAAGTACGTCAACTCGCGCAGCCCGCCCAAGGCTGCCGGGATTTCGCCCGTGAAGCGATTGTCCGCAAGAGCCGCCCACTGCAAGTGCCCCAACTCGCCCAGCCACGCCGGGATCTCGCCGTCCAAGCGGTTGTGGCTGAGATTGAGCGCCCCCAAGTTGGCGAGTGCGCGCAACTCCGCCGGGATCTCTCCCCTTAATTCGTTCTCCGCCAGGGACAGATGGGTCAGCCCTGCCAAGCCGCCAAGGGCCATTGGAATCTCACCCGTCAATTCGTTCTCCGAAAGGTCGAGGTAGGTCAAGGCGGGCAACTCGCCCAGGGCTGCAGGAATCTCGCCGCGCAACCGGTTGCCCCGCAGATCCAGCGATTCCAGGTTGACAAGCGCGCCCAACTCCGTGGGGATCGCGCCGGTCAACTGGTTCACCGACAGATCCAGCTGCGTCAGGTTGGCCAGGCTGCCCAATGCGGAGGGGACGGCACCCGTCAGTTCGTTGGCCGAGAGATACAAGCTCCGAAGCTCGGTCAACTCGACAAGTTCGGCAGGAATGCTCCCGGTTAGCCGGTTAGCTCCCAGGTGCAGCGTTTGCAGGCTTGCCAGGCCTCGCACGGCCTCCGGGATCCCGCCCGTCAGTTCATTGCTGCTGAGAGACAACGACACCAGGCTAGAGAGCCGACCCAACTCCGCAGGAAAGCTTCCCGTGAGCTGGTTCGCCGAGAGGTTCAGGTGCGTGAGATTGGTCAACTCGCTGAACGTCGGTGGGATCGGGCCCGTCACCTGGTTGCTGTGGAGGTCCAGATACGTCAGCTCGCTCAGCCCGCCCAAGGCTGACTGAAGTCCGCCCGTGAAGCGGTTGTCCGCAAGAGCCACCCAATGCAATTGCCCCAACTCGCCCAGCCACGCCGGGATCTCGCCGTCCAATCGGTTGTGGCTGAGATTGAGCGCGCCCAGGTTGGCGAGTGCGCGCAACTCTGCCGGGATCTCTCCCGTCAATTCGTTCTCCGCCAGGTACAGATGAGTCAGCCCCGATAACCCGCCCAGAGCTGTTGGAATCTCACCTGTGAAATCGTTCTCCGAAAGGTCCAGGTAGGTCAATGCGGTCAACTCGCCCAGGGTTGCCGGAATCGCGCCGGTCAGCCAGTTGCCCCGCAGGTCCAGCGATTCCAGGTTGACAAGCGCGCCCAACTCCGCCGGGATCGCGCCGGTCAAGTCGTTCTGCGCGACGCTCAACCACTCCAGCCCCGCAAGCTCGCCAAGCTCTGCCGGAATCTCGCCGGTCAGCTGGTTCACGCCCAAGTCAAGTGTCTTCAGCCTCGATAGCGCACCGAATTCCGGTGGGATGACTCCTACAAAGTGGTTGTCCGCAACGGCCAGATCTTCCAGAGCGGACAGCGTGCCCAGCTTGGCCGGGAGACGTCCGGTCAACTCGTTGCCCGAGAGATACAAGCTCCGAAGCTCAGTCAACTCGACAAGTTCGGCGGGAATGCTCCCGGTCAGCTGGTTAGCTCCCAGGTACAGCGTCTGAAGGCTTGTCAGTCCCCGCAGTTCGGCCGGAATCCCGCTGGTCAGTTCGTTGTTGTAGAGGGACAACCACTCCAGGCTCGAGAGCTGGCCCAATTCTGGCGGGATCGCGCCGGTCAGCTGGTTCACCGACAGATCCAGCCGCGTCAAGTTGGTCAGGTCGCCGAAGGTCGGAGGGATCGGGCCAGTCAGCCGGTTGGACGCCAGGAGCAAGTAGTCCAGTTGGGCGAGCGCACCCAACTCAGCCGGTATTTCACCCGTCAAGTGGTTGCCGCTCAGAGATAGGACTCGAAGATTGCTCAGCGTGCCCAGCCACGGCGGAACTTGGCCGGTCAGCCTGTTCCCCGCGAGGCCCAGGGTTTCCAAACGCGTGAGTCGGATCAGATCCGCGGGGATGTCACCCGTCAATTGGTTGAGATCAATGTGAAGGACTCGAAGATTGGGCAAGTCACCCAGCCAGGGCGGGATCTCGCCCGTTAGTTCGTTCCACGCAAGGTCCAGAGCTTCCAGACTGGCGAGGTGGCCCAACTCCGATGGGATGTCACCGGTCAACTGATTTCCCCCGAGGGACAACACTCGCAAGCCGGTGAGATCGCCCAACTCAACTGGAATCTCGCCCGTCAGCTGGTTCTGCCACAGCTCGATCTCTCTCAGGAAGGGGAGGGCACCCAGGGCCGGTGGAATGCCACCGGTCAGCTGGTTGTCGCCGAGCAACAACTCTTCCAGATACTCGAGGTCAGCCACCTCCGATGGAATAGCACCGCTCAACTCGTTGGCTTCCAGATCCAGCGTTTGCATCATTGTGAGCGCGCCTAGGTCCGGCGGAATCGCGCCGGTCAACCGGTTGCCGCGCAGGTTCAGTTCCTGCAACGTGGCTAGCTCGCCCAATTCCGAAGGAACCGTGCCCGTCAGACCGCTTAGCGGAAGCTCAAGCGCAACTACGCGGAGTCCCCGAAGGGTTGGTGACACCGCGATGCCTCGCCAGTCGTGAATGTCGCGATCCGTACTCCAATTCAGATCAGCTTCGCCGGCGAGCGCGTCGCGGGCTGCCAGCAACGCGACACAGTCCTGGACGAGGCCTTGATTGGCGCTCGGATCCGGCACGACGACACCGTTGGCGCAGGGCGTCTCCGGTTCGATGGCGGACGACAGTTGCAGACGATGGGACGGCCCGGTGGCGTCCATCGAGTCAGAGAGCGGCGTGGCCTGGGCAGCGGCTGATGCCGCCTGCCGATGCTGAGGCGTCTGATCCAGCGTTGCGGCAGCCGGCTCGATATGACCGCCGGCAAAGGCCACAGTTGCGGCTAGGGCAAGAAGGATCTTCATCGCCAGCCGGAATTGCCGGCGTGTTGACGACTCATTGCACGAGCAGAAGTGAACGAACTCGCGGCTCTCGAAGCGCTGGTACTACGCCGGGTCCAGCGCGGACTCTCGCCTCGGCCAGACGGCTCGAGGGCAGGAGGGTAACGGCTGTGTGTCTGCCGCCCAGCCAGACGGCTTGCGTCAGGACAAAAGCCAGAGTTTCGCCGCACGCGAAGCCCTACGACTGCTCTCGCCCACTCGAGGCGCCAAATGGAAGCGGCGGGCTAGAGGTGTTGAGCATCGTGAACGATACATCAGGTCAGGACAGGTGTAGCGCCAGTAGTGGCGTCGTCTTCACACGCTGCCGTCGATGATGATGTCGAGGAGGGTGGGGCCATCCCGGCTGAGGGCCTGGGTTAGGGCGGGGGCGATGCGGGTTGGGTCTTCGATGCGTTCGGAGGGGACGTTCATGGCCTGGGCGATGGCGGCGAGGTCGAAGGGTTGGTTGAGGTCCATGCCGAGGTATTGGCTGGGGCGGTCGGGCTCGTGGAGGACGTCGGCGAACCAGCGGCGCAGGTTGAGCTTTAGGACGCGGTAGCCAGCGTTGTTGCAGATGCAGAAGACGACCGGGATCCGGTAGGCGGCGGCGGTCCAGAGGGCCTGGACGGTGAGCATGGCGCTGCCATCGCCGATGACTGCGACGACGCGCTGGTCGGGAGCGGCGAGGGCGACGCCGAGGGCTCCGCCCATGCCCCAGCCGATGGCGCCGCCGGCGCGTTCGGCCTGGACGCGGCGTTGATGGTCAAAGGTGACGGCGGCGTGGAGGTCCGGGCGGCAGGAGATGCTGTCGTCGACGACGATTACGTCTGCCGGTAGACCCTCGGCCAGGGCGGCCATCATGGCCGTGGAGGGCATGGGGCGGGCGTCGTCCGACTCCGGCGGCGAGGCGCGGCGGCCGGGATAACCGGCGGCCACGCTTGCGGCTCGACTACGAGCGGCGTCGGCCTGGGCTGGCGACTGGAGCTCGCTGACAGCGGCGTAGAGCTCATCCAGGCCGATACCCAGATCGGTCCAGATGCCGACGTCGGTTGGTTCGACGCGACCGATTGCGTCTTGATTTATGTCAAGGTGAACCAGACTGGCGTCGTCGGCCAGGATGCCGGTGGCGGGGGCGAAGAAGTCGTGGAAGACGCGGGCGCCGACGGCCAGCAGGACGTCGGTTTCGGCGAACGCTTCCCGATATAGCCCGACGTAGGGCGGAAGCTGGTGCATCCACTGGGGATGCGAGGTGGGGAACATCATGGCGGGGTACGAGGCCCCGTAGACGGGGGTGCCCAGGAGCTCCGCGACGCGGACCATCTGGTCGACCGCGCCGTACTGGGCGACGCGATCGCCAACGAGCAGGGCCGGGCGTTCGGCCGAGGCCAGTAGCTCGGCGGCGGCCTGGATGGCTGACGGGTCTGGGGTCAGCACCGTGCTGAGGTCGCCGGAGGGAGCTACGGGGACATCGGTCATTTCGTCCAGGGCGTTCTGGGCGAACGAGACGAAGGTGGGGCCGGTGGGGGGCGTCTTGGCTTCGCGGAAGGCCCGGTGCATGACCGCGGGAATCTGATCGGCATTGGTGACTTCCGCGCCCCACTTGCTGAAGGGGCGGGCGAGGTCCACGAGGTCGGTGCGGCCTTCGGCCACCTTGCCAATGGAACTGTTGGCGGCCGTGACAACCATGGGCGTGCCGCCGGCGTAGGCGTTGCACATGAGGCTGAGGCCGTTGGATAGCCCGGTTTCGATGTGCAGGTTTACGAAGCCCGGGCGGCCGCTCTCGCGGGCATAGCCGTCGGCCATGCCCACGGCGACGCCTTCCTGGGCGACCAGGATGTACTCGAGATCAGGATGGTCTTCGAGGGCGTGCATGATGGCGCCCTCGGTGGTGCCGGGGTTGCCGAAGATGTACTGGACTCCCTCGGCTTCGAGGGCTTCCATCAAGACGTCGCGGCCGGGTCGCGTTGGCATGGCTCAGGCCTCCTGGATCCAGGCGTCGAGCGCCTCGGCGGCGTCGATTACGTACATCTGGCGGCTGCCTTCGTGGACGG
Source organism: Chloroflexota bacterium (assembly GCA_028874175.1). Lineage (GTDB taxonomy): Bacteria > Chloroflexota > UBA11872 > UBA11872 > UBA11872 > UBA11872. The sequence goes on from JAPPLN010000095.1 coordinate 25,407, forward strand.
AGTCAATGCAGACCTGCCCGCCGTCTCGACTCCAGCGCGGATGCAGGTCGCAACGAACCGGGCCAGCGTAGCGCGGTGGGGAGTGGAAGCGGCCGAGTTCCAGGGCGCGCTCGGTGTCTTCGTCGTAGACCAGCAGGCGACGCAGGCCGTTGGCATCCGGTTGGGTGTCCATGAGGACGAAGCGGCCGCCGGGACGGTAGCTGCAATGGCCGTCGGGCGGGAGGACGGAGCGACCGACTTGGCGGGCACCTCCAGAGTCCAGGTCAAGAAGCCAAAAGCTCATTGGACCTGACGTTGATTTGGGATCGTCCGGCACGTCCGCAGGAATCGCCGAGAACAGGATTTCGCTGGGTGAGCGCCAGCACATGTGGGAGGCGCGGGTGGGCCAGATTTCGCGGACCGACCCGTCGGCGATGCGAAGCAGCATGAAGCGGGTGCGGAAGCGGGGGGCGCCGGGCGGCCACCAGCGGTGGACGAACATTGCGTGGGCATCGTCGGGGCTGAAGATGAGGTGGTTGACCCAGTTGATGGCGCCGTGCATCGACGGGTGGGGGCGCACGGAGGCGATCTCGTCGAGCGAGACCCTTAGTTCGGCGGCGCCGCTTGCCAGATCGACGAGGTAGATGCCGTCGTCTGCGGGATGGTCCACGCCTTCCCAGGGATCGGGCAGGCCGGGGTAGCCGACCTCGGGGCGGACGCGCAGGCGGGCGAAGTTGAGGCTGAGGGCACGGCGCTGGTCGTGGCTGACGGCGGCGATAGGCCGCTCCAATACCCGCGAGGTCCCGGAGTCGATATCGGTTACCCGAGCCACGTAGCGATCTTCATCGCAATCGTTGTAGACGATCGTGGTCGGGCCGTGTTGCGGCAGCCAGTGGAGCATGGCGCCTTGCTGCCAGGACCAGGTGCGGGTGGTGGCAACCTCGCGAAACCGGCAGGCGTCCGCAAGGTCGACGGTTCCGATGGTGGCCGCATCGTCGGCCGAGGGGATATCGACGTCGAGGTTCACGCGCTGGGTCAGCACGTAGCGGCCCGAGGCGTCCCACGAGGGCATGTCGTAGTAGCCGAAGAAGTGGCTGGCGGGGCCGGAGGTGACCCGGCGAATGGCGGCGCCACGCGCGGCCTGGGTGGTGGCAGCCACTAAGCGAGTTCCAAGTCTCGGGTGGGCGGAGTGTAGCCGGAGCCGTCGCTGCCCTATTCGCCGTAGAGCGTGGTCCGCGGGAAGTAGCTGACCCAGCCGAACCAGTAGGCGAGGTGGCCGCCGAGACGGTCGAGCGTCTGGCCGTCGGGGCCGACAAGGGCGTCCTCGGTAATGCGCCAGAGGTGTCCTTGCGCATCGCGCACCTGCTCAACGCCTTCGGTGGGCTGGAAGGTATGGTCACCGCGTTGATATGCGCGGATTTCAGCGCCGGCGTCCCAGACGACCGGACCTGCTCTCCGGTCGATGCCTACGCCCTTGAGGTCGGGGCCGCCGGCGATGACGACGACGGGCGTGTCGCCGACGCTGTCGTTAACAACGCGCTCCCGGACGACGTCGGCGGTGGCGAGGGCGTGGGGCTGGCCGTCGATGTGAAGGGCGTAGATGCGGGCCTTGTCGGGCAGGCGCTGGGCGGGATCGCCGGCGGGGAACATGGTCTCGGGGCTGGCGAAGTAGCTGCCGTAGGGGTTGCCTGGGGTGTAGTCGCGCAGGTGGCCTGTTTCGAGGCTGAGCACTTGCGTGTCGGGGTGGCGCTCGCGCCAGGCCTGCCAGCGTGTGACGACGACCGGGAGGCGCTTGAGTTCGATGGTGCCGTCGGCCAGCTTGCCGAGGACGGGCTCGCCGGTGAGCTGGTTCCAGAGCGTGTAGGTGGTGCGGTCGTACATGAGCTTGTTGCTGCGCATGAGGAAGCCGGAGGAACCGAACTCGTAGGTGGCGTCGCCGACGCGGGTGTCGAACAGCACGCCGGCACCGCAGAGGGTGCAGTAGGCAAGGGCCACGGGGACGCCGCCCACGACGTCGTTGGCCATCTCATGCCAGTCGAGGATGCGGAGCGGGTAGGCGCGGGCGTCGCCGTTGATCTCGACGCCGAAGACTAGTTCTGTGGGGGTGATGTAGTCGACGTCAGCGGCGGGCAGCATGCGGGCGTTGACCAGGGCCGGGATGCCGTCGAGCGCGACGCCGCCCCAGACGACTTCTTCCACACGGATCGTGGAGGGCGCGTCCTCGCGGAAGAAAGACGGAAACTCCTCGTCGATGCGGCTGTAGATGCGTCCCTTCCAGGTGCGGAATCCGGGCGGGGGTTCGAGTTCGGTGGTGGCGTACCAGGTCACCCAGTCGGGCCAGGGTTGTTCGGGGAGGCCGGTGAGCTGGCTCAAGGCACGAATGGCCGAGGCCCCTTCGCCGGGCAGGATGCCGATTTCCTGGGCGCGCAGGACTTCGATCAGGACGGAGACGAAGCGCTGGTCGCCGCTGGCGCCCGCTTCCTCGATAACCGCTTCGAGCTCGTCAAGGCCGGTTGTCGATTGGAGGGCCTTGAACATGCGTGCTGCCAGGTCGTCCTCGGCGGCTTGTGCTTCCGACTGCTCCGCGGGCTCCGGTCCGCAGGCGGCGAGCACGCCGGCCATTCCTGCCAAGGCTATCGCACGGCGCCGGGACAGTCGAGGAGGCTTCATTCGTTCGGTCCACACCTTGGTAGCTGCCCTCAGCTTAGGGGCGGGAGTTCCGGCGTGTCGTGCGAATGGCCACACACGGTCTCCGCGGCCACGCGTGCCTTAGGCTGAGCGGTGGCTGGAACGCAGAGAGTGGATGGGGATCCGAGCATGCGGCTCTCGAATCGCGTCATCGGAATCACTGGCGGCGCCTCGGGGATTGGGCGGGCCTGTGCTCTTGCGGCGGCGGCCGAAGGGGCCGACCTGGCACTGGGGGACATCAACGCCGACGGACTGGCAGAGACGGCGTCCGCAATCGAGGCCCTGGGGCGGCGAGCGGTGACGCGAATCGTCGACGTCACAACGGACGACGACCAGCAAGCGCTGGTCGAGCTGGCGGTCAGCGAGCTTGGCTCACTGGACGGCTGGGTGGGCAGCGCCGGTACCGGTTCAGGCCAGTTCGCGCTGGAGCAAACGCGGGCTGATTGGCGGCGCGTGATGGACGTGAACGTGGACGCGGTGTTCTTTGGCGCGCAGGCCGCGGGGCGGCACATGGTGACGACGGGCAGCGGCTCGATCGTGACGGTGGCCTCGATGTACGGGCAGCGGGCGGTGAAACAACGGGCGGCGTACTGCACGTCCAAGGCGTCGGTGGTGATGCTGACGCAGGTGCTGGCACTTGAACTGGCGGAGCACGGCGTCCGCGCGAACGCATTGGCACCGGGCTATACCGACACGCCGCTGTTTAATGCCGGCAAGGAGCGCGACAGTGTTGAAATGGACCGGCTGATTGCGCACGTGCCGTTCAAGCGCCTGGCGGTGCCGGAGGAGATTGCGTCCGCGGCGATCTTCCTGCTCTCGGACGAGGCCGGATTCGTGACCGGGCATGTCTTGACGGTGGACGGCGGCTGGGTCGCGCACGGGCCGCGGGAGTAGCCGCCAAGCGAGCGCCGAATGTCTGACGACATCTTTGACCTGGTGCAGTCGGGCGACGTTGCGGCGGTGGAGGCGCTGATCGCGAAGGACCCTGGGGCCGTTCGCGCGCGAAATGCGCAGGGACTGTCGCCGATCCAAGTGGCCTTCTTTCGCGGACAGCACGCGGCTGTGGACGTGCTGCTGGCGGCGGGGCCGGAGCTGGACGCGTTCGAGGCGGCGATCGTGGGCGATGCAGAACAGTTGGCCGCGCGGTTGGACGACGATCCAGCACTGCTGACGGCCTACTCGCCTGACGGGTGGACGCTGCTGCACCTGGCGCCGTGGGCGGGGCAGCAGAAGACGACTCGCCTGCTGTTGACAAGGGGCGCGGACCTGATGGCGGTGAGCACCAATCCCTTGCGGAATCAGGCACTCAACGCAGCAGTGGCTGGACCCAACGGAGAGACGCGAACCACCTGCGTTCGGCTGCTGCTGGAGGCGGGGGCGGACGCGAACAACCGACAGGTGCGCGGGAATACGCCTCTGCACACGTCGGCGCATTTGGGTGACATTGAGAGCGTCGAGGCGTTGCTTGCGCACGGCGCGGACACGGGGTTGCGGGCGGACGACGGGAAGTCGGCGGCAGACTACGCGCGCGAGGGTGGGTACGAGGGGCTAGCAAAGCGGCTGGAGGCTGGGTGAGTCCGGTGCTGGACGGTTCACGGCTCCCGATCAGATTGAGCAGGACCGACGCCGCCTTTGTCGCTGAGTTGCGAGCCCGGGCGGAGGCATTCAATGGCAATCTGTTCGGCAGGAGTTTGCCGCTGGCCAAGGTCGCCTTTCTACCGTCAGGTGCGGTACGCCAGCTTGGGTCGGTCAAGACGAATCCCGACTACTCGGCGTTCGTGGTGCGCATTGCCCGTCTGCTGGACGGACCGGCCGGCGATCGGCCGGTGGATGGATCTCGATTCAACCTGCGCGACGAGGTGCTGGTGCATGAGCTGGTGCACGTGGAGCAGTTCATCAGGGCGCCGGACGAGGCGCCGCACGGGCCGTGGTTTCTCGAGCGAATGCGCTCGATCGGTGCACGTCCGCGGGCTTGTCCGACGGTGCAGCTCGAGGTGCGCGGCAGATGGCTGTACCGCTGTCCGGCCGGTCATGAGGTGACCCGCCTACGACGCTATGGCCGACGGAGAGTGAGTTGTCGACGCTGCGACCCGCGAGCGTACAACCCGCGACATCGACTGCGACTTGTAGGGGAAATTACGTCAGCAGGCGGCGCAGAGTAGATTAATGGAGTGAGCGTTGCCGGCTGTGGTGCTTCAATGACGAGTTCAGCCACAGGCTGGCGGGCAGGAGGGCGCTGACATGTCGATGCGACGACGAATCATATTGGCTGGCGGCGGCGTGGGAGCCATCGTGGCGATTGCGGTGGGCTGGTGGCTGGTGTCGCCACTGTTCGTCACCAACGTTGTGGACGAGGCTTTTCCATTTGAGATGCCCGCCACGGACACCATGGCCAGAATGCCGGCTGACGAGCAGCAGGAACTGAAGGCAAAGTTCGACGCGGCCATGCCGAGCACCGCGACCATCGAATCGCTGAGTCCAGATGATCGAGCGCAGGTCCAGGAGCGGGTGATGGACGTGGCCGCGAAGATGCCGGACACGATGATGGACGAGCCCATGCCGGCCGGCCTGGCGGGCGTGGCCGTGGCCGCAATGCCGGCGGCGACGCCGGCTGCGACGGCGACGGCAGCCGCAACGGCGACCGCAACCCCGGCGCCAACGGCAATGCCCGAGACCGGACCTGCGGCAGTGGCCATGGGCATGTTCATGGATGCCGATGACTTCCACCGGGGATCCGGCTCCGCCACCATGTTCCGCGGCCCGGACGGCAATCACATCCTGCGGCTCGAGGACTTCATGGTGACTAACGGCCCGGCGCTGAGCGTGCTGATCTCAAAGGCCGAGGGGATCACGAGCAGCGAGAACCTGGGCGAGTACCTGGACCTGGGACCGTTGAAGGGCAACGTCGGCAACCAGAACTACGAGGTTCCGGCCGGGACTGACGTGAGCGAATACAAGACCGTCGTGATCTACTGCGTGCCGTTCCACGTCGTCTTTGCCACCGCGCCGCTCGCCTAGCGAGCGGCCGCGGTGGGCGGCGGGGTCAGGCCGCTTCGACGAGCTCCTTGAGCTTTCGCAGTTGCTTGCGGCCGAGGTACCTGGTGAACCAGCCGAACAGAGCACCCATGACGCGGAAGAACCAGGAGGACGAGTTCACGTCGCACACGTTGACGACCTGGGTGCCGCCGTTGGCCGGGGTGAGGTGGTACTCGACGACCATCGAGTAGGAGCCGCCGGACACCTGCGAGCCCCAGGCCTTGGGCGGATCGTAGGTGGTGATCTCCCCGTGGTACTCGGTGATCCGACCGCCTTCGCGGATGCGCTGGGTGAAGGTGGTGCCGACCGGGTCGTCGGGATCGAAGTCCGAGGTGTAATCAAACGTCTCCATGCCTTCCGCCCACTCGCCGCGGCGGGTGTTGTCGGCCAGGAGGTCGAAGACGGCCTCAGGCGAGGCATCGATCTGGATGCGTGCGAGTTCCTGCATGTGCGGACGCCGGGAAGACGGGACGGTCATTCTGGCATGCGAGTGGCGGGCGTAGAGTTAGTTTCGGTACAAAGTGAGCAATGAGCAGGGCTGACCGGCATGTACGCAACGACACCTGCCCAGCACGCATCTTGATGCGTGCATCCTGGCAATCAGGGATGCGCTACGCGGTGCGCGGGCTGGCGACGCTGCAGGTTACACCCTTCGTGATCGTGGCGATCATGGTGCTGTTTTCGCTTCCCGCGGCCGGGGTGATCTGGATAACCGCGGCCGAACTGCCGGAGGGGTTTGGGCGGACGGCGGGCACAACCGTGTTAAACCTGCTGGCGGGCACCGTTGCTCCGGTGATGTTCATGAAGGCCGTAGCGGCGGCGCATGAGGGCCGGCGGCTGGGATTGTGGCGGCACCTCGATGACGGAACGCGCTGGTTGCCCAGGTACATCTGGACCAACCTTCATACGACGGTGATCTTCTGGGTTCCGGTGGGAATCCTGACGCTGGGGTTCATCAGCTTCCAGCGGACGGCGTTTGCCGAGTCGTTCCTGGGTGCTGCGGTCTCGGTCTTGTGGATCGTGGTGATCGGAGGAACCGGAGTCTATGTGCACTCGCGGACGCTACTGGCACCGTTTATCGCGGTGCACGGGAACGTGCCGGGTTCGCTGGCGGCGTTGGAATCGTGGCGGGTCAGCGGGCGGCGATTCGGTCCGGTGTTCGCCACGTTCGTGATTACGGCTGGGCCGATCGCGGTGCCGCTGGCGGCGCTGTTCATGGGGTTCTACCTGACGTTGAGTGGACCGGCGCTAGAGGTGTTTACGGCGACGCTGGCGGCGCAGGTGTGGATTGCGATCAAGCTGATCCGGCCGCCGCTGGTGGCGGCGACGTATGCGTTGTATACGGAGATCTGGCCGGGTGAGCTTGCGCGTCGTGGGCGACAGGGACATCCGGCGACGCCGACGCTGGTGCGATGGCTGATTGACGTGTCCTGGTGGCCGCCGCGGGTGGCGGCGGCGATGTTTCGGCGGCCAGTGAGCGGTCCGCTGTAGCGCAACTCGGGCGTGACAGGGAGTGGCGAAAGGGCGAGAATCCGCTTGAATCGAAGCAGGCGGGCCGGGGCCGGGTATGCGACTGAATAGCGAGCAGTTGGCGTTCTTCGAGCGCGAGGGGTACCTGGTGGTTCCCAACGCGCTGGACCCAGTGGGAATCCAGCCGGCAATCGACGAGATCACGGAGTCCGTCGATCTGCACGCCGAGGCGGCGGTGGCGGACGGAAGACTGGGCCACACGTACGCCGACGAACCCTTTGAGACGCGCCTCTGGAAGATTCACCAGGAGTACGAGGACCTGTACTGGTCGGTGATCTACGGTCAATTGCAGGGCCACGGGATCTTCGCGCTGGTCTCGAACGAGGAGTTGCTGGATCTGGCCGAGTCGGTGGTTGGACCCGAGATCATTGGCTCCGCGGTCTACCGGCTGCGACCCAAGCTGCCGGGCCACTGGCACGGCGAGGTGCCCTGGCACCAGGACTCGGGCTACTTCGAGCCGGTCTGCGACAACGAGTTGATCCTGACGGTCTGGGTGCCATTCGTGGACGCGACGGTGGAGCGTGGGTGCCTGGAGGTGATGCCGGGCGTACACACGGGCGGGGTTGTCCGGCACACGCAACTGGAGCCAGGCGAAGAAGGCCGGCGCTCGTACCTGGAGATCCGGGAGGAGGATCTGCCGGGCGAGCGCGTGGTGGCCACGCCGGTGGACCGCGGCGGGGTAGTGCTGCTAACGAACCGGACGCCGCACCGCTCGACCCCCAACCGCAGCGATGTGATTCGCTGGAGCATCGACATTCGCTATCAAAGCGCGGACCTGCCGACGAACTTCCCGCCGCTGGCGATGGCTCGTAACGGAGCTTCCGGTCACGCAGCACCGGCTGCCGACGACCCGGCGCCTGAGGCGACGCTGACCTGCTATCCGCCGGAGTCGGACTTCCTGGTACGCAGCCGATCGCGGCCGGAGGCGGTGGTGCGGACCTGGGAAGAATTCAACACCCTGCGTGGAGCCCACCTGCCGGCGGACAGCACGGTGCGCTGGGAGTAGATCTCCAGACGAGTTGACGGCGCGGCGGCCTGGGCTACCCACCATGGAGCGTTCGGCGTGAAGGTGCGAGCGGTCGTGTTTGATCTGTTCAATACGCTGACGGCGCCGGTTGACGACGTGGACTTCAGGGCGTCAGTACGAGCCATGGGGTGGGCGGCGGGGGTTGATCCGGACGCGTTTACCCGGGGATGGTTTGACGTGTGGCGGCAGCAACTTGACGGAACGCTCGGGACGTCAGAGGCGGGCGTCCGCCGGGTGTGTGAGGCGATGGGCGCCGAGGTTGCCCAGGCGCGCATCGGGCGGGCGGTGGAGGTTCGCCTGGAGTTTTCGCGGCAGGCACTGCGGCCTCGAGGCGACGCGGTTGCCACGTTGCGACACGTGCGACGGATGGGCGTGCGAACCGCGTTACTCAGCAACTGCACGGCGGATGTTCCGGACCTGTGGCCGTCGTTGCCGTATGCCGAGTTGATCGATGAACCACTGTTCTCCTGCGCAGAGGGACTGGTCAAGCCGGACCCCGGCCTCTATCAGCGAGCGTGCGAGCGCCTGGGCGTGGGTCCGGCGGCTTGTATCTACGTGGGCGATGGGGATGATCACGAATTGACAGGAGCTGCTCGGGCCGGGATGCGGGCGGTGCTGATCAGGACACCGGAGGAGACGGCAGCTTCCTCGCTCTCGGAGCGGGGCTCCTGGCGTGGCGAGGCGATTGACACATTGAGCGAGATTCCGGGATTGATTCGGACTGGCAGCGCTGCCTAGCTCAGTTGCGGCGCCGACGCCGACAGCTTCACGGGGAGCTAGTGCCAACTCACCAGACGCCGCACCGCTCAGTGCCCAACAGCAGCGACCGAATTTGCTGGAGCATCGACGCTTGATCTCAGCGCGCGGACTTGCCACCAAACTCGCGCCGCTGGCGATGGATGGGAAGGGCGAGGCAACAAGAATCGCCGTAACCTCGCACGGCGGGCTGGACGTAGGTCGCCCTCGGACACAGGATCAGTCGACGCCTCGTGCGGGTGGCAAGGAAGAAGCGTATGTCGACGGTGGCTGACAGGCGGCGGGCGATTTTGGCGCAGCGCAGCGCGATGAAGGAGGTGTATGGGGCGGGGCAGGACACGGTGAATCCGCACACGATCGTGCGGGGGCCGGACTGCTGGCACCTGTTCTATGGGGCGTGGCCGGGTGGTCAGAACCTCGAGAAGCGGCATGCGACGTCGGACGACCTGGTGGTGTGGACGAAGCAGGAGCCGGTGTTGCTGCGGGGTAAGCCGGGGGACTGCGATCACGCGGAGGTCAGCGAGGCGAGCGTGATCGAGCACGAGGGGCGCTGGTACATGGTTTACGCCTGCCGACCGCGGCCGGAGGCGAGCCGGCGATTCTCGGTCGCGGTCTCGGACGACCTGTGGCACTGGGAGAAGATTCCAGGGGACGGCTCGCCGGTGTTCATTCCGCTGCGGGAATGGTCGGGGTGGACGGAGGACGGGGTGCTGGAGTGCAAGGACCCGTGGGTGATTGAGTATGAAGGCCGGTTCCTGATGTATTTCGTGTGCCAGAACCGCTGGGGCGATTCGTGCCTGGCGCTGGCGGAGTCGGCGGACCTGGTGCACTGGGAGGACCGGGGGCCGCTGATGACGTTTCAGCGGATCGAGAACAAGTTTCAAGGTCCCTCGGGGTTCGAGGTGCCGCGGGTGTTCGAGCGGGAGGGCCGGTACTGGATCTTCGTCATGAATTTCTGGGGGACGCAGTACGCGAGCGGGGACGACCCGTTCCACTTTGGCGAGTGGACGGTGCTGGGGCCCTGGCACGGGGCGAGCGTGTTCAGCGACGAACAGGACCGCTGGTTCATCACGCACGCGCTGCGGCCGTTTGGGCAGCCGTCGACGAGGCTGCGTCCAATGATCGGGCCGCTCCAGGGGTTGTGCCTGGGTGGAATTGTGTGGAGTGAGGGGGTGCCGGTGCCGGTGGACTTGCGGCATTTGCTTGGGGATGAGTGAGCGCCTGTGTTGGAAGTGGCTTTGGCTTGGTTGCCCGGTAGACCCCTTACCGGGTTCGGCGGAAGACGGCCGAATCCTTGGGCAAGCTCAGGACAGGCTCTGCCGATCTCCCAGGAGAGGTTGAAGAGCGCGTGGGTCAGCTGGTAGGTCCGACACACTCGCCCTAACCAACTTGCTGACGTGAGCGGTAGGAAAGATCGGCGGATGGTTTAGGGCTGGAGCCTGGTTGCGCGGTCGCCTACGCGGATGGGGCCGGATTGGATGACGCGGGTGTTGACGCCGCGGAGGCGGAGGGCCTGGCCGGTTGGGGTGCTAATGAAGCGGAGGGCCTGGTGGCCGAAGCGCTGGGCGAATTTGGCGCAGCCGGTATGGGGTTCGGCGGAGATTTCGAGCACGGCGTCGCCGATGGCGAGACGGGCGCCCGGGGGCAGGTTTTGCTCGCTCATGTCGATGTCGATGACGAGCTGATCGCCGGCGAGAGGCCAGCGGTCCTCGGTTTGGGCGAGCAAGGCGATCAGGCGGGCGTTGATGACGGTGACCTGGGCGGCGGGGTTGGGGCCGCCGTCGGGGGTGCGGGTGCTGCCGCGGGACTGCCAGCTATCGCCGATTAACCCGGCTTCCACGTCAAGCTCACCCTCGCCCACGACCTGGCGCTGCTCGACCGCAGGTCGCTGGACGATCATGCACAGGGGGCCGTTATCGCTGGGCGACTGGCGGATGTGGTCGAGACCTGCGTCTAGCTCCTGACTCGTCAATTGGGACTGGGAGTTCACTGCTCCGCAAACCTCCGCTTGCATGCGAGAAGGCCGTCCCGCCGACGGGCCTATCTCCGCCGATGTGGACTGGCGTCGCTTGACGCTCGACCATAACCGTATCGCCGACTCCGGCCAACAGGACTTGATCGAACTCTCGTGAGAATGTCGCGCGGGCTGACGGCCTTTGCCTATCCCACGTACCGCGTGCTGTGGCTGAGTTCAACATTCACGGCGCTGGGCACGTGGGCGGAGCGGCTGGCGGTGGGGTGGCTGGTGCTGGTGGAGACGGAGTCGGTCCTGTTATCGGCAGCGACCTTCGCCGTGCGCAGCGCGCCGGGGATCCTGGCCGCGCCGCTGGGCGGGGCGGTGGCCGATCGCTATCCGAGGACGCGGTTGCTGCCGATCACCGCCCTGATACGCGCCGTGCTGAAGGTGCTGCTGGCGCTGATCGCCTGGGTGGGGTTTTCCAATCCGTGGCCGATCTTTCTGCTAATCGCGCTTGGCGGGGTGGTCAACTCGTTTGACATGCCGGGCCGACAGGGCCTGATCACCGACCTGGTGCCGCGCGAGGTGCGGATGAACGCCATCTCGCTGCACGCGGTGGGCAGCCTGGCCGTGGGGGCCATCGGCGCGCTGGCCAGCGGCATCACGGCGGAGCTGCTGGGCATTCCGGCGGCCCTGGCGGCGGCCGCGGTGCTGGTGCTGATCGGCGGTGCGATCGTGTTGCTGATTCCCAACCTGCAGCCCGCGACCCGCGACCGGCAGACGCCACTGCGCATGGTCTTCCAGGACACCGCGGACGGCATCAGGCTGATGGCGGGGTTGCCGGTGGTGGCCACGCTGCTGTTGATGGCGATTGCGGTCGAGATTTTTGGATTCGCCTATCAGTCGGTGATGCCGGCGATGGCGCGCGGCGAGTTGCAGGTCACGGAGTCGGGGCTGGGCACCTTGCAGTTCGCCGCCGGCATGGGGGCCGTGGCCGGGGCCGTGGCGCTGTCGCTGCTGGGAGATTTCCGGCGCAAAGGCCGGCTGCTGCTGAGCGTGACCATGGTGTACGGGCTTGGCCTGGTGGGCGTTGCGCTGAGTCCCAGCCTGGCGGTTGCGATCACGCTGGTGACGCTGGTGGGCGCCATGGCCGCCGCGTTCGACGCCATTCAGCTGACGCTGTTGCAAGCGACGGTGCCGGACGAGATGCGGGGACGCGTGGTGGGGGGCTGGCTGTTTGCCATCGGATTTGGATGGGTGGGACACCTGGCGATGGGGGCTGTGGGCGAGGCGGTAGGCGTGCGTTGGGCGATTGGCGGGGCCGGGCTGGTGGTGGTGCTGGCGGGACTACTGATCCTGGCTGCCTCACCAATGCTGCGGCGGATGTGAAGCGGTGCACGAGCCGAGTAGGGCCAGGCGCCCCTGGCTGTCGAAGCTGCGTGGACCACCGAGGTAGTGAAGGCTCGATGCAGGAGCGGTCAGTTGCCATCCGCGCTTCGGGAGTCCCGGCCGCTGTATGGCCTTGCCGTCGTGCGGTAGCGCCGACCCGAAGCAAGTCAATAGCATTCCGAACAAACGAGCGGACACAAACGACAGGCTGAGGACGTTCGCGGCATGCGGAGTGCACGGCTGCTCGCCATCGCAACAATCGTAAGCCTGCTTGCGGCAGTGACGGTGAGCCCAGCGCAGGCGCTGGGATGCGGGCCGGAGGTCGGCATTCCAGTGGACGACGGCTGTCTCTTCACGATCACGGGCAGCGACACAGAAGAGCCAGCGGACGGATTCGCCGTGACCAACACGGATGGAGTCCCGCTGTGGGATTTCGTGGCGTCGAGGGAGCTCCAGGGCATCGGCTATCCCATCACTCAGCGCTGGGTGGACGGCCCGTTCACGCTGCAGGCGTTCCAGAAAGTGATTCTGCAGTGGGATCCGGACCGCGGCCGGATGAACTACTACAACACGCTGGATGCCCTGGCGAACCGGTTTCCCCAGATCACCCTGGCAAACGTGCCCCCACACCAAGTGCTAGCGAAGGAACCGGGGGCGGACTTTGCCACGGTGAAGGAGAACCACCTGGCGCTCCTGGATCAGAACGCCAAGATCAAGACGCGATTCCTGGCGGAGCCAGACTGGCTGAACCTGTACGGCCTGCCGATTCGCTATGAGGAGCGCGAGGTCGACGGCAACCCGGAAGGGCTGCAGCTGATGCGCACGCAACGGACGGTGTTTGAGGTCTGGAACGTGCCGGCTCCTGGAACCACGGTGGGACAGGTGCAACTGCAGAACACGCCGGACAAAGTCAAGAAGCTCGACAACGTCCTCATTCCAAACGCGGTCAAAGACCCGCTGCCGCTGTACGCCGACGTATCCGCCTTTGCCAGAGCACCCGACATATATGAAAACGTCAGGGTCTCCCCAAGAGTCCAGCGAGCCATCAACGAGCGTGACTGGGTAGCCGACGGCGTCACGCCACTCGAGCAGCAAGCGATCACGCGCATCAAGGTGCTGGCGGCAAGCTCAGAAGAACTCTTCTTCCATATTCTTATAAACACAAGGCTGGATGGAGTCCATCGTGAACCAACCTACGGTGATCTCAAAATCCTTGACATCATTATCAATATAAGCAGACTACCGTGGATTCAAGACGGTCTGGGCACCAACGAACACGATACGTTCGAGCACGTCTATGATCACTCTACCAATATCTACAGGCGCCTAAAGAGCCTCAACTGGATACCAAACGCCGCGCCACGAATCCAAGAGCGTGCTCTAGAGAGCCTATACTCCGTAGCAGACATCTCACAAGAGTTTCTGACATACGCTCTCGACAACCTTTGGATTAAAGGAATCCATGCCCTGCCGACAGCTCGAGATCTGGAAGTCCTTCAGACATTAGCCAAGATAGCCTCTCTACCCTGGATCCAGGTAGGATTAGCCAACGGGTTTCCCGAAACTGAACTAGAAATGCTCACGATGCTAATTTACTTCGCGAATTCAGATCCCAGCGACTCAGACCAAGAGCTTGCGCAGCCGTTCCTGCAGGCAATCATAGAAATGCCATTCCTGCAGACGTTAGAGGGTCCAGAATTGGACGCCTTGGAGAGCCTTCGCTTCCTGCGTGGTCACCACTTCGAACACTTCAAACACATAGTCGCGACGTACACGACACAAGGCGGACTAACTGACCAGGCCACCAGAGTCGTACCACTTCTCCGCCCGATCGTTCGATATCATCCGAGTGACTTTGACGACTTCTTCAGTGGCCATGGCTATCACTTGGAAGAACGGGAAGTCACACTACCGCTCACAGGGAAGGCCTACCTGGCGATCATTCGCATTCAGCCAGGTTCCGGACATACGATGAACTTCCTGGAGAGTGCCGTTCGTCGAGTCGAAACCATCATGACCCTGCCATTTCCCAACAACTACATTACGCTCTTCATTTCCGAATCCGTTGCGCCATTTCGTGGTCAATTCTTTGGTACACATATAACAATTCAGCCTTACTTTGAGGAAGAAGAACGGATTGATCGTGGCCACCTGGATCAAGTCATCATTCGTGAGGTTGCGCGCTATTTCTGGAATAAAAGTCCGATCTGGCTCTCCGAAGGAGGAGTTGGCTTCGTAGAACTCAGAACCGGCGTGATCAGTCCTGCACGACGGAGAGCCCTTTCGTCGGACCGCTGTTCTCAGACCCCTATTCGAGACTTGACCGACGACGACTACTGGTGCAATTACATCCTTGGAGCTCGAATGTTGCATGACTTGTACTCAGCGCTCGACGAGCAAGCATTTCAGGCAGGATTGCGAAGATTGCACCAAGCCATGCAGGAGGATCTTAGCCTGGACGGATGCGATGAGGAAGAGACCGCGCTGTGCTATTTGCGGTACGCGTTTACCGAGGACACCACGCCAGAGTCAGCGGCCGCTGCGTGGCATATTATTTCTCACTGGTATTACGGATAGTCCACGCCCACGGGTCACGAGCGTGTTGGACATGTGTAGCTGAACCCCGAGCCAGGCGTTGAGGAGCCAGCACTAGCGGGGCGGCAAGGCCAAGCTAGTTTTGGCCTGCGGTGAAGGTGCCTGACTACAGGCAGCGTTACGTGATCGGGGGCTGGATTAGGGTGATCGCCCTCGGCTGAGTGCGGCACGTTGCGACGGGCGCGGTGGGGAAGCGGTAGGCGTGCGGTGGGCGATTGGCGGGGCCGGGGTGGTGGTGGTGGCGACGGGCCTGGCCGTGTTAGCCGTTGCGCCGAAGCTGCGGCGCGCATAACGGGAATGGGCGGTTAGTTCGACTCGGGGATCTCGCCCTTCGAGGCCTTGAAGGCCAGAATCCGATTCAGGCTCTCGGCGCTGAAGCCGTGCTGGGCGGCGACGAGGAGGCCGTCGGACTCGGTCGAGACGCCGGGCTGCATGCGGTAGGTGTAGCGCGCGGGTTCCACGGAGTGGTCAAGCTTGCACGCCAGAAACCGCAGCCTGTCCTCGCCGTTGAGGCGGTCGACGAGGCCGTGGTAGTGGGTGACAAAGAAGACGGCGGCGCCGGAGCGCATGAAGCAGCGGAGGGCGAGTTCGGAAACGACCAGTCCGTCCTGGGGCGAGGTGCCGCGGAAGAGTTCGTCGCAGAGGGCCAGGCTGCGGTGGGTGAGCTGCTCGACGAAACGGACCGCGCGGGAGCACTCGTGGGCGAAGGTGGACTCGCCGGCTTGCACGTCACCGGGACGAATGAAGTGGGAGAGGATATTGTCTCGCGGCTCCAGCTCGGCCTCGGAGGCGAGCACCGGGAGGCCGGCCTGAAAGAGCGCCTGCGTGATGCCGATGGAGTCCAGATAGGTCGTTTTGCCGTTGTTGTTGGCGCCCGTGATGAGGACGGTGGGTCGCCGGGGGGAGAACTGGACGTCGCTGGGGACGCAGGCGTGACCGGGCAGGACGGCGAGTTCGGGCGGGACGAGGCCGTGGATGTGGGTCGGCGTATCCGAGGCTGGATCGACGACCGCGGGAAAGGTGACGGGGGTTCGGCGGGCCTGGAGATCGCGAAAGAAGCGCACGGCGACGGCGACGGCCTTGAGGGTGACCAGCAAACGCTCGAAACGGCTGATAGCGGGCGCGAATTGGCGGAGGTAGAAGAGGTTGTGATCGGAACGAACCTTTTCCAGGATGCGGAAGAGGGTGTTTTCGTCCTGCATGGCGCCGGTGGGCTCGGCTGAGATTTCGACGTAGAGCGTTCCTTCCGCGACCGACGGCTTGAGGCTTTCCCAGGCATATCCGAGTCGCGGCGCCCCGGGGATGAAGCCGAGGGCGTTGTTGGCGATGACCTTGAGCAGGGGCTCGCGCGAGGTGCGGCGAAAGAAGACCGTGCTCTTGGCGACGCCGGCAGCTTCGTCCACCCCGATGACGCCCGACAAGTGGTAGGCGCGGGTGAAAATCGATTCTTTCACGACGCGGGTCAGCTGGCGAAAGATCTCGCTGTCCATCTGGAATTCGAACGCGGAGCGGCGCTGGGGCGCGGGATCCCAGGGGTTGAGTACGTCGCCGACGCCGAAGCCGCCGGGCGTGGCGCGCTCGATTGACTCGCCGGTCGATTCGTTGATCAGCGCGTAGGTGTAGGTGAGCCGACCCTGCTGGGTGGTCCCGCCCAGCAGGCTCTCGCGCTTGGAGATGTGCACGCGCCCGGACAGGCTGACTTCGAGAGCCAAGCGGGGATTGAGCTTGCCGGCCGCGCCGGACGCTTCGGCCGCGGCGTCGTCCAGGGCGCTGCGGACGCCGATGAGCCATTCCGGAAGTGAACCGTCGAGCGCGGCGCGCAGCCTGGCAAGAGCTTCGGCGTAGGACTCAAAGCGCTCGAGGTGGTACTGGTAGCCGTCGCGTGCTTCCTGGTTGGGGTCGTACGGCGCGATGTCGAGGTCCTGGATCACTTCACTGATCGCGGGGCAGTTCCAGAAGGTTCGGACGACCTCCTGCCGCTGGCGAATGGTGGCGGCGTCGGTTTCGAAGCCGAGGATCCAGCTTCGGAGCGCTGTGCAGATGCGCTCGGCGGCAGTGTGTGGGTTGCTACCCACGTCGTCCGATTCAGCAGCGGCGACTGCGTCAATAAACGCATCGAGGCCGAAGTCGGCGGGAAGCGGGATGCCGCCGGGCCGCAGGCCGGGCAGGTCGACCGGCAATTCCCGGCGACCGGGAGCTGTGGACTGGTTGCTCTGTTCGCTCATGGGACAAACCCGACGTGCGAAGCCGCCGAACGGGCTTCGCTACGCTTGCCGACTCAATGTAGCTGTCGAGCCGAGGGGCGGCGGTTCAAATGACGGGTGACACCGAGCGGCCGCCGGCAACCCGTCCGCCCCGCGAGGGCCTGTACCGGCCGCGGCGCTACGCGGCCGGACGCTCGATCAAGGAAGAGCCGGTGACGCTCGACCACGAACGGCCGCCTGGCAGTTCGGCCCCACTCGCTTCGTTTGTGCTGATCCTGGCGTGGCTGGTCGTCTGGTCGATTGACGTTCGGAATCCGATTCCGGCATTCGCGGGGTTCGTGCTCGGCTTTGTGGTGTTGGTGATCTTTCCGCATGAACGCATCGCGTTTGCGCACCTGGGCCGCCGGCTCATCCTGCTGCCGGCCGCGCTGGCATTGCCGGTGACCTATGTGCTGCTGAGGTCGCGAGGCGTGGACAGCATTCTCGATACGCCGATTGTCCTGATATTGGTGCTCCTACTGACGCCCCTGGCGCTCGTCGTGGTGCATACGCGCGAGCGCGGCACAGCTCCGATACCGCTGCTGACGCTGGTACTCATGCTGGCCTTGCCTGTAGCGGTGATCGGCTACGGATTCGTCGAGCAGCGATTTGTGGGCGCCGAGCACGAGCCGCGAATCATCGACGATCCGTCCATGAACAAAGTCTTTGGCATTGGGTCGATCGGCGGGCGCATCGAATCGGTTACGAGCGAGGCTGAAGGGCATCCGGCACGTCTGCTCATCGACAGCGTGGTGGATGGGACGACGCCGGCGTGGCGGTCGTCAGACACAGAGTTTCCGCAGGACATCACGATTCGGTTGAACCCACCACGCGCGCTGGAGCGGGTCGTGTTCTACAACGCCAGCGAGGAGCCGCTGGAATCGTGGCCGCGGTGGGTTGAGATTGCGATCGCCGGCGGAAGCGGCACATCCGAGTGGGTGCGGCGGCAACCGCTGCGTCCGGACATCGAAAACGTGGTGGATATGCCCAAGGACGTTGTAACCAGCCTTACGGTTCGAGTAACCGCAACGTTCGGTGCTGGCAGATACGTGTCGCTGGCAGAGGTCTTGCTTATCGCGCGATGACCCAACCCGACGGAGTCTTGTCGGACCGGCGTTCATCCACCGACCTTTGGGATCGCACGGGACACTCTGGGTGTTCAGCGCCGCGAACCAGGGGCCGCGCGTTGCGTGCCTGGAAGCCCTCCCGATCGTCGGGCTACCGATCCAGTAGTGCTGGTCTGGTCAATTGGCGTCGAAGTAGAAGTGCTTGAGGTCGACGTTGTGTTCGAGGCGGGCTTTGAGGCTGGCGAAGAAGTGGGTCCAGCCTGAGCATTGGTCGAAGGCGCTGGCGATGCCGGGGGCGTCGGGGCGCCAGCCGGTTTCGCTGACGTGGATGACGGTGCTATCGGCGTGCGACTGGAACGTGAAGGTGAAGGTTGTGCGGTAATCGACTTTTCCGGCGGCGGGCCAGTTGCAGACGATGCGCTGGTTCGGGACGACTTCTTCGACTTGCACATCGATCACCAGGTCGCCGAAGCGCCAGTGAAGGGTGGCGCCCGTGGTGAGCGGGCCGCTGGAAGCGTCGGTGAAGAAAGTGCTGATGGCGGCCTGGTCGGCGATGGTGTTGAAGACTCGATCGACCGGCGCGTCGATAACGCAGGTGAATTCGAAGTCCAGATACTGATGATTGGTCATTCTGAACCCCTCTCTTGGACCCGCGGACTCCGACGGCCGGGGACGAGCAACCCCATAACGCCATGGGCCTGAGCAGGACGTTGATGTGATCGCAGGCCTGACACCCACTGATGGTACGGAGGACGCCGCCGCATAGTCGGACGGCTCGTTCGCTCTACCGGCTGACGCCGGCGGCACCGCGGGGCGCTGCCGGATCTAGGGAAGGACCGCGAGCACGAAGCCGGCATTGGCTGCGGCGGCGAAGGCGAGGCCGGAGCCGAAGCAGAGGGTGCGCAGGCGGTCGTGGCGCAAGTCGGCCAGCGCGGCGACAACGACTACGAGCGGGATTAACAAGATCAACATATCGCGTAGGTACGCGTACCAGCCCAGCTTGGCCGAGAGGGATAGGGCGAATCCGAAGCTCACAGCCGGCATCACGACGCCAGCCGCCGCTAGCAGCGGGAGCGATGCTGCTATCTGGCGATCCCGCCAGACACGAACAGTGACCACCGAAGCCGCAGGGATGAGAACCATCGCCGACCAGAGGGCGAGGGTAAGCGGGTCAACCCAGGTTCGACGTCCGAGCATGCGTGAGAGTCCAACCCACAGCCAATCGGACGACGTAGGCAGTGTCCATTCAGGCCAAGGCGCTGATGCCGCCTGACGCCACAAGTGACTCTCACGAATGGTGTCAAGGTAGCCGCCGTTCGTGTGGGCTTCAACGTGGATGCCGGTTCCCAACAGATCACCTGTGACCAGCGCATTCCGAACGAGCCACCAGCCGTTGACCAGTAGCACGAGAGCAACGATAGCCAGCAGCTTGCGAAAGGCGACCAGAGGATTGAGACGCGCCGGGAGGATGGCCAACGGCACCAGCAACAAGACAGGATAGGCGCTGGTGCGGAAGGCGACGACGAGCGCTGCGGCCACGGCTACCGCCAAGGTTGATCCGTGTGACCAGTCGTGTCGCATGGCCCACGTAGCCGCCGCCGTGGTCAACCCCACGGCGGCAAAGGCCCAGGTGCTCGCCGTGACACTCGCAGCCATGGAGTGTACGGCTGGCATTAGCGCTAAACCGAGCGTAACAACCGCCGGCGCGTTCCAGTCGGACCGCGGATTTTGTAGGTTTCGGACGGCGAGACCCGCCGCAACAACGCCGACCAACGCCATGAGCGCTGCGAAGGCGCGTGAGACTCCAAGAACGCCCTGTGGAGTCGGCGCCGCCTGGGCGACGGACGTGGCACCAGCCAGCACCAAATAGGGCAGCGGCTGGAGGTGGTGGTAGGTCACTCCACCCGCACTCTGGTCAAAGATGATGTCGGGAAAGCGTTCGGCCGGCGCCAGCCCGCCGAACTCCCGAACCTGAGCCACCGTAAGCACATGCGCCCGTTCGTCGAAGTCGAATTCGGCGGGCTGCGTGGCGGCGCGGGCAGCGAGCCATACCGCGCACACCACTACAACCAGGAGGTAGGCGCGGACACTCATCTTGCTAACGCAGGATCACGGTTGGGTTGAAGTCCGGTCCCGGGAACAGACTCACCGGCGTGCGGTCGATGACGATTACAAGTGCGGCCAACATGACGACAGCGAAGACAAGAGCCGAGTAGGTCTTACGGTTACGCCCTACGAGCCCGGCAGCGAGAACAGATACCAAGACCGCGGGCGTGACCGCTGCCGCAGCGCGGACCGGCAGCGTGTCGCTCTGCATAAGCGTCCAGACTTGAGAGTACACATCACCCGGCGATAGCTCGCCCGCCACTTCGAACATGACGTCCTGGTCCGCTGGCAGCAGCTCGCCAGCGATGTAGGTGCGTCCGGGCCGGTAGGTGGCTCCGTGCGCCATTCCGACACGGATGGGCGAAGATTCGTCCGCTGGCGCGAGCCGCAGCAGCGTTCGGCTGTCTCCGCCAAGTTCCGATGGCCTGAGCGGCGGGACTATACGGGCGACAATCGGGTCGGGCATGCCCGAAACATCAACCACGCCGGACCGAAGACTGGGTCCATGAGGCCCGGCAAGCAACTCAATGTGGACGCGGGCTGATGTTCGTGCCCGCGCAGGGCCCAGCCACAGGCGGATTGCTACGTCCTGCGCCGACAGGCGCAGTTCCTGGTCCACGACGTTACCGGCAACGATGGGTTCCGCATAGAAGGCCGGGGCGGCGAGCACCGTTGGCAACGCGGCGTAGCTGCGAAGGTCAGGCGATGGAGCAACGAGGCTGAACGGCTGCCGAGCTACCAGCAGCAGGCCGAACGCGGCGACCAGCCCGGCCACAACACCCGCGACCAGGAGCCTCCGCACCCCTTGGCAACTCCGCCTGCGAGTTCCTCAGATCCAAGGCCAGTCTACTCACCCGATGAGGCTGGTCAGCACCTGGGCATACAAAGCCGGATCCCCCATGCCGAGCCGAGACCAAGCCATCCGCCGGCGATGGTCAGTCAGACCCGGGCGCCCAGCTCTTCGAGGCGGTGGGTGAGGTTGGTTAAGGCTTCGTTTGCGGAGAGCTCGTCGCGGATGATGCCGGCGTCGAGTTGGTTGACGAAGGCGCCCCATTGGGGGCGGTCGACGGTGACGTAGTTGGCGGTTTGCATTATGTCAACAACCATCTGGGCGGCCTCGTCGCTATAGCTGACAAACAGGCGCTTGAGTTCTTCGGGCGTGAGGCGCTGGGCGGGGACGTTGGCGACGCGCTGGGTGTTGCGGTCGAGGGCGCGGAGGGCATCGTAGGCGACTTTGGGTTCCTGGGTGCCGTTGCCGATGCCCATCATCATCCAGACGCTGACGGGGGCGCCGCCGGAGCCGAAGCGGGGGAAGGGGTAGAGCACGTTGTCGGGTCCGCTGCTGCGGGTCATCCAGCCGAAGCTGAGGCCGCCCAGGGACATGACGAGCATGGCGAGCTCGCCCTGGGTGTAGCGGAACCAGAGCGGCCGGCGGTTACTGTCCGCGCTTTCGGCCAGGCCGTAGGTGGTGGCGAGGTCGTAGTAGGTCTCGGCGATGGCCTTGGCCGGGTCGGAGCGAAGGGGGGCGAAGGTGCCCTGGCTGTCGGGGAGAGCGCCGAGGGCAGATTGCAGAAAGAGGAAGCTGGGGGTCCAGCTCCAGAGCTGGTCGGGGGCGCCCCACATGGGTTCGACATTGAGAAGGAGGCCGAGGGCGTCGCTGCCGCCGGGGGCTTCGGGGTCGCCGTGCATGGCGAGGGCGGCTTCAACGAAGGCCTGGCCGTCCCAGGCGCTGCGGGGCGGGATCTGGTAGTCGGCGGCGGCGGCCAGGTCGCGGTTGACAATGGTGATCCAGGGGGCGGCGGCGACGGGCATGGCGTATTGGACGCCTTCGACCTTGCCGGTCTCGAGGATGCCGGGCCAGTAGGCGCCGGGATTGAAGGTGGAATCGCTGGTGAGGTGTTCATCCAGCGGCAGCAGCTTGTTGCCGGCGACGAGGTTGGCGAGGTCCCACTGCTCAAGCATGACGAGGTCGGTGCGGGTGTTGCCGGAGCCGTCGTCCACGGTTGAGGCGTAGTCCCAGCGGTAGCCGAAGTTGGAGGGCAGGGGGGTGCGCGTGAACTTGTAGCGGCCGTCGGTGTCCTGGCGCGCGGCGAGTTCGGCGGAGAGCAGGATGGGTTCGACGTCCCAGTTGCCGCCGGCGAAGGTGGGAAGGGCAATGGAGATGGGTCGGTTGGCGCCGGCCTGGGGGAGGGCGCCTTCGCGGCTGGGGGCGCGGTCGCCGGCGGTGACGATGACGGTGGGTAGGGGCGTGGCGGCGGATTCAGTTGTCTGGGTGGCGGCGGTCTGGGTTCGCTGGGTGGAGGGAAGAACGGGGGGCTGGATTTTGGGAATGTCGGGCTCGCCGCAGGCGGCGGCGAGGGCGCCGGCGCCGGCGATTCCGGCCAGGCGCAGGGCGCGGCGGCGGGTGAGGGCGCGGGGAGCCGCGGGTGGATGGGTGGATTCAGTTGGATGATGCTGAGTCACAGTGATGCCTCCGCCGCCCGGGTGGCCGCGGGTCAGGGTGGCGGGACGGTGGGTCGGTCGTGGGATGGGGACCGGGGGATCGTCCGCGCGGTTGGCCGGCGGTTGATGGTTCTACTTTATAACGGGTGAATGCCGCCAGGGTGTTGCGGGTGTGAGACGGGCGGTGCTTTCGGCTTCACTCCGATGGCGCGGACCAGTCTGTGCGTGAGCCGGTGTATCCGTAGGCGGGGGAGCGGGACGGCGGCGTGCCGATTGCCACGATAGATTGCTTGATCGTTTTGGGACCCATCCTTGGCCGGGCGGCGGATGGTCCGATAGTCAATTTCCGACGGGCTTCAATCGTTTTTTGAACCACGCGGCAAGCTGTTCGTATCCGACGTCTCCACGGGCCACAGCCGTCACGACATCTACCAGTGCCAAGTCATCGACCGCCAACCGATATCCGCTTCTGACAACCAGCAATTCCACCAAGTAGACCGCCGTGCGCTTGTTGCCGTCCACAAAGCCGTGATTGGTCACGATGCCGTGAACCAAAGCGGCCGCCTTATGGTGGATGCGCGGGTGGTAGCCGTGATAGGGCCGGGCTATCGCAGACTCGACGGCCGGGCGGCTGAGGATTCCCGGAGCGCCGCCTGCCAATAGCGCTTCGTCATGGGCGCAGACAGCGTCGGCCCAGGAGACTCGGTAGTGGGCGTCAGCGATTGGCCAAGATCTCTATGGCTTTACGTCGCCGAACCGAGACGTCCCTAATGATTGCCTTGGATTTCTCGGAAAGCGGATCTTCTGCCCCATTGCCAGACGCACCTGGACTCGCAGCGGAGCGGTTAGAGTCCGAGCCGTGGGTCACGGCATCGCCAGGCTTTGGGCGTGTCAGTTCCTTGGTCATCGTTTCCTCCGTGGCTGGTCCATCACCCTAGTTTCTCCATTCGCAGGCGACAACCCCAGGCGGTGGCGCCGTCGTTCTGCCTGGGGATTGATGAGTGCCAGGCGTTGAGGGCGGCGCCGGACGCACGAGTTCAGACGGCAGCCGAAGGCGACCGCGTCGTTCAGGTGTGATCCGTGGTTCCGATCGGGTCAGAGGCTGACGCGGCTTTCGTTTGGCGGGGATAGCCGGTCGGGTGATGAGTTGCCCAGGATGAAGCCCTCGTATCCGTTGGCGGCGACTTGGTTGCATTTTTGGCGGTAGGGGCCGACGCCGCCGGGGTAGGGCATGAAGACGCGGGGTTTGCCGGGGATGTTGGCGCCGAGGTACCAGGAGTTGGCGTGGACGTAGAGGGTGGTGTTGGCGACTTCGTTGACGTGGGCGACCCATTGCTCCTCGGCCTGGGGGTCGGCTTCGGCGGTCTGCACATCCCGCTCGCGCATCCAGGTGATGAAGTCGGCAATGAAGTCGATGTGTTGCTCGATGCTGACGGGCATGTTGCTGAGGACGGAGGGGCTGCCGGGGCCGGTGATCATGAACATGTTGGGGAAGCCGGCGACCTGGAGGCCGAGGTAGGTCTTGGGTCCTTCCGACCATTTCCGGCGTAGCGCCAGTCCGTTGCGGCCGCGGATGTCGATCTTGAAGAAGGTGCCGGTCATGGCGTCGAAGCCGGTGGCGAAGACGATGACGTCGAGCTGGAAGTCCTCCTCGGAGGTGCGGATGCCGGTGGGCGTAATCCGCCGGATGGGGGTGTGGCGAATGTCGACCAGGTGGACGTTGTCGCGGTTGTAGGTGGCGTAGTAGCCGGTGTCGAGCAGGCCGCGCTTGGCGCCGAACGGGTGGTCGTGGGGGAGGAGCTTCCGGCAGGTCTCCGGGTCTTTGACGATCTGACGGATCTTGTTGCGGATGAAGTCGGCGGCGGTGTCGTTGGCGGCCCGGTCAGTCATGAGGTCGGCGAATGAGCCGCCGCTAAATTCGTAGCCGCCCTTGTCCCACTGCTCCTCGTAAATCCGATTGCGCTCAGTTTCGGTGACGTCCAGGGCGGATTGCTTGATGGGTTCGCGCCCGCCGCCGCCCTGGCTCCAGCGGGCCTTCTCGAGGATTTCCTCGTAGTTGGGCTTGACCTCTTCCTCAATGAACCGGCGGTCGGCGGCGCGGTGGCGGGCAGGGACGGTGAATTGGGGGGTGCGCTGGAAGACAGTGAGGCTCCTGGCCTGCCTGGCAATGACGGGGATGGACTGGACGCCGCTGGAGCCGGTGCCGATGACACCTACGCGCTTGCCCGCGAAATCGACGGGGTCGTGCGGCCAGGCGCCGGTGTGGTACCAGTCGCCCTGGAACGAGTCCAGGCCCTCGATCGGCGGGACGTTGCCGGTGGAGATGCAGCCGATGGCGGTGATGAGGTACTGGGCCGTGACGCGGTCGCCCCTATCGGTGGAGATTTCCCAGCGGTTGGTTTCTTCGTGGAATGTGGCGGTGGTGACTCGGGTGTCGAACTGGATGTTGCGGCGGAGGTCGAAGCGGTCGGCAACGTGCTCGAGGTACGAGAGGATTTCGGGCTGTTCGGGGTATTTGCCGCTCCAGGTCCAGTCCTGGAGCAGTTCCTTCGAGAACGAGAAGCAGTAGATGTAGCTCTCTGAGTCGCAGCGGGCGCCGGGGTAGCGGTTCCAGTACCAGGTGCCGCCGACGCCGCTGCCGGTCTCGTAGACCTGGACGGAGAGGCCCATGACGTCGCGCAGGCGATGGAGCATGCCGAGACCGGAGAAGCCGGCGCCGATGACGACGGCGTCGAAGTCGCTGCGGTCCCTGATGCGGGCCATCCTGTGCCTCTGCACCTCCCGGTCCCTGACCCTGCGACATCCACACAACCTCGGTTGGCGACCAATGTACGAGGTATCGGGTCTCCGCGCGGTTCACGCTGCCCAGGATCGGAAGAGTGTGGGTGCTTTGACTCGCGGCAAGCCGCCCGATGCATCCCGCCAGTGGGGAGTGCTTTCGTGCATGAGCGCACAGAACGCGGGCGCCTGCGCAGCCAAGCGCTGACCGGCACGGTGACCCCAACTCCGCCGGTACCCGCGACAGCGAGTTGCGGAGTCTTCGCGGTGCGACCGAGGGTGACCTGGCTATCCGACACGCACGACCTCATGCGGCCAACCGATCGGAGGGTTTGGCCTAGAGCCGGCGGTGTTCCGCTAGGCTGTCACGACGCTCGGGTATGAGGTGGATGCACGTGCCGCGACGCCTCTCAATGGACGATTTGCTTCGGATTCAGTATCCAACCCTGAGCGTTCCACCTCGCCTTTCACCCGACGGCCGGTCTCTTGCGGTGACGGTCGCGCCGGCCGTTGCAGCCCGCGAGCCCGGCACTTCAGGAGAATTCGACGCGCGCCACGTTCCGACGCTGGTCTTGGGTAGCCAGATAACAATCATCGATATCCCAAGCGGCTCGCGGTGGCAGCCGTTTCCGGACGCCGAGGTCTCCTGGGGCGGGCAGTGGTCGCCCGACGGCTCAATGCTGGCGGCCTACGTCGTGATGGGTGGCCCAGCTTGCCTGGGCATCCTGCATCTCGCCGATCGCCGAGTGCGGCTGCTTCGGAGCGCTCTGGTCCGGCCGTCTTTTGGATTTGAGCTTCCGGTTTGGACACCGGACAGTCGACTGGTTGTCGCAAAGCTCTGGCCAGCCGATGAGGCGATTGTCTGGGACGCACAAGGCACCACCGAAGCCAGAACTTCAGGCGTTGAGGTGTTCTCGCACGACCCCAATATGCAGAGCGACGACAGCGCTCCGATGCGGATGCACACCCGCTACGGCTGTGACTTCGGCACCGCCGATGTCAGGACACATGAGGTCCGCAGACTCGCTGAGAACTGGAACATCATCGGTGGCTGGCGCATGTCACCCATCGGATCGGCGGTTGCCGTCCCGGTAATCGTCGAGTGGGAGGAGGCAAATCAACAGTTCATCAGCGACCTAATGGTCGTGCCGCTGGACGGAAGCGAACCTCGAGCCGTCGCTCCCGGCGTGGTTTTCAATTACGGCCAGAGTTTCAGCTGGTCGCCCGACGGCGAGAGGATCGCATTTACGACCTCAGACCAGCCGCATGCCGCAGGTCAGCGTCCGCCCGGCCGTCTATTCGTCGCAGATGCCGAAGGCCGGCGGCAACCGCACTTCCTGTCATCTGACATCGGTGACGACCTGCGCCAGGCCTTCGGGCACCCGCGCTGGAGCGCCACAGGCGATCAGGTCTTTTGCCTGGTGGCGGATGGGGTGTGGAGTGTTCGCACCGATGGGTCGGGCGCCCGCAAGATTGGCGTGGGTGACGCGAAGGTGCTGCGGAGTTGGATTCAGCCGCCCGAAGATCAGGTGATGCGTGCGCCGGCCGACGGCAGCCTGCCGCTCCTGCTTCGCGATACGACCTCGCAGGCGCTCGAATTGGTGTCCGTCGACGGCACCGAGGGCAGCAGCACGACGCGCTCTTCCCTGCACAAGCGCTACGTCGGTCCCGGAGATACGCTCGGGCTGGAGGTCGACTGGCGCAGCCAGATGGCCTATTTGCAGTTGGAGGCCGCTGAGCATCCGCCGGAGATCTGGCGGCTTGACCTGACGACCGGTGAAGCCAGCCGTCTGGCGTCGCTCAACCCCAGCCTGCAAGGCCACCAATTCGGTTCGAAGCATTTGGTCGAGTTCCTTGATGCCGACGGCGAAGAGTGCCAGGCGTCCTTGTTGCTGCCACCCGACTACGTCAAGGACACGCAGGTTCCGATGCTCGTGATCGTCTACGGCGGGATCGTGGGCTCACAGCGGATCCACGGCTTTGGATTGCGGCCCTGTTTGTGCCTGGCCGATGCTTGCCTCTATGCAGCGCTCGGTTATGCCGTGTTGTTGCCCGACATTCCCCTGGGGCCCCGAAATCCACGACGCGCCATCCCGCGCAGTGTCGTGCCAGCCGTCGATCGGGTCGTCGAGTTGGGATTCGCCGATCCAGAACGAATCGGCGTTCTCGGCAATAGCTACGGCGGCTACAGCGTGCTGGCACTCATCACCCAAACCGACATGTTCGCAGCCGCCGTCTGTTCCGCGGGGCCCGTCAATCTCACCAGCTTCTATGGGGTCTTGAACGACGCGGGCGAATCCAATTGGCTTGGCTGGTGCGAAAGCGGTCAGGCGCGACTGGGGGGAAGCCTCTGGGAGAACCGCGACGACTATATTGAGAACTCATCGCTGTTCTACCTGGACCGCGCGACGACACCGCTGCTGCTGTTCAGTGGCGACGATGACGCGGGCGCGTTCGCGCAAGCGAGCGAAGCCTTCAGCGCCCTGCGTCGACTCGGCCAGCGTGTCGAACTCCGGAACTACAAGGGCGAAGGCCACTGGCCCGGTAGTTGGTCGGAACCGAATCTACGCGATGTGCTCGACCGAACCGTCGCCTGGTTCGACGAGCATCTGAAACCGGACACCAGCTCCACGGGTTGATCAAACTCCGGCTGTTGGCCGCTCGAATTCTCCGCAGATCGCGGCGTCGGTCCAAAACGGACCCAGTCCGGCACGGCGCCTCGACTTACGGCCAGCGAATACCCCCGAGAGCGGGACGTGATGGGGCGTAGTAAGTCCTTGGGCTCCTCGGTCTAGCGGAAGGTTTGCATCTTGTAGTTGCCGCTGGCGTCTTTTTCGGCACCGGGGAAGTTGTAGCCGTCGCGGGTTAGCTTCTTTTCCTCGCCGCAAGCGGCCAGGGCAGCAAGCGCGGCGGTGGAGGCGGCGAGGAGAACGCCGAGACGGCGGCGGGAGAGCTGGCCGGTGGGGCGGCGGGTGGATTCATGGCGGGGAGCCAAGTCGTTCATTTCGAGTCTCTCGTGCGGGTGGGCGTCGGTGCGTCCGGCGGTGGGTTCGCTCCCTAATTTACAAGCCCTAACCCGGGGCGGGGTTGGAACTGGAGGCGCCCGCTTAACATGAGCGCCAGGGAGGGCGCTATTGGGCGTTGCGCATCTGGTAGTTGCCGGTGCTGTCTTTCCTGGCGCCGGGGAAGTCGTAGTTGTCGCGGGTGAGTTTCTCCTCGCCGCAGGCGGCCAGGGTGGCAAGCGCGCCGGCGGAGGCGGCGAGCAGGAGGACGAGGCGACGGCGGGGGATGCGGGCGGCGGGAGGGGCAGATGCCTCCGACAGGTCAGGCGGCTTCATGTTCTCGATCCTTCGCGAAGGGATGAAGACCGGGGCTGGCAGTTGGGCACCCGGATTCGGCGGGTCCGTGCCATCAGATGTTGCGCATTTTGTAGTTGCCGGTTTCATCCTTGCGGGCGCCGGGGAAGTTGTAGCCGCCGGGCGTCGATGGTTCATCGCCGCCGCAGCCGGGGAGCGCGGCGAATGCACCAGACGAGGCGGCGAGCAGGATAAAGAAGCGGCGGCGGGAGAGGCGGTCGGTCGAGGGCGAACCGCCCGGCAAAGAGGACAAGCGTGTTATGTCAAGTCCGTTCGTGTTCAGGCTCGCATCAAGACTAATGGCGATGCGCTAATAACAGACACGTCAGACCCAGCCATGTTCCCGCGAGACGACCTGGCCGGTGGTCTGAACGTTGTACTCGGTTCCGCCGGCGAGGGTGACCTGCTGGCCGCTGATGGATGAGCGTTCGGCGGCAAAGAGGATCTCCATGATGTGGCGGCCCCACTCGCCTGAGGTCGGCGGTTCGAGGTCCTCCTCGATGGAGCGGGCGAAGGCGCGCCACTCAGCGGTCATGCCGGCGGGCGGGTCCTCGAAGGGGACGCGGGTCCATTCATTGCCCCGGCCGATGGCGACGTGCCGGTCGCCCGAGCCGCTGAAGCGGACGCCGCCGTTGGTGCAGATGATCTCGGACTGGTAGTTCGGAGCGCCATCGCGGTAGCCGATGGCGATGGCGATGCCGGGGACGCCGTTCTTGTAGTCGACAAAGGCCACGCCGTAGTCGTCGCCGGCCTGGTAGTGGCTCTTGGTGCCGATGCGGGCCTTGACGCGAGCGGCCTGGGAGCCCACCAGCCAGGTGAGGCGGTCGACCATGTGAACGCCATTGGTCATCCAGTAGCCGCCGCCGTGGAAACGGCTGCGGTATTGGGGCCGGCGCCTGGCGTAGCCCCAGTTTTTGACCGAGTAACAGACGGCGGTGATGAGAGGGCCAAGCTCGCCGGAGTCGAGGATCTCCTTGGCCTTCATGTTGGGGCCGAGGAAGTGCTGCGTGAGGCCGATCATGAGCTTGACGTTATTGCGCCGGGCGGCCTCGATCATGTCGTCGCACTGCTGGAGGGAGAGGGCCATCGGCTTCTCGACCAGGACGTGCTTCCCGGCGTTGAGCGCATCCACGGTAAGGCGGTGGTGGAGCTGGTGGCCGAGGGTGACGGCGACGGCGTCGACTTCGTCGTCCTTTAGCAGTTCGGTGTGGCTGGGGTAGGCGCGGGGGACCTCGTAGCGATCGCAGAAGGCACGGCGAGGCGCTTCGAGAAGGTCCGCGGCGGCGACGATTTCGACGTTTGGGAGGGTCTCGATGGCGTCGCCGTGAGACCTGGAAATGCCGCCCAGTCCGACGATTCCAACGCGGAGCATGTCTCTGACTCCGGGCAGAGGGCTGTTTGGGTTGGAAGGATAGCGGCCCGCGGCGCATCGGGCGGCGTTCGCGGATGCGGAATGGGGTGGAATCGCCGCTCAGATTGGATTTGCAGCCCTTCTGGAGTGTCGCGAAGTCCTCTTCCGGAAAGCAGCGGCGTAGAAGCGCGACAGCGAGCGGCGTAACCTGTACAGCGTCAATACGCCCGGTTGGGCGACCGCCCGGGACCAGGATGGTTCCGATGCGCATGCGGCGAACGCCGAGCTTTATGTCCGGCACTCGCACAGGAGGGGAACGATGACGGCACCCGAACGGCGCAATGGCTCCTCCGTTCATGCCGGCCGGCTCTCCCGTCGCCGGCTGGTCGTGCTGCTGGCCGCCTCCGCCGGCGTTGTTGGCGCGCTGGCCGCGTGCGGTGAGCCGGAGAAGCGCAAGCCGGGCGGCTACGATTTCCCCGGCGCGGAGAAGGACGAAAAGGGCCGTTTCAAGTCGTCGCAGACGTTTTAGCGATTCCTAGCCTGGCGGAAGCGGGTCGTCCGATGGCTGCCGATGAGGGTTTTGGGATTCCAGGGGTTCCGTTCCCAGTAGGAGTGGAGTACTACCGAGCGCCCACGCCGAAGCCCGAGGTCTGGGACGCGGACCTGGCGCGGATCCGGGCGCGCGGGTTTCGGATCGTGCGCAGTTTCACGATGTGGAACTGGATGGAGCCGCGGCCGGGGCACTACGAGCTGGACGAGTTCGACCGGCTGTTCGACCTGGCCGAGAAGCACGACCTGTATATATGGCTGGACATGGCGCTGGCCACGCACGGGGCGGGCCCGGAGTGGATGACGCGGGACTTCCCCGACATGCGGGTGGTGAACCAGCAGGGTCGAGCCGCGACGCCGGTAGCGAGCGCGGCGATGCCGCAGGGGTCGCAGATTCACTGTTACGACCATCCGCTGTGGCGGCAGTTCGGCGGGGCGCTTATCGAGCACGTGGTGACGCGCTACCGGGACCGGCCGAGCCTGCTGATCTGGGGGCTGTGGGACGGGATTGCGATCTCGTCGGCGTTCAGCCGGCAGACGGACGGCCTGCCCTGTTACTGCCCGCACACGCTGGCTCGCTTCGAGGAGTGGCTGCGGGAGCGGTTCACGCTGGACGAGCTGAACGAGCGGCTGCTGCGTCGATTCAGGCGCTGGGAGGACGTTGAGCCGCCGCGTTCGAAGGCGAGCCCGGTTGAGATGCTGCTGTACCGGCAGTTCCACTACGAGAACCTGGCAGGCCACCTGAAGTGGATGATCGGCGAGACGAAGCGGCTGGACCCGGTGCACGAGACGCGGACGCACGGGGCCTGGTACCCGCGGCCGTGGGACGAGCGGTGCGCGGCGGTGGCGGATAGCTGGGGCATGTCGATGCCGTCGAGCAGCCTGTTGACGGTGGACGACCCGTACCAGGTGGCGGACCGGGCGTTCAGCTTCGACTGGTCGCGCAGCGCGGGGAAGCGCGGGCGCTGGTGGAACGAGGAGATCTACGCGGGCATGTCGCCGGGGGGCGTGACCTGGAAGAAGCAGGCGGACCCTCGCGAAGTCACGACGCTGCTCTGGATGACGCTGGCCTGCGGGTCGGCGGGGGCGATGTTCTGGCAATACCGGCCGGAGTACATGAGCTTCGAGTCGCCGGGCTACAACCTGGCGGCGCTGGACGGGACGCCGAATGCGCGGTTCGAGGCGGCGTCGCGGGCGATCGAGCAAATCGAGGGGCTGAGCGAGCACCTGCCACTGGAGTGCCCGCAGGCCGAGGTGGGCGTGGTCTACCACCCGGAGTCGCAGGAACTGTTTGGCTACAACGACGAGGACGACAGGTTCCTGGCGGACATGCGGGGGACGTACCGGGCGCTGTGGACCGAGGGCTTGACGCCGGATGTGGTCTCGCCGCGGATGGACTGGTCGGGGTACCGGCAGTTGTTCCTGCCGAACGTGGCGCTGATGGACATGGAGGCGCTGGAGAACGTGCGGCGAACGTTGAGGGATCCGGCGGGGACTCGGCTGGTGGCCGAGGGCAGCTTCGGGATGTATTCGGCGGACGGGCAGTCCAGCTACGGGCCGCCGGACGGGCTGGCCGACGAGTTGGGCGTACGGGTGGCGGACTTCTCGGCGGTGACGGCATTCGACATCGAGCAGGGACGAAATGTGCTGAAGACGCCGAGTGGGCCGGTGGCGATTACTTCGCCGTGCGGGTACGCGGTGCTGGAGCCGCAGGGGGATACGCGGGGGATCGCGACGATCGAGGGCCAGACGGTGGCGGTGCAGTCCGCGGACGGGCGGTTTACCTGGTACGGACTGACGCTGTCGGCGGGGTTCGGGGACGTGGGGCAGCCGGACCTGGTGCGGGGGTTGACGCGCGAAGCGGGAGTGTCGCCGCCGGTGGCGGTGGAGGGCGACCGCGTGGTGCCGATCGTTCGGCAGTCGCGGCAGGGCGGGCTGTTGGTGTTTGTGTTCAACCTGGAGCGTGGACCGGCGCGGAGCCGGTTGCGGCCGCGTGGGCGGATTGCGGGAGCGCGGGATCTGCTGGCCGGCCGAGACCTTGAGGTTCAGGACAACGGGTTTGACCTGGAGATTCCGCAGTGGGACGTGGCCGTGGTTCATTGCGAGGAGGGTTGAAAGGTTGCCCGTAAGCACGCCGGACCTGTACTCGTATGGCGAGGACGTGCTGCGGACGTCGCCGGACTACGTGGCGTACGTGCCGCGGGGCGGGGCGGCGAACGACTGGACGAACCAGCACTTCCTGGTGGTGCCGTCGTGGAGCGGGGCGTTCCTGGCGGTGTGGACGATGGCGACGTTCGAGGGCAAGCCGGACCAGCGGGTGGTGTTTGCACGCAGCGACGATGCGGGGGCGACGTGGAGCGAGCCGTGGGTTGTAGACGGGCCGTCGGGCGACGATGGGCGGATTGCCTCGTGGGGGTTCCCGGTGCTGGCGCCCGAGTTGCGGCGGGTGTACGTGTTCTATACGAAGAACATCGGCGTGGTGGACGTGCGGGAGGACACGACGGGGCTGCTGGCGTACAAGTACTCGGACGACCAAGGTTTGACCTGGAGCCAGCAGCTGAGCCTGCCGATGGAGCGCTCGGCGATCAGTCCAACGGACCCGGGGACACCGGAGAACTGGATCTGCTACCAGACGCCGATCCAGAATCCACGGGGCGAGGTGCTGTGCGGGTTCACGCGCTGGGCAAGCACCGAGTACCACGTCGAGCCGCACTTGTTTCAGCGGCACTCGGAGTGCTGGTTCCTGCGGTTCGAGAACATCCTGACGGAGGCCGATCCAACGCGGCTGCGGGTGAGCACCTGGCCAAAGGCGCCGCACGGGATCCGGGTGCCGAAGCCGGGGGATCCGGAGCACAGCATCGCGCAGGAGCCGTCGATCCAGAACCTGCCGGACGGGCGGATGATCTGCCTGCTGCGGACGCTGACGGGGTATGCGTGGTGGTCGGTGTCGGAGGACGCGGGGGAGTCGTGGTCGGAGGCGGAGGTGCTGCGGTTCGCGTCGGACGGGCGGCCGGTGCCGCATCCGATTTCGCCGTGTCCGCTATATCGACTGAGCGACGGCCGGTACCTGCTGATATTTCACAACAACGTGGGCACAGCGCATGGGGGCGAAGGGCCGCACGACTCGAAGCGGAACCGGCGGCCGGCGTGGTTCAGCATCGGGACGGTGCGGGAGTCGGCGGACGGCCAGCCGCTGGTGTTCAGCGAACCGCGGGTGCTCGCGGATAACGACGGGGTGGAGCTGCCACCGGAAGGTCACACCCAGGTCGCGACCTACGGCAGCCTCTTCGAGCACGAGGGCCGGACCATCTGGTGGTATCCGGACCGGAAGCACTACCTGGTGGGCAAGATCTTGAACGACCTGCTCGCAGACCGAGCCTAGAAGGTCCGAGTCCAGTGCTAGCTGTCGCCAAACAGAATCTCCAAACAGAGGCTTTCGCAAGGGAGGAAGTCACGACACCCGGACTCACGCACAGTCTCGTCGTAGAGGACCTGCAACGAAACCTCGAAGCGTCTCGCCCGTACGCCGCGACAATCCTTTGTATCCCACTCCTGGATGTTACTCCTCCCAAGCGATGCACCCCTCTGAGAACCACGAAACTCTTCACTATTCCTGAGAGCAAGGGATCGCATATGATCTTTCGAAGCGCGATGTACAATCTAGAATCCACATCAAGCATTCCAAGAGTCGCCCGCCGACTCCCCTAGCGCGGATCTGCCTGATGCGCAGGATACAAGACCAACACGAAGAAGACTTCACCCAAGCAATTGCTATGGGGAAGGAAAACCAGAAGTGTATCCAGCACATGAGCCAGTGGTGCGCCAAGGCCGAGATAGACAGAACCTCAGAAGGCTTATATGCCCAGTTCACTGGTCTACCGATTGCCACTCACCGAATTGCATGTTCCGAAGTTCCGGTTTCATCCGAGGGAATGAACCTCCGTAGTCTATTCTCCCACTACCTGATTGAGCACTGTTCGACGTGCAAGAAACACGAGCCGAACGGAGACACATGTTGGGGACAAAAAGTAATCTCAAAGCACCGAATCAAAGAGAACAAACGAAAATCCCAGAAGAAGCAAGAAGCGGAAAGACTCGAAGCCGAGCGTTCACGATTGCGGCTTCAGTTTAGGTCCATTGTGGCAACTGCCGATCATCAGAGCCAAAGTGTGATTGCATATCTCCAAGAAATCTTCAGCGACGACAGTGGGACGCGTGAAAGCGCTGCGCGAAAACTGACTCAATCAGTGACTCTCGCACCAGACTTGATTCCTAATGACGCTATATGTTTGATTCTTGCGCTTGGGCGCTCCGCAGACTTCGCTAGCCTCATTCTTCCCGCTTGTGAAGCACTTGCCGCCAAGAGAACTGATCTAGACGACGAACTCACATCTCTTGCGCTTGACAACGTTAGCAATTCCATGACCGTATCACTCTCCGCAAGAGTCATTTATACTCTTGACCACAGATTTGAATATCCCCTTGACAGACGATATATCGAGCGACTCATTTTTTCAATGGACCACTTTGTGGAAAACATCGTTCTGGGAAATGAACCAAATCCGCATGAACATGTCATGGAGATACTACTGCGCAGCTATGACTCCGACAAAACAGACCTAATAGCTGTATTCGAGAGGAGCTTACGTGAACAAAGTGATACAGTAAGATCACTTATATGTTCCGTGATACTCTACATTCAAAGAAAGCAACCGGAAGTAGTCGAATCCTTGATTCCTGTCCTGATAGAGTCGCTAGACCTATCTGAAGACCAGTATATGGAGCACCCACCTTCAAGGCAGGTCATTCGAATTCTAAACGCAGGATACTTCCACGACCCCAAAATGGTGGACTCTTTCATTGCTTCGAGCATAAAGAATACTCGCCCGGCCGTACAATCGGACTTAATTGAGGTTTATCATATCGGCCGTGGCAGTCGATGGTACACCGAGCCGAATTGGACGACGGATCATATAGACATTTCTATCAGTCGACTTCTATCCTGGGGAAAGGACAACTCACTTGACCTGAGCGTACGAACTGAGTGCCTGAATGCCCTCAAGGACGTATTGTCTCAAGCTCATGAACACCACCTGGAGCATTTGGAGAATCTCTTTGGGTACTTTGCACTTATTGCCCCCACCGATAATCCGCCTAAAAGGCTTCAGTCGCCACAGATTGTCTTACCAGGTCAACCAGATCGCACTGAACAACCTCAGCTTCAAGCCTTGGAGCTGCTGACAGCAGCCCAAGAGTGGGAGTCATTTAAGAAGTCTCTTCATTCTTGCCTAGAGGCAATGTGCGAAATCATTCCCGAAGAGTCATTCGATCTGCTATCGGCAGTATTTGAACACCCAAGACAACAGCACGAATCCGAGCTGCGATGTGCCTCAATAAACCTCTTGGGAGGCCTAGGTCGACACTATCGTCTCCGATCTAAGATATTACCTCTCCTTTGGAAATGTCTGATGGACTATGACTCACCAGTCATCCGCGCTGCGGCTCTACGGGCCTCGATTGAGATATTCCCATCCCGAGCACAACCGCCCGACAACCTACCTGCTATCGTCGTATTGCAGCTGTTAGATCCGGACCCTGATGTAGGCCGAGCGGCACTGCTAGTTGTATCCCGCAAACTACACTGGTTCTCCAAATCTCGCTGTCGAGAAGTCCTAGCAGCTTTCGAGGTGATGCTTCGGTCATACAGCAGCAGTGGATACCTGACAGGTGAGATCAGCAAAACGGCACTATCTATAGCCGCCAGGTGCGAGGATCTCAAGTCAAGCGTGTTGAAAATGGTAGATGAAGTCCTCCCGACCGGTGAGCGATGGCTCGATAGTGAAATCACTGAGCGCCTCACAAGGACTTTCGTTCCATCAGATAGCCTTGCCGAAGGAGTAGCCCGTCACGTTCTCTACTGTCTCAGACAGTATGAGCGAGACCGACACAACAATTACAGGTTTTCTACGCGGCGAGAGTTCTTTGACTGGCTCCATGGAATTAGCTCATCGGCATATCAACAGATTGCTGGCGACATAATGAACGCCGCACTTTACAGGGCAAATCAAGATCCAATTGAAACTCTGCATTTCGCAAGTTTGACTGCCCACTTTCGAGACTTTGAAAGCGAAAGCAGGATATTACGAGCCTCGATCCAAGCCACGCCATTGCAGGCTCGATACAAGTCGCGGCACGAACTACTCACAGCTATACATAAATCTGCGCATTCGAATGCACTACTTAAGGACCAACTTTGAAGCGCACACCAAAAGAGATTGACTTTGACCATGTCGGAGCGTCTACAGCGTTTTTGAAGAGACTACGTAGGGCCTTTCAGGATATCGGAGAACCTCATGAACTATCGAGCACCCATATACGGGAGATTATCGAAGAACTCGAAGCCTTGCTAGACCATACGCCCAGCGATAGCGTGCCGTACGAATGGACACTAGCCGAATACGCCCTGCGAGCATTTGAGAGCCATCTCCTGTGCGAGGAGATTGCCAAGAGTGCTTCCGGCGATCTACTCAAAGAGCGTGCGCGAGCCGAAGTCTTAGGCACAAGGCTACGACAACTGCTCAAGGTACAGAGGAGCGGCTCAAAAGACTATGGATACCTTCATCAGTACTTAACATCGCTTGCTCTGAACTTTGAATCGAACGTCACATATCGTTTTGCCCAACATCTGATCAGTAGCTTGCCACTACCGACTCTATACTGGCGTAAAGTGATTCCTCGGGTACATGGATCGGCGTTCAAATCGACTAAGAGTAGTGAACCGATTGAACCAGTTTTGAGAATCGTCATTTCAATTGACAACGCCCCTCTGACGGCACCTACATTCCTTCGGCCGCATGTACTATATGCCCTTCGATTTCGAATCCGTGGGCTCGGATGGCCCGACGAAGCTCATCGCTTACACATCACGTTATCGACAACATGTCCACCGACAGAGTATTCTGCAAGCGAGTTTTTCATTGAAAGGCCTCTTGATGTCAACTGTGGAGATTTTGAAGCGGAACTACCCGGGCACATTAGATTCCACTCCGCGCAGAGTAGCGTGCTCGAAGATCTTGTATTTGCAATCAGCGGAGCGTTTGAGACCGTCGATCGTGACTATATTGAGGTTCCATTGATTGGGCATACCGAGATGCGCTTGAGAGTTTCTGACACGACCCGCCTACCTCTGGCGACTGGAAACGCACCACTAGATCAGCACGTTGTCCGCCTTATTACCGAGTTGATTCGTGATTGCCCTGAAGTTCAGGAAGAGCTCTCCGAACTCTTCGATATGTTGCAAGCCCTCACCAAATTGGTTGCCACTTATTCGCAGGAAGCAGCTTTCAAGGGTCGGAGTGAAGTTTCGGAACACGAATTCCAGAGGTCAGTTGCTCGCGATCTTAGATTTCAGCTCGGAAGTGATGTGCAAGAACATACAAACCAAGCTGGCGGAATTACGGACATCAGATTCCGCGGCGTAATAGTTGAGCTGAAGGTTGAGCGTGAGAATGGTGACCGTAGCTATATTATTGACAAATACATCAAGCAATCTGTCCAATACAGTGGCGTCGAAGCACGTCAGGTCAGTGTTCTGTTAGTGCTTGATACAACGGTCAAAGATAGTCCGACGGGAGACATCAAGAATGACATACTGCTCGCGGATGTTGAGAGTCATGGGGGCAAAGACACGCAGGCCGTATTTCCATCTAAAGTGTTCGCTTTTGTAATTAATGGAAACACGCGAAGTCCTTCAGAGTACTCAAGGTGAGACACATTGGACGTAGACCCTGACTCCCATCTGAGTCTCTGCGTGATGAGTGGCCTCGAAATCTTCCTTTTCGAGCAGGGTTCTAGAACATGACCGCACCCCACTCAGTTGAGAGGCAACTTCCGCTGAATTGGGAGCGGTTGTTGCGGGGGTTCGTGCACATCCTGAGCGTGGACAGCTACTGGGGGAATGAGGACCGGGTGGTGGCGATCATCCAGCCGCGGTTGGAGGCGGCCGGGGTGGTTTGCCGGCGGGACCAGATTGGGAACCTGATCTGCCGCTGGCCGGCGAAGGGCAAGGACTCGCCGCCAATCATGCTGAACGCGCACATGGACACCGTGCTGCCGACGCCGGAGATGACGCCGGTGGTGAAGGCCGACGCGGTGTACTCGGACGGCTCAAGCGTGCTCGGGGCGGACGACAAGGCGGGGGTGGCGGCGATCGTGGAAGCGGTGGCGATGGTGGACGAGGCGGGGCTGCCGCACGGGCCGATCGACCTGGTGTTCACGGTGGGCGAGGACGTGGGCCAGTTTGGGGCGGCCGCCTTCGATCCAAATGACGTCGAGTCGCGGGTGGCGCTGGTGCTGGACTTTGGCGGTCCGGTGGGCGTGATCTGCGACCGGCAGGCGGCGGCGTGCAATTTCGACGTGACGTTTCACGGCAACGCGGCGGCGGCGGCGCATCCCGAGACCGGCAAGAGCGCCGTGAGCATGATGGCGCGGGCGCTCGACCGGATGTCGCTCGGGCCGGTGGACGAGCTGACGGTGGCCAACGTGGGAATCGTTTCAGGCGGGGATGCTCGGAACATCATCCCGCCGCAGGCGAAGCTGGTGGCGCAGGCGCGGGCGCTGACGCAGGAGGCGCTGGACCGGCAGGTGAAGGCGATGCGCACGGCGCTTGAAGACGGGGCGGCGGCGTTTGGCGGCCGAGTGGAGATCGAGACGGAACAGCGGTTCAAGCCGACGCGGTTTGGACACGATCATCCGGCACTGCAGGTGGCGTATGCAGGGGTCCAGGCAGCGGGTCTGGAACCTCGCTTCGTGCATACCTTCGGCGGCAGCGACGCGCAGAACTTCAACGAGAAGGGGATCGACTCGGCGATCCTGGGCACGGGGTACCAGGACATTCACTCGATCAACGAATGGATGCCGCACGCGGAACTGCGCAAGCTGACGCAGGTGACGGCGCAAGTCATCCTGAACACCTGAGCGGCAAGCCGCTCTTGCTGAGGCTTGTAGCTTCGGCCGCGCCGCAGGGTCATTCCGGCACGGGCGTGCCGCTCAAGTGCTCCAATGGGGTGGCTCGGCAAGCCGCTCGTGCTGGGACTTGAGGCTTCGGCCGCGCCGCAGGGTGAGTGCGGCGCGGCCGTGTCGGTCTACTGGTCGACGGCGGTGGCTACGAACTTGATGCCGAGGAGGACTTCCTCGCTGACGTCCGCAACGAACGGTGGGGTGGCCACGGCCAGGTCGTAGGTGGAGCGCAGGATCGTGGCCTCGGCCGTGCCTTCCAGGCGGTCCTCCGCCACCACGGTGACCGTGGCTGCAAACCGCTCTTCCGAGGTGATATCGCGGATCTTGAGATCTCCGACGATGGTGAAGGTGGCCGTGTCGCCGACGGATACCGAGTCGGGGAGACCCTCGAGCGCGGTGGGCGTGAAGTCCACGAACTCGTAGCGGTCCTCGGCGGAGTTCAGAATGCGGGATCGGGTGGCGCGGTCGCGGCGTTCCTCATCGGTCGCGAGGGTGCGCACGTTGATTCGGATGACGCCGACCTGCGAAGCCGCGGTGTTGGCGAAGGCCAGGATGATGTCGCCGGCGACCTGGTCGGTAACACCGACGACACGGAAGGGTTCGCCGCGCAGGATTTCGTCGATTTCGTAGCGGGCCTCGGATTCTTCGGGGACGATGCGGTAGAGCGTCGCCTCCCCAGTGGCCGGGGCGGCCGCGGGCGCCTGGGTCGCCTGGGGCTGCGGGGCAGCCGTGGCGGGCGCTGCGGTTGCCGGAGCAGCCGTGGCTGCGGCAGCGGTTGTTGGAGCGGCCGTGGCGGGCGCTGCGATTGCCGGAGCGGCCGTGGCCGGCGGGAGGGTGAGTTGCGGCGCGGAGATGGGCTGGCTGGCCTCGCCCGTGCCGCCGGTGAAAAAGATGAACAGCCAGGCAATACCCGCGACGGCGATGCCCAGCAGGACGACGACGGCGGCCGCGCGGACCAATCGGTTATTCATGAGATCGTTCACCCTCGTACGGGTCTGGTGATTCCGCCGCGCAAAGTTTCGCCTACGCCGCCCATGGTGTCGGTGGTGATTGTTCCTATCATCGCAGCTTTGGAGGCGGACGGGACACGTGAGTTTGCTTACTCCGCTCGTGGCGAGCGTTTACCAATTCGCCTGGCGTGACGTTCTGTGGCGTGGTCAGGGACCGGAGGACTCGCTTCGCCGACGAGGACGCAAGCGTGCTCAGCGTGGCGCGGGGACTCGGAGCGCCGAGGCGTGACAAACAAGGCTGACCGCGAGGCGTACTTTCGCGACGTCGAGCGGACGATTCGCGACTACTACCTGGCCGATCCGAGCAACCCGTACCGCCAGTCTGGCAAGACCGGCGGGGCAAAGCACTGGGAGACCACGCGCCGCTGCATTGCGCAGGCGGTGAACGCCAACGGCGACTACCTGGACCTGGGCTGCGCCAACGGCTTGCTGCTCGCGTCACTCGTGCGCTGGTGCGCTAAGCGCGGATTCGCGATCACGCCGCACGGCGTCGATTTCATCCCCGAACTGATTGATCTGGCCAGAAAGCGACTTCCGGCCTATGCGGCGAACTTCCACGTAGCGAACACCTTCTTCTGGCAGCCGCCACGGCGCTACCGCTTTGTTCAACTGCTATTGGATGCGGTGCCGCCGGCAGACCAGCACGCCTACATAGCCAGGGTTCTGAATGAGATGGTGGCCACTCCGGGACGGCTCATCGTGTCGGTATACGGCCAGGGGACGTCAGCCACGCCGGCGGTGGCGGTGGAAACGCTGGATGGTCTTGGATTTAAGGCTGCCGGGGCGGCAGCGTGCGTTTCGGCTTCCGTGGCGTGGATCGATAAGGACCCGGAACGCAGTACCTGGTGACGATCGCTATGCTGGCCGCCCTGAGCAGATTTTCTTTACCGCTTCGACCGCGCTCCGAGGATGCACCGAAAGGCCAGGAGCCCTTGTTATGCCCGACTCAGCAATCTCGATCCTTGAACCCGTTGACCTGCGCACGGTCTGGCCGGATGAAACGAGCGACTTCACGCCATGGTTGGCCGACCCCGAGAATCTGACGCGGTTGGGTGATGAACTCGGGCTGACGCTGGAGCCGCGTGGGACGGAGCAGGCTGTAGGCAGCTTCAGCGCCGACATCCTCTGCCGCCGTCTCGACGGTGGGAGCGACGAGGAGTCGTGGGTGGTGATCGAGAATCAGTATGGACGGACCGATCACGATCACCTGGGCAAGCTGCTGACCTACACCGCTGGACTGAACGCGCGGACAGTGGTGTGGATCGCGGAGGAGTTTCGCGACGAGCACCGGGCTGCGTTGGATTTGCTGAACGAGAGCACCAGTGGGGAATACGCCTACTTTGGAGTCGAAATCGAGCTGCTGAAGATTGACAACTCGCTGCCCGCGCCACGATTCAACATCGTCGTCCAGCCGAACGACTGGTCCAAAACGGTGCGGTCAACAGGCCCCGGCGGTGAACTGAGCGAGACCAAGCGACTGCAACTCGACTTTTGGACAGACTTCCAGAGACTGGTGGAGTCCGACGGGACAATCCCAGTAACGCGACCCGTGCCAACCTCTTACGTCACTCACAGGGTGGGCGCGTCAGGACTCAGAGTTGTTTCGTTTTTCTCGACGTGGAATTCCGCCAATCAGAACTCCTCGACTGGCGAAGTGCGGGTTGCGTTGGAGTTCTTTGGCCGCTCTCATCGAGAGAGATTCGACCAGCTTGCCGAACAGGCGGATCTGATAAGAAATGAAGCTGGCCAGCCGTATCTCTGGCAGCCCTGGGAATCAGAATCCATTCTGCGGGTCATGGTCCGGAGGGACGCGGAATTTGAGAATCGCCAGGAGTGGCCCAAGTATCAGGCTTGGTTAAAGACCGAAGTCGAGCTCATGTTTCGAGTTCTGGTTCCAAAGGCGAAGGAACTCGCTGGCTGACCAACTTAGCCGGAACCTAGCGCTTCTTACGGCTCACCCAAGGCGTCGGCGTCAAGAGGGCTGCTGGGCAGGGTGTTGTAGCGGAAGGCGGCGTCGAGAACGCCGTTGAGTTGGCGGCGACGGGTTCCGGAATCGACGGTGTCCGCAGTAGGTCGCACGGTGGCCTGCCAGTACTGGCGGGCGGCGACGGCATAGCTGCTGAGCACGTTGAGTAGCCTGAAATGGTAGGTGGTGGCGATTCCGGGCGGGGTGAGCGACTGCAGGTCTTCTTCCGTCGCCTTAGCCAGATCGGCGAGCGCCAGCAGCGCCACGAGGCGTCGTTCATCACTGATCGTCTCCCGCCGATGGGCCACGTTGATGAGGCTGACGTAGGCGGCGCCGCTTTCGAACCGGCGGCGCAGCCCGTCGGTGGCATTTGTGTAGACCGAGAGCCTGGTGTTGCTGGCCGGCTGGGCTATGGGAGGCCGGACAGTCACGCCTAGCGCCCGACCGGCGCGGTGGACAGCGGTTGCGTCGATCGGCGGCAGGACGGGCGACGAAGCAGTGGTCGTAGGCGCCGGGCTCTGTTGAACGGGCCGCGGCGTGGCCGGGCGACGCTCGGCGGACGGCGACCCGGGAGCCGTCGTGCCGAGAACCGCAAGTAGCGCAACGGCCGCAGCCACGGTCCCAAAGATCGCCAGGGCAGCCACGGTGCCGCCGGGGAGCGGCAGGCGGTGGAGAGCGCCCCGCCGCGCCGCGTCCACGCGCCGGAGCACGTGGCGTTATCCGCTAGCGGCGCCGGCCGCGGCGGGCTGCTGGCTTTCGAGCCGGGCGATGAACTTCTCGGCTTCCATGGCGGCCTGACAGCCCTCGCCAGCCGACGTGATGGCCTGGCGAAAGTAGTGGTCCTGGGCCTCGCCGGCCACGAACACACCCTTGACGTTCGTGTGCATGTAGCGGTCGGAGATGATGTAGCCGTCCTCGTCCATCTCCAGCTTGCCCTTGAAAATTTCGGTGTTCGGGTCGTGGCCGATGAAGATGAAGAGGCCCTCGGTGGGGAAGTCGGACTCTTCACCCGACTTGACGTTGCGAAGCCGAAGGGATTCCACGGCTTCGCCTCCCTGGACGCCTTCGACGACGCTGTCCCAGACGAAGTCGATCTTGGGCTCGGCACGGGCGCGGTCCTGCAGGTACGGCCCGGCGCGCAACTGGTCGCGGCGATGGATAACCGTGACTCTTGAGGCGAAGCGGGTGAGGAACAGGCCCTCCTGGAGGGCGCTATCGCCCCCGCCCACCACGGCCACGGGTTGATCCTTGAAGAACGCGCCGTCACAGGTGGCGCAGACGGAGACGCCGCGGCCCCACAGCTCCTGCTCGCCGGGAATCCCCAGCAGCCTCGGGCTGGCGCCGGTGGCGACGATGACCGAGCGCGCCTCGTAGGTGGCGGACCGACCGGTGAGGGTGAACGGCGGGCCGTCGAAGTCGACTTCGGTTATCTGGTCGTAGACGATTTCAGCCCCGAAGCGCTCGGCCTGACCCTGCATGCGCGCGGTGAGGTCGGGCCCTGTGATTTCCTCGAAGCCAGGGTAGTTCTCGACGTCGTAGGTGGTGGCGATCTGGCCGCCCAGGGCGTCGCCCGTGAACACCAGCGTGGAGAGGTTGGCGCGCGCCGCGTAGAGGGCGGCGGTCAGCCCGGCCGGCCCGGAACCCAGAATCGCGACATCGTGCATCGGGTCCTCCCCTACCTGACGCTCGAGGAATGCCTCGTGCCTGCTCACGTAGCATCGTCGCATGACGACGGAGCAGGTTCCGCGTAAATCCTGACATACCGGGCGGATTCAACTCGCATGCTGGCCGAAGCGAGAGGCCGCGGCGTGAGCCGACGGGACGTTCTTCAGGTTGGAATGGCGACCGGGGCCGCGCTGTGCCTGGCCGCCTGCGGGGCGCCG
This sequence comes from Chloroflexota bacterium, assembly GCA_028874175.1. Classification (GTDB taxonomy): domain Bacteria; phylum Chloroflexota; class UBA11872; order UBA11872; family UBA11872; genus UBA11872. The sequence goes on from JAPPLN010000095.1 coordinate 70,133, forward strand.
ACCGTGGTGGAGCGCGTGGTGGTCGTCCCCAGGCTGGTTGAGCACGAAGTGGTGGTGGAGCGCCCGGTCTTCACCGAACGCGTGGTGGTGGTCGAAAAGCCGGTCATCGTGAAACACGAGGTTGTCGTGACGCGTTTCGTCACCCCGCCACCGACGCCGGCGGCGCGGACGGAGCCGGCGCCGGAACCGGTGAAAGTGACGCTGCGCGCGGCCATCAGTCCAGCTTTGGCTCGTGGTGGCGCGCCGGACCTTGGCGCCCTCAGTTCCAGCGCCGATCTGAAGCTGGAGGTGCTGGACCGGGGCGGTGACAGTCCTGGCCGGCTGCTGGCGCGAGCGGCGGCCGGGGACCTGCCCGACCTGCTGGTCGGGATCCCGGGCGGTCTGCTGACGGCGCTCGAAATGCTGGAGGCCCTGGCCCCAATGGATGCGGCGCTAAGCGCAGAGCATGGGTTCCTGGCGGAGATGCTGGCGTTGGGACGGCGCGAGCGTGGGCTGGTGGGATTGCCGGTCAGCGGGCATTCCACGTACCTGCTGTCCAGCCGGCGGCGACTGGACCTGGCAGGGGTAGCCGAGGTGGGCTCCACGTACGAGGCTCTGGGGGAAACCGCGCGTCGGCTGACCGACGCCGACACGTACACCTACGGGTTTGGCGTGATTGCGGGACTGCCCGAACTGGAGACGGTGGCAGGGTCGGCCGGGACCTTTCCGACGGACGAGGCGGCCGTGGACGCCTGGCAGTGGTACGCGGATCAGTGGCTGCGCGAGCGCGTCTCGCCGCCGCCGAGCGCCTGGGACGGTCAGGGCGCGGCGGGGGAGGCGGTGCTGGACGGGCGTGTGGCTCTGACGGTTGTGCATGGCCGGGTGCTGTCGCGGCTGGCCGCGCTGCCGCCTGAGCGGCGTTCCGAGTGGGAGACGCTGGCCCTGCCTTCCTGGCCCGAGGCCGAGCGTCGCGTTCCGATGGCGGCGGCGTTTGTCGCGGCGGGACAAGGCGACGACGGGACAGCCGCGGACGCGGCCGTTGCCCTCGCGGGCCTGGCATCGACGTTCGACGCCGGCCCGGCAACCCCAGCGTTGACGCTGGGGCTGGACGACGCGGCGGCGCGGCTGGGGCTGGCGCCGGACAGCTTGCTGGAGGCTCGCGACGCCTGGAGGATGCCAGTCGTCGAAACGCCTGACTGGCATACCCGAGCGACGGACCTGGACGTCGCCGTGCATCGCAGCCTGAAGCTAGGCAAGTCGGCGGCTGAGATTGCGGTCCCGTTACCCGCTCCGGCAACAGGAGCCAGCTCGACTAACGGCTAGCGCCTGCGGGCCATGCGGTAGTGGCTCACTTTGAGTTGCGTAGTCAGTCGCTTTAATCGTTCCCCTCACTCCGAAGCGGGCCGTCGCGTTCCTCCCTCTACTGGGTGTGTAGGCCGGAGACATCATGGACACCCGTTCGGAGACATGGTGGACACAGTCGGATGTCAGGTGGCCCAGGCTGCGCGCAGCCTGGGACCTCCGATCGCTGGTAGCACCACCCAGTCGTCCAACCACGATCCGCACCCCCGACACCCCACGCCCCGAGATCCCCGTCATCCCGGCGTCTTCAGCCGGGATCCAGTCTCCCTTCCTCGCCCGCCCTACCCGTCCGCGAAGCACCTGCCCTGAGCCTGTCGAAGGGGCCTGCCCTGAGCTTGCGGTATGGGGCCGGTCCCTGACCGGCCTCTTCCGCTCACAGGTCATCACGCCACCCCCAGGACATGCGATGCTTCCCCGTACCGAAGAAGTCCTTTCCCCATGCCCGGCCAGCTCTTCACCGAGTACTTCCTCACCGACGGCATCCGCCACACCCCTGAGCGCCAATCCCAGCGCCCCGCCTTCGTCGCCTTTCGTGACGCCGCCCGCCGCCTATTCCAGGACTTCGCCGCCTACCACGAGCCCAATGAAACTCAGACCGAGCAAGACCTCATCCGCCCCCTGCTCCAACGCCTCGGCTGGACCGATGACCTCCCCCAGGCAGCCTCCAGCGGCGGCGAGAACATCCCCGACTTGCTTCTCTTTCGCGACGCCGAGGCCAAGACCCGCGCCGCCAGTTCCGAGGCCAGCCCCTACCTCGAAGCCCTGGCCATCGCCGAGCTCAAGCGCTTCCGCCGCCCCCTCGACGTCCGCGGTCCCGGAAAAGGAACTCAGGCCTCCTCACCCCACGCTCAGATCCTGCGCTACCTGTCCACTGCCGAAACCGTCACTGACGGCAACTTGCGCTGGGGCATCCTCACCAATGGCGCCGTCTGGCGGCTTTATGACCAGAAAACTCGCCCCCGCGCCACCGCCTTCTACGAAACCAACCTCCAGGCCCTTCTGGACGCCGACGATGAGAACGGCCTCCGCACATTCCACCTTCTCTTCCGTCGGTCAGCATTCGTACGCCGCCCCGGTGCGGCAACAACCTTCGTCGAAGCGGCGCTTGACGAAGGCAAGCGCTATGAGCAGCGCGTCGCCCAGAGCCTCGCCGGGGTCGTTTTTGAACGCGTCTTTCCCCGTCTCCTCCAGGCCTTCGCCGACACGACCGACCGCCCCATGTTGGAGATTCGGCAAGCCACCCTGATCTTTCTCTACCGCCTGCTATTCATCCTCTACGCCGAAGACCGCGGCCTGCTCCCCGTCAACGACGCCGCCTACGACGACTACGGCCTTCGCAAGCGCGTCCGCGACGACGTGGCTGAGCGCAAGACTCGCAACGACACCTTCTCAACCGTCGCCTCCAGCTACTACGACCACCTAGTCACCCTGTTCCGCCTGATCGACCGAGGCGACCCGTCCATCGGCCTCCCGCCCTACAACGGCGGCCTCTTCGCTGCCGAGGCGGCCGAATTGCTCAATCAGGTCCGCTTGCCCGATGACGTCATTGCCGATGTCGTCTTTGACCTCAGCCACACGCGGCACGACGGCCAGCCCGCCTACGTCAACTACCGCGACATGTCCGTTCAGCAACTCGGCTCCATCGAGGAACGCCTGCTGGAACAGGAGCCAGTCCTCAACGACGAAGGTCGGGTTCAAGTCCGCCTCAACTCCTATGCCCGCCGGGACAGTGGTAGCTTTTACACCCCACAGGACCTGGTGGACTTGATCCTCGATCAGACTCTGGGTCCGCTGGTGGATGAGCGGCTAGCCGCGTTTGAGACTAGGGCAGCGGACTTGCGGAGCGACCGGCGATCCAAGGCCGCACGCTTGGCGGAACTGCGTGGGCTGGACCCGGCCGAGTCGGTGCTTGATCTCAAGGTGCTCGACCCCGCCATGGGCAGCGGGCACTTCTTAGTCAGCGCCGTCGACTTCCTGACCGACTACATCGCCGATCTAATCGAATTCGCCCCCGCCGTCCCAGACTGGCTGCCCCAGGACGATCCCTATTGCTCGCCCCTTCTGGACCGCGTTGCCGCCATTCGCGCCGACATCCTTCACCGCGCCCGCCAGTCCAACTGGAAGGTCAACGAGACCCAGTTGACCGACTAGGCCATCATCCGTCGTCTGGTCCTCAAGCGCTGCATCTACGGCGTCGACAAGAACCCGCTCACCGTCGAACTCGCCAAGGTCTCCCTCTGGCTCCACAGCTTCACCGTCGGCGCACCCCTCTCGTTCCTCGACCACCACCTCCGCTGCGGCGACTCCCTCCTCGGCCTCCGAATCGCCGACGCCACGGCGGACCTGCGGCGGCTGAAGGTCCCCATGTTCGTGGAGAGCGCCCTGCAAGGCGTCGAAAACGCGGCCCAGGGCATGCGCCAGATCGAAGAACTCTCCGACGCCGACGTGGCCGAAGTCCACGAATCCCAATCGCTGTTCCACGCCGTCGAATCCGCCACCGCCAACCTCCGCGGCTTCCTCAACACCCTCGCCGGCCTCCGCTGGCTCACCGCCGGCCTCAAGGTCCGCCAGCGAGCCACCTTCGAGGCGCCGCTAGCCGAAACCCTAGGCGCCGACCCCACCCAAGCCTTCACTCTCCTAAGCCAGGGTGCCGGTTCGTCGTCCCCCGTAGGGGTACCCCTTGTGGGTACCCATTCCCCGTCCGCCCCAACCGTTCGTGGTGAGCCGGGCCGAAGTCCCTCGCAGGCCCGTGTCGAACCACACCCCCCGGATGCAGCACCCAACCCCGAGCCACCCTCTTCTCCCTCCAACGTAGGGGCGGCGTCCCCGACCCGCCCGTCTTCCGATCCCGATCTGGACGACAGCGAAGGCCATGACGTTGGGTCAATGTCGTCAGGAAGCCGCCAGTCTTCCCCTCTCCAAGGGGAGAGGCAGATTCGGGCGTCTTCGCCCGAAATCGGTGAGGGGTCTTCCGCGCAACCAACCCCCAATCAACCCACCGCCAAATCAACAGACCCCGCCTTCACTACCCTCCTAAACCAATCCCAATCCATCGCCAACGAAGAGTCCTTCCTTCATTGGGAAGCGGCTTTCCCCGGCGTCTGGCGCCACTGGCAAAACCACACCCCCGAGGGCGGCTTCGACGCCGTCATCGGCAATCCCCCCTGGGACCGCATCAAGCTTCAGGAAGTCGAATGGTTCGCCACCCGCGATCCCGACCTCGCCCGCGCCCCCACCGCCGCCGCCCGCCGCGCAGGCATCAAGCGCCTGCGGGAGCAAGGCGATCCTCTGGCCGAAGCTTTCGATCAGGCCAAGGCCCGCGCCGACCGCCTGGGCCAGGTCATTCGCGCCTCCGGCCACTACCCCTTGCTCGGCGGCGGCGACATCAACCTCTATTCCCTCTTCGTCGAACGCTCCCTGCGCCTCGTCAAACCCAACGGCCTCGTCGGCCTCCTCACCCCCTCCGGCATCTACGCCGACCGCACCGCCGCCCGCTTCTTCCAGTCCGTTTCGACCACCGGCCGCGTCGCCGGCATCTACGACTTCGAGAACAGGCGCCTGGGAACCGACCTGCCGCCCTTCTTCCCCGACATCGACTCCCGCTTCAAGTTCTGCGCCCTCGTCGTCGGCGGCTCCCAACGCACCTTCCCCGAAACCCGCTGCGGCTTTTTCTTATCCGGCGCAGACGCCATCACCGACCCCGACCGCGCCTTCACCCTCACGCCCGACGACTTCGCCCGCGTCAACCCCAACACCGGCACCGCTCCCGTCTTCCGCATCCGCCGCGACGCCGACCTCACCCGCCGCATCTACCGGGATCACCCCGTCCTCGTCGACCGCTCCGGCGACGACGAACGCCGCGTATGGCCCGTCCGCTACTACACCATGTTTCACATGACCAACGACTCCCACCTGTTCCGTACCGCTGCTCAACTCGAAGACGAAGGCTTCTACCCGGTCCAGGGCAACCGCTGGAAGCGTGGCAAGGACCTATGCCTGCCGCTTTACGAAGGCAAGATGGTGCAAGCCTTCGACCACCGCGCCGCCAGCGTGGTCGTCAATCCCGAAAACCTGAACCGACCCGCCCGCCCACGCCAGACCACGCTTGAAGAGCGCTCCGACCCCAGCCACCTGCCCGATCCGCAGTTCTGGGTGAACGAGAATCGCATTGAGTGGCCCGAAGGTCTCGGCTGGGCCATCGGCTTCAAGGACGTCACGGCCCCAACCAATGTCCGCACCATGATTGCCGCGATCGTGCCGCATTCAGGCGTGGGCAACACGTTGCCGCTCGTGATTCCAGACGCTGACGACGATGGGAGCTACAAGGACAACGCTTGCCTCTGGCTCGCCTGCCTCAACTCGCTCGCATTCGACTTCGTGGCCCGCCAGAAAGTCCAGGGCCAGCACCTGAACTGGTTTGTCGTCGAGCAGTTACCGGTACTTTCTTCCGACGCCTACCATCGCCGCTTCGGCGACCGCACCGCTACCGACCTCATCCGCCACCACGTCCTCCGCCTCACATACACCTCCCACGACATGGCCCCCTTCGCCCGCGACCTCGGCCACCACGGCCCACCCTTCCCTGGGACCCCGAACACCGCCGCCACCTACGAGCCCGCCTCGACGCCCTCTACTTCCACCTCTACAACCTCGACCGCGACGACGCCTCCTACATCCTCTCCACCTTCCCCATCATCCAACGCCAGGACGAGGCCCAATTCGACGGCCGCTACCGCACCAAAGACCTTATCCTTGCCTACATGAACGCTTTGGAAGCTGGCGACACCGACTCACATGTCGTTGCCTAGCCTTGGTGCGCCGTCTCGTTCGAAGCCGTGGTACTCGAACAGTACGAGCTGTCCATCCAGCTCATGCCCGCTTCGCGCGCCGATGGTATGCATAGTCTTGATGGTACCGCCTTTGGCGACAGTTTTAGAGGTAATTGCCTGCGACTAATGCCTGATCGACCGCCGCTCAGCGACGAGGATCGTGCGTCCCTACACCTTCTGGGGGACGCTGGAGAAATCGACGCGATCTCCCCCACCACTGATACGGCATGGCAGGCCCCAATCCAGGGTCAAGTCCTATCTGAAATGACGGCCCTGAACGAACGACATCTTTGGGACCTCTCGCCAGACGACATTGATGGAGATCCTACAAATTGAGTATCGGAATACGCAGAACACCCCAAGCTGACGAGATTTACAGATTCCGATCCATTGACGCCTTGATCGGGCCTCGAAAGGAACTGTCTCGTCAGACGATCTACCTAGCTAGGCCAGACGAGTTGAATGATTTGGCCGAGGATACGGTGAATGTCGTTTGGCAAGGTGACGACGTACTATGGGCAAATCTCATCACTTATTACTGGAGATCGCTTCTTCTCTCGACTACTACGGGCGACATGTTTCTGCCGGGGTATCACTTCATACCCAGACATCTGACATTGGAAGATCCTCCACTAGGCCCGCTAATCAACGAGGGAGTCGCCCATCTGCGTCGGGACTACGAAACTCAAAGGGAAACGGCGTTTTCGAAACTCAGACAAAGCAAGGATCCTGTGTCCGGCTATGACCTAAGTGGAATACTGTCGCCGTTGACACCACGACCGAATCAACCGCCGTACTTCATCACCAATGCGTCGATGCTTGCAAGTTTTCCTCGGAGGTTTGTGAATGCCCTAGGCAAAGTGCTCTTGTCAGAATGGGGCGTGGCCTGTTTCACGAAGGATTTCACAAATCCATTTTTGTGGTCATCATATGCTGATAACCATAGCGGTGTATGTCTGATTTTCCAAAGGAATCTCCTTAGAGGCTTGGGCGAATCCAAGTTGTCACCCGGAGTGGAATTGGAGGATGTCACCTACGACACCGAGAAGCCCGAAATAGAATTCTTCGCTAATCTTCCAAGATTGACCATGTCCGAATACGCCAAGCTCTTTACAGCTGAGGATGGATCGCTAAGTCCACTTTGTCCCTACTTACCCGAAGAGAGAAGTGTCATTGAAGAGGCGAATTCCAGACAGCACGCATTTGCGCGCAAGAACCTCTTACTTAAGCAGAAGTACTGGGAGGCCGAACAAGAAGTCCGAATGTTCAACCTCTTTTATTTCCATGGCAGGATGACATCGGACCCTTCCGAACACACAGTGCAATATCCAATTGGAGCGCTGAAAGGAATCATCTTCGGTAGCCGAGTTTCGGAGTCCGACAGGCAATCCGTACTGGACGTGATACTTTCCAAGCATTACGTATCCTCAATGAGAGCAGACTTCTACTTTTGGGAGGCTGAGTTACAGCCTAATGGATCTATACTTAGAAATCTATATCAACCGTACCTTGGCTGGCGAAAAGACTTCATGTATCCACGTGAACGATAGCTGACACATACCTGCGTCTTTACTGCTTAGATGCTGTCGGAAGAAAAGGCATGTTGGCTATGTAACAATTTTGCCATACCGACCGACCTCGCTATGCATTTGACGCGTGGCCCAAGTTGCGCAGCCTGGGATCTCGGATCGCCGGTAATGCGCGTTAGCCGTAGAAGCATCTGCTACTTCGGGCAAACGCCCAAGACCTGTCCTGTCCCACCAGTGGGTCGCTGCCACCATCCCTGCCAGCAACGCCTGCACTGCTTGCATTGCTGCCATTGACATCATTTCCAGCACCCGCTATCCCCGGCACCGCCCCGGCCCCCCGCCCCTCGTCAGCCCGCGTGGCGTCCTGCGTGAACCCCGATCAGCCCCCCACGCCCGCCGCCAGAACCTGGTTCACCGCAATCGCCACCCCGGCCGCGGCCGCCGCCCCGGCCACAACCAGTCCGGCAACCCACTTGATCAGCCGCGCCTCCCGCGCGTGCAGTTCCGCCTTCAACTCGCCAAACTCAGCCTTCCACTCCGACCGCATCTCACCAAGGTCCGACTTCCACTCAGTTCGCATCGCCTGAATGTCGGCTTTGGTTGCCAACGTTGGCAGCGTGGTCTCAATCGCCGTCAACCGTCGCTCAATATCAACCGCGGACTGATCGACGGTCATCGGATACCCTGAACGAGACCCCTGCAAGACGCCCCGCCACCACCGAGCCGTGGCGGGTCTTCACCCTCTCCTGGGGAAGCGACAGAGCCTTCCCCTGCCTGCCCCGGACCCGATCCGGGGGACTCAATCCCGGGCTGAGGCGTCTTCCGGTCGAAGTCTCCAAGCCAGCAAGCAGATTCGGATGCAATCAATTGCAGGCCGCGCCGTTCTTCACCCTCTCCAAGGGGAGAGGCAGAACCTGTCCTGAGCTTGCCGAAGGATTCCGCCGTCCCCGGCGGAAATCGGTGAGGGGTCCTCCGAGCAACCATCTCTCGGGTTAAGCAAGTGCCTCTCCGGGTAGACCTTTGCAAGACCCCGCGGCCCTCAAGTTTCCGGTTTCCTCCCAATCCGTCTCCCGGGCCCGCCTCAGCTCCACAGCCGATCAACGGCCACGACAACACCCGTGGCCAGGCTCACCACCAGCATCAGCCGTACCGTCAACCGGGTCTCCAGGCTTCGCAGATCGCTCGTCAGCCGCAACTCCAGGTCCTTCAGGTCCGCCTTCGTCGCCAGGTGCTCATAGGCCCCTTCCAACCGCGCCAGCCGCTCAGAGTCGGACATCATCGGATACCCCGAATGCAACCCCGGCAAACCGCCCCTCGACCTCGAAGGCGTCTCGACTCTTCACCCTCTCCTGAGACCTTTGCAAAACCGGGGCGGGCGGCGCATGGTGACGACCAGCCGGTTGCC
>JAPPLN010000030.1 GCA_028874175.1 Chloroflexota bacterium
TCGGCGAGGCCTTCGGCATCCCCAGCGGCGTCGTCGTCGACACCCACGTCAAGCGCCTCTCCCAGCGCCTCGGTCTCTCTCGCGCCACCGACCCGGTCAAGATCGAGCGCGACCTGACCGACACGCTCGACCAGGACGACTGGATCTTCGCCGGCATCGCCGTCATCTGGCACGGCCGCCGCGTCTGCGACGCTCGCAAGCCCGACTGCGAAGGCTGCGTTCTGAACGACATCTGCCCCTCGTCAACCGCGCCGATCCGGCCGGCCAAATCGCCATTCCAGGCGGTCCGCGCATGAAAATCACCGGCATCGACGTCGTCATCAAGTTCGTGCGCTGGCGCGAATGGCTCTTCGTCCGCGTCTCGACTGACGAGGGCCTTTTCGGCTGGGGCGAAGGCTCCACCTCCGACCGCGGCCCGGCCGTCGCCGCCGTCATCCGGCAGTTCACGCCCCGCCTGCTCGGCCGCGACTCCTCCGCCATCGAACTCATCTGGCGCGACCTCTACACCGGCTGGCGCGGCGGCCCGATCGTCAACAGCGCCATCTCAGCCATCGACGGCGCCCTCTGGGACCTGCAAGGAAGACGCTACGGCGTCCCCGTCTGGAAGCTCCTGGGCGGGCCCGTCCGCCGCAAGGTCCGCGTCTACGCCGGCGGCGTCTCCCGCTGGATGGACTCCGTGGCCGACCACGTGGAGGGCGCCATCCGCGCCCGGAACGAGGGGTACCGCGGCGTCAAGGTCACCCCATTCGGCTCGCCCGGCCAGCGCACCGACGCTGCCGCCATCCGCTTCGCCGCCGAGCTCGTGGAAGGCATCCGCGAAGCCACTGGCCCCGACTTCGAAATCCACATCGAGTGCGCCGAACGCCTCACCCCCCGCCTCGCCATCGAGGCCTCGCAAGCCCTCGCGCCCTCCCGCCCGGTCTGGCTGGAAGAACCCATCCCCGCCGAGAACGTCAAGGCCATGTGCGCCCTCGCCCCGCGCATGGCCACGCCCATCGCCTGCGGCGAAAAGCTATTCAGCCGCCAGGACTACCGCGAACTCCTCGAAGGCCAGGGCGCCGCCTTCATCCAGCCCGATCTGACCCATGCCGGCGGCATCACCGAGGTCCGCAAGATCGCCGCCGCCGCCGAGACGTACTACACCCAGGTCGCCCCCCATAACTCCGGTGGACCCATCTCGGCAGCCATGGCCATGCAGATCGCCGCCGTCACCCCCAACTTCCAGGTGCTCGAGACCGCCTACCCCGAGGCCGAACTCCGCCGCCGCGTGGCCGGCGAATCCATGGAAGTCCACGACGGCTACATGCACCTCAGCGACAAACCCGGGCTCGGCATCGACAACCTCAACCTCGACGCCCTGGACGACGAACCAGACGGCCCCGAGCCCTCCTACCCCTGGCGCACCTTCATCGAGTAGTTGCGTCGCAAGCCGCACCGACCTCGAAGGCGTACACTCTCCCCAAATCTGCAGGCCGCCCCCGGAGGCCGCCATGTTCGACGCCGTTCACCACATCGCCTACGTCGTGCCCGACCGCGAAGCCGCACTGGCCCTGTTCCAGGAAAAGCTCGGCATGACTCCCTTCAAGATCTGGGAGTCGGAGGAAGAAGGCAACGCCTACGCCGCTCTCCAGATCGGCGACACCGACAGCTATCTCGAAATCATCTGCCCCACCAACGACGAGGTCAGCAAGTTCGCCGCCCACCTGCATGAGCACGGCCCCAGCGTCCACCACGTCGCCTTCCGCGACGACGCGATGGACGACACCCTGGCAACCCTCAGCGGCGCGTTCGGCATCGGCGGCACCGACCCGATCGTCAGTTCCTCCGACTGGCGCATCTCATTTCTCGACACCGACAAGACCCTGGGCGTGGGACTGCAACTGGTTGATGGGAGGCATCTCTAATGGCTGGCATGACAATCACGGCAGACGGCGTCGAGGCCGACGTGGGCCCGGTAACCCAGGCGCGACTCACCGAACGCGGCCCCGCCATCTGGCTGGCCGGCGACCCTGAAGACCTCAAAGTCTGGCTGCCCCGCGGCGGCTACGGCATCGTCACCAACACCGTCGTCTTGGACGACATGACCCAGAAGTACGGGCAACTCACCGAGGTCATCCGCCGCTACCTCGACATCACCGACAAGCAGGTCGTGGTCGAGATCGACGGCCACACCACGGCCGAACTCCTCGACGTCGCCCACGTCTTCACCAGGATGTCCGACCAGATCATCATCAAGATCCCCTGCGCCACCCAGGGCCTCGAAGCCTTTTCGACCCTGGCCGCCGAGGGCGTCGAGACCTTCTGCACCACCACCTTCAACCTCACCCAGGCCGCCGTCGTGGCGCAGGCCGGCGCCACCCACATCCTTCCCTTCTGCGAGCCCTACAAGGGCGTCGGCGTGGATCCCGTCTGGCACGTGCGCGAGTGCGCGGACATGTTCGCAGGCTGGGAGCAGCGGCCCTACATCACCGCCGCCCTCGTGCGCTCGGTCGACGTGGCCAACGCCGCCCTCCAGGCCGGGGCCGACGGCATCATCGTCTTCTGGGAAGTCTTCCGCGACATGCTCCACAACCCCCTCACCGACGAGTGGAACGCCACATTCCTCACCGCCTGGGAGAAAATGCACGAAGCCGGCCTCCTCGAAGGCGTCCCCGTCGCCGAGGCATCCCACTAGACGCCTGGTCGACGGCGCCATGAGCGAATGAGTCGAGCGCGCCTCGTGAAACCGAGTCGAGGATGATCCGGCCGCTTGAGGTTGAGCCGCGCTCCGGCTATCGCATCTGGATCCGCTACGACGACGGTGCCAGCGGTGTCGTGGACCTCTCCCATCTGGCAGGCCGTGGCGTTTTCGCGGCGTGGACCAACCGAGGCTTCTTCGAAGACGTCCACATTGCACCCCACGGCGGAATCGCCTGGCCAGACGACCTCGAACTTTGTCCCGACGCTCTCCGCATAGGCCTCACGGGTTATCGGGTCAAGAACGCGCCGACCGACTGACGGTGACGGTGGACGTCGAGACCCCTGGCTGACCGCGACGTGAAGGAATCTACGGGCGGTCCGCCCGGGGCCAACAAGCCTTCCGCCCGCTCAGCTGGCCCACCCGTCACCGCCCCCGACGGCATCGTCGTCTACCCCATCGACCTCTCCCCCTGTGCGAACCTCGCCCTGGCCGAAGGCGACATCCAGCCCGGTCACACCTACGGTATCCACGCCCACCGCACTCTCGAGCAGGTCACCTACGTCCTTTCGGGTCGCATCCGCGCCATCACCCACGACCCGCAATCCGGCCAGACCCACGAAATCCAGGCCGCCGCCGGCGAGTCGGTCATAACTCTCCCCGGCCACTCACTTCAGTTCGCTGCGGCCGGCGACACGCCAGCCCGCGTCCTCTTCATCACCAGCCCGCCCTACCCCGCCGACCACAGCAACACCGTCACCCTCGACACCCACCGCCCGCTGACCGAAGCCGAGCGTGCGCCCCCCCAGAACGGCGGGATACCGTTCGCCACGAGTTCCGCGGGGCCATTGATCAGCCCCTGCCGGGAACGGAACGCTGACCGCTTCGTCCAGTCCTCGCCGACCTCCGGCGACCACCTTCGAAAGACACCCGAAATGATCAGGCACCTCGCCGGCATCGCCGAAATCGTCGACGACCTCGAAGCGGCGGTCAGCTTCTACCGCGACCACCTCGGCCTGGAAGTCGACGACTCCGCTTCCGCCGACTACGCCTCAGTCAAGATCCCCGGCGTCATCCACTTCGGCATCTGGAGCCGCGAGGCCGCCGCCGAAGCCACGCTCGGAGACAGAGGCGCCGTTGACCGGTTGCCCTCGGCCTGACCATCGAATTTGAAGTCGATGAAGTTCCGGCAGCCTCTCAGGCTCTCGAAAGCCGTGGCGTCAAGCTGCTCCACGGCCCGAAAACGGAGCCCTGGGGCCAAATCACCGCTCGCTTCCCGCTTCCAAGCGAAGCCCTTTGCGGAGTCGCCGAAACGCCCTGGGCCAGGCAAATCGACGACTAGCGACCCATCCGGCCTCGGCTAGAAAGAGCCGTCCGAAACGAAAGCGGCGGGCCAGGTCAAGCTCACCGTCTGCGGCTTCGCCTTCGTCGGCGGCCCGTACGTCACGTGCAGCCGCCCCGCCAGCGGCTCCGCCACAATCGCCGAATTCGTCAGAATGCCGTCCACCTCCATCGTCTCCCGGCAGATTGACTTCGGATGGTCTCGTTGGTCGGAAAGAATGGCAAAGCCCGAAGCCACGTCAAACCCGCCGCGACGCTCCGCCAGCGCTTCATTCACCCGGCGGTGCCGCGCCCCGGCGCTGGGACATCGCGTCCGATAGCAATCCAGCGCCCGGTCCGCGGGCTCCGGCGACGCAATTATGTTCGCGTGCCCAATCGAGTCCCGCCCGCCGTCCAGCCAGACCTGCCGGCTCGGAAGACGTTCCAGCACGCCCACACTTCCGTCCGCGTCGCTGAACGCAAACGCGCCACCGTTGCCGTCCGCTAGAGCCCCGGCCAGTTCCCGCATCGCGGCTACGCTGTCGGTTTCAAGCAGCATCCGTTTGAGCAGCGGGCCGCCGCCGCCGCCGGGACTGTCGATAAAGAGCGACATCCCCCACAGCGACACGCCGGTCGAGCTGATGCCAATCTGCGCCAGGTTCCCCGCGTAGCTGAAACTCAGAATTGCCGGCCGGCCGTCAGGCCGTACCCGCAGCACGATCGACTGCTCGTTCGCGCCCGGCCCCGTGTCCTTCGTCTGCCCCGCATACACCGTCCCGTCGCCCGTAAACTCCGGCCCCACCGCAAAGGAGGTGCACTCCTCAGGCCGTACATCCGGCGCCGCCGTCCCCCACTGCAACCACAACGCCGCCCGTTGATCGATCCCCGCCCCGTCCGCAATCCCACGCACCTCATCCAGCAAGTGCGGCGCCCAGTCCTTCACAAAAGCTTGAACATCCGCCACATACCGAAACGCCACATCCCGATCCTGTCCGCCAAGCCGCGCCTCAACCTCCGCCCGAACCATCCCCGCCACCGCCGCCCCATGCACCCGCCCTACCTCATACGGCGACCCGGCGGCATCAACAACTGGAAACTCAGGCATCGGACTCAGACCTCAACGCGCTGGCCCGTCAGGACGCCCCGAGCCTAGGTTTTCCACGGCGAATCCGCGACGCGGCGAGGGCCTACCGCAGCGGCGAAGTGTCGGTCGGGCCGCCGAAGGCAATCAATCGCCTATGCAACTCATGCACAATGCCCTCCCTTTGTTCATCCCGTGGACTATGCCCGACGAAGACGACCTGAGCGGCTGGCAAACCTTCGCCGCCGAATACATCCGCTTCGTCGACGAAGGCGACTCCAGCCGGACCATGCTCCTCGACGACGTCATGCTGGAGGAATGCGGAAACGTCGACGGACAGCTCATCCTCGACGTTGGCGCCGGCGAAGGCCGTTTCAGCCGCATGCTCGCCGAGCGTGGCGCCCGCACCATCGCACTCGACCTCTTCTGGCCAATGGTCCAGGCCGCTCGACACCGATCCCCCGGCGAAGCTGCCATCGTCAGGTCCCCCGCCACCGCGCTACCCATCGCCTCGTCCACCATCGATACCGTCGTCAGCTACGTCGTCTGGGTCGACGTTCCTGACTTTCGCTCTGCCATCGCCGAGGCCGCCCGCGTCCTCAAGCCCGGCGGACACCTCGTCGCCGCCAACCTCGGCTTCATCACCGCTTCCCCCGGCTGGGAACGCGACGCCGACGGCCGCCGCCTCTTCCGCCCCGTCGACCAATATGTCGACGAGCGTCCCATCACCCTCAACTGGCGCGGCCACCAGGTCGTCAACTGGCACCGCCCCCTCAGCGCCTACATGCAGGCCTACCTCTCCGCCAACCTCATCCTCCGCACCTTCCTCGAACCCGTCCCACCCACCGACACCCTCCGCCACAACCCCCGCTTCGAAGACTGGTACCGAATCCCCGAATTCACCCTCATGCGCTGGCAAAAGCCCTAACTCCACGCCCAGACGGAATCGCGACGCGCTCACCGCGATGGCGAGCGTCGCCGGACACTCGGCCAGCGATTTAGGATGAACTAGAAGCAGCTCTACCAGATGCTCGCCATGACCCCTCACGCAAAGAACGCCACATGACCACCGGAGCAGCGCCGAAGGAAGGACCTTACGCCGCTGCCCTGGCGCAATTCGATCAAGCGGCTGACCAGATCGATCTGGATCCGAACCTGCGCGAGGTCTTGCGCTGTCCCAAGCGCGAGCTCACAGTCAACTTCCCAGTCGAGATGGACGACGGTTCGATCACCTGTTTCACCGGCTACCGCGTCCAGCACAACGTCACGCGCGGCCCGGCCAAGGGTGGCATCCGCTATCACCCCAGCGCCGACCTGGACGAGGTTCGAGCCCTGGCGATGTGGATGACCTGGAAGTGTGCGGTGATGAACCTGCCGTACGGCGGCGCCAAAGGCGGCGTGACCGTGGATCCGCGCACGCTGAGCCGCCACGAATTGGAAAACCTGACCCGGCGATACGC
This sequence comes from Chloroflexota bacterium, assembly GCA_028874175.1. Taxonomy (GTDB): domain Bacteria; phylum Chloroflexota; class UBA11872; order UBA11872; family UBA11872; genus UBA11872. The sequence goes on from JAPPLN010000030.1 coordinate 6,539, forward strand.
CACGGAGATCATTCCGCTGATGGGTCCCGACAGCGACATTCCAGCGCCCGACATGGGCACCAACATGCAGGTGATGGCCTGGATCATGGACACCTATTCCATGCATGTGGGCTACTCGGTTCCCGCGGTGGTCACGGGAAAGCCGGTGGCCATCGGCGGATCGGAAGGCCGGGAAAGGGCCACGTCCAAGGGCCTGCTGGTGGCCACGCAGTCCATGCTGAAGCGGCTTGGGCGCCCAGTATCCGGAACAGTCGCCATCCAGGGCGCCGGCAACGTAGGCCTGAACGCCTTGCAACTCTTTAGTGAGGCCGGATTCACCGTCGTCGCCATCAGCGACAGCAGCGGCGGCGTCTACAACCCAACGGGTCTCAATGCGTCACAGGTATACAGGCACGTAGCGGACGGCGGCTGGCTGGCCGAATACTGTGAAGCCGAGCACATCTCGAACGCCGAGCTACTGGCGCTGGATGTCGACGTCCTCGCACCTGCAGCCATCGAGGGACAAATTCACGTGGGCAACGCTGCCGACGTACGGGCAAGCTTGATTGTCGAAGGCGCCAACGGCCCGGTTACGCCGGAGGCCGACGCCCTGCTGAACGACCGTGGCGTCGTGGTGGTTCCCGACATCCTGGCGAACGCCGGCGGGGTGACGGTGTCCTACTACGAGTGGGTGCAGGGCATGCAGCATTTCTTCTGGAGCCGGGAGGAAATCAACAAGTTGCTTGCCGACCACATGCAGAAGGCTGCGGAGCAGGTCTGGGATCTGGCGTGGGACTCACAGGTCACGTTGCGCGAGGCGGCCTACCAAATCGCCGTGGGACGCGTGGCCGAGGCCACCCAGCTTCGGGGTATTTACCCCTAGCCGCGCAGAATCTCGCGAACGGCAGCCCAGCTAAACGGCTGGCCGTCGTCGAAGGTCGCGCCGACTTCACCAAATGGGTCACGACCTTCGTCACTCGGGTTATATAGCTGGGTCGGCGAGTTCAGAAGGATCGCGGGGCGATCGCCCGCCACCATGAAGCCGTGGTGGACGAGCTTTGGAATCAGCACTGTGTACTGGGCGTCGTCCGTCTGGGATTGGCCCATAGGCAGGAGGTCCAACGTGCCGGCGGTCGGCGATCCCTCGCGACCGTCCCACAGGGCCAGAATGATGTCACCGTCGGCCACCACGAAGCGGTCTTCCTGGTGCCGGTGGACGTGCCACTCGTCCTCGTCACGAGCTAACCCTGCGGGTGTGGTGGAGAAGTAGGTCTGGGCGAACGGCCGCTGTTCCTCGTCGTACACATCCGACCAGTCCGTGCGGAGGATTTCGACGAGCGAGCCGGACTCGTCGCGGTTGACCCGGAGCGGTCGCGCAGCCGCGTCGTGGATGCGAAGTCGAAACGTCGTTAGGTCGAGGTCGATCAGTCTTCGGCCCCTATATCTAGTGCCGCCAGTTTAGGCGCCCCCGGCTCCGTGGTCTCCAGCTAAGGCCAACGCGCGCTGGTATTCCTCCGGCGTATTGAGATTCCAGAACGATCGAAGATCCGGATCGAGCGCACGCACGTCGGCCTCCTGAGCTTTGACGGTCGACACGGCGTCAAATACGAGCGCAATCTTCAGTTCGCGGCGCTCAATCTGTCGGCGGGCTGGAGCCAATATCGTCTTTCGGTAGACCGTGTGCAGCGGCTCGGGCCGGCCGCCGGTCACAGGTACCACCGCGTCCACGCGAGATGCCTGCCTAACAAGATCGAGAATGAGCATCGGGTTGAGAAATGGCATGTCGGCCGCGGCAACGAACGCGAGGTCATGAGCCGCGGCGGCAAGTCCGCTATAGATGCCGCCCAGGCTCCCGGAGCGCGGGTACAGGTCGCCAACGACACGCGCGCCAGTTACCCCCGGGTCATCGTTGGCCACCAGCACGATGTCGTCTGTGAGCCGCGAGACGGTAGCCACCACGTGCCCAAGTAGCGTCCGCGCTGAGCCGTCGGACGCCGGTACCCAGGGCAGGGCACGTTTGTCGCGGCCCATGCGCCGGCTCTGTCCACCGGCAAGGATGACGACCGAGAATCGGGGGGATGTCATCGGGATGGACATCCGTTGACTTCACGCAGCGGCCTGCCTACGCTCGAATCAGAACGTCCAGTAGTTCTCCAAGGAGCTCCAATGGCAGCGCCCGAAGCCGTAGGCGACAGCGATTTCCAGACCAAGGTTCTTGAAGCCTCCACACCGGTCCTGGTGGACTTCTGGGCCGAGTGGTGTGGTCCGTGCAAGATGATCGCCCCGATTGTGGACGAACTGGCCGAGGAGTACGACGGCCGCGTCGGCTTTGCCAAGGTGGACGTAGACGCCAATCCAATGACGCCCGGGCAATTTGGAATCCGCGGGATTCCGACGTTGCTGGTGTTCAAGGACGGGGCGGAGGTCGGCCGCATTGTCGGGTTCCGGCCAAAGTCGGACCTCGCGGCGGCCCTGGACCAGGCGCTGAACGGGGCATAGCGCAGCGCCAGCGCGCTGCTCGGATCGTTAGGGTCCGAGGGCTCGTTAGCCGGCTGCAAAGCTGCGCGCGCCCATCAACTCCAGCTTGGCGCGATGGACGCTGTCCATCTCGCTGATCAGTTCCTGGCGTCTGGCCGTGATCGGCTCGGCGGCCTCACCGTCAGCGACGAGCCGGGTTTCCTCGAGTTCGGCATTCAGCCGTCGCTCGCGCAGGCGGAGCGTCGCGAATTGCAGTTCCACACTCAAGGATGCGTCGCCGCCGGGGGTCTGCGCCGCGCGTTCCCGAATTAGGGCCAGACGTTGCTGAGAGGTGGGATCAAGCCTGGCTGAAACCCGCTCCCAGTCCAGTGCAAGACTTTCCTGAGCCTCGGCCACGATGCGCGCCAGGATGTGACGAGCCGCCGGATCAGTCAGAAGTCCGGGATCCAGGCGGCTTACCAAATCCACGTCGGCAGTTCCCGCACGCACCACGCAGCGCAAAAGACCTTCTTCCAGATGGTCCATCAGCATGGGGGCACCGGCCACATCTGCGTTTGGGTCTCGGGCCTCCGCCCGGGGCGCTCCACGCCGGCCGTCGTGCGCGGCCAGCTGAAGCAGGCGGTGCTCCGGCACAAGGCTCACTTTCTCCAGCTGCTTGAAATACTTGCCGCGGACGGTCTCGTCTCTAATCTCTGCAACGACTGGCAGCAGTTCACGCATTGCCGCACGACGACCGCTTAGTCCCTCCAAATCATGTTCACGTCGAGCCCACTGAAACGCGAATTCAACAAGCGCTGTTGGATCTCCGATTAGGTCACGCCAGCGTTGCGGATCGGACCGAATTAGCGAGTCGGGATCGTCGCCCGGCGGTAACTCGGCGATCCCGATATCCGTTGCCAGATGGTCCTCAATTCGGATCAGTGTGCGCGGATTCGAAGACGCACCGATCTCGTAAGCACCGGCCTCGCGCACAACATCGAGCCCGCGGCGGGCAGCCGCCGCGCCGGCCGCGTCGGCATCCAGGGCTATGACCACCCGCGACGCGCCGGAGGTGGTGAGCATGCGCGCCTGCTGGGGGGTAAGGGAGGTTCCCATGGAGGCCACGGTGTTGTTGAAGCCGGCCTCGTGCGCGGCGATCACGTCCATGTAGCCCTCGACGATGACCGCGGTTCGCTCTTCGCGGATGGCGTCGCGAGCCAGGTGGTAGCCGTACAGAAGGTGGCCCTTGGTAAAGACCTCGGAATCACGAGTGTTCAGATATTTCGGCTCGATGTCGCGCAGCGTGCGGCCGCCGAAGCCGACGACGGCGCCGGAGCGGTTCCAGATGGGGAAGATCAGGCGGTCGAACAGGTAGTCGCGGACTCCGCGCTCATCGGAGCGGGCCAAGCCTGCGGCTTCAATGGCGTCGTCTTTGAAGTCAAGTCTGCGCAGATGGGCCAGGAGCGGCGAACCGTGCGCGCTGGCGTAGCCCAGACCGAATTGCGCGACTGTCTTGTCCGCCAGACCTCGCGTCCGCACGTAGACGCGCGCTTCCTCGGCGGCCGGCGACTCAAGTAGCTGCCGGTGCAGGAACTTCTGCGCCTCCGCCAGCAGAGCAAGCATCGCGTTCTGCCGCCCGCGCCGCTCGGGATCGGCCGGTCCGCGCTGGATTTCGATGCCGGCTTCGCGGGCGAGTTCGCCCAGGGCATCGGGAAACTCAATCCGGTTGCGACGCATGACGTAGGTGAGCAGATCGCCGCCCTCGCCGCAGCCGAAGCACTTGTAGCTGCCGCGGTCGGGAAAGACGAAGAAGGAGGGCGTCTTCTCGCTGTGGAAGGGGCACAGGCCCTTCCAGTTGCGGCCGGCGCGCTGCAACCGAACGTCTCGGCCGATGTACTCGACCGCGTCCAGCCGGGCCTTGACTTCCTCTACGGGCGTCGCCATCTCAAGCCGAGCTTAAGCCACCGTTCGACGCGCCGCGCCGTACAGGTTAGAAGCTGAGAGAGTTGCGTTACGAGCGCGCGAGATTGTCCGAGCAGCGAGAGCTACGGCACAAAGATGTACTCGTCGAAGTCACAGATCGGCCGGTAGCCCAGCCGCGCGTACAGCCGGTTGGA
>JAPPLN010000067.1:0-20509 GCA_028874175.1 Chloroflexota bacterium
CCGGGGCTGGCGGGGTGTTGCTGGCGGCGGTGCAGGTGCTGCCGACGCTGGAACTCTCCCACCACGGAATCCGTTCGGGCGGATTGCCGTTGTATGAGGCGGCGTCGTTCTCGCTGCCCGGCGAAGAGTTTCTGCGCGCGGTGCTGCCGACGTTTACGACGCTGCCCTCGAGCACTGAATTCGTCGCGCACATTGGGCTGAGCGGGATCATCCTGGCGGTGCTGGGTGTGGCGGCGCGACCAGGGCGAGCGCCGACGCTGCTCTTTGTCGCGACGCTGGCGGCCACGCTGCTGCTGGCCGCTGGGCCAGCCACGCCGCTGTTCACCCTGGCGCATCGCCTGGTTCCAGGGTTCGACTTGTTCCGCGTGCCACCGCGCTGGCTGTTGCTGGGCCTTCTGGCGGCGGCGCTGCTGGTGGCACAAGGCGTTGAGTCGCTGGGACGCGGCCGGGTTGCCTTGGGCGAGTGGCGGCGAGGGACGGGGGCCGGGCTGGGATTGATTGCGGTGGGACTGGCGCTGGCCGTGGCGGGTGCCCTGCATCCAGTGAGCGACGATGTAACCCGACCGTGGATGGTGGCCGGGCTGCTGGCGTTGGCGCTGCTGGCGGCGGCCTATGCGTCGCCCTGGGCGTGGGCGCGCTGGGCCGCGGCGGTCTTGGTGGTGGCGGAGTTGGTTGTGGCTTCAGGTCCGGCCCCGGTTGGTCAGGCCGTGCCAGCCGAGGCGTATGCCGCTGATGCGAGCGTGAAGGCTGCGCTGCGCGCGGATGGCTGGAATGGGCGCGTGTTGAGTCTGGCTAAACCGTCGTTCGAGATCAGCCAGCCAGCGCGGACTGTCATTGCGGAGACATGGTTCCATCGCTTGGGCGAGCGCTCGTTTCGCGAGTTGCTGGTCACTCTCAAGAACTCCGCGATCATGAACCCGAACCTGGGCATGGCCTACCGGCTGGCGACCGCCGACGGGTACGACGGCGGGGTGTTGCCGCTGCGGAGCTACGTGGAGTTTCGTGACCTTCTGCTGCCTGGAACGGGGGCGACTCCCGACCTGTTGATCCAGCAGGCCATCACGGACATTCCATCCGACCGCGTGCTCGACGGGTTGGGGGTGAGGTCGGTGATTCGCAGCCCCGACAGGATGCACGATGTCGCGGGAGCGACGCTGGATCTGGGGTATTGGCGGCGGATCGATGCACGCGGGCGCAGCGATGAGCTATTTGCGGCTGCCGTGGTTGGGGCGGCGGCGGTGATCGATGCTCCACCGGACGGCCCCGCCGGTCCGGCGGGGCGAGTGGAGTTGCACGCGGCGGACGGAAGGACAGTGACGCTGCCGCTGAGGCGGCACGCCGAGCGCCCTGAGCGGGTTGTGCTGGGCCCAGGACACTTGGTGGCCGTTCGCCGGGGGCTGGACCGGCCCGCGTTTATGAGCCAGGTCACTTTGGATGAGGAGGTTGACGTTACGCGAGTGACGGTTGTCGCCGAAGGTCTGCCGTTCGACCTGCGCGCTTTGACCCTGCTGCATGCCGATGGTGGATCGACGGCGGTAGCGTTGCGTTCGGAGGCCGCAGCGTTGAGCGCGCGGGCAGGCGAGGTAGTGGTGACTCGTCGGGGAGCGCCGATAGCGAGGGCCTGGCTGGTGAGCGACGTGCGGTTGGCGCGCGACGAGGTTGAGGCTCGTGACCTGGTTGGCGGGTTTGGATTCGCCTCCGACCAGACGGTGGTGCTCACGGTCGCGGACGACATCGAACCGCGCTGGGGGGCGCCTGGCGAGGCGGCGCGGGCAACCGGACTCCTACGACCGTCGGCGTCAGCGGGCCGGGTGGATGCGGCGTCCGCCGCCGAACTGCGGGCGCTCATAGCGGCTGGTTCCGAGGCTGAGCCCGGCGGCGATAGCGTCGAGTCGCTGATGGAGGCGCCGGAACGCGTGAGGCTAAGGGTTCGAGCTTCGGGCGCGCGGGTGCTGGTGCTGCCGGATGCGCCGTATCCAGGCTGGCGGGCGCAGGTGAACGGGGTGGAACAGCCGGTGTGGCGGGCGAACCTTGGGCACCGGGCGGTGCTGATCCCGGCGGCTGGGGAGCATCTGGTCGAGTTCACGTACCGATCGGTCCCGTTCGAAGTGGGGCGCATGGTCTCGCTGGTCAGTCTGGGAGCGCTCTGCCTGGGGGCCGCGGTCGTGTGGGTCCGCGGCCGCCGCCTGTAGTCCGATGTACGCCACCTACATTGCGCCGTTCGGGTTCGCGCCAAAGAACACGACGGGCCGGCGGGTGATGCCTATGGCGCGCGCGGCGGCGGCGATGGGACACCGAGTTCGCGTGATCGTGCCGCCGTATGACGACCCCGCCACGTACGGGCGAGAGTGGGAAGACGACGGGGTAGAGGTGACCTGTCTGCCCCGACCGAGGTTTGATGGCACGGTTCTGGTCGGACCGGCCTGGACGCAGTGGCGGTTGGCGAGGGCAGCAGCCGATCTGGTGGCGCAATGGCGGCCGGATCTCGTCCATGTCTTCAAGCCAAAGGCGGTGTCCGGCTTGGCGCAGATGCTGATCGCCCGACGGAAGGACCGGCCGGCTATCGTGCTGGACCTGGACGACTGGGAAGGCCGCGACGGCTGGAGTCGCAACGAGGCCTACGCCAGGCCGCTGGTGGAACTGTTCGAGATTCAGGAGCGCCTGGGGATGCGACGCTGCGACGCCTTCACTACGGCCAGCCGGCTGCTGGCCGAGCGAGCGAGCGCGGTCGCTTCGGACTGCCCGCGGTTGCACATACCGAACGGTTTCGATCCGGCGGCCTACGAGGACTGGGCGCCCGATCGGGTCGGTGGTGCATTTCGGCGGTCACTGGGCATCGGGAGCGACGCGCAGCTGGTCCTCATCTATACGCGATTCTTCGACTACGGCCTCGAAGCGTGGGCACGGGTCATCCGGGATATCGCGGAGCGGTCGCCGACCGCCCGCTTCCTGGTGCTTGGGGCCGGGAAGTTTGGACAGGAGCGCGATCTGGCGGCCGACATGCGGGTCTCCGGACTAGCCGACCGAATGTCGTTTCTTGGCTGGCTGCCGTTTGCGGACATTCCGTCGGCGCTGGCGGCGGCGGACGTGGCGCTGATGCCACTGGCGGACACGGTGGCCAACCGAGCCAAATGCTCGCCGCGCTACATCGACCTGATGTATGCCGGAGTACCCGTCGTGACGACGCCGGTGGGCGAGGCGCTGACTTTTGTTCGCGACGGAGAAACCGGATACGTTGCAGCCGATGCGTCGCCCGAGGCGGTGACTGAGACGGTGCTACGGGCCCTAGCGGCCACGGGGGTCGCGGGCGTACGGATGCGCGCTAGCGAACGGGCCACCGAGGAGCTCTCGTGGGAGCGACTGACTGCGCCGCTGACCGGGCTTTATGAAGGCGCGGTTGCGCGCGCCGCGTCACGGCGCGCCTGATCAACTGATTGGGGACGATGGATTGGGTCGCGGCGTGACGGTGGGGGTAGGCTGCGGCGTTGGAGTTGGGGCGGGGGTGGCGACCGAGCCACCCGGTCCGATGAGGGCCTGGCCCTGAGTCGCCGGGGCCGAGCCGGCATCGAGTTGCAACTCCACGGCGAGCACCGGCGGAGTGACCTGGGTAATCTCGATGCCCGGCGGAACCGTGATGACGGGTCGAAGTTGGTGGCGCCCGGGGCTGAGATTCGCAAGATCCAGTTCAGCCACGACATCGCCGGCGCGCAATGCCTGCAGGGTTTCGACCGACCCGCCGACGACCACCTGGACCGACGGCTGCGAGACGGCGACGGTCAGATTCGATTCGGCGTTAATCGCAACGACGGCCGCCAGGATGGTGGTGGTGTCGGCCAGCGGTTCGACGACGACAACGATCGCGGCCGTCGGCTCGTCGCTTACAACCCTTACGCCAACCTGACTGGCAAACCCGACATTGCCCTCGACATCGCCGCGCGCACCATCGATGTCGAGGGGGACGGTGCTGACCGCGCTAATCCGTTCAATGTCTTCGGGCTGACCGCCGATCTCGACCGTGGTGGGCACAACACTGATTTCGCGAACGAAGAATCCGGGGGCGACGCTGCCGGTGAGTTCGGCCAGGACCGGCACGCGCTTGCGGCTGGTGATGCGAGCGATCGGCACGCGGACCTGGGCGGTCTGCGGGTCGAGGCGGACGTTCTCGACCTCGTTGCCGCTGCGATCGGTTGGGATCAGGAGTGCCTGCGTTGAGACGTCGCTGGTGGCGCCTTCCAGGCTCAGGTTCGCAGTTATGGAGGCAACCTCGCCTACGTCGGAAGCGCCGCCGCTGACCTGGATGCTGGCGGGACTGGAGACAACATTGTTGAGATCAGCGCTGAATCCCACGGCCGGGGCGCTCTCCAGACGGGCGGTCACCTCGAAGGCACGGACTTCGAACGGGTCGATTTGTACCGTTACGGTTTCGGGGGTGACCTTGACCACGTCCATCGCGGCGTCCGCGACGGCTACTTCCACCGGAAGTTGGTGGACGCCGGCACCGATGCCCGCCAAGTTGACGCGTGCCCTGAAGTCGCGAAGCGTCAACTGATCCAGGTTTACTTTGGGCCCTTCCACCGTCACGCGCACCGGCTCGATCGGACTGGCGAGCACCAGGCTGGGGCCGAGGTTGACTTCATCGACGAGGATGTCGTCGGTAAAGGGCCTTTGGTCGTCCGGGTTCTGCTCGAGCGTCCAGACCACCCACACCAGGGCAGACAGGACCAGCGCCACCAGAAAGCGAACACCCAAGGTTTGGACGAAAAACCGGCGCGCTAAAACTACGCGGCGAGCGCGACGTCGTTGCGCGGCGTTCACCTACTGCGCGAGATCCAGGCTGGCAGACCTTGAAGGCCGGCGCCGCGGGTCTGGACCCGGAAGGCCGTTTCAAGTCGGCGGCGCAACTGATCAGGGGTTAAATGTCGCTCCAGGCGACCGTCCACGGCCATCGAAATCCCGCCCGTCTCTTCGGAAATGATGACGGCGATTGCGTCAGTGGCTTCGGTGATACCGAGGCCGGCGCGGTGGCGTGTGCCGACATGGTCCTGGGGGCCGAGTTCGTCGCTGAGGGGCAACATGACGTGGGCGGCGACGACTTCGGTGCCGTTGACCAGGATGGCTCCATCGTGCAGCTCGGAGCCGGGATGGAAGACGGTGACGAGCAAATTGCGCGACAGGCTGGCTTCCAGGCGGGTACCGGTGCCGGCATATTCATCCAGCCCGCCCTGTCGTTGAACGACGATGAGCGCACCCCAGAGCCGGGCCGACAGTTCCTCGGCCGACCCAACCACAGCGCCGATCATCTGCTGCGTCTGCTCGGGCGTGACCATGCCGAAAGGATGGGCCATTAGCGTCCCGGTTCGTCCGACGCGTTCGAGCAGTCGGCGCAACTCGGGCTGAAAGACCACGATCAGGCCGAAGGTTGCAACCAGCACCCCTTGCTCCAGGATCCAGTTGATTAGTTCAAGGCGGAGAATGCCGCCAATGACGAACAGGGCCACGCCCACCACCAGGAGGCCGCGAAGTAGCTGCTCGGCCTGGGTATCGCGGACGAGCGTCAGGACGGCGTTGAACAGGACGGCGATCAGCAGAATCTGAATGGCGGCGCCAAAGTCGAACTCACCTGCGAGGTACTCAAGCTGTTCCACGGGAGCCGCTTATCGTCAACGCCGTCGGTGTTTCAGTCTACCTAGGCTCCAAGCTCGTCGAAGGCGGCGTCACCTCGCATGATTGCCACGAGCAACGCCTTCTGCGTGTGTAAGCGGTTTTCGGCCTGATCGAACACCACCGACTGCGGTCCATCGAGGACAGCGTCGGTGACCTCCTCCCCACGGTGGGCGGGAAGGCAGTGCATGAAGATGGCATCAGGGTCCGCCAGCGCTATCATGCGGTCGTCCACGCGGAACGAAGCGAAGATCTCGCGTCGCTGCTCGGCTTCATGTTCCAGGCCCATGCTGACCCAGGCGTCGGTATAGACCACCTCGGCCTTACTGACGGCGGCTTGAGGATGGTTGCCAATCTCGATGCCGCCGCCGGCGTCGTCAGCAATTTCCTGAGCGCGTTCCAGGATGTCTTCGTCGGGCTCGTAGCCTTCGGGCGCCGCGACGCGGACGTTCATTCCCGCTAACGCGCCAGCAAAGAGCAGCGAGTTGCAGACGTTGAAGCCGTCGCCGACATAGGCCAGCCGGCGGCCCGCCAGATCGCCAAGGTGCTCGCGCATGGTCAGCACATCCGCCAGAGCCTGGCAGGGATGGGTGAGATCGCTGAGGCCGTTGATTACGGGAATGTCGGTCCAGGCGGCCAGTTCTTCAAGGGTGCGGTGCGCGTAGACGCGGGCCATGAGGGCGTCGACCCAGCGTTCCAAGTTGCGGGCGATGTCCGGGATTGACTCGCGAACGCCGATCTGGGTGTGCTCGTTCATCAGGTCGACTGCGAAGCCGCCGAGCTGTGACATCCCAACCATGAAAGTGGTGCGGGTACGCAGGGACGCTTTCTCGAACAGCATGGCGAGGCTGAGGCCGGCCAGGAGCGGATGCGGCTGGCCGTTGGCTTGCAGGGCCTTGAGTTGGGACGCGCGGTCCAGCAGGCACCGGAGCTGGCCGGGCGAAAGATCGGCCAGCGTCAGGAAGTCCTGCCCGCGAAGGTCAGTCGTGGTTATGTGGAGGGTCAATAGACGTGCTCGAAGTTGATGCCGGTGTAGTAGGCCGCCAGGATCTGCTCGCCGTTGGCCCCGGCCGCGGCCATAGCATTGGCGCTGCGCAGCGGAAGTCCGATTCCATGGCCGAGCAATGTTTGTCCGCGGCTATACGGATCGTCGACTGCTACGGCCCAGGGTTTGATTGGTCCGCCCCATTCTTCATGCCAACTGCGGGTACGGCCGTCGGCGCGCGAGAAGTACACGGCGTGGATAGTACGACCCTCATATGTAAGCACGCAGCCTCGCGTGTCGCGGATGGCGTCCCGCAGGCGGGTGCCCGACAGCTCGCGCGCGTAGCCGTGATAAACCTGATCGCGGGTATAAAGGGTGGGGGTATGGCGGGTGGAGGCCGCCACGTCGAAGAGGGCGCCGCTTGCCCGGCGCGGACCGCGGACCGTGTAGGCGTAGGTCCTAAAGGCGATGGCCGACGCGCGCAATGCTTCCCAAGGAATGTTGTCGTTCTGCTCCACGAGGCCGGAGAGGTAGGCGTCCATAGGCAGGGTGTTGACGACCCAGGCACTCTGGTAGCTGGCAAGCCAGGCGAACTCCATGGATCCGCGGTAGGTCCGCTGGGGGGCCGTCTCCTCCAGCCGCAGCAGTGACCCCTCGATGGGATCGATCAAGACTCTGCCGATGGTCTGCAAGCGCGTGCCGTCGGGAAGGTCGATCACGTGTTTCTGGTTGGGGATGTCGCGGCGGATGGTTACGCGCTCGTGTTCGTCAAGGTTGGCAAGGACCGATCCTCCTTCGTCGCGCACCACCAACCCGGCCGTAGAAAAAATCGTGGCCTGATTGACACCTGGGTTGTCATGGCTGATGTCGAGAAGGCCGACCCTGATGTCCGGCATGGCCAGGTGGGCCGGTACGTCAATGAGTGGGGCCTGAACGGCCAGGGCGGTGAACCACTCGCCGCCGACTCTCAGGTCCGGCTGGAGCCGGAATGGACCGGGGACCGCAGGCATCTGCACGGCGATGTCAGTGGTGACGGATCCGCCCGACGCAACGTCATCGGACAGCGAAACCGGGGCGGGTGTGGCGCGAGTGGATGGGTTGTGGGAGTCGGCCCAGCGCAACCCGACCGTGACGGCTCGGGCGCCGCCGGCTGCCCAGGTGTCGTCTCCGGTGTTCTTGACCGTGAGCTGAACGGACGTCGAAGCGCCGGGCGTCTGAGGCTGGGCTGGATGGACGGTGTAAACGGCGTCGAGCCCATCGTTGAGGGCGGCCAGGTAGATTCGGCCGAGCGGCTCAATCTGGATAGGGACGTCGCGCGCCGCAAAATAGCTCAGCTTGCCCCGTTGGAAAAACTGGGCGGTTACGCCACCGGCCTCGGGCACTTCCTCGGAGATCGGGAGCCCGAGCAGGGCGGTCCGGCCAAGGCGGTTCCATAACTCCAGGAAGCCGAAGCGGACCGAATGCCGGGTTTGCCAGATGTACTCGACGGTCGCCTCGCTGCGAAACGGGGCGATCTGTTGGAAGTAGCGACCACCCGAGGCCAACTCTCCCAGCAGAGCGGGCTGTACGTCGTAGTCCGTGCCGGCGTTCTCGGGCCAGTGCTCGAGCAGAAAATTGGCAAAGAGTTGCGCTGAGCGGCCGTTGCGTAGGAAGCGCTCGGTGAGTGGATCGCCAACGATTGCGACGCCGCCCACGCGTTCCACGAAAGCTCTGAAGATCGGGTCGATGGTGGCGTTGGACACGCCGGAGACCTCGGCCAAGACGCGTTCGGCAGGCACCGCGGCCAAGCCGGCGGCGCCAAGGGCGGCCGCACGTCCCAGGTTTCGTCGTGAGAATTGTCGAGGCACAGACGACCAGCGTAACGGGTGAAGAGGGTGTTTTGGGGTTACAAACCTCACCTTCGTGGGCAGCCGATTCCCGGGATTCGCGTGCGTCGGTAAGGTCCCGTCAACTGGCTGCCGCACTCCGAACGCCAGGTTTAACGCGGGCATACTGACCATGTGACGCAGGCCGCTCATTCTCGAATCTATCTCGATCACGCCGCCACGACCCCCCTGGACCCAGCGGTGTTTGAGGCCATGCGCCCATATCTCTGGTCCGAGGCCGGTAACCCGTCGAGTGTGCATGCCGCCGGGCGCCGCGCGCGCGAGGCCGTAGATACGGCACGTGAGCAGGTCGCCAGTGTGCTGGGCTGCAAGCCCGGCGAGGTGATCTTTACGAGCGGTGGAACCGAGGCGGACAACCTGGCCGTGATCGGGTTGGCACTGGCCGAAACGGGGCGTGGTCGCCACATCGTGACCACAGCAATTGAGCATCACGCGGTGCTGTTTGCGGCGCGCTCGCTGCGGGCCTGCGGATTCGAGGTGACGGAGCTTGCCGTTGATCAGGCTGGCCGGGTCGATCCGGCCGACGTTGAAACCGCCGTTCGTCCAGACACCACACTTGTGAGCATCGGGCTGGCAAACAACGAGATCGGGACAATCCAGGAGGTTCCAACGCTTGCGCGGATCGGGCACGCGGCGGGCGCGCGCCTGCATACGGACGCGGTTCAGGCGGCAGGTCAACTCGACATAAATGTTGATCGACTTGGCGTTGACCTGTTAAGTTTGTCCGCGCACAAGCTCTACGGTCCCAAAGGGGTCGGCGCGTTGTACGTGCGCGAGGGCGTGAACGTGGAGCGGCGGGCCTTTGGCGGCGCACAGGAGCGCGACCGCCGTGCGGGGACCGAGAATGTTCCCGCAATTGTTGGGCTGGGCGAAGCCATTTTGCGCGCGGAGGCCGAACGCGACCAACGGACCGCGCACATGCGCTCGTTGAGCGTGGCGCTTGTGGATCGGGTGACGGACCGATGTTCGAAGGTACGGGTGACGGGCGATCCGGAGCGGCGGCTGCCCGCGTTTGCGCCGTTTGCGTTCGCGGATATCGACGCCGAGTCGTTGTTGATTCGGCTGGACCTGGAGGGAATTGCCGTCTCCACCGGGGCGGCATGTACGTCGGGCTCGCTGGAGCCCTCGCACGTAATCGAGGCGCTGGGTCTGCCAGAGGGCTTCCGGCGCGGTTCGCTGCGCTGCACGGTGGGACGGGGAACGACGCTGGATGAGGTTACTCGGGCCGGCGAGGCGATCGCACGGCACGTACGGACGCTGCGAGCCGTAGCGGCGGCGTCGGGAGTCGTCTAGACATGGACGTGCTGTTTGTCATTCCACCGGCCGTCTATCTGGGATTGCTGCTGGCCACTTTTGCCAGTTTCACGTTTCATGCGGTGATGGGCCGGCGGCAGAACTCGGGTTTCTTTTACTGGCCGTTTGGGGTGGCCGGGTTCGCCGGCGGCGCGCTGGCCGCCGGCGCGATTGGCGCCACCTACATGGCGATTGGCGGTCTACCGATTCTCGGGGCTTTCGTGGGGTGCCTGGTGGGCTTGCTGGTCGCACACCTAGTGCTGACGTGAGGGCGCCGGCGGTGCGCATCCGTTAGGCCGGAGACTTGGCGTTGCCTTGCCGAAAACTGTGCTAGCTTTTTCGGACACAACTGACTCCGGGGAGTCGGACAGTGGTTGTCCGATTGGCCAAGTTGGCCCTGGGGTTTCTGATCGGGATGACCGCAGGGTACGTACTCAGCGTGATGCGACCCGTGGCCGACCCCGATCAACCGACGGAGGACTTCCCATAGCGCAGGCATAACCCACGGCTCGCACGTTTTCTAAGGCTGATTGGGAGGCAGCTTCCATCGGTCTTTCTTTGTTTTGCGGGCCTGGCCCGCCTGGGGACTACCCAATGAATACCGCTCAGATTCGCGACCACTACCTGCGATTCTTCGCTGACCGCGGACACCGCGTGCTGCCGAGCGCTTCGCTGGTGCCGGTCGGCGATCCGAGCGTGTTGTTGACGTCGGCCGGCATGCAGCAGTTCAAGCCGTATTTCAGCGGCGAACGAGCATCGCCCTATCCGCGGATCGCGACGGTGCAGAAGTGTTTCCGGACGACGGACCTGGACGAGGTGGGGGACCTGAGCCATCTCACGTTCTTCGAGATGCTGGGCAATTTCAGCTTTGGCGACTACTTCAAGGTGGAAGCGATTCGATGGGCCCGTGAGCTGGTGCAGGACGTAATCGGGATCGAAGCCGACCGGGTGTGGGCGACGGTCTACGAGGGCAGCCCGGGCGTGCCGCGCGACGAGGAGGCGGCGGACATCTGGGCCGACCTGGGGCATCCGCGGGAGCGCATTGCCTATGCGGGCGAGGACAACTTCTGGGGGCCAACCGGGGATAGCGGACCGTGCGGACCGACGACCGAGATTCACGTGAACCTGCGCCCGGACTTGCCGGACGTGGGACCGCTGGCCGCGCCGGATCGCTATCTGGAAATCTGGAACCTGGTGTTCAACCAGTACTTCAAGTCCGTGGACGGCGAGTTGACGCCGCTGGAACGGCACGGCGTGGACACGGGGGCGGGCCTGGAACGCTGGGCGGTAGTGCTGCAGAACGTTGGCTCGATCTACGAAACGGACACGTGGTGGCCGCTGGTGCTCACGGCGGCGGGTCGGGCCGGGCTGGAGTACGAGGCGGAACGCGAGAGCGGGCGCTCGCTGCGAGTAATTGCGCAGCACAGCCGGGCGGCAGCGTTCCTGATAGGCGACGGGGTGATGCCGGGCAACGAGGGCCGGGGCTACATCCTGCGCCGAAGCATCCGCCAGGGCGTGCGGCACGCGCGGCAACTCGGTATCGAGTCGGAGGCCCTTGGGCCGGTCGTGGAGACCGCCATAGGTGTGATGGCCGAGGAGGGCTACGAGGATCTGCTGCCACGAGCGGACTTCATTCGTAGCGTGGTGAGCGACGAGGAGCAGCGGTTTCGCCGGACGCTGGACGCCGGGGTGGCTCGGCTGGAGGACCTGCTGGCGAACGTGCCGCCTGGCGGGCAGGTGGACGGCGCGCGGATGTTCGAGCTGTACGACACGTTTGGATTTCCAGCGGACATCACGAAGGACATTGCGGCGGCACGCGGGGTGGGCGTGGACGAAGCCGGCTTTGACGCGGCGCTGGCGGAGCAGCAGGCGCGCAGCCGCGCCGCACAGGCGGACGGGCAGGCCAGAGACCTGCCGACCGGGTTCGGTGAATCCGTGTTCCTCGGCTACGAGTTCGTGACGGAGGGCGAGGGCACGATCGTGGCGCTGGCTCGCGACGGCGAGTTACTCGACAGCGCACCGCCGGACAGTCACGTGATGGTGGTGCTGGACCAGACGCCGTTCTACGGGGAGGCCGGCGGTCAGGTTGGCGACAAGGGACTGCTGAAGGGGCCCAGCGGCTCGGCCAGGGTGACTGACACGCTCAAGAATCCCGAGGGTACGGTGGTCATGATGGCCGAGGTGACCAAGGGCCGGCTGTCCGTTGGCGAACGCGTGCGGGCCGAGGTTGATCGCGAGCGGCGCTTCAACATCATGCGGAACCACACGGCTACGCACCTGCTGCACGCAGGGCTTCGCCGCACGCTGGGCGACCACGTTCGGCAGGCCGGATCGCTGGTGGCGCCGGACCGGCTGCGTTTTGACTTCACGAATCCGGCGCCAGTGAGCGATGGCCAGATACGTGAGATTCAAAGCTGGGTGAACTTTCAGATCCTGAGCGATCACCGGCTGATCACCGAGTTGACTGAGGTGCAGGCGGCCGTTGAGGCCGGGGCGATGGCGCTCTTTGGCGAGAAGTACGGCGAAGTCGTACGCATGGTCAGGTTGGGCGAGGTGAGCCGCGAACTCTGCGGCGGCACGCACTGCGTGTCCAGCAACCAGATCGGGTTGTTCGCCATCGTGCAAGAAGGCGGAATCGCGGCCGGTGTACGGCGCATTGAGGCCGTGACTGGCGCGGGAGCCGTAGCGTATGTCGAGCGGAGCCAGGACCTGTTGGCGGGAATAGCCCGCCAACTGGAGACGGCGCCGACGGAGGCTCCGGAGCGCGTGGAGCGTCTGCTTGATCAGCAGGCGAATCTGCGGCGGCGATTGCAGGCTGCGGAGCGCGCCGAGGCTCGTCGCCAGGCCGCAAGCCTGGCTGCCGGCGCGGTTGCGGTGGGTCCGATATCGCTGGTCGCCGCCAACACGTCCGTGACCAATCGTGACGCGTTGCGAGGTCTGAGTGATGACTTGCGCCAACGCCTGAACACGCCCTGGGTCATCGTGCTGGCGGCAACCATTGATGGACGTCCGGCGTTTGTGGCCGCGGCGTCGGACGAGGCCGTGGGCGCAGGGGTCAGTGCCGGAGCGTTGGCACGGGCCATGGCCCAGACAGCCGGCGGCGGCGGCGGCGGCCGGCCCGAGTTGGCCATGGCCGGCGGTTCGGATCCCTCCCGGATCCCGGCAGCGTTGGAGGCAGGGCGCGCCTATCTGGCGGATGTGGTCGCGGTGGCATGAGAGCGGTCAGGGAACGACGCCCGAGCGTGGCGCAGCGGATTCAAGTACCGGAGTCCGGGATCTACCGGCGGCTGGACTATGGCGCGCCGCAGCAGACGGGACGCCGGCTTGGGGATCCCGGCCGCAGCGTCGTGTTCGAACGGATTGCAGCGAACGACACGCCGCATAAGTCCACGACCTGGCGACCGCCGCGCTCGACGGGCGTGCCGGCTCGGCTGTGGCGGGAGCCGGCATCGCGGCAAGCGATCGCGGCAGTCGTGGGCGGGCTGGCGGCGATTCTGCTTGTGGTTGTGGCGTTTCAGTACTTCGTCGTTCCGTCGAGCACGATCACGGTGGTCCCGCAGGCTCAGCGACTACCGATCGATGCGACAGTGCGGATTGATCCGGATGCCGGAGCGCTGGATGTGGACCGCGGGATCGTGCCGGCGACCGTAATGGACGCCACGGTGTCTGAGACGCTGACGAAGCCAACGACCGGCCGACGACGTGAGGCGCAAGGGGTTGCGAAGGGATTTGTGACCGTTCGCAATCGGACGCGACAAGCGGTGGTTCTGCCGGTGGGGTCGCGGGTGCTGACTGCCGACGGTACGGGTTTTCTGACCGACGCCGAATTCCTGGTGCCGCCGACGCTCCAGGTTGGCGGGCGCGACGTGCCGGGGGAGGCCATTGTCGCGGTGACGGCGGAGGCGCCGGGCTTGGCCGGGAATGCCCCGGCACTGGCAATCACGACGGTGGACGGACCGTTTGGCGGGGCGCTGGAGGCGTTCAATCCCCAGCCACTGGAGGGCGGTTCGGAACTGGAAGTCGCGCTGGTGTCTCCGCGTGACTTTGCCGAATTGGAAGAGCTGTTGACGGAGCGGTTGCAGAGCTCGGCCATCGAGCGCCTGCGGCGTGACCGTCCGGCCAACCAAACGCTGATCGTGTGGTCGCCCGCCACGGGTAACCCTCAGATCCTGCGGCGCGAATTCAGCGCCGAGCCGGATGCGCATGAAAGCGAGATCTCACTCTCGATGGAGATTCGCGCGCTCGGCACCGCCTTCTCGACGGACGACCTGGAAGCGGTACTGCGGCGGCGTTTGCAGGATTCGCTGGAGGGCCAGGCGTTTGAGATCGACTCGGTTCGAGTGGTGGATACCGAGGTGCTGGGCGAACGCCAGGGGGTGCTGGATCTGCGCGTGCAGGCGATTGCGGAAGCCGTGGATACCATCGACCACAATGCGGTGCGGGACACAGCGGCCGGTCGTTCGCTTGGCGAAGGGCTGCAGGCGTTGCGGTCGCTGCCGGGCGTGGACCACGTGACCGTGACGCACGATCCGTCGGATACAGGCAACTTTCCGAGAATCAGCTTTCGCATCGATGTCAAAGTCGAAGCGCCGCAGCCAATCCAGGCTCCATGACCCGGAGCGCCCGCCGCCCGCCCTTGGCCGGCGGGTCTGCGCGCTGGACCTGGGGGAACGCCGGATTGGCGTGGCGATAACCGACGCGAGCGGATCGTTTGTGACCGTTCGGCAGGTGCTGCAACGAACCGGGGGAAGCGGCGACGCGGCGGCGCTGGGCGCGGTCCTGGACGCCAATCCCGGCGCAACACTACTGATCGGACTGCCGTTGAATACGGACGGAACCGAGAGCGCACAGTCCACGCGCACCCAGCGCTGGGCTAGCCAACTGCTCGAAGGTCGCAGCGAACCTGTCGTTTGGAAGGACGAGCATTTGACCACGCAAGCCGCCTGGCGAGGTGGAGCAGTGGACGCGGATGTGGATGCGCGCGCCGCCGAGATTCTTCTATTGGACTACCTCAGGAGTCAGTCCAGATGCTGAGCCGCGTTAGCGCAGTCACGCAAGCGTTCGGCATCGCGCTGCTGACGCTGGCGGGTGTGCTGTTGTTGGGATATTCAGCAGCGGCCCGGTTTGCGGAGTCGCCGGCAGCGGTCGCCGCACGGACGGTGCCGTTCACTATTCCGGTGGGGGCGACAGCTTCGGACATTGCGCAGGGGCTGCGGGAGGCGAGCCTGATTCGCAGCGATCTCCTGTTTCAGGTGCTGGTGGAACGCCGTGGACTGGAGGGGGCGTTCCGCCAGGGGACGTTCCTGTTGCGCTCGGACATGACGCTGGACGAGATCGTCCGCACGCTCAGTTCCGCCAGCGCGGTCGACCAGACGCTGACGTTCCCGGAAGGCTGGCGGATGGAGCAGATGGCGGAACGGCTGGCCGACCAGACAGAGATTGACGACCTGGAGTTCTTGCGGCTGGCACGCGAGGGGGTGGCGGCCTTTGGTGCGGAGTTCGATTTCCTGGTGGGGATGCCTGCCGGGCATTCACTTGAGGGCTATCTGTTTCCAGATACTTACCAGATCGACAGGTCTTCGAATGCGCGGAATCTGATTCAACGCATGCTGCGGCGGTTCGACGAAGTGGTGACGCCGGAGATTCGCGCGGACGCGGCGGACAACGGGCTGTCGGTGCACGAGATGCTCACGCTGGCGTCCATCATCGAGCGGGAAGCGGTGCTGGACGAAGAGCGCGCCGTGATTTCGGGTGTGTTCCATAACCGGCTGGCACGTGGAATCCCACTCCAAGCGGATCCGACGGCACAGTACGCCATCGGACAGGCCGGGCCCGGAGCCCGGTGGTGGAAGCCGGATATCACCGGTGACGACCTCCGGACCCAGTCTCCGTACAATACGTACGTGGTTAACGGACTGCCGCCGGGGCCGATAGCCGCGCCCGGCCTGGCTTCGATCATTGCGGCGGCGAGACCTGAATCCACCCCGTACCTGTTCTTTGTCGCGCGCGGCGACGGTTCGCACGCGTTCTCGGAGACGCTGGAGGAACACACACGGAACATCGAGCGCTATCTGAACTGACGGCGGGCCGGACAGACCGGCTGGCGGCTCGGCTGGGCGAGCTTGACGTGGACGCCATGCTGGTGACCGGCGAGGCCAACCGGCGTTACCTGAGCGGATTCACCGGCACGGCGGCGACGCTGTTGATCTCGGTGCAGGACCGGCGACTGGTGACGGACTCGCGGTACACCGAGCAGGCGACACGACAGGCCGCGGGATACGACGTGATCGAGAACGTCGACACGCTGGGCATGGTGGCGGCGTGGATTGGCGAGCGCGGCATCGGTCGGCTCGGCGTGGAATCCGAGCACACGTCGCTGAAGCAGCATCGCGATCTAGTGGATCGCCTGGCGAAGGAGTCGCAAGCGGCGGAGGTGAAGCCGCTGGACGGCCTGGTGGAAGAGCAGCGCGTCGTAAAGGACGAGGCCGAGCTGGCGCTGCTGCGCGAGGCGGTGCGCCTGGCCGACGACGTGATGACGGCGGCGGGCGAAACCGTGGCGCCCGGTATGACCGAGCGCGAGCTTTCGCTGGAGTTGGAACGTTTGATTCGGGAGGCCGGGGATGGGCCATCGTTTCCGACAATCGTGGCCGGAGGACCGAATGCGGCCATGGCGCATCACTCACCAAGTGAGCGCCCGATTGGCGTGGGTGAGCCCGTGATCGTTGACCTGGGCGTGCGGCTGGATGGCTACTGCTCGGACATTACGCGGACGTTTGCAGCGGGTGGCGCCGACGCGCAGTTTGATGAGATCTACGGGATCGTGCTGAAGGCGCAGGCGGCGGCCGAAGCCGGGACGCGCGCCGGCATGACGGGGCGCGAAGCCGATGCGCTGGCCCGCGAGGTGATTGCCGACGCAGGCTACGGCGGGAATTTCGGTCACGGGACCGGCCACGGCGTGGGGCTCGAGATTCACGAAGCGCCGACACTCTCACCACGGGGCGGCAATGTGCTGGCGGCGGGCGCCGTGGTGTCGGTGGAGCCGGGCATATACCTGCCGAGCTGGGGCGGGGTGCGAATCGAGGACCTGGTGGTCGTCGAGACCGATGGCGTTGACGTGCTGACCCAAGCCCGCAAGTGACCGAAACACGGAACAACCGAAGTGCAATCTGAGAACTCATGGCTAAGGAGGCCGCTGCGTGATTGACGCGGGCGAACTGAGACGGGGATGGGTGCTGCGGATCGACGGCGACCTCTGCCAGGTGATCGACTTCCAGCACCAGAAGATCGGTCGTGGGTCGGCCAACGTGCGGCTGAAGGTGCGCGACGTTCGCAGCGGTTCGACGACGGACCGCTCGTTCCAGGCCTCGAAGCGTTTCGAGCGCGTGATCCTGGAAACGCACAAGGTGCAGTACCTCTACCAGGACGCTTCCGGCTTTCATTTCATGGACATGGAGACGTACGAGGACATGACGCTCTCGGCGGATGCGGTCGGCGAGGCCGCGCAGTTCCTGACCGACGGGCTGGACCTGGAGATCACGTCCTTCGAAGGCGTGCCGCTGGGGGTGGAACTGCCTATCAACGTGGACATTGAGGTCGTCGAGACTGAGCCCGGGGTGCGTGGCGATACGGCGACCGGGGCCACCAAGATGGCGCGGGTGGCGACGGGTCTGGACGTGCAGGTGCCGCTGTTTGTGGAGACCGGCGACGTGCTGCGCATCGATACGCGCAGTGGTGAGTACCAGACGCGCGTTTAGTGCTTGGACGAGTCGTTCATGACCACTGATCCGGACTGGGAAGCCACGCTGGACGAGGACGTTCCGCGTCTGGCCCGGTTGCTGCGGGAGACAGGCGCCGAGGAGATCGAGATTGGCGATGCCGCGCGGACGATCCGGGTACGGCGGTCGAGTGGGTTGGGAGTCCTGGCCGCTGAAACGGCGGCGGTTGACGACACGGAATCAGCAGACGAGAGCCTGATAGTGGTTACATCGGAGCAGGTTGGCGTTTTCATGGCGCTGACCGAACCCGGCGCGCCGCCGCAGGTGCGGGTCGGGGAGGCGGTGGATGAGGATCAGACCATCGGCTACGTGGATGTGCTGGGCGTGGCGCATGACGTCTGTGCGCCGGAGGCCGGGGTGATCGAGCGGTTGCTGGTGCGCGACGGCGAGGTGGTGGAGTACGGACAGCCGCTGGCGGAATTGCGGCGGAGCGGAGACGCGGACTAGCGGGCGAGCGTCAGCTTAGAGCGAAAGCGTTCCCAGAATCGGGGAAGGTCGCGGCGGTCCCAGGACACCAGCGCCGATGAGGCGGCGAAGATCGACGAGTAGGTTCCGATCAGGAATCCGGCGGCCAGCGCAACCACAAACAGCCGGATCGTGGGTCCGCCGAGCACGATCAGGGCAAGCAGCACCAGCAGCGCGGTGAGCGAGGTGTTGAGCGAGCGAGTGAGGCTCTGGTTGGCGCTGAAGTTGACAGTCTGCTCGAAGGTCGGGCGCTGCGCGTCGGCCAACCGCAGGTGGCGTTGCCGGTTCTCGCGAATGCGGTCGAACACAACGATGGTGTCGTTCACGGAGAAGCCGATGACCGTGAGAATGGCGGTAACGAACAACGCGTCCACTTGAACGCCGAGCGCGTGGCCCAGCAGGGCGAAGACTCCGAGAAGAAACAGCGCGTCGTGCAGGAGGGCGCCGATGGCGGCCAAGCCGAGCACCACCGGCCGCTCCATGCGGCGGAAGGCCCACATGACGTAGAGCAGGATGAGAGCGGAGGCCACGGCCACGCCGATAGCCGCCGCCCGGGTCAGTTCGGCCCCAACCACCGGTCCGATGATGGAGAAGCCGAGTTCCTGCCCGGGTCCGATGCGCTCGAAGATGGAAGCGACCAGCGCGTTCTTGGCTTCGACGTCCAGGGGCGGTGTGCGAACCAATGCGCCCCGGTCTTCGGTGAGCTGAACCGTGGCGCCCGGGTAGCCGGCGTCGACGGCAACTGCCTGGACGGCCTGCTGGGTGATGTCCTGGTCGAAACGCAGCTGGACGAGTGAACCGCCGGTGAAGTCGATGCCGGGCTTGAGGCCACCGGTGAGCAGGGCAATAACGCCGGGCAGCAGCAACGCCAGCGACAGGAGGTACCACCAGCCACGGCGGGACGTAATGGCAAACATCAGGTTTCGGAGCCCGCAGGAGCGCCGGCGCCAAATAGTCGCGGCCGGGTAAGGACCGGCAGGGTGATGGCCAGGCGGAGCAGGTTTCGGCTGACCGTGATGGCGCTGAACATGCTGACGGCCACGCCGATGGCGAGGGTGACGGCGAACCCGCGCACGCCGCCGCTGCCAAAGCCGAAGAGCACGGCGCAGATGATGAGGGTGGAAATGTTGGAGTCGCGAATGGACGGCCAGGCCCGGTTGAAGCCCGACTCGACAGCGCCGCGGATAGCGCGGCCGGCACGCAGTTCCTCGCGAGTGCGCTCAAAGATGAGGATGTTGGCGTCGACCGCCACACCCACGGAGAGAATGAATCCAGCCAGCCCGGACAGCGTCAGCGTGACGGGAATGAGTTTGAAGACGGCGAAGACGACCGAGGCGTAGACCATCAGCGCCAGGGCGGCCACGAGACCGGGCACGCGGTAGAAGGCGACCATGAAGACCAAGACGAGGAGGGCACCGACGATGCCGGCCCGGAGGCTGGCCTGCAACGATTCCTGACCAAGGGTCGGGCGGACGCTGAGCGTCTCGACCACTTCCAGCGGGACGGGCAGGGCACCGTAGCGAAGCTGGATGGCGACGTTGCGGGCCTCGTCGGCCGTGAACGAGCCGCGGATGACGCCGCTATCGCGGATCGCGGCCTCGATGCGGGCCGAACTGATGACCACGTCGTCAACGGTGATGGTGAGGACCTCGTTGAGATGACTGGCGGTGTATGTCTGGAAGCGGTTGGCGGCGTCGGGCTGCAAGTCGAACTCGATCATGGGCGCTCCGAGCGAATCGAAGCCGACGCGGGCGTCGCGCAGGTCGCGGCCGCGGAGCACGGTCTGGGAAGGATCGGCGGGCAGCAGGGTTCCTTCGTCGATGAACTCGAAGCCGGTGTTGATGACCAGGAGCTGGCCGGTCTGGCGGAAGACGCGGATGGCTTCCTCCGGGTCATCAACGCCAGGGAGTTCGACGATCAAGCGGTTATCGCCCTCGATCTGGATGAGCGGCTCGGCTACACCGAGGGCGTTGACGCGGTTTTCGATGATGCGCTTGACGGCGTCCATGTCGCCGTCCTGCAGCTGCTGGTCAGGCGGGGGGCTGGCCTGGAAGCGCACATGGAGGCCGCCCTGCAAGTCCAAGCCCTGCCGGAAGCGGAGGTCCGACAGATCGCGGCCAGCGACCTGGATCGGCAGGCCGGGTGTGCCAGGCAGCGACACGTACAAGGCGAAGCCGAAGATGACGGCGATGAAGGCGAGCGTGGCCCACTGACGTCTGCGCACGGACTTAACGATCTCCCGCGAAACCAGCGCTGATGATACGTCCCGGCGTTTCGCAGGCCGACCCTGGCTGCTGAGGCCAGGGCATTGCGGACGAATCGATGGGGGTGAAGGGGGGAACGCTCGCGGGGGCCCCCCCCCCCCCCAAGGGGGGGGGGGGGCCCCGCCGGGGGGGGGGGGGGGTTTTTTTTGGTGGGGGGGGGGGTGGGGGGACACCCCGCCG
>JAPPLN010000067.1:20519-78657 GCA_028874175.1 Chloroflexota bacterium
CCCCCGGGGGGCCTGCCGCCGGCCTTGCCGGCCCACCCCCGGGGGGTCCCGGGGCCCCCCCCCCCCCGCCCCCCCGCCCCCCCGCGGGGGCGGGGGCGCCCCCGCGAGCGTTTGAGGCGGATTTTTTTGCGTGGCCGCGCGAGTATTCGAGACAGAAGCCGGGGCGAGGAGGGCGACACGCAGGGGTGGGCGCGGCGAGATCACAAGGGCCGCCGACGGGGATGGGCGGCTTGGAGAGATGCGATGGCGGCGGTGTGGGACGGGGCAGGGCATTGGGTCACGAACAGATTGGACGACGCCCTCATCGTACACAAGAAGTGAACGAGGGGGCAAGCGGGGCACATGACCGCAGAGAGCGGCCACGGACGGAGCCGGGCGACGCGGGTGGATGCCTTCTGTCCTCGTGCGCCGGCAACGTCCGACCCCATGTGTCCACCCTGACTTGCCAATGTGTCCACTTTCATCGCCAATGTGTCCAGTTTGGTCGCCGATGTGTCCACTTTGATTGCCAATGTGTCCACTTTCGACGCCGATGTGTCCACTTTGACCGGCAATGTGTTCAGTTTCACCGAGAATGTGTTCACTTTTGCGGCCAATGTGTTCACTTTTTCCGCAAATGTGTTCATTTTGGCCGGCAATGTGTTCAGTCGGCAGGCCAATGTGTTCAGTTTGTCTGGTCGGACGCGGGCTGCTTCTGAGCTGTCCGCATGCCAAGGAGATCCCCACGAGCGTCAGTGGGCTTGAGGTTGGGCGGTGACGTAGTGGGCGCTGCCGAGGTTGCGGACGAGGCCCTTGACTTCCATGACGGCGAGCAGGGCCGAGACGCGGAAGGCGGGCAGGGCGGCCAGGCGGACCAGTTCGTCGATGTGCATGGGGTCGGTGGTGAGGTGGCGGAGGACGGCGCGTTCCTCGGTGGTGGGTTTGACGAGTTGGGGCATTTCCAACTGTTCGGGGCTGACGGCGATCTGGAGGGCTTCGAGGACGTCTTCGGCGGAAGTGACGGCGCGGGCCTCGCCGCGGTTGATGAGACGGTTGGTTCCGCGGCTGGCGGCGGCGAAGACGCTGCCGGGGACGGCCAGGATTTCGCGGTTCTGCTCGATGGCGTAGCGGGCGGTGTGTAGGGCGCCGCTTTCGAGCGGGGCCTCGATGACGATGCTGGCCAGGGAAAGGCCGCTGATGATGCGGTTGCGCTGGGGGAAGTTCTCGGGGAGGCCGCGGACGCCGACGGGGTACTCGGTGACGATGGCGCCGCGCTCCAAGATGCGGGGGACGAGGCGGCGGTTGGCGCGGGGGTAGATTTCGTGCAGGCCGGTGCCCCAGACGGCGACGGTGGCGCCTTCGGCGTCCAACACGGCGCGGTGGGCTTCGCCGTCGATGCCCGCGGCCATGCCGCTGACGACGCAAAGGCCAGCGCGGGCCAAGGTTCCGGCCAGTTGGGCGGTGACCTGCTTGCCGTAAGCGGTCATGCGGCGGGTGCCGACGATGGCGACGGTGCGCTGGTAGTCGGCGCAGGCCAGGTTCCCCTTGACATAAATCAGTGGCGGCGGATCCGGGATCTCGCGCAACTGCGCGGGATAGGCCGGGTCGTGCCAGGCGACGGCGCGGCCGTCGTGCTTGGCGAGTTCTTCGAGGGCATGGTCGGCTGAGTTCTCGCGGCGAGCGGTTTCAACGCCCCTGGCTACGGCCGGGGTGGCGCCGGCGGCTTGCAGCCGGGCGGCGCTGGCAGTCCACGCCTGGCTGAGGTCGCCGAAGGCGCGGATGAGATTCCACAACGTGGCCGACCCAAGTCCGGGAACCGAACTCAGCGCCACCCACGCGGCCAGGTCTTCCGGCGTGCGCCCCGAGGGCGCAGGTAAGCGGTCGGCCGCGAAGAAGGATTCGCGGCTGGCCATGGTGAAGCTTAGCGCCGGAGAGGCTGTCGGTGCGCGTCTTGGGGGGCCGAGGGTGCTGCGGGCGATTGGTTGCTGGCGGTCTCAGGCGGCAAGGCTGTCGGCGGGGGCTTCGGCCCTGTGTTGGCGGACCTTGCAAGCGAGGCGCTTGACGCGTTCCAAGATTTCGGCGGGTTGGCCGCGTAGATCGAGGACGTCGATTTCGATGCGCTTGCGGGCTTCACGGATGTCGTAGATCACCGGGTCGATTCGGTCCTGGTCGTCGTGGGCGTAGATGAGGAGGGCGCTGGGGAGTCCGGCGGCGAGGGCGTAGGCGAGGGCCTGGTAGATGTCGTGGGTTTGGGCGCCGTGGACGGTGGTGCGCTTGTACTTGGCGTCGCCGACGAATACGCAGCGGTCGCCTTGCCACCAGGAAATGTCCGGCCTTAGGCGAACCTTTTGGTCTGCGGCTAACCAGAGCCCTCGGCCGCGCGCTTCCTGGGGAAAGGTGTATTCGGTCAGCCCCAGCGCTTCGCGGAGAGCGACGACCACGAAGTCCTCGAATACCTCGTTCATGTCGATCAGGAACGAGGCGGATTCGACCTTGCCGGCCGCCAGTTCGACGGCACCCGACCTGAGAATGAGCCGGGCCAGGGCCAAGGCGGGCTGGTAGTGGGCGTTGAGCGGGGTGACCGCCACTTCGGGAAGGTTCGCTGGCCGGTATTCGACGGTGGACACGTTGGCGAAGACGGCACGCATGACACTCAGGAGACGGCGCGTGTTGGGCGAGCGCTGTGGCAGCCAGGCGAGACGTTGGACCGCAGCCTTGAGCAGGCGGTTTGGTTCGATGTCAGGCGTGAATTCGTCGTACCGGACCTCGATGGGGACGGCGATGCCGTAGCGTCGGCGCAGCTGTTCCTCGATGCGAATGCGTCCGCGAACGACGTTCAGCGTCTCTTCCCGGGTCTGATAGCCCTGGAGGAGGCCGCGGCCGGTGGCCTGGCGGACGGCTTGGTGGAATAGCTGGACCATGGCTTCTACGAGATTCGGGGGCTGTGCAAGGTCCACGACCTCGCCAGGGAAATCCAGACGGTCAAGGGTGTATGAAATCAGGAACAGGACGCGCTCGATGGGGAGCTTGGGTCGGATTTCGACGGTGAGGTCGGGGAGACGGACGACGCCAATCTTTGATCCTGGACGCAAGTCCCAGCGGCCATTCAAGGATGCGGGTGAGATGTCAACCGAGGCTGCGCTCCCTTGCAGGGCATGAAGTTGCCGGGACGTGAGACGGACGTCCTCGCAAGTCTGGTGTTCAGCTAGCTGGAGACGCTGCATCGCCGTCCCCGTTGGCAACGACGTCGGCCGATTGGACCTCGGCTCGGAGCTTGGCGTAATCAAACTCGGCCAGTCGCTCTTCCTGGCCGAAGAGTTGCTCCTCGATGTAGGGGAGGATCGAGTAGTCCCAGATTCGCTCCACCCACTCCTCGTCGAGGTCTTTGCGAATGAAGTGGCTGGGGCCGATGGCCAAGTGGCGGTCGCTGAGTTTGTCGTTGGCGCTCTTGAGGAGGTCGGCGACCCACTTCATAGTGGGCTTTTCCCTCTCGAGCCACTCGGCAAGCAGACCATCTACGGGTGGCTTGTCGGGGAAGAACGGGAAAAAGTGAAAACGACGTCGTAGGGCGGCGTCCACCAGTGCGATGGAGCGGTCGGCGGTGTTCATGGTGGCGATGAACCAGAGGTTGTCAGGGAGGGAGAACTTCCTGTCGGAGTACTGGAGGGAAATCTCGTGGTCTGGCCCCCGATATTCGAGTAGGAAGTAGAGCTCGCCAAAGACGCGGGCGACGTTGCCGCGATTGATTTCATCGATGACGAGTACGTGGGTTGCGCCAGGATTGTCGCGCGCTCTTTCAGCGATTCGCTTGAGCGGGCCTTCGCGGAGTTGGAATCCCGGCTGGCCGTTCTGGTCTGCCGGGCGGAAGCCTTCGACGAAGTCTTCGTAGGCGTAGGAGGGGTGAAACTGGACGAGATCAACTAATCCACCTTCGCCGGCGAAGTGGCGGGCGAGCTCAATTGCGACGTAGGTCTTGCCGGTGCCGGGCGGGCCGTAGAACACGACCTGCTGCTTGTGTTCAATCAGACGCTGGATGTCGCGAAGGTGGTCGGCGTCCCAGAAGAGCCGGGTGGCGACGTCATCGAGTGTCTCGGGCTCGACCGTGATTGAGAAGGTCTGCTCGACACTGCGGCGGTCTTCGTCGGTTGCCGACCATGTGAACGTTGCGGATGGCAGCGCCACTGTCGGAGCGCCGCTCAGTTCGCGCGAATCCTCGTCACAGGCCAGTCCGGCCGGCGGCTCCGGCTTCAGCGCGTAGGTCAGTGCTCCGCTGCCGCCGCTGGCCTCAGGGAGGTGCAGGGTCGGGATGATGCGGTTTTGGGCGAATGCCTGGTTCTCGATTGGCTCTGCGAACGTCGGCGGTGCCGGAGTGGGGGGAGCATCGGCCTCTCGAAAACGTCGAAGGGCGTCGTGCTCGAACTCTGGGAAATCTGGGTGGTCCTCGGTCGTCCAGTTGATGACTGACCAGAGCATCGATTGGGCATCCAAGCGATCCCGCAGTGCAATCTTGCGCTTTTCTGCCTCGGCTAGAATCCGGTCAAGGAAGGACAGGACGTGCTCATACACGACACTGTCTGATGCAGACTTATCAGGATAGGGGTATCCTGTCAGGTCATACCCGCGTTCAAATGTAGTAGTTCCATACGGTGGAAATCTACGTGGATCTACGGCCATTGCTAAGAATGATGCAAGGGTTATCCGCGTACCCTTGCCGCTGGGAGAGTCTTCAGGAACTCGTCTTAGAAAGTCTCCGATTGCTACAGACGCATTCTCTTTGCTGCTCCAGTTGCTTCTGTCTCCCCACAGTGCGAACAGCGCTTCACGTGCTTCCGTATTGTTCTCGGAACACCATATGCTAAACCTGGATTGAGTGATGTAGTAGACTAAATTGTTGTCCTTATGCCTAAATGCTTGATTTAGAAGTGTCAGCCAGTCATCCGATCCACGCTCGATAGCAAGTCGCGCATGCTCGAGGCTGGTTGCAATGTCGAGCTTATAGTTACGCTCCCATTTGTCGAAGTGTTGAAGCTTGATAAAGCGACTTCCCCAGCCGATGAATCTGTCCCAGGCTGACACGTCTGGCGACCAGGTGAACCGGATGCCATCAGAGTAGAAGTCAAAGCCGTCCTTATAGTGTTCGGCATGTCCGCTCAAGCGATGGCGAATGTCGAGTAGATCGCGATCAACGTCACCCGTTGGTGCCTCAAGGAGAGTGCCAAAGGAATTACGTAGACTCATCTTTTGGTTTCTCGATACGGTTGGCTCGAAAGTATCAGGGAATGTGAGGTGCAGTATAGACTCTGTTTGCAAGCCTGCCTTTGGGACTACAACTGCTTTGACTTCGTCCCTAAAACGCCAAGGATCACCGAGAGCTATCGACTGACGTTCGTCAGGATGTCTTTTCCAGTACAGAAGGAACTCGGCGATGAATTCAATGTGCGCTGGTTTGGAGGCCCCAAAGGCAGGTCCAGGAAATAGAATGCCGCTATCCAAAACTGAGTCAAGGTCGTTTGGAATGGGTACGGCCGAATTGGTCCAGCCAAGAACCTGGCTGATTCGTTCTCGCTTGTTCCTGCCGCTTATCGCAGGAGGAGCAGCAATCAGATAGTGGACATAAAGGATTTCGGCGGCGAGTTGGATTGTGTCGCGCGGGGCTCCGAGAAGTAGCGAGTGGAGCTTCTCAAAGAACCCGCTGCCGGGTGGATTGGTTGCCTCTACGAAGCACTGGTGGAAGTCGTTGAGGTTGTCGAGCGACCAGATTGGATGACCGGGGGTGAAGAGCGAGTCGTCCTTGCGCAATGCGGCTTCGACCCAGTGTTGGGCAGCGTCATAGACGACATCGCAGCCGGCGCGCCTTGCCATCGTGATCCGCCCTCACAGTTGGCGCGGGCATGATACGTCGGTGGTTCGGTCGAGTTGGTTCGAGTGCGGGGCGGAAGAGGGTGCCCGCCAGGGGCGTCCGCACCGGAGCTGGGACCGGGGCTGGAAGAGGGCACCCACAAGGGGCGCCCCTACGGGATCGGGACGTGACCGAGGGGGAGGTGGAAGAGGGTACCCACAAGGGACACCCCTACGGGATTGGGGCGGGGTTAGCTTTCGGCGTCGAGTTGGGTGCGGATGAGGGTGCTGACGGCGCGGGGGTTGGCTTTGCCGCGGGTGATGCGCATGACCTGGCCCATGAGGAACTGGAGGGCGCGGCCTTTGCCGTCGCGGTAGTCCTGGACGGCCTGGGGGTTTTCCTGGATGACTTGGCGGGCGATGGACAGGAGCTCGTCCTGGCCGCTGATCTGGGGGCCGCGGGCCTGGACGATTTCTTCGGCTGACTTGCCGGTGGCAAACATTTCGTCGAGGACTTCGCCGGCCATGGTGCTGCTGACCGATCCGTTGGCTCGCAGGGTGAGAAGGCTGGCGATCTCTGCCGGGGAGATCGGGATGGCTGCGCCCTTGTTGGGCTGGGCGTTGAGGGCGCGGCGGAACTCGTGGACTATCCAGGTCACGGCCTCACCGGCGGAGGCTCCCGCTCCAATGACCGCGAGCGAGTAGTCCGTGAGCGGGCGATCCTGGACGAGTTCGGCCACGTCGGCTTCGGGGGCACCTTGCTGGATCAAGTCGGCGGCGACCTGGTCGGGCATGCGGGGGAGGGCGGCGCGCAGGGCGTCGACACGCTCGCGAGTGATGTGCAGTGGCGGCAGGTCGGGTTCGGGGAAGTAGCGGTAGTCGTGGGCGTATTCCTTGGTGCGCTGGGAGCGGGTGGCGCCTGAGGTCTCGTCCCAGCCACGGGTTTCCTGTTCGATGGCTTCGCCGCGCTCGCGCCGGCCGGTCTGACGTTCGATTTCGAAGGCCAGGGCACGGCCGAGGGCGCGGAAGGAGTTCATGTTCTTGACTTCGACCTTGACGTCGCCGATCGGCTCGCCCTGAGGCCAGACGGAGATGTTGGCGTCGATGCGCAACGCGCCGTCTTCCATGTTGGCGGTGGATACGCCGATCCAGCGGAGCAACGCGCGCAGTTTCTCGCCGTAGGCCATGGCCTCGGCAGGCGTCTGAATGTCGGGCTCGCTGACGATCTCCATCAGGGGCGCGCCGGAACGGTTGACGTCGATCAGGCTGGCGGGCGAGCCGTCGGCGGCGGTGACGTGGGTCAGGCGGGCCGTGTCTTCTTCCAGGTGGACGCGCGTGATGCCAACGCGGGTCGTCGCGCCGTCCACGTCGACGTCAAAGTGCCCGTTGATGCAGAGCGGCAGGTCGTACTGGGAGATCTGGTACCACTTCATCAGGTCGGGGTAGGCGTAGTTCTTGCGGTCGAATTTGGCGTAATCGGGGATCTCGCAGTTGAGCGCGAGGCCGGTGCGGATGGTGTGATTCACGGCTTCGCGGTTGATGACCGGCAGGACGCCCGGCATTCCCAGGCAGACGGGGCAGACGTGGGTGTTGGGCCGGGCGTTGGCGTAGTCGGCGGCACAGCCGCAGAACATCTTGCTTTGGGTGCGGAGCTGGACGTGGGTTTCGAGGCCGATGACCACTCTGTAGGCGGTGGCGCTGGCAGTGGTCATGCGTCGATGGCCTTGACAGGCGCGGCCAGCTCGCCGCGGGCGCGTTCGTAGGCGCGGGCGGCCTGGAGGAGGCGGGACTCGGCGAATGGGGGCGCGATGAGTTGGAGGCCGACGGGAAGGCCGTCCACGAAGCCGCAGGGGATGCTCAGGCAGGGCAGGCCAGCCAGCGAGGCGGGCAGGGTCATGATGTCGGACTGGTACATGGCCACGGGGTCGTCCAGCTTGGCTCCCAGGTCAAAGGCCGGGGACGGCACGACGGGCGCCGCGATGACGTCTACGTCCTGGAACGCGGTCTCGAAGTCGGACTTGATGAGCGTGCGCACCTTCTGGGCGCGGACGTAGTAGGCGTCGTAGTAGCCCGAGGAAAGCGCGAAGGTGCCGATCATGATGCGGCGCTTGACCTCCGACCCGAAGCCCCGGCCGCGGATGCGGGCCATCATCTCGTCCACGTCGGTGGCCTGCGGATCGGAGAGGCCGTACTTGACGCCGTTGTAACGGGCCAGGTTGGCGCTGGCCTCTGAGGGGGCGATGACGTAGTAGGTCGGCAAGGCGTACGCGGTGTGGGGCAGCGAGATTTCGCGTTCTGCGGCCCCGAGGCCCAGCAGATTGTTGATTGCCGCGCGGACGGAGTCGCCGACCTGCGGGTCAAGTCCCTCGCCGAAGTACTCGGGCGCCACGCCGATACGCAGTCCGCCGATGTCGGCGTTCAGTTCGCCGGCGTAGTCGGGCACCGGCTCGTCAGCCGAGGTGGAGTCTCGCGGATCGTGTCCGGCCAGGGCGCCCAGCAGCAGCGCGGCGTCGGTGACGTCCTTGGTGAGCACGCCGATCTGGTCCAGCGACGAGGCGAAGGCGATCAAGCCGAAGCGCGAGATGCGGCCGTAGGTGGGCTTGAGCCCCACGCAGCCGCAAAGGGCGGCGGGCTGCCGGACCGAGCCGCCGGTGTCCGATCCCAAGGCGGCCAGGCACTCGTCGGCGGCCACCGCGGCCGCGGAGCCGCCACTGGAGCCGCCGGGCACCTTGTCCAGGTGCCACGGGTTGCACACGGGCTTGTAGGCCGAGTGCTCGTTTGACGAGCCCATGGCGAACTCGTCCATGTTGGTTTTGCCGAGCGTCACCGCGCCGGCGTTCTTCAAATGGGTTACGGCGGTGGCGTCGTATGGCGGGATGAAGCCTTCGAGAATGCGGGAGGCGCAGGTCGTTTGTACGCCGGCCGTGCTGAGCACATCCTTGAGGGCGATGGGCAGGCCCAGGAGCGGGCCATCCTGGCCCGAGGCGCGGCGGGCGTCAGCGTCCGCAGCCTGTTCCAGGGCCAGGTCGGCGGTGACGGTGAGATAGGCGCCGGTCCGGCCGTCGACCGACTCGATGCGGTCGAGCAGGGACTCCGTGAGTTCGACCGAACTGAACGTCCCGTCGCGCAGACCTCGCGCGGCCGCGTGCAGCGTCAGCCGATACAGCTCATCCGCCACCGGTCAGGACTCGTCCAGCACGGGGGGAACGCGAATCTGGCCGTCCTCGACACGGGGCGCGTTGTCGAGCACCGCGTCCAGCGGCAGCGAGCCGGCGACCACGTCATCACGCTCGACGTTGCCCAGCGGGATGACCTGGGCGGTGGGGGGAATGTGCTCGGTGTCCAGCGTGTTGAGCGCCTCGAAGGCCTGCAGGATTTGCCCCAGCTCGCCGCGCAGCCGCTCGCGCTCGTCGTCGGACAGCTCGAGCCGCGCGAGTTCGGCGGCATGGTCGACTTGCGAACGGTCAATGGACACAGCGCTGCTCAGGAGATAGCGAACCGGCGGCGATTATAGGAGCGGTGGCCGAACGGTCAGGACCGCCGCGGCGAGAGGTGTGGCTGTCTAGGTCGAGTAGTCGAACTTTGCTTCCCAGTCGCCGACGCCGTCGCGGAGCAGGTCGAAGAGGTGCCAGACGCTGCAATAGGCGTCGCCGGGTCCGAGGAAGTCGGAGGCGACACGCACGACGGAGCCGTCGGGATTCTTGTGGAAGGCGGAGACGCCCGGCATGGCACTCGAGCCGAAGTGTTCCTCGTCGGACTCGAAGCCCATGTCCTTGAAAAGGGAGGTGTCGGCCGCCGAGTACATGCGGAAGCGCCAGCCGCGGTTTCTCCGAAACTCCTGCTGGGTTTCGACGCTGTCAGGAGAGGCCACGACGAAGGCCGAGCGGTCCTCAAGGTGATGGAGCACGCCGTTGAAGCCGTCCGCCCACATGGTGCAGTAGGGACAGCCGGCACCCATGTTGTGGATCAGGATGAGGTCGGACTTGGCGCCGAACAGCTCGGAGAGGTTGATCGCTCCATCAGGCCCGCGGAGTTCGTAGTCCTGGACGGGCTCCGAGGGCACCCGGCGGCGCACTTCCTTGAGTCGCTGCTGCGCCTTCTCGAGATCGGCCCAGGCGGCGGCAAGCTCGGCCTGCACGTCGTTCACGGTGGTCATTGTTTCTGCCCCTGGCGAAGGCTAGGCGCCGGCTGTGGGTCCGACGTCATTCAGTGTAGGCGCGGGACCGGCCGAGAATCGCAAAGGCGATCACGACGGGGAGCAGCACGATAGCCGCGGCAACGAACCCGACGCGCAGCGACACACCCAGCGCGAGGGCGCCCAGGAGCGGGCCGCCGATCACCTGGCCCACCGCATCCATCTGGCCGCCGAAGGACAGGACCGTGGCGCGAACCCGGGAGGGCACGAAACGGTTCTGCCAGGCGCTGAGCAATGGATCGGTGGCCTGCCGCAAGGGGCCTCGGAGCCAGAACATGGCGATGGCGAGAGGGAAGGCCGTCGCGAGTCCAAAGACCACGAGGCTGCCGACATAGAGGGCCTGAAAGGCCGTGAGCGCGCGAGCCACATTGCGGTCGTTCGACGTGTCGACGGTTCGCCGGATGACTTCCAGCGTCACGAACCCAAGTCCCAACCAGACGTAGTTGCTGAGACCAAACCACGCGACAGGGTCCAGCGGCCCGAGCGGCGGAATGGCGAGGTCTTGCAGGAGGAACGGGGTGGTGAGGCGATCCGGGACTTCGCTGGCCGCGCCGAACAGGAACGGCACCATGACGATGAGGATGAGGACGCGTCGCCCGCGAATGACGTGCAGGGCCTGACGTGTCGTGCGCCACATGGCGCGGAAAGTTTCACGCTCCTCAGCCGGCGGTCGCGTGAATCCCCGCTCGGTCATGGCGAGCGCCGCGAAGGCGGCCAGCCCGAGGTACATGGCGCCGCCCACGACGAGCGGCCAACTGCGGTCCAGACTGGCCAGCGCGACGGATAGGGCCGCCCCAGCCAGACCAGCGACCAGGCCGGCCTGCGAGTTCCGGACCAGCGCGTGCGACAGTCGCTCCGCGCCGATTTCGTCGGCCAGCCAGGCGGTTCGCGCCCCACTGCCGAACGTCATGCCCAACGCCCAGACGACCTGGGCGGCCAGCACCGCGGCAAAGGCGGGGATAGATCCGGCGAGGACGAAGGCGGCCCCGGTGAGCGCCAGGCCGACGACGACCGAGAGACGACGGCTGTAGACGTCGGCGAGGACGCCCGTCGGAATCTCAAGTGCAAAGACCGACATTTCGAGGACCGTTCCGACCAGGATGAGCTGGAGGGCGTTGAGACCGACGGACTCGACCTGGTAGACGAGGCTGGTGGTGATGACGGTGGTGCTCGCCAGCCCCTCGATGGCCGACATGGCAATGGAGAGCGGGTAGGCATGGAGTCTTCTCATGGCAGGGATGTCCCTGCACGGCGCCGAGTGGCGCCTGGGCGTCCGAGGGAGACCTCAGACTCGGAGCACCAACAACGGATGCGTGGGTCGAAGCGTTGACTGCGCTCGCCGGGAGACAAGGCGCGGATGGCAGGCGGATACACGGAAGGATTCCCTTCGTTGAAGATGGAATGGGTCGGGCGGGCACGACACGAGGTCCAGCAATCGCCGGATACCGTTGAGCGGCGGGCGCCAGGGGCGAAGGGTGCGAGTCGAGGCGTTACTCAGCCGGCGGCCGAACGCCTCGTGGGCGTGACAGCGCGGTGTGTATAGCCGGATAGATGGCGCAGCACCCAACGACCTGAGCGCGTCGGCACAGGTTGGAGGTTGTGTCGGTTGGGTGCCCCGCGATTGCTGGGCCGAGACCCAGCTTTGGGCGCCGGCACCTTACCAAACGCCTTAGGATCGGGCGGAGTGCTGACGGAGTAGCGCTGATGGTGGGCGAGCCGGACCTGGTTCAAGACGCGCCGATTGCGGTGCAGCAGGCGCGACGGCTGTTTGCGAGCGGCGAGCCGCATGCGCACTACTCGGCCAGCCTGGCGAAGATTTCGAGCGGACGGCTGGTGTTGGTGTTCAGCTGGGCCCGCGGCGTCCAGCGTCGCAACAACAGCGTGATGTTGACGTCGCGTTCGGAAGACGACGGGATGACGTGGACGGTGCCAGAGGCCATCTATGCGAAGCCCGGGTGGGACTGCATGCACCTGGGCGGGTTGATGCGGTTTTCGGACGAGCGGCTGTTGCTAGGACTTGGGCGTATCCAGATGGACCCCAGCCTGCCGGGCGACGAGCCGTGCACGGGGTGGCACCTGTCCACGACCTGTTCGACGGATGGCGGCGAAACCTGGGGTCGGGAGAGTCCGGAAATCCGCCTGTTTCCCGAGTGGTCGGAGCTGTACGGGGCCAGCAATCCCCATCGCCTGGACGACGGGCGGCACATGCTGGCGGTCATCGGTACCACGGGACGGGACAGCGGTTGGCAGGCGGGCGTGTGCTTTACGGACGACGAGGGCGAGAGCTTCTCAGCGCCGGCGATCGTGGCGTCTCACCCCACGCTGGGCTATGGCGACATGGACATTGCGCGGCTGGCGGACGGGCGGTACATGGCCGTGGCGCGGGTGTTCGACGGACATCCCAGCGTGGTCGCGTACTCGGACGACGATGGGTTGAGCTGGACCGAACCCCGGCCGGTCGAGTTCTGGGGCGCGAACATCAAGCTGCAACAACTGCGATCCGGGGCGTTGCTGTGCGCCTATCGGGACGAGGCGGGCAACCGGTCGGGGGTGGGGTGCAGCGTGAGCGAGGACGACGGCGCGACCTGGCGGCGCATCGGCTGGCTGGCCAGCCCCAGCGACGGCCCGCCCCCGGCGGCCGGTGACGTGCGTTGCGGCTATCCGGACATGGCGCGCTTGCGAAACGGGCGGCTGGGCTGTGTGCTGGCGCCGTCGGCGGATGCCGACGGGATCATCGACCTGCGCTGGCTGGAACTGATCGACCGGACGTAGACCGGCGCTCAGAACTGGTGGACCCAGCCGCCGTCCACGGAGATAACGGCGCCGGTGATGTAGGCAGCGGCGTCGGAGGCGAGGAATCGGGCCACGCCGGCAATCTCTTCGACCTGGCCGTTACGGCCCAGGGACACCCGTTCGGACAGATTCCCGGTCCACCAATCCGCGTTGGTATAGCTGGCCGTCATGTCGGTTTCGATCACGCCGGGAGCGATAGCGACGACGCGGATGCCGTCTTTGCCCCACTCTCGAGCCAGACCAACGGTGTAGGACGAGAGCGCGGCCTTGAGAGGTCCGTAGGGCTCAGCGCCTCCAAGCTTCGCCGAGACCGACGAAACATTGATGACCACCGGGGCGTTGGACTCAAGCAGGTATATCCGCGCGGCCTGGATGATTAGTACCGGGGCGCGGAGGTTCACGTGCAAGAGGCGTCGGTAGGCGTCCAGGGTTAGTCCGTCGTGGCCGCCGTCGCCCGCGTTGTTGACGACGATGTCCAGGCCGCCCAGGGCCTCAGCGGCGTCCTCGACCAGGTGTGTTGGCGCCTGAGCATCCGTCAGGTCCGCGCTAAAGGTGTGGACTTCGGCGCCGTGGTCCCGGACTTCGCTGGCGACTTGCTCCAGGTTGGCGGTCGTACGGGCGGCCAGGGCCAGGCGTGCGCCGGCCTGGGCGTAGCTTTCGGCGATTGCGCGGCCGATGCCGCGGCTGGCGCCGGTGATGAGGGCGCGGCGGCCGTCCAGGCGGAATGGATCGGGGGCGGTCATCGTCTCGCGAAGAAGTCGCGGCCGCCGTCGATGGCGATGGTTGTGCCTGTTACGAAGTCAGCGGCGGGCGAGGCCAGGTAGACGACTGCCGCGGCTATCTCGGCCGGGTCGGCAACACGTCCCTGCGCGGTGTGATGCAGCAGGGTGTTCATCTCGTCCGGGTTGGCCCGTACTCGGGCGCCCATGTCGGTGTAGACCTGTCCGGGGGCTAGCGCCACGACGCGGATGCCATCGTTGGCGTACTCGCGGCTGAACCCGCGAGTCAGCGCATGCACCGCTTCCTTGCTGGCGCCGTAGAGGCCGGTGCCCTTGGTTCCGGCGATGGATCCGATGTTGACGATCACGCCACCGCCGCCAGCGGCCAGGTGGGGACGCGCGGCCTGGCAGGCGAAGAGCACGGCGCCGAGGTTGATGTCGAACATACGGTCGAACTCGGCCGGGTCTTCAATTCCGAATCCGGCGCGGTAGGTGACGCCGGCGTTGTTGACGAGGAGGTCAAGCCCGCCCAGCGCGTTGGCGGCGGCGTGGATGGCCGGTTCGATGGATTCCAGTTTGGCGAGGTCCAGCGGAACGACGTGCGCCCGGCGGCCCAGGGGCTCAATCTCGGCGGCGAGTTCGGTCAGCCGAGCTTCGTCGCGGGCGGCCAGGGCCACGTCGGCGCCCGCCTCGGCCAGCGCCAGGCCGACGGCCCGCCCGATGCCGCGGCTGGCGCCGGTGACGAAGGCGCGGCGGCCGTGGAGGCGGAAGCGTTCGAGGACGGGCATTGGCGCGCTTGGGACCGCTGGCAGGCTCAGCGTAGCCGCGAAGGATGGGTCCTGCGCATTAGGCCAGCTCAGTCTCCGCAAGGTGGCGGATGTCGTCGGCCAGCGGCATCGAGGGTTGCGCGCCCGGGGTGGCGGCGGCGAGGGCGCCGGCGGCCTGGCCCCAGCGCAGCGCGACTTCGACCGAGCGCCCGGCCGCCAGCGCCGCCGTGAACACGCCGCAGAAGGCGTCGCCGGCGCCGGTGGTGTCGACGACGGTGGTTGGAAAGGCGGGTTGGACGTTGGTTTGGCCGTCGAGGTGGGCGACCAGGCCCGCGCCGCCCAGCGTGACGACGCAGCCTCGCTGGGTGCGTGCGGCCAAAGACCTGGCGAGCGCTACGGGATCGTTGTCGTTGGAGCCTTCAGCAAGTTGGGCGGCTTCGATTTCATTGACGACGGCGATGTCCACCTGGCCGAGGTCGATGACCACCCCCTGATCGACCGGTGAGACGTTGAGCACGCGCAGGCCGGACGGCGCGGCCGCGAAGGCGGCATTGGTGACGTCGTCCGGGACTTCGCGCTGGCCGATCACGGCGATTGGCTGAATGCTGGCGATAGCGCTCGCAACATTCGCCGGATCGATTTCGAAGTTCGCGCCTTCGGCTACGGCGATCGAGTTGGCTCCGGCGTCGTCAACGGCGATGAGCGCCGTGCCGGTGGCCGCCGAATCCACCCGGGCGACGTGTGTCGTGTCCACGCCATGGGCGGTCAGCCCGCGCAGCAGGTCGTCGCCGGCGGTATCGGGTCCGACGGCGCCGAGCATGCCGACCGACGCCCCGGCGCGAGCGGCGGCCACGGCCTGGTTGGCGCCCTTGCCGCCGGCGTAGCGTGCGAGGCGGCCGTGGTGGACGGTCTCACCGGGCTGGGGGATGCGCGGGACGCGGATGACGATGTCCTGGTTGATGCTGCCGACCACGGCGATGCGGCTCATCGAACCCCAATCTTCAGGCCCAGGGCTTCGAGGATGGCGAGCCGGGCGAATTGCGGCAACGCGCGCATGCGGCGCCAGCGCCAGGGCTCCCGGGCGAGGCGGTAGGCCCACTCCAGGCCAGCGCGACGCAGCGGCGCGGGGGCGCGAGGGATGCGGCCCGCCAGATAGTCCAGGGTTCCGCCGACACCTATGCCGACGACCGGCGCCAGGTCCCGCAGATTGCGGTCGATCCAGAACTCCTGGGCGGGCGCGCCGTAGGCGGCCAGGACGATGTGCGGGCGGGACTCGTGAATCACGGCCTGGGCCTGGGCGTCGCCTTCCGGTCCTGACTCGCCGACCATGATCGCGGGCGGAATGAGCGCCGGGTAGCGACGTTGGAGTTCCGCGGCAGCTTGGTCGGCGACGCCCGGGGCCGCGCCTGCCAGGAGCAGGCGATAGCCGTGGACGGAGGCGAGCCCGGCCAGGTCGTCCACCAGGTCGACCCCGGTCACTCGCTGCCGCATTGGCAGGCGTCGGAGGCGGGCCGCGGCGACGATGCCCGCGCCGTCGGGGACGTTCAGGCGCGTTCGTTCCAGCAGCTCGCCGTAGCCCGAGTCGCGGCGTGCGCGCATGACGATTTCGGGGTTGATCGTGACCACGTGCGCACGAGCGCCGGAAGCCAGCCAGGCGTCGATCCAGCCCACGGTCAGGGCCTGACTGATCGTGTGGACGCGCACGCCGAGGATGCGCGTTTCGAGATCGTCGAGGAGGGCGTCCGGGCCGCTAATGGTCGCCGTTCTCATGCGGTCGGTGTCTGGATACCTATCTTGACATAACAATTCATGAGGGCACCGTTAGCGAATCATCTCCAGGACCGCGTCGCGTACTTGCTCGGGCGCCAGCCATTGCATGCAGAGCACGTCGCCGAACCGGCATTCCGCCGGACGGTCGAAGTTATAGCAGGGACCGCAGGGCAGGTTGACGCGCAAGGCGCGCGACGTGGGGTCGCCGGGCCCGTGAATGGCAATGTCCGTGGGTCCGTGAAGCATCACCACGGGCCGTCCGAGCGCCCGCGCGAGGTGTCCGGGTCCGCTGTCGGTCGACACGACCACGTCAGCCACGGCGAGAGCGTCGATGAGTTCGTCGAGCGACGTCTGACCGGTCAGATCGTGGATGGCGGCGGATTTCGCTAGCTCGGTGGCCGTCCGTCGGGCGTCGGTGAGACCTACCACGGCCAGCGTGCCTACTTCGGGTTCCAGCTCGCGAGCCAGGGTTGCCCAGTGCTCGTCCGGCCAGCGCTTGGCTTCGCCGTGCGCCGCACCGGGGTGCAGGACGACCAGCGGGCGCGGCAGGTCGGCTGCCAAATCCGACTCGGTTTCCGCTTGGACGGTCTGCCAGGCCGGGTCCGTGTGCTGAATCAGGTTGGTTGCCAGTCGGGCCTCATGGGGGCCGCCGTTGTGACGATGTCCGGGCAGCGCCTGATCGAAGCTCCAGGCTGGCGCTTCGGCGCGGTAGCCCACGCGCCAGCGCGCGCGGCTGAGCGCAACCACGGCACCGGCGATTGGGCCGTAGACGCTCACCGC
The DNA here is from genome assembly GCA_028874175.1 of Chloroflexota bacterium. Lineage (GTDB taxonomy): Bacteria > Chloroflexota > UBA11872 > UBA11872 > UBA11872 > UBA11872. The sequence goes on from JAPPLN010000067.1 coordinate 37,361, forward strand.
CACGTCGAATTCGCGGGCGCGGACTGCTCGCAAAACTCGAGCGGCACTGGCCCAAGCGCTGGGATCCAGCACCGCCGGCCAGTGCGTGACCGTCCCACCGTCGAACGGGATGACCTCATCGATAGCCGGGCACCGCCGGACGATGGGCTGCCAGGCGGGCGGCGCCATGAACGCCAGGTGGGCATGCGGCCAGCGCTCACGCGCCGCCACGGCTGCGGAGAGGGCGTTCACAACGTCGCCCATGAGGTCGAATCGCACGATTAGCACGCTTCGGGGATCTGCGGGCGGGTTTCGACGGCCGCCAATCACCCGTCGCAACCCGAAGCCCAGGCTCAGCAACGCCCACAGTCCCCGACCCAGCCAGATTCGAACGGGCCGCTTCATTGGCGACGCTGGTCCTCGGTGCGCTCGGGCCAGGGCCAGGCGGCATCGAAGCGTTCCAGGAAGGCGGAGGGACGAAACATCACGCGCTGCGCACCGTCCGGCGCCGAGGCCGACAGCTTGTCGACCTTTTGCCGGGTTTCGTCAAGCAGCCGTTCGAATTCGCGTCGCTGCCGACAGTGCAGCTCTCTCGCGCTCTTGAAGGCGTCCTTGAAGTCGGCCGCCCGTCCCGAAACCAGCGCTTCTCGCAGCTCGCGCATGCGGCGCTCGTGCCGTGCGAGGTGGCGGCGTATGTCGTCCAGCGCCTGCTCGACCTCGCGCGCCAGGGCGACCCATGGCGGCGAGACGTTCGCGTCGCGCATCAAGCGGAAGGCCAGCCTGAGGTCGGCCGGCACGTTGGGGTCGTCGGGCGTCAGCCTGAGCGGCTTGCCGCGTCCGGCGGTGCCCTCGAACAGTCCGGCGGCCGCGGCCTCGTCGAGCCGACGGCGGGCTCTGCGGTCCGGGGGCGTGTCCATGGCTACGGGTTGCCGAGCACGGGCGGGTCGCTTGCGACCGGAACTCCGGCGGCCGCTCGAATGTCGGCGGCAACCGCCAGGCTCCCGGTGGCGAGCACGGCCTGTCCGGGTCGCGCGGCATCGCGCGCCAAGGCCAGCGCGCTCGCGGCGTTGGGGGCCACAGTCGCGCCAAATCGTCCGTCAAGCTGGGCGAACACTTCGCCGGCTGTCATCCCTCGTGGGTGTCCCGGTTCGATGACCACGAGGCGTGTCGCGAACGGCCGAAGCGCTTCCGCCATGGGTCGGACCGACTTGTCGCGCAGGGCGCCGAAGATAACCGGGCCGCGGCGCAGGTTGAGGTGCCGGCGCAGCGTTTCCACCACGACCTCCACGGCCTCAACCGTGTGCGCCCCGTCCACGACAACCGGCGGATCGCTGGCTACCAACTCTAGGCGGCCCGGCCAGCGCGCGGCGGCGAAGCCCGCGCGGATCGCGTCGCGCGGAATGGCAACGCCGCGGTCGCCGAGCGCTCGACAGACGGCATAGGCCACACCGGCGTTTCGCGCCTGGTGCGGCCCCGCGAGACCCAGCGGCAAGGCATCGCCGGACACCGGGTCCCGGGCCACTGCCACGGCGCGATCGTCGCGCCAGTCAGCCGTTCGGTCGGTGGCCAGCGCCGGTACCACTTGAACGTCAGCCCCGGCGGCCGTAGCCACGTCGCGAATCGCCTCCACGACCTCTCGTGACTGGTCGCTGACCAGCATCGGAACACCCAGTTTGGCAATTGCGGCTTTTTCCCTGGCGATTTCGGGCAACGTGTCGCCCAATAGTCGCGTGTGCTCGCGCACGATGGTGGTGACCGCCGTGACGTCAGGTGTCACAACGTTCGTGGCGTCGAGCCGACCACCAAGCCCAACCTCCAGGATTGCCAGGTCCACCGCTTCCATTCGGAACCAGGCCAGTGCCATGGCCGTGCTGATCTCAAACGTGGTTGGCAAGCCCAGCGTTTCGCTCTCGGCCCGTTCCACTGCGGCCCGCATCCGGCGGACAAGGCGTACGAATGAGGTCTCGTCGATGGGCTGCCCGTCAATCTGAAGGCGCTCGCGAAAACTGTGCAGGTGCGGCTGGGTGTAGAGGCCCGTGCGCAATCCGGCGGCCTCGGCCGCCGAGGCCACCAGCGCGCAGACGCTGCCCTTGCCCTTGCTGCCGGCCACGTGAATGATTCGCAGGCCGTCGTGCGGATCGCCAAGATCGGTAAGCAGCCGCGAGGTTCGTTCCAGACCGCGCTCGAACGGTGGGCCGCCTCCCAGCCCCGTACCGCGCTCGAAGTCGGCGTATGCGTAGAGCCACGCCAGCGCGTCGGCGTATGTCTCGGACATTGCTCGATTATCGCGGAGCCGAGAGCGACTCCGGCGGATACGCGCGTTCGATACCGGCGCGACCTACCCGCTTGGCCAGCGTGCTCACCGTCGCTTCGGCACCGGGAAGCACGAGGTCTGGCGCCAGGTCCGCCAGCGGCGCGAGCACGAAGCCCCGCTCCGCGAACGCTGCGTGCGGAATGTTCAAGCGCGGCGTCGCAACCACAAGGTCTCCGAACGCAATGATGTCCAGGTCCAGTTGACGTGGTCCCAGCCGGGGGCCGGGTCGCCGACCAGCGGCAAGCTCAAGCGACTTTGCCCAAAAAAACAGACGCTGCGGACCCTCGGTCGTTTCGCCGCGCACCGCTGCGTTCAGAAACGGCGGCTGTGTGAGCACTCCTTCGGGGCTTGTCTCATATACGTGCGACACCTCGACATGTCGGAGCACCGATCGCAGACCGTCCACGGCTTTGCGAAGGTGCGCCAGGCGGTCGCCGACGTTCGAGCCAAGCCCGATCAGCACGTCCGTCACCCGCTTAGCCCACCGATGATTGGCGCGACACGCCGCCGATTCTCGCGCGCCGGAGGGTGCCAATCGACCGTTGACTGGTTAGGCTCACCGGTTTGCGGAACAACGTACGATTCTGGCCGTTCCCATGACATGGCGACCGTAGTCTGATGCGTCACGCCACTACTCTGTGCGCGCGCACCCCAGGTCCCGGAGCCCCACGGCGACCGACGTGACGACCCTGAACCTCACGGGGGCGCGCCTGAGCTGGCGCCCCGGGATAGGCGGCGCGGGGTTGGCGGTTGGTTCGCTGCTGGTCATGCTGCCAGTGGCGCTAGCCGGGCACGACCTGCTGTGGGTCCGCCTGGTACCGCTAGCCGCCGGAGCGCTCCTGGCGGCCGCCGCCGTGTTGGGGCTGCGCTTCCGGCAAGCGCTTGATCGCCGCCTGGAAATTGCGCTGGCAGCCGCGGCGTTGACGCTGGGCATCACCGGCGTTCTGGTGCAGGTCGGGCTGCTGGCCGCGGCCGCTTGCCTGGTGCTGATCGGTCCTTTGTCGATTGGGGCGGTGTTGTGGCGCGCTCGACATGCGTCAGAGGGCGGGCACCGTTGGGTGGGCCTCCGGCATCTCAGGTCTGGTCGCGCGGTGTGGCCCGCTGCGCTTGGATCGGCGGCGATGGGCGTCGTCGTGGTGGGAGTGGCCCTGGCCGCTGTAGCTTCAGGACCGCTGCCGACGCTCGCGCTTACGGTGCTGTTGCTCCCGGGGGTAGCGGCAGCGACGCTCCGGCTTGTTCTGCCGACGCTTGCTGCGCGTGGGGTGGTTGCGGTGCTGGTCGCGCTGGCTATTGGCGCCGTCCCGTTTCGCGGACTGGCCGAGATTCAGGTCAACGGCATCGCGTTTGGGGCGACCGACGTCCTGCTGCTTGGGGCGTTGGTGGTCTGGATATTCGGTCGGGACGCCAGGGTTCGAGCGTCCGTCCCAACCTACACGCTGGGGCTTCTGCTCTTTGCCGGGTGGCTGATGGTTACCGCCCTGGTAGCCGTGAATCCGACTCTGGTGCTCAAGGAAGTCCTGAAGTGGCTCCAAATCGCCGTGGCACTGGTGATCCTGAGCGACCTGATGCGCGAGCCGTCGGGCCGCCGAATCGTGGCCTGGACCGTAGGTACGGCTGTCCTACTACAGGCTGGATTGGGACTGGTCCAGACGGCGGCAGCGGCCGGCCCCGTCGGATTCGTCGTCGGCGGCGTCCTGCGCGCCTTTGGGACCTTCGATCAACCAAACCCTTATGGGGGGTACCTGGGCATTCACCTGCCGCTGATCCTGGCCGCCGCGATTTATGCGCGCGGCTCGCGGCGTCGCTGGCTGGTCCTGCTGGGCATCGTGGTATTGATGGGTATTGTGGCCAGCCGGTCCAGGGGCGCGTGGCTAGGCGTTGGCGCCAGTTCGCTGATTGTGGCGCTGGTGGCCGGTCGACAGGCGTCGCTCCGAGCGCGCGGCCTGTTGATCGCGGCCGCCGCCGCGGTGCTGGTGATTGCCGTGGCCGCGTCTGGCGGGGTGTTCGACCGAGCGCTGCCGCCCGACATTTCGCGGACGTTGCAAGGCGAGCATCCGGTGGACGACCTGGTGCGTGACCGCGCGCACGATGATTTCGCCATCACGCAGCGGGTGGCGCACTGGGCGGCGGGCTGGCGGATGTTCCAGGATCGGCCCCTGCTGGGGGTTGGCGCGGGGAATTTTGACGATGCCTACCGCGGCTACGCCTTGCAGCCCTTCGACGAGCCACTTGGGCACGCGCACAATGTCGCGCTGAACTATGGCGCGGAAGCGGGATTGCCCGGCCTTCTGCTGTTCGGCGGCCTCATTCTTTGGGCGCTGGGTATCGCCGCCTCCGCCGTGCGCCGCGGGCGCGGCGGGGCGTTCGAGTGGACGGCGGTGGGCGGGCTGGGCGCCCTGGTCGGCTTTGTGACCCACAATCTGGTCGACAGTCTATTTGTGAGCGGCATGGGGATTGTGTTCGCGTTGATCCTGGCACTTGCGCTGGTCGTTCCGATGCGGCCGCGCGGGTCGGCATCGAACGCACGACTGGCAGAGGCGTGACCGGCAACGAAACCGAAGTTGGCGAGCCGGCCGTGGACCCGAGCCGGGCAGATCTTCGTCGGCGGTTCCTCAGCTCGCGAACCCTTGCCAGCTTCGCGGTAGCGGGTGCGCTGTTGGCGCTCACCTGGATTCTGGCGGACCTGCGGCTGGAGGACATCGTGTCGCGCATCCAGTCCGCCGATCCGTGGCTGATTGTCGTGGCCTACGTGGTCTTTGCGCTGACCTTTCCGATTCGCACGCTGAGGTGGCGGATTCTGCTGACCAACGCGCAGCACCGGGAAGACGTAACCCCGAGCTACGGAATGCGCGATCTCGCGCAGATTCTCTACATCTCCTGGTTTGTCAATGGGGTGGTGCCGTTCAAACTGGGCGACATCTATCGGGCGTATATGGCGCGGGCCAATTACGGCACGTCGCTTACGCGGACCCTGGGCACCATTTTCTCGGAGCGCGTGTTTGACGTAGGCGCACTGATCGTCATGGTGATGGCATCGGCCGCCTGGATCGCCAGGTCACCCGAGACGAGTGAGGACGTGGGGCGCATCCTGGCGGTCGCGGCGCTGGCGCTGGCGGCCCTGGCGTTGGGGGTGCTGTTCCTGCTGGTGTTTGGCACGCCGATCTTCGCGCGGCTGCCACAGTCGGCCGCAGCCATCTACGAACGGTTTCACAGCGGCGTCTTCGATAGCTGGACGTGGCGCACCGGGCCGTTTCTGTGGCTGGCGAGCTTTGCCATCTGGTCAATTGAAATGCTGCGGCTGGCGATTGTCATGCGGGCGCTTGGATTGGAGCTGAACCCGGCGGAGATCGTGTTCGTGGGTACGGCGGCGTCGCTGCTGCTGGCCGTGCCGACGCCGGGCGGCCTGGGCGCGGTGGAGGGCGGTCTCCTAGGTCTGATGCGGCTGATCGGCGTTGGGGGCGGCGTGGCGGGGGCCGTTGCGATTGTCGACCGAGTCATTACGTACTGGTCGGTCATCCTGACCGGTGGCCTGCTGTTCGTGTTCACCCGTCTCAAGCGCCGGTAGACGTGCGCGTCGCAATCGACGTCACGGCAGCCGCGACGCAACAGGCCGGAATCGGGCGCTCGGTTCGAGAGCTGGTCAACGCGCTCGTCATCGAACCCGACCGTCCCGACCTCACGCTGGTCTATACCCGGCGCGGTCCGTCGCGGGAAGCGGATGCGCTGGCTGTTCATGAGCGCGTCCGCGTGCGCCGGATTCCTGTTTCGCCGCGCGTCGCGCTGGCCACCTGGTTCAAGGCACGGCTGCCGGTGCCGGGTGAGGCCCTGGCGGGACCGGCTCGGATATTCCACGGTCCGGACTTCACCCTACCGCCGCTAGCGGCCGCCCATGGAGTGCTGACCGTTCACGACTTGTCGTTTGTCATCCGGCCGCAGGATGCGCATCCGCGCCAGCGGCGGTTCCTGGAGACAGCCGTGCCGACGTCGATAGATCGCGCCCGGCTGATCGTCGCCGTCTCGGAGGCCACCAAGCGGGACCTGATGCAGCGCTACGGCGTGCGGCCGCAGCGGATTCGGGTGGTGCCCAATGCGGTGCCGGACTGGTTCGGGCCGGTTACCGACCGCGACGAACTTGCCGCGATTCGGAAGCAGTTTTCGCTGCCGAAGCGCTTCGTGCTCTCCGTGGGAACGATCCAGCCGCGCAAGAACATCGAGGGACTGGCTCGAGCCGTGTCGCTGGCCTCGGCGGGCAGCGGACTCCCCGCCATCGAACACATACACGCCGGCGGCGAGGGCTGGCTTTGCGACCGGGTCTACGCGGCCATCGAAAAGGCCGGCGACCGGGTCCGCTTCGTGGGCCGCGTGAGCGACGCCACCTTGCGAGCCCTCTATTCGCTGGCCTCGGTCTACGCCTATCCAAGCCACGGCGAAGGGTTTGGCATTCCGATCCTGGAAGCCTTCGCCTGCGGGTGTCCCGTCCTGACCTCGGACACTGCGGCGACGACCGAGGTTGCCGGTGCGGCCGCGCTGGCCGTGGATCCGTCTGACCCGGAGGCGATGGCGGACGGACTGCGCACACTGTTGACAGATGAAACGCGCCGGAGCGAACTCACCGAACGCGGACGCCAGCGGCGGTGGGCTTTCTCCTGGCGGCGGTCGGCGCAGCGCCTGATCGAGGTCTACCGAGAGGCGGCCGCCGGGCCGCCCGTACCGCAGCCCTCGGGCGCGACGGAAGGCGGCTAGCTAGAATGCGGCGGAGCGCCCGCGTTGAACCCTGAACACATCCCAACGTACGCCCTCGTAGGCGTCATCGCCTACCTGATTGGCAGCGTACCGGCGGCGTTGCTCGCCACCGCGATTCTCAAGCGATCGGATCTGCGCAACACCGGTTCGGGCAACCTGGGCATTCAGAACACCTTTTTCAGAGCCGGCAAGCTGCCAGCCGTCATCGCCCTGCTATGGAACGTAGCCGCCGCCGCCTCGTCGGTGCTGCTGGCGCGGGCGCTGGCGCCAAACGAGCCGGTGGTTGAACTCATCGCCATCACCGCGGTGACCACGGGCAGCATGTGGCAGGTCTTCGTACGTTTTCGTGGAAGCCGTGGGACCACCACGATGGGTTTCGGATTGCTCGTGGCGCAACCCGCGATCTGTGCGGTCTGCCTGGGAATCTGGCTGGTGGCGTTGCTGCCGCGTCGCCGGACGACTGACGCAACGCGCACCGTGCACGCGCTGCTACCGGCTGTCTTCGGTCTCTACGCATTGTTCGGACAGCCGGATCTGTGGTGGATCTACGCGATTTGGGGCGCTGTCCTGGGCGGGCTGCTTGAGTTGAAGCGGCGAACCAGCCCGGACGACGCCATGGCGCTCGGTTTGTATCGACGCTTCGGCGTCAACGTGCACGAGTAGCCGCGCAAGGCCCGCGCGCTGCGCATCGCGTTCAACGCCTACTTCCGGCGCTTTCCAGACACGGGGTCTGGCCAGTACTTGAGTTTCCTGGTCCACGCCCTACGGACCGGCTACCCGGATCTCGCGATCGAAGAACACACCCCGGCTCGGTCCCTGAGCGGTCATGCAGGCAAGGTCACGTGGGAGCAGGCGCTGTGGCCGTGGCGGGCGCTCGGCGCCGTGGGGCATGTTCCGTACCTTGCTCCGCCTCTGCTCGCGCCGCGGGCAGTTGTGACCGTTCACGACCTGATCCCGATGGCGATCCCGGCCTATGGGGCCGGTCGCGGCCAGGCTCTCTACGTCCGGCTGGTTCGAGCGGGTTTGCGGCGGACGCGCACGGTCATAGCCGACTCTGAATGGACCCGAAGGGATCTCGCGAGGCTGGCCAGCGTGTCGTCCGATCGAGTCCACGTCGTGCCCCTGGGTGTCGATGCGCGGTTTCGTCCCGGTGACGCGGCAGCGCGTTCGCACGCGCGTCAACGGTTGGGTCTGCCGGAACGATTCGGTTTGTTCCTCAGCACGCGCGATCTACGAAAGAACCTGGGTGTGGTGCTGGCGGCCTGGCCGGACGTCTGGCGGATCTGTCGGTTGCCGCTGGTTGTCGCCGGGCGCTCGCCTCGCGAGGAGAGCCGCGTCTACGTTGACTGGTTCGCCGACCTCGATCCCAGCGCCGACGACTGGCTGCACGTGTACGGTCCCGTGGACGAACGCGACAAGCCCGAGCTCTATCGCGCGGCGGATGTGTTCGTCTTCCCCTCTCGCTACGAAGGCTTCGGTCTGGATCCGCTCGAAGCCATGGCCAGCGGCGTGCCGGTCCTGGCCGCCAACGCGACTTCGCTGCCCGAAGTCGTGGGGGACGCTGGACAGCTGCTCCCAGTCGACGATCCGGCTGCCTGGTCCGACGCTGTTTCGACGGTGGCCGGCGATTCCGCGACAGCCGCCGAGATGCGCGAGCGCGGCCTTGCACGCGCGGCGACCTTCACCTGGGCCCGTACCGCCGAACGCACACATGCCGTCTACCAGGAGGCGGCGGCATGAGAGTGCTACTGGCGTCCAAGGCGCTGGTCGTCGGCGCCCACCACGACAAGCTGCGGGCGCTTGGCGCCAATCCCGATCTTGATCTCCTCGCCGTGGCGCCCGATCGGTGGATCGAGCAGGGGCAGGCGCAAGTGGCCGAGCGCCCGCCGCCGCGGGGATACGAGATCGTCTATACGCCGCTGGCTCTCAACGGTCGCTATCACCTCTTCTGGTTCCGGCGACTGCGCCGGCTCATGCGCCGCTTCCGCCCCGACGTCCTGCACATTGATGAGGAGCCCTACAACCTGGCCACGGCCATTGCCTGCCGTGACGCCGTGCGCTACGGCGTTCGTCCGATCTTCTTCGCATGGCAGAACCTGTACCGCCGGTATCCGCCGCCGTTTCGCTGGTTCGAGCGCTTTGTGCTTGCGCGGGCGGACGCCATCGTGGGCAGCGAGGCGGCGGGTGACGTGCTTCGGCGCAAGGGCCACCGGCGACGAATCGAGATGATCCCGCAGTTTGGCGTGGACCCGGAGCTGTTCGCGCCCTGTTTGCGGGCGCGAGATTCGGAACGGTTCGTCGTTGGCTATGCGGGCCGACTGGTCGCCGCCAAGGGAGTCGAAGTGTTGATTCGCGCGGTCGGCGCTATCGGAGGAGATGTCGTTCTTCGCCTCGCCGGAGTCGGACCTGCCGAGACGGATCTGCGCCGAATGGCCGCCGCCATGCCGCATGTTGCCTTCGAGGGCGCAATCCCCAGCGCCGACATGCCGGCCTTCTATCAGGGGCTGGACGCGTTCGTGCTGCCGACCGTCGGACGTCGCGGGTGGACGGAGCAGTTCGGCCGGGCCGCGGTCGAAGCCATGGCTTGCGGGGTGCCCACCATTGTGTCCTCAACGGGCGAGCTCCCGCACGTCGTCGGCCAGGCCGGCGTGGTTACGCCGCCTGCCGACGCGCATGCGCTGTCGGATGCGCTGAACCGTTTGCGCGACGACCCGGATCGTCGTGAGCACCTGGCCCAGGCCGGTCGCGCGCACGTGCTGCAGCGCTACACCACGCAGGCCGTCGCCGACGCAACGGCAGCCCTGTATCGCTCAGTCGCCGGCGACGAGGGCTAAGCCGCTCAGCCGCTGACGATGTCGCCTTCCACCGGATCGGCGCGGATGCCCTGGGCCTCCACCCACTCGATGGCAGCCTCGATCTCGGAACGCTCACCTTCCAGCATCAATTGCACCCAGCCAATGCCGGCATCGATGTCGGCCCGGCGGACGTTGAATTTGAGGTGAAACCGCCGCGCCAACTCGTAGAGGACCGGCTCCTGGATGCGATTTGCCGGGTACGTCAACTGGATGCGAATTCGCGCCAGTTCATTCTCGACCCCCCGCCCGGTCGTGCTGTGCACCGCGTCGTCGACTTCCACGGGCGCGCCGCGTTCGGCCGACGCGCGCAAGGCGTCCAGCACTTTCAGCGTGCGGATCGCATCGTGCCCGTCAACACTCGGTGGGCGACCGAGGCGTACGCCGGCGGCGAACTCCGCCATCTCGGCGTCGTACATCGGCTGCAGGGGGTCCGACTGCACGAATTCAACTGTAGGCAGGCGGAACTCGTGGGCGCCGGAGCTCTCGATGTCGATCTGGCCGCTCATCCAGTCCGACCGGATCCGACCCCGGTCGCCGGTGATTTCGAGATGGTCGTACGGGACGCCGGCGGCCTGGCTGAGGCTAATCGTGGCGCTGACGCCATCGGCAAATTCGATTACTCCGGAGATCGACTCGTCGCTGCCGGTGTCGTCCCGGAACGTCATGTGCGCATAGGCGCGAACAACCGGTTGACGGTGCAGCCATAGCAACTGGTCAACGAGGTGAGAGCCAAGAAAGAGCAACTGCCCGCCGCCGCGGGCTGGATCGGCCAACCAGCCGGGAAGCGGCGGGCCGCCCTTGGCGGCGGCCAGCGTGCGAATGTTGCCGACCACGCCGCGCCGGACCAGGTCGCGGGGGCGGGTGCGCACTTCGTTGAATCGCAGACAGTAGGCGGGCATGAACGTCAGCCCGCGGGTGTCGGCGGTCTCGACGACTCCGGCCACTTCGGTCGCATTCAACCCCGCCGGCTTCTCCACCAACACGTGCAGGCCGGATTCAAGGCAGGCGTTCGTGATGGGCACCAGGTTGTCGTGCGGCACGGCGATCACCGCCGCGTCGGCATAGTCGCCGGCCGTCAGCGCCTCGACGCTGGTCAGGACTTCGGCCACGGTATGCGCGGCTCTGCGAGCGGCCGCGGCGTCGACATCGACACAGGCGCTCAAGGCGACGCCGTCGGTGGACCAGACTGCGGATGCCATGCGCGTACCGCCGTGGGCCCCACACCCGATCAGCGCGATACGAAGGTCAGTAGACATTGAAGGGCGGTGCGACGGTGCCAAGTCGCCGCATTCTAGGCGACGCTAGAAGTCGCGACGGCTGAAGCTGCGAACGGCGAACCCAAGCGCCAGCGCCAGGTGCAGCCCCGCGATCAGCAGCATCCAGCCGGACGGCGGGTTGCTGGCGCCAAACGGGCCGGCGCTCAACTCCCCTGCGAATCCGCCCGTTGCCAGCTGAGCACTGGCCATGTCCCAGATGGCGCGGGTGGGGATCAGGACGCTGCTGAAGACGCCGATGTTGAACATCACGGCGCTTTCCAGCACGTCGCCGATCTGCTCGATCACGCCGCCGATTAACGCGGTGGAATAGAGCGTGAAGACAATCACGCCGTTGGGCAGCGGGCTCAGACGCGAACTTCCCGCCAGCGCCAGTCCGATGAGCAGCATCGAGGCCAGCAGCATCAGGAAGGGGCCGGACCAGCTGGCGCCGACGACCTCTCCGGTGATTACCGCCACGATCAGGATCATCAGGCTCGCCGACACGCCAATGAAGACTGCGAGCATCAAGGTGAAGCCGACAAACTTCCCAAGGACGATTTCGCTGCGGCGAACCGGGCGCGCGGCAATGGCGTGCAGCGTGCCCTGGTCCAGCTCGCCCGACAGGGCGCCAACTGACAGAAAGACGGCCAGCACCGAGGCGATGAAGTTCAGGCTCCACAGGCCGCCGACCAGCATGAGGCTCACGACGCCTTCCGTCAGTCCAGGCGGCCCGCCCGGGGTGTTTTGCAGGTCGCGGTAGCCGAACCACACCCCGACGCCGTAGAGCACCAAATAGCCAAGTGTCAGCAGGGCCGCAGCCAGAACGACCCGGCGGCGAAGCGCCTCACGGAGCGTGAAGAACGCGATCAGGTGTGTGCTCACACGTCACCCCGTTCGGCCACGCGCACGAACAGATCCTCCAGCGAGTCCCCGACATGCCGGACGTCGTACAGCGGGACTTCGGCCTCGACGATCCGGCGCACGAGCATTGCGATTTCGCCGTCGTCGGCAACCCGCACTCGAAGCCGTCCGTCGATCGAACGCACACTTGATTCCCCGACGGCCTCGCGAACGGCGGCCTCGGCGCCCTCGCCGGCGCGAATCTCGATTTCCTGCGCGCTGAGCAACTCGTCCAGCTTGCCCTCGGCGACGATCGCGCCGTGATCGATGATGGCCACGCGGTCGCAAACCTGTTCCACCTCGGACAGCAGGTGGGAGTTCAGGAACACCGTGACGCCCTGCTCGCCAAGCTCGCGGATGCGGTCCCTGACGTCGCGGCGCCCGATGGGATCCAGGGCCGACGTCGGCTCGTCCAGGATCACCAGTCGTGGGGCGCCCACCAGGGACTGTGCGAGGCCGACGCGCTGCATCATCCCTTTCGAAAACGTGGACAGCCGGTCGTCTGCCCGATCCTTCAGCCCCACCAGTTCCAGTAGCTCGCGCACGCGGTCAGCGCGGAGGCTGGCGTCTACTCGAGCCAGCCGCGCGTGAAAGTGCAGCAGCTCGGACGCCGTCAGCCAATCGTGGAAGCGGAAGGTCTCCGGCAGGTAGCCAACCTCGGCCCGCGCCGCAAGGCTGCCGGCCGGCTGACCCAGGACCTCGATCTGCCCGGCCGTCGGATACGTGAGGCCCAGGATCATCTTGACGATCGTGCTCTTGCCGGCCCCGTTCGGTCCCAGGAAACCGAAGATCTCGCCGTGGGCAACCGATAGCGTGACGTCGTCAACCGCCAGCGTGCTGGCATAGCGCTTGCTGACGCCGGCCAGGCCGATCGCTATTGGGTCGCTCAACGATCATCCTTCGCGGTCTCGGCGAGACGCAGAAGGTCCTCCGCCGGCAGGGGCCCCGTCAGGACGAATTGAGACCGATCGCGCGTCCAGGTGACCATCCGGTCACCAGTTGGCGACTCGGTGATGGTCGGCGCCGCCGACTCGGACTCAGGGTCGACGTCCAGGCCCAGCGCCAGCTGGACCAACGGTAGGTCCAATACGTTGAGTTCCTGGCTCAGAATCGGCGGCACGAGGGCTTGAGCCAGCAACTCGGCGAGCAGTTCCAGATCCTGGGGCGGCAGGCCGCTGACCAGCGGGGCTTCGAGCTGGAATAGCGTGAGCGGATCATCGTCGTTCTCGGCCCGCCAGGTGCTCACCACCAGCGCGCCGCCGGCAACGGTGACTTCATCCGGCCCCAGGCGTCGCGCGAGCCGTCGCGAGGGGAACCCGGGCGCCAGCAATTCAGCCAGGTCGGCGGTATCCAGCGTCAGCGTTACGGACCCAAAGGTCGTGACGGTGTGGGTGGGATTGCTGGCGAATGCGGTGGGCGGATCGAGGCCGAGGACTTCGAATGGGAGGTCGCCAATGTCCGCCGTTGTTGCGTCCTGGATCGTGCTGGTGGGTTCCACGCGCACGATCTCGACCACGTCGGCCAGCGTGGGTGCTGGTGTTGCGGGCGTCGTCGGGGCCGATGCATCGGTGGCATCGGCGTCGTCTTTGATCTCAAGCGGGGTTACCCGTAACCAGCCCAACACCGTATGCGTGAAATCTCGCGCCGGTGCGAGCGTGATGAGCAGGACCACCGCTAACGAGATTGACCCGACGGAGGCCCAGAGGACGCGCGAGCGGACGACGTCTCTCACGCCGACGGATCTGCGCCCGAACGTGCGCCGCGAACGGTCAGCAACAAGCCCAGGAACAGCGCGAACAGTCCCAGGCTGCGGACGGATAGGGCAGTCATGGATATATCGAAGATACTCCCGAAAAGCCCGTTGTGGGCGTCCAACGGCAGCAAGGCCAGCGCCAGCCCTGGAGTCAGCGCCGACGTGACAAGCACAGCGGAGATGCTCCGCCATCTCAATGCCAGATAGGCCGGGCCCTCCAAAGCCTTCGCGTTCCTGGCGGCGCTCTTAGCGGATGACTTGGGCGTCAAACGCGGGCGCTCAGGCCGGCGCGATGCCGGTCAACAGCGTGCTCGCGAACGCATCCGGAATGGGAACCCCGAAACTCTTCACCTCGGCGTGCGCCAAGCGGAAGTCGTAGTCGACACGTCGCAGTTCCGCCGACCAGCGTCCGGCGGCGTCGTCCAGGACCGCGTACGTCGCCAGTCCGGGCTGCCCGTCGTGGGAGCGCCCCACGGCGCCGCAGTTCACGGCCAGCACGTGGCCGGCGTGTCGGATCATGGCGGTGTGCGTGTGCCCGCTCGCCACGGCCGCCGCCTCCGTGGGACCGATGACGGCGGCGACGGTCTGCTCGTCGTCGTGGCGGCTCCAGCCGGTCTCGTCGTCACCCGGCGACCCGTGCACGACCAGCAGCGTGCCGGCCGGCGACTCGATGCTTGCCTGTCGCGCCATAGCGCCCAGCCTGTGGACCAGGGCCGGGCCCAGCCGCTCGGCAGCCCAGGCCACGTTGGCGCGCAACAACCTTGCTTGTGCGCCGTCCGGATCGCCGAGGGCTGCCAGCTTGGACGGCAGGTCGGCGATATAGCGGTCCGTATTTCCTTGCACGCAACTCCAGCCGAGATCGAGCACGCGTTCCCAGCACTCGCGCGGCCTTGAGCCGAACAGCGCCGCGTCGCCGCCAAACACCACCTCGTCCGCGCCCACCCGCCGCAAGTCGGCCAACACCGCGGACATCGCGTGGCGGTTGCCGTGAATATCCGTTACGACCGCAACCCGCATCCTGTTCGCCAGCGTGCCCTATCGTTCCCGACTCTTCCAGTAGGCATCGGCCGCAACACAGATCGTCGTGGTCGCTCACCTCTCCGCCGACGGCTCTTACTCGTGCTTTCGAGCAAGTGGTACCGTCGTCCTGCACGGCAGAGTTGCAAGGTCGCATCCGGGCGTGGCCGTGCGAAGGTAGTGCCCGCCATGGCGACCATGCCTATCGAAGAGCGCGTTGCCCGCTTGGAAGCGAACTACGCGCACCTGGCGACCAAAGCCGACCTGCAGGAACTGAAGACCTCTCTCACCCGTTGGGCCGCCGGGCTTTTGATTGCGTGTCTCGTCTCGGCTCTCAGCGCGGCGGGGGCGGCGATCGTCACCTTGATCGTTCAACTCGCCAACTAACCCGAACTAGCGCGGCTCGCCGCCCGCCCGCCTCGTCCGGTTGTCGCGTGCGCAAGTCCTGCTCGCCTAGCCCGTTCGATGGACCTCATCCGTGCTCTGGTAGTTTGAAGGCCTGCCGCCGCTGACCCGACCTCTGGCGCTATTCCTAGCGGCGAATTGGCGAGAACTTGGACTTAACCGGACCTTCGTTTGTAGTCGCCGCGATCATTGTGGTGATCGCCTTGCTGGTGGTCGTTGCCGGCTGGGTGATATTCGGGGCCGCGTTCGTCCTGGCTGTGAACGCCGCAGTTCACCTGATGAAGGGCGCGTTTCACTGGGTCCATTTTCTGGTTGGCGGTCGCGCCGCAGAGCTTCCTGACGCCCGTACCCACGCCGCGGAGCCGGCCGTCAGCCGTGCGCCGCCGGTGCGCCGCGACCCGGCCGTGCGATCCCAGGCCGCGAAGGTGATGGCGCAGCGGCAGCGGCGTAGTCGCCGCACGTTGGGTGCGCTCGTCTTGGGTGTCGCACTCATTGGACTATTCTTGCTGGGCTATAACCTGTGGCTGAATGTCCTGGCGGAACGGCGCGAGATTCGCGTGGTGCACGGCATTTCGGAAGGAACGGAAGCACTTCCTGAATTCCTGACCACCCAAATGACCCTCGTATCCGAGCCGCCCGGCAACGCGGGACTGCCCTGCACGGTAAAGCTCACGTGGATCGAGTCAGGAGGCAGCAAGCGCCTGAACCGCGTCATCCAAAGCCCGGATCGGCTCAGTATTCGTGACCTGGCATTCAGTGAGGGCATCCGGGAAAGCCCCCACTACAGGCAGGATCCCGTGACCTTCAGCTCGAAGGGCTGCCGGCCATGGCGCATCGAGTTGTCCAGGTGACCCAGGAAATGGCTTGTCTCTTGGCGATGCGCCGAGTCTCAGCCGCCGAACCCCTTGGCTAGACTTTCGCCATGGAGCCTGGACCCCGGATGCACCTTGTTCGGCAAGCCTTCGACACCGTCGAACTGGATGACCTCGAAGGTCACCTGACCGTCGGACTGCGCCGGCAACTCGACCGGGCCGCACTGCCCGACGGCGCGTCGGTGGCCATCGCCGTTGGCTCCCGGGGCGTGTCGCCCGTCGTCCAGGTTGTACGGACCCTCGCTCGGGGACTCAGGGAAGCGGGGCTTTGTCCCTTTGTCGTTCCGGCCATGGGCAGCCACGGGGGCGGCACCGCCGAGGGGCAGGCATCCGTCCTGGCCGACTACGGGGTGCACGAGCAGAGCGTGGGCGCGCCGGTGCGGGCGACCATGGACACCGTGGTCCTAGGCACAACGGCCTCAGGCATCACCGTCCACCTGGACGCCGAGGCGGCGGCGGCCGACGGCGCGATCGTGATTGGCCGGGTCAAGCCCCACACCGGATTCCGCGGTCCCATCGAGAGCGGCCTCTGCAAGATGAGTGTCATTGGGCTTGGCAACCGCCGCGGCGCCGAATCGCTGCACGCGCACCCGTTGGCGACGGGCATTCCCGAGGCAGCGGCCCTGACGGTTGCTTCCAGCCACCTGCTTTGCGGCGTGGCCCTGGTCGAGAATGCCTTTGACCGGCCTGCCCGCGCCGAAGTTGTACCCCCTGAGGCCTTCCACGCCACCGACCAGAACCTTCTCAAGCTCGCTCGCAAGCTCATGCCCCGGCTTCCTCTCGACAAGCTCGACGGCCTGCTCATCGACCGCATGGGCAAGAACATCTCGGGTTCCGGCATGGACCCGAACGTCGTCGGCATGTGGCGCCGTCTGAGCGAGCTTGACCGCAAACCCGACTACGGCTGGCTGGCCGTCCTGGGCCTCACGCCCGAGTCGCACGGCAACGCCGTCGGCATTGGCTTGGCCGATCTCTGCAGCCGCAAGCTGGCCGACGCCATCGACCACGAGGCCCTGGCTATGAATACGCTCACGGCCATGGCGCTGCACGCGGCCAAGGTTCCGCTGACACTGCCCTCCGACCGCGCGTGTTACGAGACGGTCCTGCACCTAGCCGCCCGATCCACCAATCAGCCGCTCCGCATCGGGCGGATTCGGAACACCCTTGAACTGGAGACCTTCTGGGTCAGCGAGGGCGTGCTCAACGACCTGCCGGGGAACTGCGAGGTCATCGAGCCGGCAACCTCGTTCGGCTTCGACGCGCACGATTCGATCGTCGAGACCGACGCATTTGAACAGCGCGGCTAGCGCCCCGGACGCATCGCCGCGGCTGGCTCGCGCATGACCATCGGCGGGCGGCGCTCGGTCGTGCCGCGTTCCATGCCGTTCTATTTCACCGTCGGCCTCCTGCTGGCGATGCCGGGTCCATCGCTCGAGGCGGTGCGCGCCGACTTCAACCTCACCTATCTGCTGGTGGTCCTGACCTTGATCGTGCCCTCGATCTCATACGCCAGCGGAACCATCATGGGCGGGCTGGTGGCGGATCGGCTGGGACGACGTGCCACGCTCACCACGGGGGTGACCCTGCTCGTCATCGGCTTGCTGACATCCGGCGTTTCGCCGGCGCTGGGGGTACTGCTGATCGGAACCTGCCTGAACGGCTTTGGCTTCGGGCTAACGGAGGCCCCGCTCACCGCAACCATTTCGGATGTTGCCGGCGACGCAACCGGCCGCGCCATGACGATCTCGCAGATGCCGTTTGGTTTCGGCGCGCTCACCGCGCCGCCGTTGGTCGGCGCGCTGCTGCAGACGCCGATCGGGTGGCGCGGCGGCTACCTGGCCGCGGCCCTGCTGGTCATGCTGGCGGCGGTCGTGCTGCTGTCCGCGCGCATTCCGGCCACGACCGCGCGTCGCGCCGTTGGTGATTCTCTCGGCTCCGCCGTGATGCGTCCCGTGCCAATCCTCCTCGGCATGGTCATCATCGGCTACTTCAGCATGCAGCTTGGGCTCGGCGGGTTCCTGGCCGCGTACCTGGAGGCCGATCACGGCTTCTCGCGCCCGGCCGCGGCCACCCTGGTCGCGGCCTTCTGGCTCGGGATTTCGCTCGGGCGGATCATCGGGGCGTGGCTGGCGCTCCGAGTCCAGGCCTACGATTTGGCCCTTGGCAGTGCGGGCCTTTCGCTGATCTGCGCGATCGTCGTGGCCGCTGTTCCGCAGCCCGCGGCAATCCTGGCCGCCGCGGTGTTGGCCGGTCTGGTGGCCGGACCGGCCTTTACCACCGTGGTCGGGCTGGGGGTGCGCTATCGACCGTCGGCAGCCGGCATGATCGCCGGGTTCATGCTCGCCATGGGCGGCACGGGATTCGCCGGGCTCTCGCTGCTCGCCGGCGCCGTTGCGGACGCGGTGTCCGTCCGCGCGGCGGTAGCCGTCATGCCGGTCACGCTTGGCGTTGCCTTTTGCCTACTGCTGCTTGCGCGTCGGCTGCACACGGCCGAACTGCGTAGCTGACAGCAGCAAGGTCGTTGAAAGCCAGTCAGGCACCATGATTCTGGCGGCCAGCATGTGGTTCTACGCCGCCGGTGGCGCCGCCATCAGCGTGTTTGGACCGTCGGTTGAATCGATCGTCGAGGACTTCGGCCTTACGTACAGCCAGATCAGCCTGATCATCAGCATCATTTCCTTCGGATTCATCGCTGGATCGCTGGCTGGCGGTGCGGCGAGCGATCGGTGGGGACGTCGCGCGGTCCTGGTCCCCTCCGCGGCCGGAGCCGCGCTGTCCATGTCCTGGTTCGCGGCCAGCCCTACGTTCGGCTCGCTGCTGGCGGCCGGCTTTCTCATCGGGGCTACGTTTGGACCCGGCCTGGCGGCGGCGACGGCGCTGATCGCAGACCTGGCGCGGGAACGCAGCACCCGCGCCCTCAACCTCTTCAACACCGCGTTCGCGCTCGGCGCCATCGTGGCCCCCGCGCTCGTGGCTGTCTGCCTGGCTTCCTTCGAAAACTGGCGTGTCGCCTATCTGGTCGTGGCCGCCTGGTTCGCTACCAGTGCCCTGTTTTTTGTTCGCTTGTCCTACCCGCCCCGCGGCAACGCGGTCCCACCCCTTCGCAGCATGGTCCGCGGGCTTACCTCGCCGCTCTCCGTCCTTCTCGGACTGGTGCTGCTGCTGTACGTGGGTGTCGAAATCGCGTTCGGGGACTTTGGCGGGGCCTACATGGAACGCACCCAGGGACTGCCGCGAGTGGCCGCGGCGGCATCGGTCACCGCCTTCTGGATCGGCGTGCTGCTCGGGCGCCTGGTCGTCTACCGCCTGGCGGGCACCTGGCGTGCGTCCAGCATCGTTCGCTGGTCGCTGGTGCTTGCGCTGGGCATGTCGGGGCTGGCGGCGCTGGCGGTCTCGCCGGCCCTGGCCATCCTCGGCTTCGTCCTGACGGGAGCCACAATTGGCGGGGTCTTCCCTACGGCCCTGGGAATCGGCCTGCGCCTTCGGCCTGAAATGGCCGGCGCCCTTGCCGGGGGCCTCGCGGCCATGGCCAGCGTTGGCGGCGCGCTGCTCGCACCCATGATCGGCGCCGCGTCGGACGCCGCCGGCCCGCGAGGTGGCATGCTGCTCGCGCCGGCCTTCATCCTCATGGCCATGGTGCTGTTCGAACTCGTCCAGGCGCTGCAGCGTCGAAGGGCAGGCGATCCAGCCGGACTCGCGGCGCCGCCGGTCAAGGGATCCTCTGATGCCTGACCTGTCCAGGCCGGTCGGCGCTATCGACCTTGGCGGGACCAGCGTGCGCGCGGCCGTCGTTGACGTGAACGGCGGCATCGCGGGCTTCGTGGCCGGCGCCACTGAAGCGTCGCAGGGGCCGGACGCGGTGATCGATCGCATTGTTGCCGTGCTGCATGAATCGCTGGCCCGCGCGTCCGTCAGAACCTCGGACCTCGCAGCTGTCGGGATTGGCGCTCCCGGGCCGCTCGACTGGGCCACCGGCGTCATTCACGAGGCGCCCAATCTGCCGGGTTGGAAGGAAGTCCCGCTGGCGGCGCGAATCGGCGATGCCCTTGGCCTTCCGGCGTTCCTCGAGAACGACGCCAACGCCGCGGCGCTGGCCGAATGGCAGTACGGAGTCGGACGCGGCGCCATGAACATGCTCTACATCACGGTCAGCACGGGGGTGGGCGGCGGGCTGATCCTGGACGGGGAGCTCTGGCACGGCGCGTACGGCAGCGCCGGTGAATTCGGTCACATGACCGTCGACTTCGAAGGCCCGCTCTGCGACTGCGGCAACCGGGGCTGCATCGAGGCCATCGCCGCCGGTCCCGACATCGCGGCCTGGGTCGTGGACCAGATCGCCGTGGGCCGCTCCAGCAGCCTCAGTGGCCAAACCGACCTCTCCGGCCGCGACGTGGTGGAAGCCGCGCAACAGGGCGATGCGCTCGCTGTCAGCGCCCTGGAGCGGGCGGGACGCGCCGTCGGCTTTGGTGTCATCAACGTCGCCCACCTCGTCAACCTGGACACGGTGGTCATCGGCGGCGGCATCGCTAACGCCGGCGACCTCCTGTTCGATCCGCTCCGGTCTACCGTCCGCGAGCATCTCCTAGAGAGCACTGCGCCCAATCTGCGGCTCGAGCCCTGGTCGCTCGGCGAAAACGTGGGTCTACTTGGAGCGGCCGCCGCTGCCCGCTCGCGCCTCGTCGGTGGTTCGTAGGGGGCTGCCCCAGGCCGGCAGGTAGTCCGACGCCGGGTTCTCCGTGATCCGCTGCAGGTCCGTCCCGTCGACCCGAACGGTGTAAATCTCCCAGTTCGCATCCCGGTAGCTGGCAAACGCGATCTTCGCGCCGTCGGGTGAGAACACGGGGTTCCAGTCCGGGGCTGGGTTTGTTGTCAGCCGAACCTCGTTTGACCCGTCCGCGTCCGCCACGAACACGTCGAACGCTTCCCCCACCCAGCGAGCAAACGTGATGCGCCTGCCATCCGGTGAGAACGACGGGTCGCGCCCGCTGCTGATCACCGAACGCGTCCTGACAGGATCATCCAGGTCCACGGTCACGATGTCGGATCCGCTCGTAAAGATCAGCTGCGTGCCGTCTGGAGACCAGGCGGGATAGCAAAGGAATCCGGCCTGATCGCCGATCATTCGCTGTTCGGAGCCATCCGCCAGCATGGTGTAAATCTCGCTTTCGCCGGTACGCGTACTCGCGAACGCCAGCCGCTCGCCGTCGGGCGACCACCAGGCCTCCCAGTCCGTGCTCGCGGTGTTCGTGAGCTGTTGCGGATTGCCCCCGTCGCTGTCGGCCACGAAGACCTGGTAGCTCCCGCTCGCAAACGCGGAGAAGGCAATCCGCTGCCCATCCGGCGACCAGTTCGGGCGGCTGGTTAGACCGCCCGTCTGCGTGAGCTGTGTCAACTCGGTCCCGGTTGGCGTCATGGTCCACAGGTTCCAGGCCCCGTCGCGGTTGCTTAGGAACGCCAGCAGTCCGGTCGTTCCGGCCAGGTTCGGATCGGGGATCGCCACGGTCGCCTCGGCCGGAATCATGCCGCCGTCCCGGAAGTCCAATCCGCTGTGGGAGACGACGACGTTGGGCGCGCTTACCGCCGGTTCGAAGTCAGGGCGCCACAGCCAGAACACCGCGCGCTGCGCCCGCAGCACCACAATGTCGTCTCGGTCTTCGACGACTAAGGGTAGGCCGTAGGCATCCAGCCAGCGGTCGTAACGGAACCAGCGGCGCTCGATCTCCGGATAAGGCTTCAACATCTCCAGCCGCTCCGCCAACACGTCGTCAAACGAACGTCCGTCCGCCTCCTCTGCGTCCGGCGGAAATGGAACGCCGCGTGCGGTTCTCAGCCACGGGTCCCGGCCGGCCCTGCTGAGCGCGTCGTAGACGTTCACAAACGTCACCCCGTCGGCCACCGTCCATTGCAGTACCGCCTTCTGAAATGCCTGGAACGTCAACGGACCCGCCGACCAGCGGTTGGAAATCGGGTATCCCAGCCGTGCAACGCCGCCGGCCGACTGGAAAAACGTCCAGTACGGGACGTCCCCGGCATCCGTCACTTCGAAACCGAGACCGTCGCCCGGTCCGGCCTGCGAATAGAACCAGCCATGAGCAGTAGCCCAATCCGCCGGCGATTCCGCCTGCGCGAGCCGGGCTGGAGCAAGAAATACTCCGGCCAGGAGCACCAGCGCCAGCACCGTGCCCCGAAAGATGCGCTGGCGCCGGGTGCTAGAGGGCATGGGGCGACCTCGACCGTAAAGGTGGCGGCGGGCACTGTAGCCCACGCTTGCGGATTCGAATGTAGTACGACTTCGCTTTCATGTAAGAATTGGCCCCGCATCCTCGCGGGCGAGTCAGCATCCCCAGGTAGGTAGCCTCAATGGCCGAATATGTAAATCCAAACACCCTCGTCGACACCGACTGGGTCGCTGCCCATGGCGGCGACGATGACGTCCGCCTGGTCGAGGTGGACGTCGACACGTCCTCGTACGACTCCGGGCACATTCCCGGCGCCGTGGGTTGGAACTGGGAAACCCAGCTTTCCGACGGTATTCGGCGTGACATCGCTTCGCCCGAACAGTGGAAAGAGCTGCTCGAAAGCTCCGGCATCGCCGCCGACACCCACGTCATCCTCTACGGCGACAACAACAACTGGTTCGCGGCCTTCGCCTACTGGCAGTTCAAGATGGGTGGCCATGACCGCGTGAGCCTTATGAACGGCGGCCGGCTCAAGTGGGAGCAGGAAGGCCGTGAGCTGACCACCGACGAGACCGTCGTCGAGTCCACCACCTACGAGGCGGGCGAGGCCGACCCGTCCTTGCGTGTCCTGCAGCCTGATGTCCGCGCCGCGCTTGGCGACGGCTCCACCGTGCTGGTGGACGTGCGTTCGCCCGCCGAGTTCACCGGCGAGATCTTGGCTCCCCCGGGCCTTCAGGAACTGTCACAGCGCGGCGGCCACATCCCTGGCGCCGACAACGTTCCCTGGCTGACAGCCGTCAACGAAGCCGACGGCACATTCAAGTCCGCCGACGAGCTGCTTGAGATCTATGGTCCGCTCGGCGCTACCGGCGACGCGCCCGTTATCACCTACTGCCGGATCGGCGAGCGCTCGGCCCACACCTGGTTCGCGCTGCACGAGCTGCTGGGCGTCGGCAACGTCCGCAACTACGACGGCTCCTGGACCGAGTGGGGCTCGATGATCGGACAGCCGATCGAGCGCTAACCCGCGGGCTGCGGCCGTGATCGCCTAGGCGTCAAGCGAGACGTGCGCCAGGTCGATCGCGCCGCTCACCGGGTCGATTCCGAATCCGGCCACCTCAGGCTTGAGCAGAAAAGCCGAGGCGTGGCGGCCTACAGCAATCGCCGGGGTCTCGGCTTCGAGCAGGGCGTCGGCGGCCGCGTAGGCCGCCCGCTGAGCTTTGTCGTCTGTCGTTGTTGCTGCGGTGGCTAGGTGCCGGTCGAACTCGGTGCTGCTCCAGCCCGTGCGGAAGAAGTCCGCATCCGAACGCCACAGGTCATCCAGCCAGTTGGACGGATGGCGGTATTCAGAGGTCCAGCCGGCTCTGTAGGCATCGAAATCTCCGGGCGCGTTTGAGAAGTCCAGGAAGTCGCGCCACTCGCGCACGTCGGGCTGGACCGCCACGCCCAGCGTGTCGCCCCATACCCTGGCCAGCTCGGCGGCCAACCGGTCCCATTGGTCGGTGCGGTGGTACGTGAAGCGCAGGGGTGGGAGTCCTTCGCCGTTGGGAAACCCGGCACTCGCCAGCAAGGCCCGCGCCTCGTCGACGTTGGGCGCGCCGCCCGGCTCGGCCGCCAGGACGCTTTCGGGCGTCAGCCGCTGCGCTGGCAGTGTGGGCCGGTCGAACACCGCCGCGGTCAACGCCTCCCGGTCGAGCGCCAGCGATAACGCCCGCCGAACGGCCACCTTGTCCCAGGGCGCCTTGCGCGTGTTGAAGACGATGAACCATGTGCCCGCACGCTCGAACAGCCGCACCTGCGGTCGCAGGTCCGAATTGGCCATCGCCGATCTGTAGTCCGCCCCGCTTACGCTGGCGGCGTGCACCGGACTGGCATGAAAGTCCTGCAGCCGCGAGTCGGCAGACCGGGGGAATCGAATCACTACGTCGCTAAACACCGGCGGCGTTGCACCGCCGTAGTGCGGATTTTGATGCAGCGCCATGCCCAGGCCGCGGTCCCACTGCGCCAGCTTGTACGGCCCGTTGCTGCGAATTCGGATCGGATCGGTCCACGATGCACCGGTGCCTTCGATCTCCGCTCGCGGCAGCGGCACAAATGTCGATGTCGCCACCCGCGCCAGGAATCCGGGCGTTGGGTTTCTGAGATGCACCCGCAAAGTCGACGTGTCCGGCGCGCGGATCTCCGGCTCGTCACGATTGCGGCCGCCGCCGGCATAGCTCTCCGCTCCCCTGATCGGGAACAGGAGGTAGTTGAACGTGGCGCCCAGTTCCGGCGCCAGGTTGCGCCGCCACGACCAGACGAAGTCGTCTGACGAGACGGCCTCGCCTGACGTCCATCGGCCGCTCCCCGAAAGATTGAACTGGTAGGCGTGCCCGGCGTCCGTGATCTGCCACGATTCGGCGGCGGCCGGCAGTGCCACTCCACCTTCGCCGACGCGTACGAGCGGCTCGAACAGAGCCTCGGCGACGGTTGCCTCTTGCGGCTGCGCGACCAGCGCCGGGTCGATGGTGGCCGGCTCGTCCAGGAGCAGCTCGAGCCGGCGGCCGTTGGCGTCGCTGTCCGAGTCCAGCGGTCCCTCGCACGCCGCCAGGGCCGCCAGGGCAACGCCGCCACCGGCCAGGCCCACGAACCGTCGACGGTTCAGCGGCATGGGCTCAACTGGCGATCGTCAGCTCGGTGAGCCACTCTCGCGTCATCGGGCGGCCGGCATAACCTTCCACCCCGGGCTGCACGAGCTCGTGCGATACAAAGAACAGCAGCGGAATGAGCACCCCCTGCTCGATGACTCGGGTTTCGATCTCTCCGTAGTACGCCATGCGCTCAGCGTTTGTAGCAGCCACGCGGGCCTTCTGTATGAGGTTATCGACGACAGCGTCCGACAGGCGCCACGAGTTGTCCGGTCGGTCGGACCCGAACAGCTCGTCGGTGAAGTTGGAGGCGTCGGGAAAATCGGCTGACCACCCGAGGAAAAATGCCTGGATGTCGTGATCCGGTTCGTCCAACGTCGTGACCAGATCGTCGAAGGAGCGCACCTCGATCAGGACGTTCACACCCAGTTCGGTACGCCACGGATCGACGATGACCTCCACGAATGGATTTCCGGACAGGCCGGCGCCCGATGCCACCACGGTAATGGGCGGCAGGTTGTGGGCGCCGCCGTAGCTCGACTTCTCGAGTTCGGCCTTCGCCGCCTCCAGGTCAAATGCGAGGCCTTCGAAGCCCGGACGGTGACCTGGCAAGCCCGGCGGGATGACGCCCCTTGCTTCCCGTTGCGTTCCGGCCAGTACGACCTCGTTAATGAACGGCCGGTCGGTGGCCAGGGCCAGGGCCCGGCGCACGTGCACGTCGTCGAGGGGCGCCAGCGTGGTGTTGAAGCCAAGGTATTGGAAGGCCAGGTCGGGCGTACTTAGCAAGTGGCCGCTGCGCGGTTCGTTCGGGTCGCGAAACCGGTCGAGATTGGCCGCTCCAATGGAGACCAGGTCGAGCTCGTCGCTCTCGTACAGCAACAAGCCCTCGCCGACGTCGAGCTGATGGAACTCAACGATGGCCGGTCCACCTGGCCGCCAGGGAGCCGTATCCGCCCGGCCCAGCGTGATGAGCTCTTCCGGGCGCCAGTCGAGGAGTTGGTACGGACCCGATCCGTTCGGCGAGCGCCACCACTCGCCGGTCGCCGTGACGTTGCGTTGGTCCACGACAAGCGTCGGGCCGGCACTCAGCTTGCTCGGGAAGAATGACAACGGTGCGGTCAACGTGACCTCAAGCGTCCGCGTGCCGCGAACCCGCAGCCCCGAGACCGAGTCAGCCTCACCAGCCGCATACGCCGACGCGCCCTCGATGTCTTCCAGGAACACTGGTCCGGACAGCGAACCGGTATCGGGGTCCAGGGCGCGGCGCCACGACCATGCGACGTCCTTTGCGGTCAACGGCGTTCCATCGTGAAAGCTGGCCTGCCGGCGAATGGTGAAGGTGTACGTCAGGCCGTTGGCGCTGAGGGTCCAGCCCGACGCCAGGTCGGGTTCGACCGACAAGTCGGACGCAATGCGCGTGAGGCCGGCGAAAATTTCCTGCACGTACTCGGCCGAGCCGGTGTCGCGCACGTGAACCGGATCGAGAGTCAGCGGCTCGTTGGCCGGGAGCCGCAGGGTGCCCGACGCCGGACGCGACACCGGCCCCGCATCGCCGCCGCCGAAAACCGTGAACCCGAGCGCAAGCGCCGCGGCCAGAACCAGCCCGCGGCCCGCGCGTCTCCACTTAGAGGCCCTAGGCACCCACGTTCTCTGGGTTCTGACGGCTCAGCAGGTCTTCGGCCCGAAGCATGATCGTGCGCTCATTGACGTGATGCAGCATGCGCACCGCGTCCTGCATCGCGACCCAGCGCGCTTCCACGTGCTCAGCCGGGTCGGGACGAATGCTGCCACCGGTGGACCGCAGCAGGTACTGATGCACGACTTTCGGTACAAACCCCGTCCACAGGTCGGGACGGACTTCGTAACGAATCTCGCCCAGGTCGTCCACTACTTCGCCCACGATGCCGGTTTCCTCCAGGACTTCACGCACCGCCGCGTCCTTGGGCGCTTCGCCCGGCTCGACGGCGCCTTTGGGCAGGACCCAGGCTCCGCGCTGGGTCTGGACCACGGCCACCTGAATCTGGCCATTCTTCTGGCGGAAGATCACGCCGCCTGACGATTCGAGGAAGGGTTCTTCACTGCCGGCGGCTACTGCGGGCTGGTCGGTGGCTTCTGCCATTGGTTACTCCTATGCCGTGTGGACGTCGCGACGGGCGAATCCAAGGTGCGATCGGCTGGGGGTCGATCCCCGCTGGTCCTGATACTTGCTGTCCAAACCCGGCGAGCCGTACGGACGTTCCGCCGGGCTCGTGAGTTGCATCACCGAAAGCTGGCTGACCCGCATGCCGGGCCACAGCAGGATGGGCAGGTTTGCGTGATTCGACAACTCCAGCGTCAGGCTGCCGCGAAAGCCAGGGTCCACATAACCCGCGGTGCTGTGCACCATCAATCCTAGCCGCCCGAGCGAACTCTTGCCCTCGATGCGGCCCACGAGGTCGTCCGACATCTGGATAGTTTCCACCGTGCCGCCCAGCACGAATTCGCCGGGGTGGAGGACGAAACTGGCGCCCTCGTCGACCTCGACGGTCTTGGTCAGGTCCGGTTGGTTCAACCTGGGATCGATGTGCGTCTCGGTCTGATTCACAAAGACCTGGAACACAGGCCCAAGCCGCAGGTCAATGCTCGATGGCTGAATCGCGGTTTCGTCGAGCGGGGTGACGTTTAGACGGCCTGACGCGATCGCCTCGCGTAGAGCCCGATCGCTCAGGACCACTCGCCCCCCTTTTCGCGGCCCTTTGGGCGCGCGGCGCCGATGCTACCGTACGCCTGCCCCGGGAGGCTTACGGGTTGGTCCTCCGTGATTCTTGCCATCGATCAAGGCACGACGGGCACCACGACCCTGGTCATCGACGAGGACACCCGCATCGTCGGCCGCGCCTACGCGCCGGTCGATCAGAGCTACCCGCGTCCCGGCTGGGTGGAGCACGACCCCAACCAGATTTGGGACGGTGTGCAGCGCTCCGCACGCCAGGCCCTTGAGGTCGCGCCGGCTGGAGCCGTGGCAGCGATTGGCATTACCAATCAGCGCGAGACCGCCGTGGCCTGGGACGCGGCCACACTCCAGCCGCTCGGCCCCGCCATCGTCTGGCAGGACGTTCGCACGGCTCCCCAGATGGCCGAACTGGAAGCGAACGGTCAGGGCGTTGCCGTACGCGAAGCCACCGGCCTGCGGCCCAGCCCCTATTTCAGCGCCGGCAAATTCGGCTGGATGTTGAAGCACGTGCCTGACGTTGCCGCCGCCCGTGATGCCGGTCGCCTGCGCCTGGGAACAGTGGACGCCTGGCTGATTGCTCGCCTGACCGGCGGCGCGCACGTCTCGGATGTCACCAATGCTTCCCGAACCCTGCTGATGGATCTCGACACCGGCCACTGGTCGTCTGACATGACCGAGCTGTTTGGGATTCCGTCGCACGCGCTGCCGGAGATCGTGCCGTCGGAAGGGGAGTGCGCCCTGACCGGCCGCGACGCGCCGGTTGCTCCCGGCATCCCGATCAGCGGAATCGCCGGCGACCAGCAGGCCGCCCTCTTCGGCCATCTCGCCGTCTCGCCCGGCGAGGCCAAGGTCACCTACGGCACCGGCTGCTTCCTGCTCCAGCACGCCGGCAACAAGCGCCCGCAAGACATCGACCACCTGTTAACCACCGTGGCACTCGGCCGGCCGAAGGGCCTGACCTATGCCTACGAAGGCAGCGTGTTCACCGGAGGCGCGCTGGTGCAGTGGCTGCGCGACGAGCTGGGTCTGATTGGTGATGCGCCCGAAATTGAAGCGCTGGCGCGCGCCGTGCCTGACACCGCCGGCGCGGTGATCGTGCCGGCCTTCACAGGACTGGGCGCGCCCTACTGGGATCCCGATGCCCGCGGTGCAATCCTTGGCCTCACGCGCGGCGTCACGGCTGCCCACCTGGCCCGTGCCGCCCTCGAAGCCATCGTGCATCAGGTCCAGGACGTACTGGACCTGATGCCGGCGCTTAGCGGCCAACTGCTCGTCGACGGCGGCGCCGCTGCCAACGACTTGCTCCTGCACCTCCAGGCCGCCAGCGCTGCCCGCTCGGTCGCCCGACCTGCGGACATCGAAACCACAGCCCTTGGCGCGGCCTACCTGGCCGGCCTGGCCCAGGGCGTCTGGTCTAGCGTGGACGAGTTGCGCGCGCTGCGCCCCGCGCCAACGCTTTTCGAGCCGGGTCGGGAAGCGCTGACCATCAGCCGCCCCAACTGGCGCCGCGCCGTCCAGCGCACCCGCGGCTGGGCGTCGGCCCCGTCCGACGCGTGAGAAACTGCCGCCCATGAGCCTGCAAGTCGCGTTCTGCCTGTGGGGGCTGCCTGACGACCCGGCCGTCGCCACCGAGTTCGCCGCCGCCGCCGGATTCGAGTCCGTGGATGTCCGCCCCGGCTATAGCCGGCTATCGGCAATGGAACGAACCCTCCCAATCACCTGCATGGCGGTCGCCCACCTCATGCCCGACGGCGCCCTGCTGGACGCGACCTCCGAGCCGGCCCGTCAGATCGCCGTGGACCACGTTCTGACCGGCATCCGCGAAGCCCAGGGCCTCGGCATTCCCGATGTCTACCTCGCGCCCCCCGCCACGCCCGACGCCCCGGCCATCGCGGCCTACCGTGAATCGGCGCTTACCCTGGCCGATGAAGCCCAACGCGCCGGAATCCGCCTCGGCATCGAGCACTTCCCCGGCCGCGGCCTCCCCACCGTGCGCGCGACGCTCGACTTCATCACGGCCTGCGGCCACGACAACCTCTACATGCTGCTTGACGTCGGCCACAACCAGATCGCCGGCGAGTCCGTCGCCGAGTCGATGCAGGCCGCCGGCGACCGCCTCCAGTACGTCCACGTCAACGACAACGACGCCCGGAGCGACCTGCACCTCGGCCTGTTGGAAGGGGTCCAAGACGAGGCCTGGGTCAGCAACGCGCTTCGCGCGGTCGTCGAGGCGCCCTACGACGGCCCCGTCAGCGTCGAAGTCAACATGGCATTAGCCGACCCACGAACATCCGCCGAGAGCAGCCTGTCAACCGTCCGACGGCTGGAGCCGAACGACTAAGCCGGACTAGACCCGGCCGGCCGCCCGGTACGCGTCATCGATTAGCTGCACCGCGTTCGCGCAGTCCCTGGGCGTGATCGCCGCGGGGTCTCCGCGCCCCACCCGTTCCAGGCAGTCGCGCACGAACCCCGGATAGGCGGACAGCACCGTCACCGGCGTGTCCAGGTGCTCGTTCCGACCCGGCGCCAGGATCTGCAGACCGTCGGGAACCGCTTGCAGCATGGCGTTCGCGCCCGCCACCTTCATCTCGGAGTCCGACTCGTTCGCGGGCCACGTGGGCATCGTGTAGCCCACCTCCACGTGCACCAGCGTCCCACTGCTGCTGCGCAGCGTCGCCAGTGCGTAGTCCTCGACCTCGGATGCATGCACGATGTTGCTGATCACCGCCGACACCACCTGCACGTCCTCGCCCAGCAGAAACCGGGACATGTCCATGCCGTGGCCGCCCAGGTTCGTCAGCGCACCCCCGCCCGCCTGCGAGCGGTCCAGCATCCACGGCGAATCCCACTCGACATAACGCTGCATGGTCGGCCGGATGATTCGAAACACGATGTGCGAGATCGGCCCGAACTCGTCGGCCGCAATCATCTCGCGTGCCTTCGCCGCCCACGGCGACTGCCGGTTGGGAAACGGCACCGAAACCCACGCACCCCGCGCCTCCGCCAGGTCCGCCAGGCCGCTCACGACCCCCGCGTTGGTCCCCATCGGTTTTTCCATCATGAACGGGATGTCCGCCTCGATCAGGTACCCCGCGATCTCCGGCATCTCCACGTGCCGTCCAAGGGCAATCACGAACTCCGGCTTCGTCGCCTCGATCATTTCGCGGTAATCGGTAAACGCCGTCGTCTCGTAGCGGCGCGCTCGGTCCTCGGCTATCGCGGCGTCGCTATCAGACACCCCGACCAGCTCGATGTCCAGGTCCAGGTTCTGCAGCACCGTCAGGTAGGCGGCGTCGTAGGTGGAGTGCCAGTGGTTGACTTCGATAACGGCGATTCGGCGCGGCGTGCTCATGGGCGACGACTCCAGGGTCCGGCGGCGCGACGGTAGCACGAGCCGCCGCAGTAAGCTCTAATCGACGAATCCGTCGTACCAGGTGACACCATGAGCGCGGAAGACAAGGACGAAAAAGGCTGGGGGCGTCGCCTTGATGGCCTGATCAAGCGGGTGGGCGACGAAGTCGGCGGCGAACGCGGTGAAAAAGTCCGCTCGCGTCTTACCGAAGCCAAATCGCGCGTTGAGGCCGGCCTTGAGAGCGAGGAGGCTCGCCGGCTTCGCGGTGAGATGGCGACGTTTGGCGACAAAGCCATGCACCGCGTGGACGACGCCCTCAGACATGAGCGCACCCAGGCCGTCGTCAAACGCGTCGACTCCGCTCTGACCGAGATCGGTGACCGTCTGCGCGGCGAACCCACGGAGCCCCCGACCAGCGCCCCGCCTCCCCAAGCGCCGGCCGCCTCCGCCGGCTCCCACGAGGCGGCCGCGCCGACCGAACCGGCGGAGGACCGGCCCAAAGCGGCATCCGCCGACGCAGCGGACGTGTCACAGGCCATCTCCACGAACAGCGAAGACGAAACGCCGGCGAAGCGCGCGTGACCTGAGCCTTGCCGCCCCGGCACGGCAATCTCAGGCCGCTATCCGCGGTCCGCGAGGGATTCCCTGGGTCCGTCCGTGCACGAGCAGCCGCGCCAGGCTCCGCCACGAAAGCACCGTGCCCTCACCGACCAGCAGCTCGATGCCCTCCCGTACGAACTCCGGCCTGCGCCTCGCCGCCCGCACCCCAAAATCTGCAATCCAGGCCTGCTGCGCCAGCCGCTTGGCTCGCGCCGACGCGCGAAAGTGCTCGCCGAAGCGCTGACGAAACCAGGCGTCGTAGCCCTGGAATGGTTGCTTGCCCGTTCCAGACCGCAGCGCCCGCGCCGCGCGGGTCGCCGCCTCCATGCCGGCCGCCATCCCGTA
Organism: Chloroflexota bacterium; assembly: GCA_028874175.1. GTDB lineage: Bacteria > Chloroflexota > UBA11872 > UBA11872 > UBA11872 > UBA11872. Next base: position 69,271 of record JAPPLN010000067.1, read on the forward strand.
GGCGATCCCCTCACCCGAGAACGGATTGATCATCGACCCTGCGTCCCCCGCCAGCGCGACCCGCCCGTGCGCCAGCGGCGGGATCTCGCTGGCGAACGGCAGCATGTAGGCCCGCGACCGTTTCGGCTCCAGGTCCGCGTGCCCGCTCGATTGCAAAAAACCGCGTAACAGTTCAGGCAGGCTGCGCTCCTGCCGTTGAAAACGCGCGGCGTCGATCATCACGCCAACATTGGCGCCCTGCTCGTCGATCGGAAATATCCAGCCGTACGCCGGTAGCAATTCGCGCTTGAAGTAGAACGCCATGTGCTCGAACCCGCCGGGCCGCTCCACGTAGGCCCGAATCGCCACGCCCGTGTGCGCCGGGTCGTTGTAGGCCACGCCCAACAGTCGCCGCACGTCCGACCGAGCCCCATCGGCGGCGATAACGGCCCGTGCCTCGATGGATTCCGATCCGTTCGACCCGCTCGATGTGACGCGAACCGGGCCATCTTCGGGAGACGCCAAACCCTCCAGCCGGCTCTCGGTCAACACCTCGGCGCCGGCATCGCGGGCGTGGGCCAGCAGGTCACGGTCGAATTCCGACCTCGGCACCACGTAGCCCCGCGCGCTCCTGCCAATGGCCGGCAGGTCGCCTACGACTTCGGCGCCCGACGGCGCAACGATCTTCAGTCGCTCGACCGGACGGCGTCCCCGCACGATTCCGGTGGCGTCCAGGTCCGCCAGGCGCGCCACCACGCCCGGTCCCAGGCCGTCGCCGCACGCTTTGTCCCTGGGAAACTTCTGGCGGTCCAGCACCACCGTGCTGAGTTCCGGCGCTGCCCGTCGTGCGGCGATCGCCGCGGCCGCACCTGCCGGACCACCCCCAACCACCAGCAGGTCGCACGCTCGGGTCATCACGCGTGTCGCTCCGCCGCGGCTGGGCGCCGGGAAGTATAGGGAGGCTCCCGCCCTAAACTGACGCCACGCCGCCTGGGCTGGGATTTCGTCGTGGCGAGTGAGCCTTCGGTCAGCCGGTCGCCTCTGGTTCTGAGCATCGATGTCGGCAGTTCCTCGGTCCGCGCCGCCGCGCATACCGCCGATGGCTCACCGATCCCTGGCAGCGAGGCGCAAATCGCCTCCAGCTTTGACACCACGCCCGACGGCGGCGTCCAGATCGATGCAGACGCTCTTCTCGATCGACTCGTCCAGGCCATCGACGTCGCGCTCCAAAGACTGGGGCCCCAATCCACCGCCATCCAGGGCGTCGGCGCCAGTGTCTTTGCCTCCAGCGTGCTTGGCGTAACGGCCGCCGGCGAGCCCCGAACCCCTATCTACACCTATGCCGACACCCGCTGCGCGGATGACGCCGCCGTCCTCCGACAAGAGTGGGACTTAGCCGGCACCTACGACCGCACCGGCACGCCCATCCACGCCAGCTACCTGCCCGCCCGCTTGCGCTGGCTGCGCCGCACCCAGCCCCACGTGGTTCGCCAGGTCGCCCGCTGGATCACCTTTGCCGAGTACGCCTGGCAGCGCCTCTTCGGCCGGCCGTGCGGCCTGGGGCTCAGCCTCGCCGCCTGGTCCGGCATGTTGAACCGTCGTGAACTCGATTGGGACCTCGCCACCCTCGGTGCCCTCAACGTCGATCCCGGCTCGCTCGGCGCCATTGATCCAGCCGGCGAGCCGTTGCGAGGTCTTGCCGAACCCTGGGGTCAACGCTGGCCCACGCTCGCCGACATTCCCTGGTACCCGGCCCTCGGTGACGGCCTCTGCAGCAACCTCGGCACCGCCCCCGCCGAAGCCGACGCCATCGTGTTCAACATCGGCACCAGCGCCGCCGTCCGCGCTCTGGTGCCCGGCCCCGTTCGCTCGGTTCCGGCCGGACTCTGGGAATACCGCGTCGACCGGTCGCGATCGCTGCTGGGCGGCGCGGAGAGCAACGGCGGTATCGTCGTCGCCTGGCTGCGCGACCTGCTGCGCGGCGTCCGCGGCGACGATCCAGACGACGTGATCGCCCACCGGCCGCCGGACGGCCACGGCCTCACCGTGCTGCCCTTCCTCGCCGGCGAACGCAGCCCCGGCTGGGACGACTCGGCCCGCGCCACCATTCACGGCGCCCGCCTCAACACCCAGCCCGCCGACCTGCTCCTGGCAGGCATCGAAGCCGTCACCTACCGCCTCGCCGCCATCTACGACCTGCTCGTCCCCGTCATCGGCGAACCCCACGTCGTCCACGTCTCCGGCGGCGCCCTGCAACGGTCCGACCGCTGGACCCAGATCCTCGCCGACGTCCTCGGCCGTCCCGTCATCCGCTCCGCCGTCGCCGAACCCACCAGCCGCGGCGCCGCCATCTGGGCATTGCAGTCTCTCGGTCATCCCCTCCCGGCAAACGAGATAATCGAAAGCGACCAGCCATTCAAACCGAACCTCGACCACCACGCCGTCTACCGGGATGCCCGCGCCCGTCAGCGTCGGCTCTACCAGCGCATGGCCGGGTTAGGTGGCCTCGAGGCCCGCTGAGCCCCGGCCAGACGTGCAAACGATGCCCCGGTCGCGGAAACTGCCCCTGAGCACGGCCAACCCCCGGAGACACCCATGAACGTCGCCATCGGCGTGGACCACCGCGGCTTTGCCATCAAGTCCGATCTCGTCTCGATCCTGCGCGCCGCCGGCTGCGAGGTCATCGACTTCGGCGCCCACTCCGATGAGTCCGTGGACTACCCCGACTACGCCGCCGTGGTCGCCGAAGCCGTCGCCTCCGGCCGGGCCGACCGCGGCGTCATCGTTTGCGGCAGCGGCGTCGGCGCCTGCGTCGCCGCCAACAAGGTCGCGGGCGCCCGCGCCGGCATGTGCCACGACACCTATTCCGCCCGCCAGGGCGTCGAGCACGACGACATGAACATCCTCTGCCTCGGCTCCGGCATCGTCGGACTCTCGCTCATCGAGGAACTCATCGACGCCTTCCTCGGCGCCGAGTTCGCCGCTGATGAAGAGCGCTACGTCCGCCGCCTCCGCAAGGTCCAGGCCCTCGAACGCGGCGAACGCCTCAGCCCCTGATACGGGACGACGGATAGCGGCCTCGCCCGCGCGAGCGGTTCTATGCCGAGGCCTCGTTCCTCCTCGCAGCCGTGCAGTCAAGGCGGTCAAAACACCTCGGCCCCTCAGCAAATGCCGCTTGCGGCCCGTTGGTACGATTGCCGTAGCAGACTTACTCGTGTAAGGCACCCGCCTGCACGATCGACCTCGGCCGACCACCGCTGCTCGGCCCCGGAGGATTCGATGTCGCAAACCCCGCTGCACGAACTGCATGCGCATGGTCAAAGCGTCTGGCTGGACTTCCTCAGCCGGGATCTGGTGGACTCGGGAGAACTCGCCCGTCTGGTCGCCGAAGAGGGCGTCCGTGGCATGACCTCCAATCCCACGATCTTCCAGGAGGCCATCAAGGGCAGCGATACCTACGACGAGGACATCCGCCGCCTCGGTGCCCAGGGCCTCTCGCCCGAGGAGATGTTCGAGGCCATCGCCGTTGACGACATTTCTGCCGCCTGTGACGTGCTGCGCCCGGTCTTCGACGAGTCCGGCATGACCGACGGCTTCGTCAGCCTGGAAGTCTCCCCGCGCCTGGCCCACGACACCGAGGGCACGGTCGAGGAAGCCCGCCGCCTCGTCGCCGCGGTCGACCGTCCCAACCTCATGATCAAGGTCCCCGCCACGCCGGCCGGCCTGCCCGCGGTCGAGACCCTGATCACCGAAGGCGTCAACGTCAATATCACCCTCATCTTCGCCCAGGCCGTCTACCGCGGCGTCGTCGACGCTTACCTCAGCGCCCTCGAAAACCGCGCCGCCGCCGGCGAACCGGTGGACGATGTCGCCTCCGTGGCCAGCACCTTCGTCAGCCGCATCGACACCGCCGTCGACGCTCGACTCGAGGAACTCCTGGCGGAGCGAGCTGATGACGCCGACGAAATCCGCGCCCTCCTCGGCAAGGCCGCCATCGCCAACTCCAAGGCCGTCTACGAGATCTTCGAAGAGATCTCCGCCTCCGAGCGTTACCAAGCCCTCGCCGCCGACGGCGCCCAACCGCAGCGCCCGCTCTGGGCCAGCACCAGTACCAAGAATCCGGAGTACCCGGCCACCCTCTACGTGGACGAACTCATCGGCCCCAACACCGTCAACACCATGCCGTCCGTCACCATGGACGCCTTCCGCGAACAGGGCGAGGTGCAGCCCACCGTAAGCAGCGACCCCGACTATTGGGGCGGTGTCCTCGAACGCCTGGCTGCGCTCGGCGTCGACCTGGACGCCATCATGGACCAGCTTCAGGACGAGGGCGTCCAGAAGTTCATCGATTCGTACGACGACCTCCTGCAAGACCTGGAGGCCAAGGCGGGGGCGCTCGCCTCCTAGCCAGGAACTGAGGCGGCAATGTCCGGCGAGGGTCCTACCGCTCGTTTCGGCCCGGCGACTGATGCCGTGGCCGAAGCCTTGGATCGCGCCCAGGCCAACGACGTCGCCCGTCGTCTTTGGGCCGCCGATCTCTCCCTCTGGACGCAGAATCCCCTCGTTCAGAACCAGATCGCTGACAGCCTGGGTTGGCTGCGCGTGGCCGAAACCATGCGAGCCGGCGTCGACGACCTCACCGCTTGGAGCGCCGAGATCGCCGAACAGGTTGACGACGTGGTCCTCCTGGGCATGGGCGGCAGCAGCCTCGCCCCAGAGGTCATGGCCTCCGTCATCCCGCAGGCCGAGGGCTCGCCCCAACTCACGGTCCTCGACACCACCGACCCCGCCGCGATCCGCCGTGTCGAGTCTGATCTTGACCTCGACCGGTCACTGTTCATCGTCGCCAGCAAGTCGGGCGGCACCCTTGAAACCGCAACTCTCGCCGAGTACTTCTGGTCGCGTTACGCCGCCGCCGGCGCTGAGTCGCCCGGCCGCCACTTTGTCGCCATCACCGATCCCGGAACCAGCCTGGCCGCTCTCGCGCAGGACCGGGCCTACGCCCGCGTCTTCCTCAACCTGCCCGACATCGGCGGCCGTTACTCCGCCCTCTCCTTCTTCGGACTCGTCCCGGCGGCGCTCGCCGGCATCGACCTGGAGCCGCTACTCGACCGCGCCATCGCCGCCGGTCAGACCTCCGCCACCAACCCCTCGGTCAACACCAACCCACCCGTCACCGTCGGCGTAGCGCTCGGAGCACTCGCCGGGGCGGGCCGGGACAAACTGACGCTCGTCCCTTCCGCTTCCCTCCGGCCCGTCGGCGCCTGGGTCGAGCAGCTTGTTGCCGAGAGCACCGGCAAAGAAGGCCAGGGCATCGTGCCCGTCGACGGCGAGCCGCTGGGCGATCCCGGCGTCTACGACAACGATCGTGTCTTCATGGAACTCGCCCTGACCGGCGACCCCGATGACGGCCGTGCCGCGCGCCTCGACACGCTCGCCGGCGCCGGCCACCCGGTCATCACCCTCCCGCTGGACGATCCGCACGACCTCGGCGCCCACTTCCTCACCTGGGAACTTGCCACCGCGGTCGCCGGCTCTCTGCTTGACATAAATCCATTCGACCAGCCGAGCGTCGCCGAGAGCAAGGACAACACGGATCGCGTTCTCGGCCAGATCACTGCCTCTGGCACGCCCTTCGACATTCCCGCCGGCCCCAGTGCCAACGGCGTGCTCGCCGCCGGCAGCCAGGCTGCGGACCTCACTGCTGCCCTCACCGGTTGGCTCAGCTCCGTCCGCCCGGGCGACTACATTTCCATCCAGGCCTACCTCGACCGCATGCCCACCCACGACGCCGGCCTGCGCACCATCCAGGCCCTGCTTCGCGACGCCCTTCATCGCGCCGTGACCCTTGGCTATGGTCCCCGATTCCTGCACTCCACCGGCCAGCTGCACAAGGGCGGCCCCGACACCGGCGTATTCCTGCAGATCACCGCCGGCCGACAGAACGACGTGGAAGTCCCGGGCCGCGGCTACAGCTTCGGCACGCTCATCGACGCTCAAGCCATCGGTGACTTGGAGTCCCTCGCCGCCCGCGAACGCCGCCGCCTCCGCCTCCATCTCGCCGACTCGTCCAGTGCCCTCGAAACCGTCGCCTCCGCCCTTCGCACCGCCTTGAACCAGATCTCGCCAGCCTGACGGAGTATTTCCCATGAGCATCAACGGCCAGGCCCTGGACACTGTGCTTGGAGCCAACCCGCTTCGTGAGGGCCTGGCGTCCCAGGAGGCCCCGCCCGGCCACACCCTCATCATCTTCGGCGGCTCCGGCGACCTCGCCGCCCGCAAGCTCATTCCCGCCCTCTACAACCTCGAGCGCAACGCGCTGCTCCCGTCTTCTCTCGCTGTGGTCGGCCTCGGCCGCCGACCCATGGACCACGCGAGTTACCGAATCCGACAGCACGAGGCCACCAGCAGCTTTTCTCGCACGGGCACTCCCGATCCCGAGCTCTGGAACGCCTTCCAACAGGGCCTTTACTACGTCCGCGGCGACTTCAGTACCCATGCGGGCTATGAAGACTTGAAACGCGAGCTCGCCGAGATCGAAACCCGTCACGGCACCGGCGGCAACCGCATCTTCTACCTGGCCACCCAGCCCAGCCTTTTCCCCGAGATCATTCGCCTGCTCGGCGAAACCGGCCTCAACCGCGGGCCCGGCGCCACTCGCATCGTTATCGAAAAGCCATTCGGCCGCGACCTCGCCACCGCCCTGGACCTCAACGCGATCGCTAACGACGTCTTTGACGAATCGCAGATCTACCGCATCGACCACTATCTGGGTAAAGAGACCGTCCAGAACGTCCTCGTCCTGCGCTTCGCCAACGTGATCTTCGAACCGGTCTGGAACCGCCGCTACATCGACTCCGTGCAGATCACCGTGGCCGAATCCGTCGGCCTCGAGGGTCGCGGTACCTACTACGAGGAAGCCGGCGTCCTTCGCGACATGGTCCAGAACCACATCATGCAGCTCTTCGCCCTCGTTGCCATGGAGCCGCCCGTCGACTTCCAGGCCGACTCCATCCGCGACGAAAAGGTCAAGGTCCTGCGCGCCCTACGGCACCTTGAACCAGCGCAGGTCGCTAGTAACGTCATGCGCGCGTCCTACGGCGCCGGCTTCGTCGATGGCCGGCAAGTCCCCGCCTATCGCGACGAGGACGGCGTGGCCCCCGACTCCACCACGGAGACCTACTTCGCCTCTCGCTTCTTCATCGATAACTGGCGCTGGAAGGGCGTCCCCTTCTACCTGCGCAGCGGCAAGCGCCTCGCCAAGCGCGCCTCGGAAATTGCCATCCAGTTCAACGAAGTCCCCCATTTGCTCTTCGGCGACTCAAACCCCGACGGCGTGCCCCCGAACGTCCTGGCCATGCGAATCCAGCCCGACGAGGGCGTCTCCATCACCTTCGAGGCCAAGCAGCCCGGGCTCGGCATGCGCGTACGCCCGGTCCGCATGGACTTTGGCTACGGCCAGAGCTTCGCCGAGGAGTCCCCCGACGCCTACGAACGCCTGCTGCTGGACGTCATGCTCGGGGACCAGACCCTCTTCATCCGCCGCGACGAGACCGAAGCCGCCTGGCGCGCCGTCATGCCTATCCTCGAAGCCTGGGAAGGCGACCCCGTCTCCCGCCTCCCCACCTACGAAGCCGGCCGCTGGGGCCCCCGCCAGGCCGGCGACCTGCTCCGAGCCGACGGCTTCCGCTGGCGCCGCCTGTGAGCGCCACCGGCGCCCTCGCTGCTCGAGAGCATCTAGGGAATCACACGCCTCTTCCTCCCTCTCCCTGGCAGAGACCTTTGCAAAACTCCCGTGACCCTCCAATTCGCGGACGCTCTTACTCCCACCCGGGGAAAGGCGACGGTGTTCGGTGTCAATCTCTTCAAGGGGACGCGGGTCTTTACCCTCTCCTGGGGGAGAGGCAGGTTCGGCCGTCCCCGGCCGAAACCGGTGAGGGGTCTTCCGGGCACCCGCCCTCGGGTTACGCAAAGGTCTCTGGCAGGGAGAGGGTTGGGGTGAGGGTCGAAACTCCGGGCATCTCCTCATCCCCGAACGCAAGAAGACCGACGCCGTACCTCTTGTCCCATCTTTGGTCCAAGTGAACTGCCTTTAGCCCTCTGATGAACCTCACCACCACCATCGCCGACACCCTCCCAACCCTCGCCCGCCTCCGCGAACAAGCCGCCCGCCAGGCCGCCGACGAAGGCGCCGAGCTCAACGCCCAAATGCTCCTCGCCACCATCGTGGCCCGCTATCCCGAGCCCACCGGCTGGGCTGAAATCAGAGCCGAAACCCAACCCGTGGTTGCCGCCTATCCCGGCCGCGTAATCGCCCTCGTCAACGACCCCGACACCGCCCAAAGCCCCGACCCGGTCCGCATCGGGCTCCTCGCTGCCCAGCGCTCCGACGGCGTCTCCGCCATCCGCGGCGAGTTGCTCAGTGCTGCCCTGCATGGCCGAGCCTTCGAGGAAGGGGCCGCCATCGCCGCCAGTTGGTCCGCCAGCGGCATTCCCACCGTCGTCTGGTGGAACGGACCCGCTGTCACCGGCGACCACCTGTTCGAGGACATGCTCGACATCGCCGACCGCATCCTCGTTGACTCCAGCGCCATGACGGATGCGGCGGCGGACTTTGAGGTGCTTGGCGACGTCGTGACGGCCAGCCACCACGCCCGCGTCACCGACGCGCTCTGGCTTCGCCTGCTCGCCTGGCGGCAGGCGTTCGCGCAGGCCTTCGACCAGCCCGCGGCCCGCATCGACCTGGAGCATGTCAGGTCGGTGGAATTGGCCGTCCGGCAGTCGCCGGGCGGCCAGGCCGCCGCCCTGTTGCTCGTCGGCTGGATGGCGTCGCGCCTCGGCTGGCGACTGGATTGCCGCACGACGCAGGGCTGGCGGCTCAGGTCGGACGGCCATGCCGTCGATGTCATCTGTGAGCCGTCGTCGATTACTAACGGCCTGGTTGAAATGGTCAGGCTTAGCGCCCCAACCAGCCGCTACCTCGCGCACAAGCCGTCCCCCGAGGACATCGTCGTCGACTGCCAGTCGGACCTTGCCCCAGTCACCCACGTCGCCGTTCGCCGCCCAACTCCCACCCGGCCCCGCCTCCGCCTCGACGACCTCCTCACCGGCGGCGCCCACTATCACGTTTTCCAGCAGGCCGTCACACTTGCCCGTACTCTTGCCGCCGCCTGATTCACAGCGGCAGGCCTCTTGCTCTCGCTCCCCTTGCAGACCTTTGCAAACGCTGCTGGCCCTCAAATCTCTGGCCTTCTCCTAATCCCTCTCCTGAGACCTTTGCAAAACGCCCCACGTCCTCGAATGTGCAGCCGCGTCTTAATCCCTCTCCTGGGGGAGAGGGTTGGGGTGAGGGGTCTTCCGCGCAACCAGCCTAGGGTTACGCAGGGGTCTCTCCTCGGGGAGACGGTT
>JAPPLN010000042.1 GCA_028874175.1 Chloroflexota bacterium
CTTCGACGGGACAGCCGTGTCGATCACCAATGATGGGCGGACCAAGGCCCTCGTCTTCCTGGCGCACTGGTGACCGCACTGCCAGGCCGAAGTACCGGTGGTACAGGCCTTGGTGGACGCCGGGGGCGTGCCAGAACACGTGGACATCTACGCGATCGCGACAGCCATTGACTCGGGGCGGGCCAACTACCCGCCGGATGCGTGGCTGGAACGCGAGGGGTGGAGTTCGCCCGTCGTGGTGGACACCAAGGACGCGATTGCCAACGCTTACGGACTCGGAGGCTTTCCGTTCTGGGTTTTCGTGAACTCCGACGGCACCACAGCGCTCCGCGTGGGCGGGCGGATATCCGCCGACGAGTTGACCCTGATCTTCCAGCACTTGCGGTAGCCGTCGCTCGTCAACAAGCGCTCGTTTCGTTTCTATACTTCCGTACCGACGGCATCTCTTGTCTGGAGCCATCACGAGCGAAAGGCGGTGACGGACGTGGTTTTACGAGTCGTGGCGGGCTACCAGATCTTGATGGCGTCTGCGGTGGGAATCCACTTCATCATCACCAGCCTCTATCACCCGGGCGGCGATGAGCCGTTCACGGCATGGCACGTGATGGACTGGTTCATGGCCGTCAGTGTCGTCATCGCGCTCGGGCTGAGCTTCGGGCGCAAGCGCGCGCTGGACAGCGATCCTCATTGGCGCGAGTACCTGGAAACGAACCTCACGTTCTACGGGGCTATCTTGCTGGCGCTCTGGTTCTTCTGGAACTGGTTCGGGGTCTTCAGCGGCCAGGACAGCGGCACGTTTTGGGGATTCATCAACCCCCTATTCGTTCTCGTGGTGGGCTCGCTGGGTTGCCGCATGTGGAGTCGCCTGGCGGCTTTGCGCCGTTAGTCCTGAACCCAGGCCGGCGTCCCGCCGCCTGGTGCCCGGGATCCTTCAAGTCCTTAGCTTGACGGCTCAGTTAGCGCTCACGGCAGGGACGCCCTGCCCCAGTTCTTGCGAGGGCATCCAAGCTCTGCCCACGGCGCCTACCAACCCGCCATTAGGGGCAGGAAAGCAATGCCGAGAGCGGCAACCCCTACCGTGACGAGGCATACGATTCGGGCCGCATCCCATACGACTTCGCGCCAGAATCGCGGCCGGTCACCGGACAACCCGCTCCAAGCGGCCGCAACAGCAAGAACCCAGAGCGCCGTGACTATGGCAACCCCGGCGATTTGCCATAGCCGCTGGGGCGCTCGTTCGAGCATCTCACGAATGAGAGGAATGCCGCGGACGCTCGCGCCTGTGCGCATAGCCAAGCCATTTGCGTAGCGCGACGGTACGCCGTTTATCGTCAGCTCGCCATCGGGCTTGGATTCACCGCCGGTCAGCCCGAGGAAGACGTACGGCGTCGGTCCGCCAAGGATGCCTATATCCAAGGTGTAGCGCTGTCCCTTGCTGTGAGGGATCGGCTCGAAGGAGAAGTCGATGGCTACAGGAGTGCTCCGGTCGCCCCGCACCTCAGTTCGGCTCTCACGGATGGGCTGGTCCTCACCCTCCCGCATCAGACGCGCAAACACCTGAGCGACTGCGCCGCCTCCGTCAGCAAAGGCCCAGGTTCCAATTCGCATCAGGTTGTCCTGGTTGGCCTGGAAGGTTTGCGTAACCAATGCGACCGGACCAGAGTAAAAGTCTGGATGGACGAGTTCCTCGTCGTCCCACTCGTGATGGCCCAGCAGCGAAGGCCCACTGGCCGCCAGCAGCGCCAGGCTGAAGCCGACCGCAGCCCGGCGGCTGGCGCGTCCCATGCTAAGCACGCGGCCCGCGGGGATCGACCGGGTCCGATTCGGCAGTGTCTCGGCGAGAATCACAACCAGGAGAGCGCCCGCCAGCAGCTCCGAGCTTTCTTCGATAAACCGCATCCAGACCCGCGTCGGCCAGTCATAGAACGGGTCAAGGCCGTCAATGATCAATACGCCGAGCAGCAGCCCAACCGCCAGCACGGTCAGGAATGCCCGCACGGGATGAGGGCGCTGCGACGTGTAGAGCGCCCAGCCCGCGGCCGCCGCCAAGGGAGTGGCGAGCGGCGCAACCACCGCCAGCCAGCGTGCGTCTTCCGGCAGCCACTCGGGGGCAAACGACGTCAGGTGCTCCAACGCCTCCACTGCGGCGTCGGTGTCTTTCAGCCCGGCGAGTTCTTCAATGGCCACAAGCGCGGCGAAAACCCCCAGGCAGGCCCAGCCGATCCTCCAGCGCAACCTTGGCCGCTGCGTGGAGGCAGATCGACTGAGCTGCGCAAAACCAAGTGCCGCAACGGCCGTCCACAGGACGCCCGAGTACAGATTGGCCGCCGTTCCTTCCATGTCGAAGTTGAATGGCGCGAGCCAACCGTTTGGGACACCCCCATCCCAGCTAGCCGCGATGACCACCATCGGCGCCGTCAGCGGCAGGTGCACCGCCAGGAAAGCCGCGTACGTCCGAGCCCGGGCCTGGGGGTGCCGTTCCCAGGACTCGAGGATGCGCCCGATTGCATCCCGCAGTCTCATCATCCCGAGGAGCCCGCCGGGAGGTTGTTGGCCGGTCACGCCTGTACACCAAGCCTTCGCCGATAGCCGTGGCCAGTCATGCAACCGGCGGTGAAATGGGCCGCTGCCGAGCACCGTGCCAGTCAACCGCACGAAAGCGCCGCCGACCCGTCATGCGATCTCCCCCGCGCCCGCTCGCCGATTTGCAGGTGTTCCGGCCAATTACGTGAGGGGCGGGTTGCCGGTGTGCCTATCGTCAAGAGCTTAGGCTGCGTCCTCGCGCAGCCGGGACCAATTGCCCGCGGCCGCACTGCCGGGTACCGTGCCTTCCGTAGCGGACTGCGAGGGCTGGCCGATGGTGCGCTGGGGAATCGTGGGCTTGGGAGACATTGCGGCCAGGGCCGTGGCGCCCGCCATTCAGGCCCACGAGGACAGCGAACTCGTGGCGATCTGTCGTCGCGATCCGAAGCTGCTGGACCAATACGCTCGACAGTTCGAGGTCTCGAACGCATATACCAGCTACGACGACATGCTCGACGCGGGCGGGCTGGATGCCGTGTACGTGGCGACGCCGATAAACCTGCACGGTCCACAGACTCTTGCCGCGCTGGAACGCGGCCTGCACGTGCTGGTCGAGAAACCGATGGCCATGGACGCGGCCGAGGCGGCGCGCATGGTGGAGGCGGCCGACACGTCCGGTCTGCGATTGGGCATTGCCTTCTACCACCGGTTTTACCCAATCAACTTAAGGGTGCGCGAGATCGTTGAGTCCGGCGAGCTAGGCGACCTGATCGCCCTGCACGCCAACACGTCAGGGCCTTTCACCATGACGCCGGACGACCCCAAGTACTGGCGCGTGGACAAGGCGCAGAGCGGCGGCGGTCCGCTAATGGACTTGGGCAGCCACCGGCTGGACATTTTCTACAGCCTGGCCGGAAAGGCCGCCCGCGTGGCCGCCTTCAGCGACCAGCGCGTGATCCCCGGCGACGTGGAAGACACGACCTCGGTGATCGTCCAGTACCACTCCGGCGTCCAGGCCACCATTTCGGCGCTCTGGTCCATCAACCCCGCGCGCGGCGACTACGAGGTCTGGTGCACCGACGGCCACATCAACGTGCCCTTCGCGCGCGGCGAGGAATTCACCATCGAGCGCCCCGACCGCTCGGAGACCTTCACGCTCGCCGAACACGAACTACACGACCTGCCCCTGATCGCCGACTTCGTCGAGGGCGTCAACGGCGGCATCCCCGTCCTCACCGGCGAAGGTGGCCTGGAAGTCCAGCGCGTCATCGACGCGGCATACACCTCAGCGGCGGAAAGCCGGGTGGTCGCGCTCTAGCCCGAGCCGAAGCAGGACCGCGCCAAGAGGCCCTCAGTCCCTGGGCGCGCGGGCGAAGGCGTAGAAGCCGGAGGCGAGGTCTTCGGCGGCCGGCCGGTCGGCCACGAGGCGATCCAGGAATTTGACCGGCGTGGTAAGCCAGGCGGCCACGAACTCGGCGGCGCGTTCGCGGAGCCGGTGGCGAGAGAAGCCGCTGAGCAGGCCCTTGACATAGCCGCGCAGCACCCAGCTGAGGGCGGAGCTGGGACCGACGCAGACGCCTACCTCCACATCCTCGTAGTCCCGCAACAGTTCGGCCACGCCGCTGATGGTGTAGCGCTGATAGTCGTGGGGCGAGGCGTGGTAGCCCTGCATGAAGGGCACTTCGATGTAGACCAACGCGCCGGGTGCGCAGACGCGTGCGACCTCGGCGATGGCCTCAGCCGGGCGGCGCACGTGCTCCAGCACCGCGGTTGAGAGGGCTCCGCCGAAGGCGTTGGAGGCGAAGGGCAGCCGAGCCGCGTCGGCCAGCACGTGCACGCCGGGGTGCCGTTCAACGTCGATGTTCACGATGGCCTGGCGTACGAACCCGTCCAGCGTGCCGGGCGGATAATGCCGGCCGCCGCCGCCGACGTTGAGCACGCGGACGCCGTCTTGACGGGCCGGGGCGGAGAGATCGCTGCTGAAGCGCTGCAGGTTTCGATGCGAGGCGTGGTTATATGTGGGACTGGGCACGCGGTAGACGCGTCGAGCAAGCCCCATCAGCCGGGCGCGCGTTCGACCGGTCATGCGGCGCGTTCCTGCTGGTCCAGTCCGGCGATTGCGGGGATCAGGTCGCCCAGGTCGTCAATGACGGCCGCGGCTGACTCGTCGCGGGGTTGCACGTCGGCCGAACGCAACCAGATGGCCCGAATCCCCAGGCGCTGGGCGGCACGCACATCAACTTCCCAGTCGTCACCCACCATCACCAACGTCCGAGGTGACAGTCCCAGGCGCTGCGCCGCCGCCCGATAGGGAGCGGGATGCGGCTTGAGCCAGCCGAGTTCGGTGCTGAACACCACGGCGTCCAGGTGCGGGGCCAGCGTCAGGGTCCGCAGGCGCTCAAGCAACAGGTCTTCGCCGTACAGCACGTTGGCGATCAGGGCGACGCGTAGACCGGCTTCCCGCAGCAGCTGCAGTACGCGGACCGCCTGGGGCAGCGGCTGCATGGCCTGATACCAGGGCTCGAAGTAGGCGGGCAGCAGCACCTCGACGACCTCGGCGGAGGGCTCCCAGTCCATGGCGTCGAGCACCTGGGCCAGAATCCCGTGCACGTCGGGCAGGGCGCACTCGTGTTGGTATGCCTCCACCAGCGCCTCTTGCAGGGCCTCGCCCAGCGACTCGGCCAGTTGCTCGTCGGTGAGCTGCGTGGTCAGGAACGGCCGCACCAGCGGCGCGATGGCGGCGGCGCCGCGCCGGTTGCTTGGCGACCCGACTAATGGCTCCTGGGTGAGGAGCGTGTCGCCGACATCGAAGATCACACCGCGAATTGGCATCGTGGCCGAGTGTACGCGTGGCGCGAGTTCGCGTTCGCCGGGCGGCAGGTCTGCGCTGGTGAGATACTGCCCTGAGGGATACCACGGTCGGCACCGTCGGGCGGTGTTGTCCGAACGCATACGGAGGCGGCGTGAGGGATCCGACCGAAGGCGACCGCGAGCCGCCACCCAGATCCCCCGACGAGCCACCGGCCGGGCGTGACTGGCCCGAACCGGCGGATTCCAATGATCGGCCGCCCGCGACCGGCGGATTGGGCGGCTTCGCCGCGGACTCCGGGCTGGTCTACCGGCGTGTCGGTGCGTACGTCATCGACTCACTGCTCGTCGCGCTAACGACCACGGTTCTGGGCGTAGCCACGGGCGTCATCAGCATGGACTTCGAAGCGCCGGCCATTGATCCGTCGCTAGCGCTTTGGATGCTGATCTTCGAGGTGCTCTATCGCTGGTCCATGCAGTCGGCGTTTGGCGCGACCCTGGGCAAGCTGGCGCTGGGTCTGCGTCTCGTCGCGGCGGACGGCAGCCCGGCGGGACCCCTGCAAATTCTGGTTCGCGAGATCGCCCTGGGCGTCATGCTTGGGGTCGCCCAAGCCACCGGCTGGGCCATCCTGCCGGCCCTGGTGCAGGTGCTGCTGGTGTACGTCGTGATCCACCGGCCGGACCGGCGCAGCCTCCACGACCTCACCGTTCAAACGCGCGTGATCCGGGTTAGGCCCGGGGATTCCGACACGCCGATGCGAGCGGCCTAATCGGGAACCGACTGCGCGCGCCGCCTGCGTTCGCCCCAGCCTTTCAGAACGCCATGCCGCGTCGGTTCGCGGATGTTTCACGTGAAACATTCCCCTTTCCCGTGCGCTTACGGGGCCCTCGAAGGCTGCCGGGGTTGGCGCTGGCGGTAGCGGTTTAGACGCCGGCGTCCTTGAGCCCGCTGCCGGTCGCCGCGATGAGTACCCGGTCGTCGGGACCAATCTCGCCCAAGGCGCGCAGTCGCGCCGTCGCCGCGAAGGCCACGGCGGAGGTGTATTCAAGATCCAGGCCCTCGAGACGCGACAGTTCGGCTCGCGTGAGCCGAGCGGCCGCGTCGTCGACGTCCACGATTGTTCCGCCCGAGGCCCGGACGGCCCGCAGCACCTCGACACCCCGCGCCGGGCGGCCAACGGCCACGCCGCCAGCCACGGTGGGTTGCGCCTGAATAGTCGCCGGTGCGTTGGCCCCCGCGGCGAACGCCGCAGACAGCGGCGCGCAGGCCGAGGCCTGCGCGGCATGCAGGCGGGGGAGCGATGCCGGGAAACCCGCCGCCGCCAGTTCGCGGTAGGCCTTGAACGCGCCAAGCAGCAGCCCGCCGTTGCCCACCGGCAACACGATGTGCAGCGGCGGGTCGTCTACGAGGGCGGCCGCGATCTCCAGGCCAAAGGTCTTGGTTCCCTCCACGAAGGCCGGATGTCGGGCGTGCGAGGCGTAGGCCACGTCGGGGGCGTGGGCCGCATGTTCGGCCGCTGTCGCCACGTCCTCCCGCGTGCCGGCAATGGCCACCACCTCGGCGCCGTAGCCCGCAATCTGGTCGCGCTTGGCCGCCGGCGCGGACTCGGGCACGAAGATCTGCGCCCGCAGGCCCGCGCGGGCCGCGTAGGCCGCCATGGCGGCGCCCGCGTTGCCTGAGGAGTCCTCGACGATGGCGTCCACACCCGCGCCGGCCAGGACCGCGATGACCGCGGCCGCCCCGCGGTCCTTGAACGATCCAGTCGGTGACACGTACTCCAGCTTGGCCACGACGCGCGGTATCCCACGCGCCGACCCCCAACGTTGAAGGGGAACGGTCGGCGTTTCACTTTCGCCCAGGCTGATTTCCGGGATGGCCACCGGCAGCCCAAGGGCGGGGCGATGCCGCCAGATGCCGGAGCGGGCTGGGTCTCGTAGCGATGTCCAGCCGTTAGTGGCGTCAGGCAACGAGGTTGGCTTCAGCGGCTCAGGCGCGCTCATTTACGCAACTCCCAGGCGTTCGAGGTCGGCATCGGACAAGCCGAAGAAGTGGGCGAATTCATGGATGACGGTGGCGCGGATTTCGTCCTTCAACTCATCCACGTCGTGAAAGGCCGCCAGCAGCGGACCGCGGTAGATCGTGATGCGGTCGGGCAGCACCATGTTGTATCCCGACGTCCGCTCGGTCAGCGGCACGCCGGAGTACAAGCCGAACAAGGTGTAGCCCTCCGGCACGTCAGCGGCTCGCAGGTCGGCGTCCGATGGCCACTGCTCGATCAGCACATCCACGTTGGCCAGGCGGGCGCGTAGCGCCTCGGGAATCGAGGCAATGGCCTCCATGACCACGCCCTCAAAGGCAGCCGGTGTGAGCTTCGCCACGGTTACTTCAGGCTCCGCGGAGTCATCAGGCCCCTGTGATAGCATCCCGCGCCCTCGAATCGGGAGCCACGCGCCAGCATGGATGACGTGCGCGAGCACGCGCTCGCGAACGGGCTGGCGGTGCTGACCCGCGAGGTACACACCGCCCCAATCGCCACCTTTTTCATCTGGTACCGGGTCGGCGCGCGAGACGAACCCCAAGGCATGAGCGGCGCTTCCCACTGGGTCGAGCACATGATGTTCAAGCGTACCCAGCGGCTGGCCCCCGGGGATATCGGTCGCATGGTGGAAGGTGTGGGCGGCACCTTCAACGCCTTCACTTATGAAGACGCCACTGCCTACCACGAAACCCTGCCGGCCGAGCACCTGGACCTTGCGCTGGAAATCGAGTCCGACCGCATGCTGAACGCGGTGTTCGACCCGGACGACGTGGAAGCCGAGCGCACGGTCATCATCTCCGAGCGCGAGGGGCACGAGGCCTCGCCCATGTTCCGGCTCATGGAAGCCGTGGAAACCACGGCCTTCCGTGTCCATCCCTACGGCCACGGCGTAATCGGCAGCAAGGCCGACCTTCGGTCGATGACACGCGACGACCTGTTCGGCCACTACCAGCGACATTACGGACCAAGCAACGCCGTGATCGTGGCGGTTGGAGACTTCGCAACGGCCGACCTGTTGAACCGGATCGATCAGCACTTCGGGGCCTTCCCGGCCAGCAGCCCGCAGTCATCGCTCGCCGAGCGTGAACCCGCCCAGAATCAGGCCCGCCGGGTGGAAGTCCATCACCCCGGTCCCTTCCCGGTGCTGATGCTCTGTCACCACATCCCGGAACGCGCGCACAAGGACTGCGCGCCGTTGCTGGTGCTGAACGCGCTGCTCTCCGGTCCGCCCAGCGGGCCGTTTGGCGGTGGCGGGACGCTGCGTACGTCGCGGCTCTATCAGCGATTCGTCGCCTCAGGGATCGCCGCATCGGTCGGCGCCGATGTCGGCGTGAACATCGATCCGTCACTACACCGGGTCGTGGTGATCCTGCATCCGGGCGGCGAGCCGGAGCCGATCGAGGCGGCCGTTCTGGACGAGATTCAGCGGCTGCATGACGAGGCGCCCAGCCAGGCGGAGCTTGACCGCGTGGTCCGGCAAACCTACGCCAAGCGAGCCATCACGCTGGAGAGCGTCACGGCCCAGGCCGTGCAATTGGGGATGCTGGAGATAGCCGCCAGCTGGCGGCTGGCGCAGACGCTGACGGACGATCTGCGTCAGGTCACCCCGGCCGACGTGCAGCGCGTCGCTCGGGCATACCTGCGCGAGCCATCGCGGGTAACCGGCTGGTTCCTGCCGGCGGCGTCCAACGGCGCGGCCGCGTGACGTCCGGCACCCGGCAGGCAATCAACGCGGACAGCGTTGCGCGGCACACGCTGGCTAACGGCGCGACGCTGCTGGTCTATCCAAATCCGGCCTCGCCGTCGGTCGCGATCAGCGCCTACCACGCGGCGGGCGCCGTGCTGGAGACGCGCGAGCACGCAGGGCTGGCCAGCCTGACGGCCGACGCCCTGAACCGCGGGACGGCCAACCGCACGTTCCTGCAATTCAGCGAAGAACTGGATCACGTGGGGGCCTCGCTGGCGTTCCACGCCGACACCGAGTACGCGGCCCTGGGCGGCCGCGCGTTGGCCGAGGACCTGGAGTTGCTGCTGACGCTGGCAACCGACGTCCTGGCGCACCCGACCTTTCCCGATGACGAAGTGGGGCGCGTGCGCGAGCAAACGCTGACCGTGCTGGCCCACGCCGAGGATAATCCCGGCTCCCGCGCGGCCCGGCGCTTTAGGGAGCTGCTGTACGGCGAATGCAACCCAAACGGCTGGCCGGAAGACGGCTATGCGGAGACCGTTCGCGAGTTTGAGGCGGGTGACCTGCGAGCGTTTCATGCCCGAGCGTGCGGGCCGGCCTCGCTGGTGCTGGCGGTGGTCGGCGCGGTGGATCCACCAGCCGTGCGCGACTTGGCCGAAGCCACCATCGGCGCCTGGAACGCGAGTCCGGACGCAGCGACCCCAACCGACTGGCGGGAGGCGCTGGATGCGGCCGACGCGCCACCGGCCATGCCTGGCGAGCCGCGACGCGAAGACCTGGCCATTGAGGGCAAAACCCAGACCGAGTTCCTGCTGGGCTGGTTGGGGATCCGGCGCACCGACCCGTCCTACTACGCGACCATCGTCGCCAACTTCATCCTTGGCCAGCTGGGCCTGGGCGGACGCATCGGCTCCAACGTTCGCGATACGCAAGGACTGGCCTATCACGCCTCCAGCTACGCAGTGCCCGGCCTGACCCGTCAGCCCTGGTCGATTCGGGCGGGGATCAACCCCGCGAACGTGGACCGCGCCATCGAGGCCAGCCTGCACGAGGCGCGGCAGCTGGCCGAGACCCCACCCGACGCCGAGGAACTGCGCCTGAGTAAGCAAGCCCTGATCGGTTCGCTGCCGCTGCGCCTGGAACGCAACGACGGCATCGCCAGCATGCTGTTGACGATGGAGCGCTACGGGCTTGGCCTCGATTATCTGGGCGCCTACGCCGGTCTGATCGACGCGGTAACGGCGGACGACGTGCGAGACGTGACGGCCGCCGTCATGTCGGATCCCGCCTACACGCTAGTGACCGCCGGGCCTGAACTCCCGACCTCGTGAAAAAGGCCGACGCTAGAGGCCTGGCGGTCGACTAGTACGAGGAGACGCGCGGGGGGCCGGGGTCGGCGGCCAGGACGGTGGCGTCGAAGCTGCGCTGCATTAGGTCCAGCTTGATGCCCTGGTGGTCGGGGCTGTCCCACAGGCTGCTGTGCTCGTGCGGGTCGGCCTGCATGTCGAACAACTCGCCGATGCCGTGGCCGTGGTAGACGTTCAGCTTCCAGCGACGATCCCGGTAC
>JAPPLN010000085.1 GCA_028874175.1 Chloroflexota bacterium
CCCGAACACAGTCGTTAAGTTCGTCAGCAGCGACAATACTGCCGGGGCAACCCGGTGGGAAGATAGCCCGTTGCCGGGAAACCCGGCCGCGCGTCCGCACACTCGTTCCAAATCCCCGTCGCCGCCTGGGCCGCGCATTGTGCGCCGCCCTGCGGGCGTTTGCCCCAGGTAGCCCATGACGTCTCACCAAACGCAGCCGCTGTGCGGCCAGGTCGCCCTCGTCGCCGGCGCCACCCGCGGCTGCGGGCGCGGCATCGCCGTCGAGCTGGGCGCCGCCGGGGCCACCGTCTACTGCACCGGCCGCACGACCCGCACGCAAAAGTCGCCAATGAACCGGCCCGAGACCATTGAAGAAACGGCCGAGTTGGTCGACGCCGCAGGCGGATCGGGCATCGCGGTCCAGGTCGATCACACCGAGCCGGCGCAGGTCGAGTCTCTCGTTGCCCGCATCAGTGAGGAACAGGGGAGCCGGTTGGACATCCTGGTCAACGACGTCTGGGGTGGCGACGACCTCACCCCCTGGGGTCGGCGCTTCTGGGAGCAGTCGCTCGAGAACGGGCTGCTCATGCTTCGCCAGGCCATTCACTCCCACATCGTGACTAGCCGATTTGTTCTACCCCTCATGTTGGCTCGCGGAACGGGTTTGATCGTGGAGGTCACGGACGGCAACAATCTGAACTATCGGGGTCAGCTGTACTACGACCTCGTCAAGACATCGGTCATGCGACTGGCACTGGCTTTGGACTACGAACTACGTCAGCACAACGACGCCAACTCAATCACGTCGTTGGCGGCCACGCCCGGATACCTTCGCTCGGAGGCCATGCTGGACCGCTTTGGCGTAAAGGAAGCGAACTGGCGTGACGCCATCGACCAGGATGTCGACTTTGCCGTTTCCGAAACGCCCCGCTTCTTGGGCCGCGTCGTGGCCGCACTTGCGGCCGATCCGCACGTGGCGCGGTACGCCGGCCAAACGCTCGCCAGCTGGGACCTCGCCAGGGTCTACCAGGTCGACGACGTTGACGGTCGCCGGCCGGACTGGGGTTCCTATACACCCGTCAACTGACAGCGAATCTTGAGCCGCACCCGCAGATTCGTCGTACAAGTCGCCGCGAAGTTGCCATACTTCAGACGAAGCCGAACCGGAAGCGCACACGTTGGCCAAGCAGACGTCGCCCGAGACCATTGACCTGCATGCGTTCTATTCGCGTATGGCCGAGTCAGCTGGAAGCCTGCCCGACCTCTATGACGCCATGGAGGGCTGGTCCGCGGTCGTGGTTCGCGACAACCCGATCCTCGAGTGCCAGAAAGGCTGCGCGCGCTGCTGTATGCACCAGGTTCTGGCCGGCGAACAGGAGTGGGCGCTCATCCATGACTGGATGCGCGAGAATCTGACCAAGGAACACCGTCTCGCCATCATCAAGCGTGTCACCGACCAGATGGAACGCTTCGGCAATCCACTCGGTCGCTGGCTCAAGATGCGCAACAAAAATCCCAAGGCCTTCGTTCGCGCCGTAGGCCAGGGATTCCGCACCGAGTCCACCCGCTGTC
Source organism: Chloroflexota bacterium (assembly GCA_028874175.1). Lineage (GTDB taxonomy): Bacteria > Chloroflexota > UBA11872 > UBA11872 > UBA11872 > UBA11872. Next base: position 1,552 of record JAPPLN010000085.1, read on the forward strand.
CCATGCTGGGGCCCGATAATCGCTGCGAGGTCTACCCGGTGCGCCCCTTTGTGTGCCGCGCCTACGGTCGCGCCCGCATGCCCAGCGGCAACGCCATGATCTGCGAGGTCTTCGCCGGCCGCTTCCGCCAGCAGGAACGCACCACCACCGACATTCCCCTGGAGGACATGTCGATCATGTCGCCCAAGTACTTCGAACTGGGCGGCCGCAAGAACTCGGACGACGGTCTCTACACCCTGCTGGCCATCCACCTGCTGCGCAACCGCACGGCCTCCGGCGATCTGGCCAGGCATCCCGCGCCGCTCACCGCGGAAAAGACGTACCCGGTGGTAGGCAGGGACGACTTCCCGGGTCGCAGGTAAGCCACCGGTAGACCAGACTCCCGTGCCTCTCGATGCTTCTCTGGGCGAGATGCACGGCGCCCCGCGTTTCCAGGCGGAAAACGCGGGGCGCTGCCGTTAGCGGGATGAGGTGATCTAGAACCCGCGCGACGGGTCCTTGCGCGTGAGGCCTCGCTGCTTGGCGTAGTCGTCCAGGTTGAAGCCGGGTTCCAGGTAACTCAGCCTCGTGGCCTCCTCGCCTTCCAGGATCTTGTGCGCCGCCGCCGCCACCTTGTCGGCGATTTCCATCGGAATCGTGCAGATGCCGTTCTCGTCGCCGTGCACCAAATCGCCGGGGTTCACGTCCATGCCGTCGATCGCGACTGGGATCTGGGCGCGAATGATGCGGTTATTTGCGTGCGACGGCGCCAGGCCACGCGCGAACGGCTTGATACCGGCGCCCTTCACGCCCTCCAGGTCGCGCAGGGCCGCGTCGGTCACGATGCCGTCCGCGCCCAACACGTGCGCCAGCGTGGCCATCCCATCGCCCGCGTGGACCGAGTGCGTCGGGTCGTCGCCGAAGTCCTTGATAACCAGCACCACCGGGTTCGGCGATTCGTCCACGGCTTCCCACATCTGGAACATGCCGTCCGGGCTCTTCGGAGCGTCTTCGCTCATGGTGTCGCCCAGCGCGGTGACGGCATAGCCCAGCATCACGCCCATGTCCGGGGCCAGGTAGCGGATGTTGGTTCCCGTGAACCCCAGCGTGTTGGGCCGGACGTCGAACGTCTCGATCGCGTTCAGAATCGTCGGTGTGTCGATCTCGCGAAGTTCGTCAAGCTGCGCCTGGGTCAGAGCCACGGCGACCTCCAGAGAATTGCTGCCAGAACGTGAGGATATCCGACCACGCGCCTACGCTTCAGCGCGGGCCAGTTCCTCGTAGGCGTCCGCGTCGAATCCGAAGATCCGAACGTCACCAGCGGCCAGCGTGGGACGCCGCACCAGATTCTGGCTATCCAGCATCATCTCGAGCGCCTGGTCGTCGTCGATCGAGTCCCGATCAATCCCCAGCTTGCGGAACGACGGACTGCGCGGGTTCATGACCTCCCGCAGCGGATGCGGTCCGGCAATCGCCCGAATGTCGTCGTCGGTCAGCGGCTTGCGCGCGTAGTCACGCGGCGCATAGTCAAGGCCTGTTGCATTCAAGGCCGCACGGGCCTTCCGGCAACTCGTTCAGGTGCTCTTGAAGTAAAACGTCGGCAGCGCCACCGGAAACCTCCTTACCCGTCGTCCAACCGCAAGATGCTCGACAGCCACCCTGGTGGGCAGCGTCGAATCATGGCACACAGGTCGGCGGCGTTCGTATACGTCGTCCGGGTCTCAGCCCTGGGGACGTCCAACCGATATTCGCGCTAAAGGCTGCGTCCCTTGAGAAACCGCACACCAAGCACCACGCTCCAGGCCACCCAGGGGAAGTAGCAGATCCTCGACACCGTGATCATGGTCCGGTCGGGGACGGAATTGCCGATGATGACCGCGATCAGGCAGACGACCGAGACGGCTGCAATCGCCAGGGCCGTAATCCTGAGAGGTCCCGGAGGGTAGATGGCGGACAGCCCGAGGTTGAAGGCCATGAATCCGGCCGCGACGGCCATGCTCGACAACATGCCCATCCCCGAATCCACCATGTAGATGGGGATGGCGGACTCAAGCCCCTGCGCCGAGTCGAGCTGCGTCCTGGTCAGGATGTAGGTCAGCCCGGAGGTGAGAATCCAGCCAAAGGCGCCCACGTTCATAAACAGGATGCCCAGCCGTGACCAGGCGGCGGCCATGGTGTCCGGCCGCATCACCCGACTCATGCCGGATAACCCGTAAAGCATCAGGATGAGGCCCAGCGGAACCATGAGAGCCGTAACCCGCGCGATGCCTGGGTTCGACGCCACGGCCGTGACGGTCGCCGTGGCGTCGGTCGAGTCCGCGGGTTGGATGAACATTCCCCCCGGCTCGATCGCGAAGAAGATCAACGCCAGCAACGGGCCCACCACCAGGCCCAGCGCCTCCAGCTTGTTTACCGAATTCGGTCCCATGGCCCGTCATTCTTCTGGTCCGTACTATCCCGAACCATCATAGCCACAGTCTCGGGAACTAGGACGGACACCGCCGGGCGCAGCGCGGACGCAGGGGCGCGTGGATCGCTTAGTCGCTCGCCCGCGATGGTGGTTCCTGCGCCAACCTGCTCAGGCCTGGTCCCACTGCAGGATGATCGACAGCCACCCGGCCGGCCCGCGCTCGATCATGGCGTACAGGTCCGCCGCCTTCGTATACGGCTCGCGGTGCGAGATCAGCCGGTCGACCCGGAACTCCCCGCGCGCCATCGCGTCCAGGATGTATTGCCGGTTGGCTGCCCGCGTCCACTGGAACATGTGATACGGCTCGCGCGGGTACATCGACTGGTACGTGCCGATGATTGAAAGTTCCTTGCGCAGCAGCTCCACCTGCAGGCCAATCTCCACCGTCCCCGGCGGGCTGCCGGTCATCGACACGGTCCCTCCCGCAGCAGCCGCCTGCATGCAGTCCGGCAGAATCTTGGGCGTGCGCGTGACCATAAACACCACCCGCGCCCCGCCGCCGGTCAGGTCCTGCACCGCCGCCACAGCATCCTCGCGCTGAGCGTTCACGGTGTGCGTCGCCCCCGACCAGCGAGCCAGATCCAGCCGTTCGTCCAGCAGATCCACCACGACCACCGGGTACGCGCCGGCCATCCGCGCAAACTGCGTGACCATCTGCCCCAGACCGCCCTGCCCAAAGACCGCCACGGAGTCCCCCAGCCCCGGCCCCGCCCGCCGAACCCCGTGCAACGCCACGTCTCCCAGCACCACGAAGCTCGCGTCCTCGTCGCTGACGTCGTCCGGAATGTGCCCGGCGTAGGTGGCCTCGTCCGGCAGATCCGGGTCGATCGTGACGAGCCCGGCGCCCTGGTGCTTCAGATACGTCAGCACCCGGTCGCCTTCCGCGTACCCCTCGACCGCCCCGCCAACCTCGGCCACCTCACCCACCATCGAGTACCCGGGCTCGCCGCGTCCCGAGGCGGCCAGTTCCAGGATGTTCAGCTCCGTCCCCGCGCTGACCAGTGAGCGGGTCGAGCGCACCAGGATCTGGTTAGGCGCCGGATCGGGAATCTCGATGTCCTCGATCGCCACGGCGCCGCCCTCGAGAAACACGACCTGGGGCGTGGTGATTGGCACGGGCAATTCAACTGATAGAAACCGCGCGCATCATGCCCCAACCTGAGGGCCGCGCCCAAACTGCGTCGGTCGGCTTGGGTGGGCGGTAAGGTTGACGCCAAACTCTGTTCGCACCCCGCAGGATCACACCCATGCAATACCGCGTTTTCGGACGAACCGGCTGGCGCGTCTCGGCCATCGGCCTGGGGTGCTGGCAGCTTGGTGGGCAATTTGGCGCGGTCTCCGAGGCCGAAGGCATCGCCACCGTCCACGCCGCCATTGAGGCCGGCATCAACCTCTTCGATAGCGCCGACGCCTACGGTCCGCGCCGTAGCGAAGAGATTCTCGGCAAGGCCCTCGCCGGCGGCCGGCGGCCGCACCACTTCGTCGCCACCAAGGTCGGCAACCTCGGCCGGCCCGACGGACATCCCTTCAGCTTCACCACGCCCGAGCACATCTACGCGTGCTGCGACGCCAGCCTCCACCGCCTGCAGACCGACTACATCGACCTCTACCAGTGCCACATCCGCGAGCATCCGCGACACGACGTCTTCCTGGAGGCCTTCGAACGCCTCCTCGAAGCCGGAAAGATCCGCGCCTACGGCACGTCATCCTTCATCCCGAGCGAAATCGAGTTCTTCGACAGCCACGGCCGCTGCCACGTCGCGCAGATCCCCTACAGCGTGCTCGAACGCACCTACGAGACCGACGCCCTGCCGCTCTGCCAGGAGCGCAACATCGGCGTCCTTGTCCGCGGCCCCCTGGCCCAGGGCGTACTCGCCGGCAAATTCGCGTCCGACCACCAGTTCACCGATCCTACGCGGACCGGTTGGAACACCGGTGACGCACAGCAGCGTTTCCAGGAACGACGAGCCGCCGCCGAAGCCCTGCGCCCAATGTCCGGCGAGGGCCGTAGCATGGCTCAGATCGCCCTGGCCTTCGCCATCGCCCACCCGGCGAATACCTGCGCCATCCCCGGCGCGCGCTCGCCTGAACAGGTTCGCGCCAATGCCGAGGCCGCCGACCTGAAGCTCACCGGCGCCGAACTCGCCACCCTCCGCGCCATAGCCCCGCCCGCCTAAGTCGCCAGCGAGTCAGCCGTGCTTGCGATCAATCTCCCAGTAGTCCCGGCCCGGCAGCGCGCCACGGCGCAACGGATTGCTCGTCGCCGAGCCCGCCAACGCACGATCCACATAGCGCGACCGCCGCCCGTCATCCCGCTCCGGCCGAATCCCCAGGCGCAACGTGGCAACAATTCGCGGCGTGATCCGTCGCGCCTCGATGTAAAACTGATCCGGATCGAACTGCCGCCCCGTCCACTCCGCCACCGTCAGGCCTAATGACCGGCACAACAGCGTCTGACCCGCACACAACCGCCGATCTGCACGCCGCGACTGCCCATCCGGCGCCGGATTCAACCGATGCATCGCATCCAGCGCGGCCTGCGGCGAAAGTTCGTCGACAACCGGCACGCCCGCCTTGATCAGCACCGCCTCCGGCCCGGTCCCGCAACTCACGTTCAGCGAGGCCCCGGCCCGCGAGTGGTACATGTAAATCGTGCCCGGCGGCATCCACATCGGCTCGCGGCTCGGCGTGCGTCCCAGGTACGCGTGGCTCGCCGGATCGTCCAGCCCATAGCCCTCCGTCTCCACGATCCGAACGCCCAGCCACAGCCCACCCAGCCGCCGCCGCAGAATGCACCCAATCAGGTCGCGCGCAACCACGTCGACCGGTCGCTGAAAAAAGCTGAGCTCGGGCAGCGGACGACAAGCAGGTATCGGGCCGTCGATCTTAGGCGGCTACGCCAGTCAGTTCAGACTCGACATCGACCCTTCCGCCGCAACCTCTACCAGTCCGTCCGCCCGCCCTGCGGAACCTCGCGCCCTTCATCCAGGTCCAGCCGGTCATAGTGCCGCCGGATATCCGTCCGGTGCCCTTGCCCGCACTCCTCCAGGAACTCGTGAAACCTCGGCCAGTCCCAGTTCGAACCCTCGCGCGGCTCGTCCGTGGCCATCTGGCGGTTGAAATCGTCAATCTCCTCGGCCGACCGCGGCTGCATCTGCTCCTGCACCCAGGCCAGCACCTCCTCGTCCGTGGGACGCGTGCGCAGGGCCTCGATGAAGTCGTCGACCTCGATCCCCAGGAAATCCAGCATGGTCTCGGTGCGTCCCCACAGGACCACGTATTCGCCCATCGTGCCCGCCAGGTGGGCCCGCCCCTTGTCGATCGAGCGCGGCAGAAACCCAATCCCGTCCAGCTTCTCGTACCCGCTCCGCGGAACGTCCTTCGTCAGATCCATCCGGCATCAACCCCCAACGCGAACCCCGGCACCGTAGCACGGTGCTGGCCCGAGACCGCTGCGGTTGCGCCGGCCCAGAACGCCGGGCTACTCGAACACTTCAAGTCCCCGCGGCAACGACTCGACTCGGAAACCAGCGCGCCTGCCATCCTGGACGACTCGGATTGGAATCCGGCTTGCGGGCAAACGTGGGACCAAGTCCGTGCGCGCGCGGAGAATCCCGGGCGCTCATCCTCTTCCGCGCGGCGTGGCGGCGCTGCCGTGGAGAATGCTGGCCGGCTGGCCCAGGACCAGGACGTTCTTGCGCGTCAACCCGCTCTTGGCCGTCAGACGGTCGGCCTGCTCTCGAGAGAGCAGCAGCGCTCCCGGTGAGCGCCTCAACTCCTCCCGCGCGAGCAGGCGCAGCAGCGCTTCCGTCCGCACCTGGGCAAACCTCACGCCGAACGGCAGGTTGGAAACGAGCCGGCAACGGTCCGGCAGCGACGCATAGTCGAAGTCCTCGAACGCCAGGTTGGCCAGCATCGTTCGGCGGCCCGCGAGCCTGCTGCAGGCGCGCCGGTAAGCGTCCGCATCCACCTCGAGGCCGATCCCCAGTTGCACGCCGAACCTGTCAGCCGCCGTCCGCAAAATGGTGCCAGTCCCCATGAACGGGTCGAACACGCTGTCGGCGCTGCCCACCCCGGCGACCGTGAGCAGCCCGCACGCCAGGTGACGTCGCAGGGCCCCGGGTCGGCCGTCCTGCTCGCTGCCAAGATTGCTGTAGAGCTGTAGGCCGAGCACCGCCTTCTCGGGGTCGGCCTTGCACACCAGGCGAACGCCCTCGCGCTGAGATCGTCGCCATCGAGGAAAGGCAGCGTCCGCCGCGCGGCTCACGATCCTGTCCAGTTCGTCGCGACGTATCGACGTGCGCCCGTAGAGCTCGGTCGTAACCGAATACCGGCGTGCGGCCATCCGTTCGGCAAGAGGCAGCCACCGCAGCACCGAAGCCTTCAGTCGGGTGCTGTCGAGACGCCGAGCTAACTCACGGGTGGCGTCGGATCGCCCGGATCGGCCGAACTCCGCCAGCGAGCCGTGGACGGAAGCGGCGGTGAGAAGCCGCACGGACTCGAGGCTGGGCGTGGCCGGCGCGAGAAGCGTGGAGTCGCGGTGGTAAAAGGCCACGCGAGCCGCGACACCCAGCCCTCGGAGCTCGCGCAGCGTGGCGAAAGCCCAGCCGGGCTCGGTCGTGAGGAAGTACGCGCTCTTCAATTGAACTGCCTGCAGGCTGGACGGCCCGCCCTTAAACCCGCGGGGCCTGCCCCGTAGATCGCCTGCGCCCGACCGCGCAGTCGAGGCGTTGCTTGAGGTTGAGTGCCGGCCGCTCGATGGGCGGCGCCAATCCTATCCAGCCCGGTGGAGACGGGGGGACTCGAACCCCCAACCCCCGCCTTGCAAAGGCGATGCTCTGCCAGTTGAGCCACGTCCCCTGCCGTGATTCTACGCCCGGCGCGGCCCGCTGAAAGGCCGTTGCGTCAGGCGTATACTGTTCCATCGCGGCGCTGGGCCCCAGTGTCCCAGCCGCTCGCGGGCTCTTAGCTCAGTCGGTTAGAGCGCGCCTCTGATAAGGGCGAGGTCCGTGGTTCGAATCCACGAGGGCCCACCGGTATGGAGTTGCGGCGGGAGGCGATTCTGGCCACGGCGGCGCTTCAGAATCCCCGCTACGAGGCGCACGAAAACCCGCCCCTCCTCGCCTCGCTGGGGTACGGCCTGCAATTCAGCCTCATTGCCTCCGCAACGCTCCTGGTCACGCCCGTCATCGTGGCCAACGCATCCGGTCGGGACGAGTCCTACCTCATCTGGATGGTCTTCGCCTCGCTCCTGGTGTGCGGCCTCTCCACCATCCTGCAGGTTCGTCGCCTCGGACCGGTTGGCGCTGGCGCGGTATTGCCCATGTTTACCGCCGCCTTCGCCATTCCCTTCTGCATCACGGCCGTGGCCGACGGCGGACCCGCCACGCTCACGGCCCTCGTCCTCGTCTCCGCGGTAATCCAGATCGTCATTGCTCGCTGGCTCGTCATCCTTCGGCGAATTGTCACTCCTACCGTCGGCGGCACCGTGATGATGATCCTGTCCATCACGCTGGCATCCGTCGTCTTCGGCCTGCTGGACGACGCGACCCAGACCGAACCTGTGGCCGCCCCTCTCACGGCATTGGCCACCCTGGTCATCGTCGCCGCCCTTGCGCTCCGCGGGTCTGAACTGCTCCGACTCTGGGCGCCGCTGATCGGAATCGTTGGCGGCTGCGTCGTCGCAGCGTTGTTCGGCATCTACAGCTTCGATCGAGTCCTGGACGCCCCCTGGATCGGCCTTCCGCAGGCCGCGCCTGGCCTGGGGCTCGACTTCGGCCTCTCCTTCTGGACGCTTCTGCCCGGCTTCCTCTTTCTCGGTCTCATCATCTCCATCCAGGCCAACGGTGCCGCCATTGCCGCCCAGCGCGTCTCCTGGCGCGACGACCGGGCCGTAAACTTCCGCCAGGTCCAGGGCGCGCTGGCCGGTACCGGTGCATCCAATCTCATGGCCGGCCTCGCCGGCGCGGTACCAAACATCATCAATCCCGGCTTCGCCGCCTTCACCCAGATCACCGGCGTCGCCTCCCGCCGTGTCGGCTACTTCATCGGCGGAATCCTGATAGTCCTGGCGTTTCTTCCAAAGGCCTCCGGCCTGCTCAGCACCATCCCCGGTCCCGTCATGACCGGCTACCTCATCCTCATCACCGGCACGCTCTTCGTTGATGGCGCGCGCACGGTCATTCAGAACGAAGACAGCCGGGACAAAGTTGTGGTGGCTGGCATGTGCTTTTGGATCGGCGCGGCCTTCCAGTTCAACCTCTTCAACCTGCCCGACCTCGGACCTGTGTGGAGCGCCCTATTCAAGAGCGGGATCACCACCGGCGGCTTTGCCGCCGTAGCCATGATTCTCTACCTCGAGCTCACCAGCCCCCGCCGCATGCGCTTCCAGTCACGGCTCCATATCGACGCCCTCCCCGAGCTCAACGAGTTCGTCGCCGAATTCGCCGACCGCCGCGGTTGGAACCAGGCCATGAAAGACCGCCTGAGCGCCGTGGCCGA
>JAPPLN010000010.1 GCA_028874175.1 Chloroflexota bacterium
TACTAGCAACTCCGACTTCATGCAGGCGAGTTGCAGCCTGCAATCCGAACTGAGACCAGCTTTTAGGGATTCGCTTCCTGTCGCCAGGTTGCTGCCCGTTGTACTGGCCATTGTAGCGTGTGTGTAGCCCGGGATATAAGGGCCATGCGGACTTGACATCATCCCCACCTTCCTCCGCGTTGTCCGCGGCAGTCACGCTAGACATATACAACTAGCGTCGAGGGTTGCGCTCGTTGCGGGACTTAACCCAACACCTCACGGCACGAGCTGACGACAGCCATGCAGCACCTGTTACACGATCCCGAAGGAACTCCCGATTTCGCGGGATCGCCGTGTAATGTCAAACCCCGGTAAGGTTCTTCGCGTAGCCTCGAATTGAACCACACGCTCCGCTGCTTGTGCGGGCCCCCGTCAATTCCTTTGAGTTTTAGTCTTGCGACCGTAGTCCCCAGGCGGGACGCTTACCGCGTTAGCTCCGGCACGCAGGGGGGTTGAGCCCCCCACACACCTAGCGTCCATCGTTTACGGCGCGGACTACCAGGGTATCTAATCCTGTTTGCTCCCCGCGCTTTCGCCCCTCAGCGTCAGGACAGGCCCAGACCGCCGCCTTCGCCTCTGGTGTTCCGTCCGGGATCTACGCATTCCACTACTCCCCCGGACGTTCCACGGTCCTCTGCCTGCCTCTAGCCTGGTGGTTTGCTCGGACCCTCCCCGGGTGAGCCGGGGGCTTTCACCGAACACCTACCAAGCCGCCTACGAGCGCTTTACGCCCAGTGATTCCGGATAACGTTTGCCACCAAGGTATTACCGCGGCTGCTGGCACCCTGTTAGCCGTGGCTTCTTCCTGGGGTACCGTCAATTTCGTCCCCCAGAAAAGGGGTTTACAACCCGAAGGCCTTCATCCCCCACGCGGCGTCGCTGCGTCGGGCTTTCGCCCATTGCGCAAGATTCCTCCATGCTAAACCCCGTAGGGCTCGGGACCATATCTCAGTCCCCGTGTGGCGGATCATCCTCTCAGACCCGCTACCGATCACTGCCTTGGTGAGCCATTACCCCACCAACTAGCTAATCGGCCGCAGCCCCCTCAGCCGGCGCCATCGCAGGTTCCCCTGCCACAGCTTTCGTCCACCTGTCTACCAGGCGACCATATGCGGGATTACCTCCGGTTTCCCGGAGTTTTCCCCCACCGACCGGTAGGTTAGCTACGTGTTACGCACCCGGACGCCACGGTCGTGGGCGCTCCGAAGAGCCTCCCCGTACCGTTCGACTCGCATTGGTAAGGCACGCCGCCAACGTTCATCCTGAGCCAGGATCAAACTCGCCAATCCAATCTCAACACACGCCCTGGCGGGCGTGATACAGATCGCAATTGCTTCAGGGCGCCGGGTGTACCGGAGCCCTGAGCCACCGAGTCATCCTCGAATCACATGAATCTACTGTCGCGCCAGACACATTGGAATGACACGAATACTCGCACTCACTCTTCCCCTGTTAAGGTGCCGTCGCGCCCGCACCCGGCTGGAATCGCCGGTGCGCCACCGGGGCGGCTGATGAATCAAGCGCCGCCGAAATGCGCGGATGCCTTTTCAGGCAGTCGCCCATCGTAGCACGTCTCGGCGGGCCGCCCCAGGGCCTTCCGCCCACTTGGCTGGCTCATTCCGTCCGCATGGCCCGTGTTTCGGGTGCTAGGCTGGGCAGACACCAAGTTTGACGTGACATACCTCGCATCAAGATTGGTGGAGGGAGTCGGCCCAACGAAGCCGGGCAACCTTCGAGCGAACGCTCGAGAGGGTGCCAATTCCGGTAGCGGAAGCTGCAAGATGCGAGGGTCACCGGCGCGAGGCAGCGCCCCAGGCGGGGCGTGGAGCGCCAAGGGGTTTGCGACGGAGTGAGAGGCAACCTCTCCCAAGCTGTTGGGCGGCCGATGGCGATGGCCGGGCCCGCGCGTGACGCGGGCGAGCCGGTTCCCCCGGCGATACGGGACTTCGCCATCCGCTGACATCTCCGTCGGCGCCTTTGCCAAGGATCATCCGCATGTCGACGACTCAGACGCTTCGCTGTCGCGAGTGCAGCCGCGCCTATCCCCTGCTGGCCACGCACATCTGCGAGTTCGATTTCGGGCCGCTGGAAGCGCAGTTCGATTACGCCGCCATCCGCGAGACCATCTCGCGCGAGGCTATTGCGAGCCGACCGCCGACCCTCTGGCGCTACCACGAGTTGCTGCCGGTGGAGGGTGGCTGGGACGAGACCTGGCCGGTCGGGTTCACGCCGCTGCAGCGCGCCGACAACCTGGGCGAGCGGTTGGGCCTGACCAATCTCTACGTCAAGAACGACACCGTGAACCCCACCTATTCCTTCAAGGACCGGGTGGTGGCGGTGGCGATCACCAAGGCCCGCGAATTCGGGTTCGAAACCTTTGCCTGCGCCTCCACCGGCAACCTGGCCGGAGCGGTGTCGGCGGCGGGGGCGCGCCACGGGATGCCCACGTACGTGTTCATGCCCGCCGACCTGGAAGTGGGCAAGATTCGCGGCGCGGCGGTGTACGGCGCGGGCATCGTGGCGGTGGAGGGCACCTACGACGAGCTAAACCGCCTGTGCAGCGAGATTGCCGACCTCTACAGCTGGGCGTTCTGCAACATCAACATCCGGCCGTACTACGCCGAGGGGTCCAAGACGCTGGCCTTCGAGTCGGTGGAGCAGCTGGGCTGGGTGGCGCCGGATCACATCGTGGCGCCGATCGCGTCCGGCTCGCTGTACACGAAGATGGGCAAGGCCATGAAGGAACTGGTGGAGGTAGGGCTGCTGGACAGCCAGTCCACCCGCATTCACGGCGCCCAGGCGGACGGCTGCGCGCCGGTGGCGGAGGCGTTTGCCCGGGGCCAGACCACGTACCGGCCGGTTCGCCAGCCGGACACAGTGGCCAAGTCGCTGGCCATCGGAAATCCGGCGGACGGGTTCTACTCGCTGAAGCTGGCGCAGGAAGTGGACGGCGTGATCGAAGCCGTGACCGACGACGAGATCGTGGACGCCATGCGCCTGCTAGCTTCCACGGAAGGCATTTTTGCCGAGACGGCCGGCGGCGTGACAATTGCGGTATTGGCCAAGCTTGCCGAACGCGGCGTGATCGCTCGGGACGACCTGACGGTGGCGCTGGTGACCGGCAACGGGCTGAAAACGCAGGAGGCTATCGACGGCCGAGTGGACGCCCGCTTTGAGATCCGACCGAGCATCACATCGTTCGAGCAGACGCTGGCCGACCGCGGCGTGCTGACGCCCGCTTAGATCGCGCAGGAGACGCACCCATGCCCCGTGTCCGAATTCCAACCCCGCTCCGCAGCCTGACGGACGGCAAGAACAGCGTGGACATCGACGCCACGAACGTCGGCGACCTGGTGGAGAAGCTAAACGCCTCCCATCCCGGATTCTCCGAACGGATCCTGGACGAGGACGGCGAATTGCGGCGCTTCGTCAACATCTACGTGGACGGCGAGGACATCCGCTACCGGGAAGGCTTCGACACCGAAGTCGGCCCGGGCGACGAGGTGTCGATCGTGCCTTCGGTGGCGGGAGGCTAGTCCAGACCAACCGCACCCGCGCGTGCGGAACTCGCCCCTGGAGCTTCGGCTCCGGGGGGCGGGCGGTTGCGCAATCGGCCGTCGGCGTTTTGGGGGCTATTGACCGCCGATGGTCTCGAAGACGGTATCGGCCGCGGCCAGCTCGCTGGGCGGGAACTCAATGCCGAGGCTGCGAGCCCGCGCCAGGTTGAAGCTCGTATCGGTCTGTTTCGGATCGACGATCGGCAGGGTGGCGGGTTCGGCTCCGTCCAGAATGTCCGCGCCCAGCGCGCCGACGTAGGCCCCGGTCTTGAGCCCGGAGTTGCCGACGGCGACCAGAATGCCGTCCCGGGCCCAGTCGGCCACGAGGCCAAGCTCGGGCAGTTTGTTCTCCGCCACCATCCAGTCGATTACTTCGGCTGGAGGGACGATGTCGCCGCTGGCATCGCGGAGCTGGTGGAAATTCACCACGGCGATCAGGTCGGCCTTGTCCTGATAGTTGACGACGGCGCGCTTCCACTGCTCGAACGTTTCCAGTAGCAGGAAGTCAAGGACCTCGAATGGCCTGGCGTTGGCCGCCTGGTCGTCGCGCTGGAAGGCGGCGCGAACGGACTCTGAACCGGCGCCGGCATCGGCGAGGATGACGACCCTGGTCACATCCGGAAAGAGCCGCCGCGCGGTTGCGAAGGCCTCGGTGTGCGGAATTCGCTCCAAGGCCCCGGTGATAGTTCCACCGGGCACCTTGAGACTGCCGATGGGGGCGTAGATCGTCGGATCGATGTTGATGCCGGCAAAGACCGTGGGAATCGGCGCGTCGGGGCTCTCCTCGGCGTATCTGACGGCTACGTGCTTGAGCGCGACATCGTCCGTGACAAACAGGAGGTCAGGCTCGAAGGCTCGCAGCGCCTCGAGCGCCGCGGCAGCGCGTTGTTCGATCTGCGGGGGGCTTGTGAAGTTGATCCGGGTGTCCATCTCGAAGGTTTGCAACCGGTAGTCGCGATCCCCGATCAGGCCCTGCTGAGCGAGGCCTTCGACGATTCCTTGATGGAGCTCCCGGGTCCAGGTAAAGGCGTCGCTATACGAGTGCACGACAAAGATGCGATGGGGCTTATCTGTAGCGGCGGCGCCGTCCGGCGCCGAGGTGGGCGAGCCGCAGGCCACCGCGACGGCCAGGGCCACCAGGAGAGCGGCCAATCCAACTGCGATCCGGGGGATGGAGTGACGGTCGACCATGACGATTACGACTAACGACCTACACAATCATTGGTAGGCCCGGCGGCGGGGGTTGTCCAGCGTGCGCCGGCCGCCCGTTCAGGCGTCGGGCGGCAGGGGTTTGCGGTTGTCGAAGCCTTCGTCGCGCTTGTGCCAGTAGTCGATGGCGTCTTCGCCGAGGCGCCAGCAGAGGAAGGCGTCCTCGCCGTCGACCTCTGACGGGAAGTCAATCAGGCCGGTGGACGGGTCGCGCAGCACGATGTTGCGCGACCGGAGCCAGGCGACCAGCGGCTGCACGTCCCAGAGGGCGGCCACGAGCGCCTGGTGGGCGAGGCTGACTTCGACAGGGGTACGGCGGCTGGAGGTCTGGGCGTCTTCGAACGCCTGCCGCTCGGAGCCGGCCTCCATCCAGACGCCCTGCAGGCGGCCGACGATGCGGCGGACCTCGGGGAGGAGCTCGGTGGCTTCCTCCAACGTATAGGTCAGGCCCTCCTCGTCGTGCTCGTCCATGGGTCGGGGCCTCGCCTCAGGTCTGTACGTAAGTATCGGCCAGCGCGGCGCGTGCGTGTGGACCGTTGGCAGTGATTCGCGGCCACATGGTGCGTTCGCGAATGATCTGGAGGGTGGGATACCAAGCGGCACGCAGGTTGCCGGCCAGGTAGACGGAACCGCCGGAGACGACCGAGCCGTGGTTGCCGGCCAGCGCGAGGGCGGCTTGCAGCGCGTCGTCCGGGTCGGAGGCCCGGGCGATAGGCCCCCGATCAAGCTCTTCGCCGGCGTCAGCCAGCAAGCCGACGGGTAAGGCGGGTTTGCGGTAGACCTGCGGCTCGGTGGCGACCCAGACGTCGAGGTGGGGCAAGAGCTGCGGCAGCACCTCCGTGGCGGCGCGGTAGCCGACCATGCCGATGAGGCCTACGCGGGGGCGGGGCAGGCCCGCGCTGTCGATGACCTGACCCAGGGCGCGGGCCTTGTCGCGGTTGTGTGCGCCGTCCAGATAGACGGCGGGCGGGCCGGGCATGCGTTCGAAGCGACCGGCGAGACGGCCGTGGGCCGTGGCCTGACGAATCTCGGAACTGAGGTTCGTGCCAAGGACCTCAAGCGCCGCTTCGGCCATGCGGGTGTTGCGGGAACGGAAGTCCGAACTCTCCAGCGGAACCTGGATGAGCGGCTGGCCGATGGCGTCCGCAGCATCGCGCACCGGTGTCCGGGCCTCGGGCGGGAGCGGACCGCACAGGGCGGCGGCGCCGGGTTTGAATATGCCGGCCTTGTGCCAGGCCACGGTTTCGAGCGTGCCGCCGAGACTCTTGAGGTGGTCGTGGCCCACGCTGGTGATGATCGCCAGGTCCGGACTTACGACGTTGGACAGGTCGAAGCGGCCGCCGGCGCCGACTTCCATCACGGCGATGTCGACCCTGGCGCGAACGAAGTATTCGAGCGTGAGCGCGACCCAGACCATGCCGTAGGTGGGCGGGCCGTCTGGATCGGTGGCGGCAAACCGGTCAACGTGGGGGCGGATCCAGTCGACGAGGTCGACCATTTCGGATGGTCGCGCCAGTCGCCCGTCGCAGTCGAACTTCTCGAGGGCGGTTTGCAAGTAGGGGGTGCAGTGCAGGCCGGTGCGCAGTCCGGAGGCGGACAGGCCGGCCGCCACTTTGGCGGCGACGGAGCCCTTGCCGGAGGTTCCGCCGACATGAACGCAGCGGAGGCCGTCCTGCGGGTTGCCGAGGGTTGCCAGGAAGCGGCGAAAGCGGCCGAGCCGGCGTTCACCGGCCTGGATGGACTGTTCCAGGGTGCGCGGGTTTGTCGGACCGGCCGGACCATGGATGAGGCCGTTGACGTAGCCGACGGCGGCGTGGCCGGCGGCGATCTCGGCGTTAGTGACGGGCGATTCGTCGCGGGTCACGACCGGTGTGTCACGCACCGGCGCGTTGGGCGAGTTGGAGCGCCTCCAGCATGCCGGCGAAGGACTCGCGCGAGTTGGCTTCCTTGCTGCGGTGCTCAGGGTGCCAGTGGGTTTCGAGGTTCACGGCGCCTGCGAAGCCGTCGTCGATGAGGGCACGAAGCTGACCGACGAAGTCCACCTCGCCCCGGCCCACGCACTCCCAGGCAATCAGGCCGGTCGAATGATCGACCACGCTCGCATCCTTGATGTGGACGTGCTCGGTCCAGGGTTGGGCGATCGCGTACCCGGGCGGGAAGGGGTTGCCGCCAGAAACGAAGTCATTGGAGGGGTCCCAGTTCAGCTTGACGCGGGGGTGGTCGGTGGCTTCCAGGATGCGCACGGTGTTGACGGCGGTGTTGCCCCAGCAGCTCCGGACGTTCTCGACCAGGAGGGTGATGCCAGCGGCCTCGGCGCGGTCGCCGGCGTCGCGCAGCACGGCCGCGATTCCAGCCAGGCGGTCGGCCGGCACGGGTCCACCATCGGGCAGGCGGGGGCTTGGATTACCCATGCCGACCATGTCGTCACGGCGGCAGGAGAAAATTCGGACAAACGGCGACCCAAGGGCCTGGGCGACGCGGATGCCGCCTTCGAGTTCGATGCGGTGCTGGTCCCAGCCGTCGATCGACGCCAGCTCGCCCACGTCGCCGGGCGGCAGGATGAGGACCTTAAAGGCCTGCGTGCCGACGGCGGATACGTTGAGGCCGGCGCGATCGACGGCGGCGCGGGTGCGATCGACGAGGGTGTCGTCGCACTCGAAGGCCGCGCGGCCCCAGAAGTCCTCGATTTCGATCTGGGACATGCCCAGGTCGGCGGCGACGTCCACGCCGACGTTGACATCCGGAGAGATCTCGCTGTTGACCACGCCGACCGAGAACGTAAGGTTGCTGTCGATTCGGTTCGACACGTCAGGCCGCCGTACTTCGAGACCAGAACGACATCAGCAATTCCTCCGCTTCGGTGCGCCGGTCCACCGCCGCACGCAGCGCCTTCATGTCCAGGCCCTGGCTGCTGACGGAAACACCGCGCAGATGTTCAGCCACATCGTTCGAGGCTCGGGTCCAGCTTTGCATGAGGCTGCGGAGTTCGCGGGCCTGCTCCCGCGTCAGCGCCATGGGCGGCTCTCCGGGCACGTAGGTGCGCGAGCGTAGCGCGTCCAGAGTCGTGGCGGACGGGGCTTTGGCGGAAAAGAGCCGGTGGTAGACTCCGCTTCTTGTTACCGGCGTGCGCCGCTCA
The DNA here is from genome assembly GCA_028874175.1 of Chloroflexota bacterium. Lineage (GTDB taxonomy): Bacteria > Chloroflexota > UBA11872 > UBA11872 > UBA11872 > UBA11872. The sequence continues at coordinate 7,942 of JAPPLN010000010.1, forward strand.
GGGGATTTTTGGCGTCCGCCGACGCTCGCCCCTTAGCCACGGGAGGGCCAATGGCGATTCATGCTGGCGCGCCGCGTCGCTCGACGCTTGCGCCCGGGGACCACGCCAAGCTGGACGACCTGCGAGCGCGCCTGGCCGATCTCAAGGACGAGCCGGGCGCCACGCTGGAAGCGCTGTACGCGGCGCAGGCCGTCTTTTCGTACGTGCCGCCGGAGGCGGTAACGATGATCGCCGAGGAGCTCCGGCTGCCGGAGAGTGAAGTCTTCGGCGTACTGACGTTCTACACGATGTTCCACCGCAAGCCCTCAGCCAAGTATGTGCTGAGGGTCTGCCGGGACCTGAGCTGTCACATATCAGGCGCTCCCGTGGTGTTGAACGCCTTAAACGAAGCGCTGGGCACGCGGGTTAGCGAGGTGACCGAGGACGGGCTGTTTGAGACCGAGTCAGTCTCCTGCCTGGGCCTGTGCGATCTGCAGCCGGCGGTGATGGTGAACCTGGAGCAACACGGTCCGCTGGACGCGGAAAAGGCCCGCAGCCTGCTGGCCGACCTGCGCGCGCGAGAAGCCTGATGGAACTCGTCGTCACCAAGAACTTCGGGAATCCCCAGTCGTGGACGCTGGAGAGTTATCGCAAGGCGGGCGGGTACCAGGCCCTGGAGAAGGTCCTCAACGAGATGACGCCCGAGGACGTCTCGGAACTGGTCAAAGAGTCAGGGCTTAGCGGTCGCGGTGGGGCGTTTTTCCCCACCGGGCTGAAGTGGCAGTTCGTGCGATCGGATCCCAAGACTCCGCGCTACGTGGTGATCAATGGCGACGAGAGCGAGCCGGGCACGTACGTGAACCGCTACTCGCTGGAACTCGACCCGCACCTGATGCTGGAAGGGATGCTGATCGCGGCCTACGCCTGCAACGCGACGCTGGGATACGTGTATATCCGCGGCGAGTACGGGCTGGCGCACGAGCGCACGCAGGCGGCGATCCGCGAGGCCTACGAGGCGGGCTACCTGGGCCAAAGCATCATGGGCAACGAAGGCTTCGACTTCGAGGTCACGTTCCGCCGCGGGGCCGGGGCGTACATCGTTGGCGAGGAGACCGCGCTGTTTAACTCGCTGGAAGGCAAGCGCGGGAACCCGCGTTATAAGCCGCCGTTCCCGACCAATGTGGGCGTTTGGGGGCTGCCGACGGCGATCAACAACGTGGAGACGCTATCGGCGGCGCCGGCAATCATCCAGAACGGGGCCGAGTGGTTCCAGAACCTGGGGCACGGCGAGGCGACCGGCACCAAGATGTATTGCCTGTCGGGCCGGGTGGCCAAGCCCGGCGTGCATGAACTCCCGCTGGGCACGACGGCGCGCGAATTGATCTACGATTACGGCGGCGGGGTGCTGGACGGGCGGCCGCTGAAGGGCTTCAAGCCGGGCGGCGCATCTTCGGCGGCGCTGGGTCCCGAGCACCTGGACGCACCGCTGGAGCCGCGTTCGATGGCAGAGCTGGGCACCATCATGGGTACCGGCGGGGTCGTCGTCTACGACGATACGGTCTGCATGGTGGACGCGGCCTACCGGGACGCACTTTTCTTCGAGGAGGAGAGTTGCGGGTTCTGCATACCCTGCCGCGAAGGTACCCCCAACCTTGTACAGATCCTGGAGCGAATCATGCACGGGCAGGGAACCATGGACGACCTGGACCTGCTGGAAGACCTGGGCGCGAGCATGATGTCCTCGTTCTGCGGCCTAGGGCAGTTTGCGCACCAGCCGGTGCGCGGGGCCGTGCGGGCGTTTCGCGACGAATTTGAGGCGTACATTCTGGGCCGTTAGTGCGAGGCGGGCGTCTGCCAGTTCTCGAACAGCGGGCGGCTGGCCTAAGCGGTATTAGGGTATCGGTGAATCGGCTGGCGCTTAGCTCGAGGTCTTCGTTTCCCGTCCCTCTTCGGCGTCCTCGGTCCAACGAAAGTCACAGCGGTCGTTGTAGTCGCAGTAGCGGCAGTGTTTGCCCGGAGTCGGTTTGAAGTCGGCGGCGCCAACACGCTCGGCCAGCGCCTGGTAGCGGTTGAGCACGTCGTCGGCGACGGCGGGGTCGGGTGACTGGGAAATGCCCTGGTTGTCGGTGAGGTAGTAGACGGTGAGTCGCGACACGGCGCTGTTGAAGCCACGCTCGAGCGCGAGCGCGTAGGTGTGGAGCTGGGTGCGCAGGCGGCCGGGTAGTTCCGTGGGGCGGCTGCCGCTCTTGTAGTCGATGACTTCAAGGCCGTCGGACCGCTGGTCGACGCGGTCGATGACGCCTTCCACGGTGTAGGCGTCGTCCGATCGCAGGCGCAGGCGGAAGCGCCGTTCAAGCATGACGGGGCGGCCCGGGGCGTGGCCGCGGGCAGACCAGAAGCCGTCAAGGAGTTCGTGGCCGCGCTCCCAGATGTCGGGGAAGCGCTCGCGGTTCAGGCGCGGGGCCTCGCGCCAGTAGGCGGCGTGCAGCTCGTGGAGGTCGGCGCGGGTGAGGCGGACGCCGTCGCACAGGCGCGCGAAGGCGCGGTGCAGGACCGAATGGACGATGGCGCCGACGGTGAGGCGAGGGGAGAACGGGATGGGGATGCGCTCGACGTAACGGAAGCGGTAGGCGTAGGGGCAGAACTCGTAGAGGGCGAGCTTGGTGAAGCTCAGGCGCATGGGGGCGGCATTCTACGGAGAGTCCGCCGAGCTGGACGCGGAGTAGGACGGGCGGCGGCCGGCGGCCGTGTAGGCGCGGCGCAGAACAGCTTCGGCGGGCTTGCCGTTGGGTGGGAATGCGGAGTCTTTGGCGTCGGTCGAATCGGGGTCCCAGCGCCACCAGAAAACACCCTGCAGGGCCTCGCGACGGTAGGGCAAACCGAAGAAGGCGGTGTAGAGGTTGGCCTGGAGATCGGAGTCGACTTCGTGCGGCTTGACCGGATCGGCGGCGCGGGGCTGGGAGGCGGCGGTAGCGGCGCTGCGGTAGCCGAGTTCGGTGAAGAGCACGGGAATGTCCAGGCCCTTCCTCTTGCGCCATTGCTCGATTTCGTCCAGCCAGACATTCCAGGCGTCAGCGAGCTGAGCGTGGCTGATCTGGCGATCCGCCAGCGGGAAGTAGGCGTTGATGCCGATGAAGTCCAGATCGTCCCAGAAAGGCACGTCGGCGTAACCGCCCAATTTGGCTGAGGGTGCGTGGCTGGCCGCGTAGGTCAGGGGTCCGCTGAAGCGCCCCCTGACGTCGGCTATCAGCTTGCGCCAGTCTTCGGCCCGCGCGGCCTCGGAGAACCCCAGGTCGGTACCGAGACAGAGCAAGTCGGCGTCTCCTTGAGCGGCCAGGTCGGCATAGCGCTGCGTCATCAGCGTGTAGTCGGCAAACCAAGTCGCGAGGTCTGCGGGCCGGATGTCGCCGCGCCAGACGCCGTCGTCGGTGTTGACGAATGGTTTGAGCATGACGCGCAGGCCAGCGGCGTGAGCCTGATCGATCAACTGCCGGATGTCACCGTCCGGGGGTGTTCGCGCGGAGTCCGGGCTGATGTGGGATGCGTCGCTGGTTGCCTGATACCAGCCGGGAGCAATCGACACCCAGTCCGCGCCAGTTGCCGCGGATGACTCGACCAGCCGGCCGGCTCGCTGCTGGGCAAAGTCGGTTCCGGAGAGTCCGGCAAGGGTGAGGCCATGCATGAAGGGGGCGTCGGTGGGATCGCGGCGGCTGACGCCGGCGAAGCCGCAGGCGGCAAGGGCGACGGCAGCCGCGGTGAGCGTCGCACCGGATAGGAGCGTGCGGCGGCCAAGGGACGAAGCTACGCGCCTGCTCTTCGGCGCCGACATTGGGAAAGGCTCAGGCAGCGGAGGCTAGCGGCCGAGGATCCAGCGCACGTCCTCGCTCATCATTTCTTCGTTCCACATGGGGTTGAAAGTGAGATCGATCTCGGCCTTGCGCACGTGGTCCAGGGACTCGGCTTCCTGTTTGACCTGCTGCAGGATGTACGGCCCGGCCGGGCAGCCGGGAGTGGTCAGCGTCATGGTGACGGTGGCGCGTTCGTCGCCGTCAGCGGCCGCGGGTTCGCCTTCGCCGGGGACGTACGGGACGACGTCGACCTCATAGATCAAGCCCAGGTCGACAATGTTGATGCCGATTTCCGGGTCGATGACGGTACGTAGCTGGTCTCTGACCTGGTCGGGGGTTGTGGTAGCCACGGGGATTCTCGCTTTCAGGAGTCACCAGCAAGCTTGGCAGCCGGCCAAGGGCGCGACAAGGCCCGAATGCCGATCCTTGGCCGGCAAGGGGTCAGCCGGCCTCGTAGCCGGGGAGGATGCGGACGCCGGGATAGTTGACGGCGCGGCCGGCTTCGATTTCGAGACGGTGGTCCCATTCGACCTTGTGCACGCGATAGGCCCAGGCGGCTTGTTCCTTGTCCCACCAGACCTCCGCCCAATGGGCCACGCTGGCCCATTGCGGCTCGTATTTCAGACCGACGCTGCCGGGGCGAAGGATGGTGGTGGTCTTGTATTCGAGCTGGAGCGGCGCGTGGATGTGGCCAACAACCATCAAGGCGGGGGGGTTGGGACCGATCAAGCGCTCGAGCTCATTAGCCGGCGTGTCGGCCCAGATGAAGTCCTGCAGGTTGACGCCGTTGGCGTGGGCGAGCAGCAACGCCGGTCCGTTGTCCACTTGCAGCCGCAACGTCTCAGGCAGGGCCGCGGAATGTTCTCGCAGGTCCTTCGGGACACGCTTCATCGTCCAGTCGAATACGGCCAGGATCAGATCGCGACGCAGCCCCCGACCGGGCACCGCCTTGAACGAGCCGATTTCCAGATCGCGTTCGGTGTCGCCTTTGAGCATCGTCACTCCAGCGGACTCCAATGCGTCCCAGGTTTCCATTGGACGCGGACCGCCGCAGATCTGGTCGCCACCCGAGACCACGACTTGAAACGGCCCGTGCGTGCGGATGTCGTCCAGGACCGCGCGCAGGGCGGTGAGGTTGGCGTGTACGTCGGTGAGAACCGCGATTCGCATGCAGCGGCCGAGGGGGCGGGCTCCGGGCCGGACCCGCGACGGGGCGGCACTCGGAAAAGGGCTTGTTCAGCCTAAGCAGCGCGCGCCGGGGCTGGCAACAGAATTGACCCAGGCGGCCGGTTCCCCGCTAACCTGTGTTAAGCTCTGCGTGAGCGCGACGCCGTTCCGTGCGTCGCGTCCTTTTTGTCCCCAATGCCGAAACTCAAAACCCGGAAAGCTGCCGCCAAACGCCTGCGCCGCACGCGGCGCGGCAAGATCACGTCCGCCAAGTCGTGGGCGGGTCCGTACCGGCGGCGTAAGAGCCGGCGCGCGCGGCGCGCGAAGAACCGTGAACACGCGCTGCCGCCGGGGCAGCGGCGGCAAGCTGAACGCTTGCTGGCGGCGAACTGAGGCAGACGAATGGCTCGGGTTAAACGCGGTGTAACCAAGCGCCGCCGCCATAAGAAGGTGCTAAAAGCCGTGCGCGGACATCGCGGCGCGCGCAGCCGGCACTTCCGTGCCGCGCATGAGGAACTCATGCACGCGCGGCAGTACGCCTACCGTGACCGCCGGGCTCGGAAGCGGCAGATGCGGCGCCTCTGGATCATGCGAATCAACGCCGGCGCCCGGCTGCATGGGCTGACCTACAGCACGTTCATCCGGGGCTTGCAGGCCGCGAACGTCACGCTTGACCGGAAGGCGTTGGCAGACTTGGCGGCCAACGAGCCAGAAGCCTTCGAAGCTCTCGCCGACACCGCTCGAGCCGCGGCCTAGCCCGCCGAGCTCCCGCGCGGTCGCGGTTCCGCCGTGATAACCAGCGTTCGCAATCCGCAGGTGGCATTGGCGCGTCGCCTGCATCGCGCCTCGGTTCGACAGCGCGACGGGCTGATCCTGCTGGAAGGCCCACGTTTGGTGCTGGAAGCCGCGCAGGCCAAGATCCTCCAGGCCGTCCTGGTGGCGGACTACCCCAAGCCCGACGTCAAGCTGGCAGCGGACGCGGCGGCGGAGGCCGGGGCGCGGGTGCTAGCGGCCGCGCCGCACGTGCTGGCGGCGGCTGCCGACAGCGCTTCGCGGCAAGCCATCGTGGCGATCGGTCGACGTCCCCAGGTCGCGACGCCGAGTGGCACTCCTTTGATCCTGGTAATCGACGGTGTTCAGGATCCGGGGAATGTGGGAACACTGGTCAGGTCGGGCGCGGCCGCCGGGGCGACGTTGATTGTGCGAACGCCGGGCAGCGCGGATCCATTTGGTCCCAAGGCGCTGCGCGCCGGTGTGGGCGCGCACTTCCGGGTCCCGATTCATGACGCGGCCGAGCCGAACGACCTTCAGCCGTTGGCGGAAGGCGTCGACCTTTACGAGGCATCGGCCAACGCCGAGCGCGCGTATCACGGCATCGACTGGACCGGCCCCCGCGGGCTGGTGGTGGGCGCCGAGACGCGTGGCGTGTCATCCGCCTGGCGCGCGGCCTGCCGAGGCACGGTCGGGGTACCGATGGAACATGGCGTGGAGTCGCTGAATGCGGGGGCGGCGGCCGCCGTTATCCTGTTCGAGGCCGCGCGGCAGCGCGCGGCAATCCCCCAGAGCTGACCCGACGGTGCAAGAGCGACTTGACACCCTGCTGAGCGCCGCGCGCGCGGAACTGGCCGCCGCCGCGGACGACGCGGTGCTGGAGCAATGGCGCGTGACGCACCTGGGCCGCCGCAGCGAAGTCACCGGCTTGCTGCGTTCGGTCGGCAGCCTACCGCGCGAGGAACGGCGCGCCGCCGGTCAGGCCGCCAACGCCGCGCGACGGGAACTGGAAGCGGCCTTCGAGGTCCGCCAATCGGAACTGCGGCGCGGCGCCGACGGCGCGCAAGTGGACGTGACCATGCCCGGCTATCCGGTCCGCCTGGGCAGCCTGCATCCACTGACACGAACCCTGCGCGAGATTCGCCGGGTACTGGCGCCGCTGGGCTTCCGGGCCATCAGCGGTCCCGAGGTGGAGTGGGACCGCTACAACTTCGAATTGCTGAACATCCCGGCCGACCACCCGGCGCGGGATATGTGGGACACGTTCCACATCGACGACAAGGCTCGACCGGGAGAGTTGCTGCTGCGAACCCACACATCCCCCGTCCAGGCGCGGGTGATGGAGCAGATCAGACCACCGGTTCGGGTGATCGTGCCCGGGAAGGTCTATCGCTACGAGGACCGCGACGCTTCGCACGAGGCCGAGTTCATGCAGGTGGAGGGGCTGGCCATCGACAAGCACATCACCATGGCCGACCTGCGCGGGACGCTGACATATTTCGTGCGCGCCATGTTCGGCCCCGACCGCGAACTGCGCATTCGGGCCAGCTACTTCCCCTTCACGGAACCCAGCGCCGAGGCCGAGATGTCCTGTCACGCCTGCGACGGCGACGGCTGCCCGGTGTGCGGCGGGACCGGCTGGATCGAGATCCTGGGTTCGGGAATGGTGCATCCGAAGGTGCTCGCCGACGTGGGCTACGACCCCGACGCGTACCAGGGCTTCGCCTTTGGCATGGGCGTAGAGCGAATTGCCATGCTGAAGTACGGCGTGACGGATATCCGTTCCTTCTACCGCAACGACCTGCGGTTCCTGCGGCAGTTGCGCTGAGCCTTGCGCGTACCTTTCCAGTGGCTATGCGAACTGACGGGAATCGACGCGTCAGTTGACGACGTGGCCACCCGCCTGACCAACGCCGGATTCGAGGTCGGAGCGATCCACCGCGCCGGTGAGCACTGGGACCGCATCGTGGTGGGCGAAGTCGCACGAATCGACCCGCACCCCAACGCCGACCGCCTGAACCTGCCGACCGTGAATACGGGCAGCGAGGAGATCCAGGTGGTCTGCGGGGCCTGGAATTTCGAGGTTGGCGACCGGATCGCCTTCGCGCCCGCAGGCGCGCGCCTGTGGGACCCCTACGCCGACGAGCCGGTGTTGAAGGAACTGAAGCCGACCCGGATCCGGGGCGTGGTCTCGCGCGGGATGTTGTGCTCCACGAAGGAGCTGGGCATCAGCGACGACCACGAGGGCATCCTGGTGCTGGATCCCGACGCGCCGCTGGGCCGGCCGCTGGCTGAGGCGCTGGGCGGCGAAGTGCTGGAGTTCGAGCTCAAGGCCAACCGCCCGGACGCGCTGTCGGTGCTGGGCATTGCGCGCGAGGCAGCCGCCCTGTATGGAACCGAGGTTCGGTCGCCGATTCCCAAGGATCGTCCGAGCGGGAACGGCTCGCAGCCAACGGTGCGGCTAGCAATCGACGACCCGGCGCTATGCGCGCGCTATTCGGCCGCCCTTGTCCATGACGTAACGGTGGGCGAGTCGCCCGCCTGGATGCGGGACCGGCTGGAGCAAGCCGGTGTGCGTCCGATCAGCACGATCGTGGACGCCACGAACTACGTGATGCTGGAACTGGGGCAGCCGCTGCACGCGTTCGACTGGGACACGGTGCGCGGCGGGTTCATCGGGGTTCGGACGGCGCGGCCGGGCGAGCGACTGGTAACGCTGGACGGACAGGACCGCGAGCTGACACCCGACACGCTGTGCATCGTGGACGCCGAGGGGCCGGTGGCGCTGGCCGGGGTGATGGGCGGGCTGGATACCGAGGTCACCGACAAGACCGCGACCGTGCTACTGGAGTCGGCCACGTTCGATCCGATCAGCATCCGGCGCACGGCGCATCGCCTGAACCTGCGCAGCGAGGCGTCGCGGCGTTTCGAGAAGGGCCTGCCGCCGGAACTTACGTTGCTTGCGCTAAAGCGCTGTGTGCAAGTGATCGAAGAGATCGGGGCAGGCCGGGGTGAGTTCCTCACCGCCGATGCTTATCCCGAGCCGTCGGATCCGGCGCCGGTGGGGCTGGCGTTCAACCGGATCGAGCGGCTGATGGGCGTGGCTTACGACCGTAGCGAAGTCCGGCAGGCGCTGAGCGCGCTGGAGTTTGGGCTGGAAGAAAACGGGGACGAGTTGTGCGTGACGCCGCCGTTCTGGCGACGCGACGTGACCGCGCCGGCGGACGTCATTGAGGAAGTGGCGCGGCTGGTCGGCTACGAGCGCATCCCCGACACGCTGCCCACCGGGCAGGTGATGGACCTGGCGCCGGGCGAGATCGACGAGCGCGACGACGAGGCGCGCGACGTGATGGCCGGCCTGGGTTTCGCCGAGTGCGTGACCTACGCCCTGACGAGCGAGGCGCGCATGGCGCGGCTGCTGCCGCCGGACCTGCTGGACGCTTCGCCCGACGCACCGCTGGGCGATTCCGAGGCCTGGGCGGCGGTGCGCGAGACGGCCATGAACGACGCCGGACGGACCCTGAGCGACCGGCTGCTGCCGCTGGACCGCGAGCCGCTGCGGCTGCGCAACCCGCTGTCGATGGAAGAGAACGCCCTGCGGCTCACCGGCCTGGGCACGATGTTAGAAACCCTGCGGGCCAACCGGCGGCACGCCGACCGCGACCTGCTGCTCTTCGACTATCAGCCCTCGTTCCTGGCGCGCGACGGCGACCTGCCGGAAGAACCGAACTTCCTGACTGCCGTGATCGGCGAGCGGGTCAGCGCTGACCGATGGAACGAAACCGCCAACGTGGAACTGCCGTTCGTGCGGGGCGTGGTGGACGAACTGCTGTCACGCTCAGGAGTGCCGACCGACGAGGCCAGCCACGACGGGCTCCAGCACCCCACGTTTGCCGCCGGCGCCGCGGCCGCCGTCACCGTTGAGGGCCGCTTGCTGGCCGCCTACGGCGAGGTGGACGCTGAGGTCGCCTCGGCGTTCGACCTGGACGAGCGCGCCTGGGCGCTGCTGGTGGACATGCCCGCGGTGCGGGCGGCGTCGGGCGGCCCACCGTCGTTCAGCGCCTGGTCCGAATACCCATCAGCCCTGCGCGACCTGGCGATCGTCGTCGACGCCGACGTGACGCAAGCCGAGGTTCAGGACACCATCCAGCGCGCCGGCCGCCCGCTATTGCAATCAGCCCGGCTCTTCGACGAGTACCGCGGCGAACAAATCCCCGCCGGCAAACGCAGCCTCGCCTACGCCCTCAGCTACGCCGCCCCAGACCGCACGCTCACCGACAAGCAGGCCGATCGGGCGCACAACCGCGTGGTGCGGGCGTTGCAGCACCGGTTGGGGGCGGAACTGCGCGGCTAGACGAGACTCTCATTGAGGGTCGGGGTAAACCCCGTTTTGACTTCGTCCTAGGGCGGCGGATGCCCCGCAGCTTCACGCCGAGCCGAGTCCGTCAGTCCCTGTTGGGGCGCTAGCGCCTACTCCTCGAAGGTGACGCTGGCCGCGTGGAGTTCGTCGGGGCAGGCGCGGTCGATGGGGACGGGGGTGGGGAGGTTGTTTTGCTGGATGTAGCCCTTGTCGGCCAGCCAGGCTTCGACTTCCTCGCCACTGACGTCGGCCAGCATGCGGCCGTCGACGACCACGCAGGGTGAGAGCGGCTGCCCGCTCCTGGCGACCATCTCGTAGTAGTTGGCCGCGCTGTTGATGATGTCCTTGTCCTCGTAGTCCAGGTTGTACTTGTCCATCACGGCGCGGACGCCGGCGCTCCAGCCGCAGACGGGCTTCAGGTAGGCGGTGATGGCGGGCTGTTCGGTTGTCATGGGATTCACTCTCGCACGGGAGAAACGGGCTGCCCGATTCTGGCAGACGGGGGCGGCGGCAGGAAGAGCTAAGGCTGAGGCAGCCCCCGGGTTGACCACGGATGCGCAAGCCGCCACGCTGCGGGTGTTGCGCTGGAGAGGATGACCGGCATGAATCGACTGAACGTGGGCGACCGATTTCCCGAGCTGACGGGGCGCTGGGACGACGGCCGACCAGCCCACATCCCGGACGACCTGGACGCCGGACCGGCGGTGCTGCTGTTCTACCGCGGCCACTGGTGATCGCATTGCCGGCGGCAGTTGGTCGCCTATAGCTACGTGCTGGATGCCTTTACCGCGCTGGGCGTGCAGGTGGTGGGACTGTCGGTCGATTCGGCCGCGGACGCCGCGGCGACGCGCGAGCGTTTGCAGGTGGACGTGCCGCTGGTGGGCGATCTGGCCTACCCCGAATCGGTGGACACGCTGGGGGCGTACCGCAACGAGGACCGGCAGTCGCACCAGGCCAGCGCGTTTGTGCTGGATGCCGACCGCCGCATTGAACACGCCGTGTACAGCGCTACCAACGTCGGGCGGCTGATGCCCGAAGAGGTGCTGCGGATCCTCAGCTAGCGGGGCTCAGGCCAGGTTTGGGTTGACGGAGGACCACTCGTCGATGGACGGGATGATGCCCATGTCGATGGTCTCGTCGCGCAGCGCCTGCAGGTGGGCGTAGGCGGCGTCCAGTTCGGCTTGTTCGTCGGCGTCGCCCCGCGGCATGGACCAGCTGACGCCGTCCGGCCCCAGCTCGGCCGGCATGGCCATCATCACATGGGAATACGGCTCGCCGGTGAGGTAGGCGCCGCAGGGCCACTCAAAGGTCGATCCGCCGGCAGCGGCGTGGACCATCATGGCCGTCTGGTGGCCGGGCGACTGGAACGATGAGCGTCCGCGCAGCTTGATGATGCGGGAGCCGCCGTCCAGCACATCCTGGCGGATGCCCTGCCAGCCGTCGGCGTCCAGGCCGACGTCGTTGACGGTTGCGCCGGCGATGACGTCGTTCAGCAGCACGCCGTCAATGCGCGTTTCGCCCTTGAACAGCGCCATCTCCTGGCCGTGGCCGCCGTAGGTGCGGCAGCCGGTGACCCGGGATTGGGGCACGCCGAAGTGCTCCGCCAGGCGGGTCTGCAGGCGGGTGCTGTCCAGGCCCGCCAGGGTGCTGACGCGGGAGGCGGGGAGCCCGGAGTGCACCAGGGTGACCAGCCCGGTGACATCGGCGGGATTGAAGACGATCACGACCAGCTTCGCGTCCGGCGCGTTGGAGGCGATGTCGCGGCCCAGTTGGGCGGCGATCTCGGCGTTGCCGCGCAGGAGATCTTCGCGCGTCATGCCCTCGCGACGCGGCGCGCCGCCGGAACTGAGCACGTAGGCCGCGCCGGTCAGAGCTTCCGCCACGTCGGTGGTCCAGGTGACCTCGGCGTCGGGGAAGCCGCAGTGGTGAATCTCGGCCGCGGCGCCTTCCAGGCCCGGGCCGAAGGGGTCGAACATGGCAATGCGGTTGGCGGCGCCGGTGGCCAGCAGGGACTGAACGATGTTAGACCCCACGGCGCCGGCCGCGCCCATGACGGCGACCCTGTCGTTAGTGACGTAGTTCATGGCCGCCGGGGTCAGGCCTTCATGCCCGCGAGGGCGTCGCTGGCGGCGGTGGTGAGCATGCGCAGGTCATTGCCGAAGTCGATCAGGGTGAAGCCCTGCTGGACCAGTTCGCGGGCCTTGGCCACGTCCGAAATCGGTGTGCCGGCCGGCTTCCCGTTGGCCTGCGCGCCGGCCAGGATCGCGTCGATGGCGGCCACGTGGTCCGCGTCGACAAAGGCCTCGGACGTACTCAGGCCCATCGAGATGGCAAGGTCGTTAGGACCGATGAAGGCCACGTCGATGCCGTCCACGGCCATGATGGCCTCGATGTTGTTGACGCCTTCCATGTCCTCGATCTGCGGGCAGACCAGGAGTTCGTCGTTAATGCGGTCGCGGTCGGCCATGTTGATGGTGGCGCGGCCGGAGCCGGCGGAGCGGTGGCCGATGGGCGGATAGCGGCAGGCGTCGGCGATGGCCTCGGCCTGTTCGACGGTGCTGACGTGGGGAACGATCACGCCCATGGCGCCGGCATCCAGCGTGCGGGCCAGGACGACCGGGTCGTGCGACTCCACGCGGGCCATGGGAATACCGCCGCGGGACTCGATGGCGCGGAAGGCCTCGGTAGTGGTGCCGATGTCCCACTGGGCGTGCTCCACGTCCACGGCCAGCCACTCGTAGCCGGCCACGACGAGAGCCTCAGCGGCGATAGGTGAAACCAGGTTCAGGAACGAACCGTAGGAGGGCTCTCCGGCCTGGATCTTCAGTCGAACTGGATTGGGGAACTGCAAGGGAAACCTCTCTTGGTGAGGCAACACGGAACTGCGTCGATTGTTACGCACGGATGGGGGGCTGTCAGTCGGACGCCGGGCTGAAACACGCGCCTACACTGGCTTCAGCGAGTGAACCTGGAGATTCAAATATGCGGACCGAGATCGAGTACAACCCGGCTTACACGATGCTGACGCTGGAGCTTTCCAGCGGCGAGTCGGTAAAGGCGGAGCCGGGGGCCATGGTGGCCCAGCAGGACGTGGAGATGACCACCGGCATGGGCAGCGGAGGGGTATTCGGCGGCCTGAAGCGCATGATGGGCGGCGAGTCCTTCTTCGTGAACACCTTCACGTGCGAGGGACCCGGCAACGGCTGGGTGAGCCTCGCGCCGCCGGTTCCCGGGGACATCGTGGGTCACGAACTGGGCGGGGGCGAAAGCCTGATCGTCCAGTCAGGTTCGTTCCTGGCTTCCACCGGCGGCGTGGAGTTGGACACCAGCTTCTCGGGCGGCCGCGGTTTGTTCAGCGGTGAGGGTCTGTTCCTGCTGAGGGCCTACGCCGACAGCGGCGGCGGCACGATCTGGTTCGACTCCTACGGTGCGGTCAAGGAGCTGGAGATCACCCACGGCTCCGAACTGGTGGTGGACACCGGGCACATGGTGGCCTTCACCGAGGGCGTGGACTACAGCATCGGCAAGGTCGGCGGCATCCGCTCGCTGATCGGCGGCGGCGAGGGCCTGGTCATGAAGTTCCGGGGCATGGGCACCGTGTGGGTGCAGAGCCGGAACATCTCGGCGCTGGCCAACTCGCTCATCCCGTTCCTGCCGAAGCCGAGTTCCAGGTAGGGCGCAGCCCGCCGCGGCGGGCCGACCTTCCGCAGTTTCCGCCGCCGGGCCTTAGCCGGAAAGGCAGGCCATGACGGGGTCGTAGTCGGGCAGTTCCGGCACGTCTGGCGCGGTCTCGATGTGGGCGATCTTGCCGTCCGCGTCGACCACGATGACCACGCGATTGGCGATATTCATGCCCTCCAGCAGCACGCCGTAGGCGCTGGCCGTGGCCCCGAGCGGGTTGAAGTCGCTCAGCACCGGATAGCTCACGCCGGTCTGCTCGGCCCAGGCCTGCTGCGACCACCCGTTGTCCGTGGAGATCGCGACCGTTACCGTATCGGCGAGTCCAACCAGCTTCTCCTCGATGATGGGGAGCTGGTTGCTGCATGTCGGCGAGAACGCGGCCGGCACGAAGTTAATCACCACGGTCGAGCCGCGATGGTCGCTGAGCTTGAACGGCTCTTCGCCCCTGGGCTTCGACGGAAGCTCGAAGTCCGGAGCCTCGTCACCAACCTTCAACGTCGTTGTCTCTGACATCTCATGTCTCCCGCAGAAATCACTGACGAGATCGTACGGACCGGCGCGAACGCTGGCTATTGGTAGGCCGACGCCTGCATGCCGAACCAGGTGGCGTAGGTGCCGTTGAGGGCGATGAGTTCCTCGTGGGTGCCGTGCTCGGAGACGCGGCCGTCCTCGATGACGTAGATGCGGTCGGCCATGCGCACGGTGGAAAAGCGGTGCGAAATCAGCACGGCCATGCGCCCGGCCACGAGTTCCTTGAAGCGTTGGAACACCTCGTACTCCGAGCGGGCGTCGAGGGAGGAGGTGGGTTCGTCCAGGATCAGCAACTGCGCGTCGCGCATGTAACCGCGGGCCAGGGCGATCTTCTGCCACTCGCCGCCGGAGAGCTCCGTGCCGTCGCCCCACCAGCGGCCCAGGGTGGTGTCATAGGTGCGAGGCAAGCCCTCGATGGCCTCGGCGGCGCCGCTGCGGCGGGCGGCCGACTCAATCAGCCCCGGTGTGTCCTTCACGGGCAGGTTGCCGTAGCCGATGTTGTCGCCGGCCGTGGCGTGGTAGCGCACGAAGTCCTGGAAGATCGCGCCGATCTGGCTGCGCACGCTGGCCACGTCATAGACGCGCATGTCGAGTCCATCGATCAGCACTCGGCCGGCGGATGGGTCGTAGAGCCGGGTCAGCAGCTTGACGATGGTGGTCTTGCCCGCGCCGTTGGCACCGACCAGCGCGATCGTCTCGCCCCTGTTCACCTTCAGGTTGATGCCGCGCAGCACCGGCTCGCGGACGCCCGGATAGGTGAAGTTGACGTCGCGCAGTTCGATTCCGTCCTTGATCGGCCGGGGAACCGCGTGGCGGCCCGGATCGGGGCGAATGTCCGGTTCAAAGGCCAGGAAGTCAAAGAGGTTGGTCAGAAACAGGTTGGCCTCGTACATGGAGTTGACGCTGGCGAAGATCAGTCGCAGGCGATCCTGGGTCTGCACCAGCGCCTGGTGATAGAGCGTCAGATCGCCCAGGGTGAGGCGGCCGGCGATGGTGGCCAGCGCGACGAAGATGTAGAGCCCGGAGGCCGTGCCCGCCGAGAGGATGCCCAGGACAAAAGTGACGCTCTCGCGGGAGATGGTGAGCTTGCGGTTCTCTCGGTAGAAGCGGGCGAAAGTGCGGCGGTACTGGTCGAGCAGATGGCCGCCCAGGTCGAAGAGCCGGACTTCCTTGACCGTCTCGTCCGACGTCATCACGTAGCCGAGGTACCAGAGCCGGCGCGCGTCCGGAGCGCGCCGCCACTGGATCCGGTGATTGAGGCGGGCAAACCACATGTCCGCGCCCAGGTAGGGGATCGACGTGGCCGCCACGACCAGCAGAATCCACCAGGCCAGCGAGGCCAGCAGCGCCGCGACGGAAACCAACTGGATGACGCTGCCAACGAGCGAAAAGGTGTTGGTGACCAGGCCGGTCGGGCGCATGTTGGCTTCGCGGCGGGCACGTTCCAGCATGTCGTAGAAGGTTGAGTCCTCGAAGTACGCCAGATCGAGGGACTCGGCCTTCTCCAGGATCATGATGTTGATCCGGTTCGAGAAGCGGTCGCCCAGCATGGCCCGCAGCGCGCTGCCGCCGTGGTCGAGCGCGGTGCCCGCCAGCGCGAGGGCCAGTTGCAGCACCACCAGCATGACCACGCGGTTGACCGATTCACCGGTCCCGCCGACGGCGATGGCTTCGACAACTCCGTCGATCACCAGCTTGGTCAGCCAGATCGTGGCCGCCGGAATGAGGGCGCGAACACCGGTGATGGCGGCCACTCCGGCCGTAAGACCGGGGCTGGTCTGCCAAACCATGCCCAGCACGCGGGGCGTGTAGGCGAAGGTGGTGCTGAGGGCGCGCAGGTACTCGCGGGGACTAAAACCCGCCCGCCCGGACGGAGGCCCGTGGCGAAAACCCATGAGGTTGAGGGGCCGGGGAGCTAACGAGGACTAGAGGCTAGCAACCGATGCCGTGACGTCTTACGTCGGGCTCGACACCAGTCGCGTGCCCGGAAAGTGGACGGCCCAGGCCTACCAATACGGCGTGCTGTGTAGGAGCGGCGGCAATTGCGCGTTCGTCATCGACATTGTCGAGGCGCAGCTTCTCGATCTGACTGGGGCGACGGCCCTCGCGTTCGCCCGTGCCCATTTCTGAGAGAGGCACCCAGGCGATCGGCAAACCGCTGCTCCATACCTGGCCGCGCAGTTCCGCGGCCCGTTGCAGATCGGCCGGGCTGGATTCGACCAGTGTCGCCTGGCGCGCCGCTACGACTTCCGGCGGTTGATCCGGCGGTTCAGGAATTCGAATCGGCCGTGTACACCCGCGTCGCGGGCCTGAAGGCCGCCCAGGCGAACCAGAAGTGGTTGGCGTGCACCAGCGGCGGCAGTTCCGCGCCAGCCAGCGGCCCGGTCAGCGCGCGGCCGGTCACGTCCCACGTCGATCCCGTCTCCTGGTCGGTGAACGCATCGTCCTTGACGGCAAAGGTCAATTCGCGACCGTCGACGACCCGTCCGTAGGCGACCCCCGATCCGACCGCGTCGGCGTCCGCTATCGCGGAACTCCCGAGCGCGGACGCCGTTTCGGGTGTCCATAACACCACGATCTTCTCACCCCCGACTTCGTCGTTGACGACGCGCTGGCTGCTGAGCTCGGTAAAGGGGTAGGCGGCGGACTCGCTGCCTACCTCCACGGCCACCACGCGTTCGGTGGCCCGCAGGCGCTCGTCCATGCGTCCCTGGAACAGGAACGGCCGGCCGTCGGTGGTGTCGTAGCCACTGTAGGGGTTGCGTCCGTAGGGGCGCGGGACGCCGGTGTCGCGTGAGAGCACCTGGCCGTTCGGATACGCCGCCTTGAACTCATCAAATGCGATCAGCTGCGAGGGGACGAAACTCAGGTTGACCCCGGCCAGATGGCCCACCAGGCCCTCGCCGGTCAGCTGCTGCCACCAAGTCTCGGTGACGTCGTCCCACATGATGAGGTCGCTGTTGCGCAGGTTGCCGGAGACGCCGAATCGCAGGACCGATCCGAAGACTTCGCGATCGAACACCACGGACGAGTTGCAGAGCGGGCAGAAGGTGACGGCGACCGGCCGCCCGCCGATGACGTCGTTGACGATCTCGTGGTAGGTCAGGATCTGCAGCGGGTAGGCGCGGGCCTCGCCGTTGACGCGCAGCGCGACGACCGGCTCGCGACCGGCGACAAACTGCACGGCTTCCGCAAAGTCGGTGAACTTTGGCTCGTCGATCGGCGGGATACCGTCGCGGGGCACACCGCCCGAGAAGATCTCGTCAAAGTGGACCAGCGAAGAATCGAAATCCGTCTTCCAGCCGATGTTGCGCCACGCGGTGGCGGATAGCTGATCGCGGTCGCTCAGCGTGATCAGGCGATCGGCCCGCGCTGCGAGGATGTCGGCGGGCACCTCCACGGGGCTGTCGGAGGCGGTAGCAGGTGCCGGCGGAAGGATGCCGACATCGCCCTGGGCCTGCCGCACGCGGGCCGCGATATCGGGCAGCCGGGTTCCGGCCGGCGGGCCGGAGGCGGGCGGTGGTTCCGCCGCCCGAGTGGCAGCCGGTGCTGCGGTCGACGCCGACGGCGGGGAAGCTGTAGCCTCCATCGCGGGCGGGGGCGGCGGCGGGTCCTCGCCACACGCGGCCAACACGCCAAGCGCGGCACCGCCCAACGCGGCTGTGAGCAGGCGGCGGCGGGTCAGATGGATGGGAGTCTTCATGCGTATTCAGAGATCCGAGTCATCGACTTAACAGTACGGCGAGCGAGTCCGTTCATCGGGAAGTATTCGAACACAGCCGGCGCCCGCGTCGGCCAGGGGTGGATTCAGAGTCCCTGGGCGGAGGCCGTATGGAAGACGTCCACGCCGGCGCCGAGACCGCCGTCGGCATCGCGCAGAATGATGGCGGGACTGGCGAAGGCGGTGCGGCCGGGATAGATCGGAACGCGCACGTCCCAGCCGCGTGACCGCAGGTTGGCGATGGCCTCGTCGCCAAAACGCGGATCCACGGTCACCCAGGGGGTGCTGGCATCCAGGCGCGGCGCGGCCACGGCTTCCTGGGCGCCCATACCGAAGTCGAACACGTGCGCAATGAGCTGTGTGAGGCAGTTGGTGATGCGCCGCCCGCCGGAGGCGCCCACGGCCAGCGTGCGACCGTCCGGCGCGCGCACGATGGTTGGCGTCATGTTGTTGAGACCCGTGCGGTTGGAAGCAACCGAGTTGGGACGGCCCGGCACCGGATCGAACCAGAACATGCCGTTGTTCCAGGCGATACCGGTGTCACCGGGCACGACTTCCGAACCCCAGGAGCCCCCGAGGGTGTTGGTCAAGGACACGAGGGTGCCTTCGGCATCGGCGGTGCAGAGGTGGGTGGTGGAGGTTTCCGACTTCTGGCGCTCGAGTGCGCGAGCCGGATCCTGGTAAGCCCAGGCGTCACCGGCGTCGGGGATTGGGGGCGGGGCGTCGGCGTCGATCCGGGCTGCGCGTGTGGCGGCGTATTCCTTGGAGGCCAGCGCCTCCCACGGCGCGTCGGCCCGCTCGGGATCGGTCATGAACTCGAACCGGTCGGCGAATGCCAGCCTGGACGACCAGAGGTAGGCGTGCAGGCGCTCCACATCGTCGTGCGCCATTCCGGCCGACGCGGCGCGTTCATAGATGTTGAGGGTCTCGATGGTGGTCGGTCCGGCGCAGCCGGGTCCAGGCGTCAGGACCTCGGACCCTCGGTAGGTGGTAGTCAACGGCGGCGAGACGCTCGCGCGATACGCGGCCAGGTCAGACCGCTCGATGACACCATCGTTGGCAGCGCAGGCGTCGGCAATGGCGGCCGCGATGTCGCCCCGGTAGAAGGCCTCCGCGCCGTCCTCTGCCAGGACCGCCAGCGTGGCCGCCAACTCCGGCTGACTGATTCGGATTCTTTCCATGTGGTCGGACTGCGGCGGTTCGCCGTTGGGGTAGAAGTTCCGCTGGAGTTCGGGGTGACGCCGGGCGGCGGCCGCGGTGCCCTCCATGTACATCAAATCGAACCAACTGAGTTCAAAGCCCTCACGAGCCAGTTCAACGGCAGGGAGCACCAGGTCGCGCCAGGGCAGGCGGCCGTGACGCTCGTGCAGCAAGCCCAGTCCGGCCACGGCGCCCGGCACGCCCATCGCCCGGTAGCCGTGGATGTTGGCGTCGTCCACTACGCCGTCCCACAGGAAGGCGCTGACGTTGGCGCGGCCATCGCGCGGATAGCGGTCAGGGGTAGCGCCGGAACCCGAGCGCATGGGGAAGGCAACGACTTCAGCCAGTTCGGGACCGGCAATCACGGCATAGCCGCCGCCGCCGATGCCGCTGCTCCAGGGTTCGACCACGCCGACGGCGAGGGCGGCCGCCACCGCCGCATCCACGGCTGATCCGCCGGCGGCCAGCGCCTCCACACCTACCGCACTCGCAGCCTCGTGCTTGGTGGCCACCATGCCGCGCCGACCGCGGGCTTCGGACTTCTGAATGGTGAGTTGCGTGCGTGACGCGGACATCAGCGAACCGCGGCGTCGGAGAAGAGGGCACTCACGGATTCGCCGGTGTGAATCCGGCGGATCGCTTCGGCCAGCATGCGCGCCACCGAGATCACGCGGATCTTGCCGCTGGGGCGATCGGGGTCCAGCGGCACGCTATCCGTCACGACCATTTCCTCAACGGGGGAATCTGCAATCAGTTCGTAGGCCGCGTCGACGAAGACCGGATGCACACAGGCAGCGTAGATGGCCTTGGGGTTGTGGCGCAGGACTTCGCGCAGGCCCTCACGAATGGACTGGCCGGTCACGACCTCGTCTTCCACGTAGAGCACGGTGCGTCCGCGCACGTCGCCGGCCAGGCCGCGGATGGTCACGTCCGAGGTGATGGGATCGCGAAACTTGTCCAGCACCGCCAACTGCGTGCGCAAACGGCGTGCGCACTCGCTCGCGGCCTTGATGCGGCCGGTATCGCCCACCACGACCAGGTCGTCGATGCCGAGTCCGGCGAAGTAATCGGTGAGCAACGGCATGCCGGTGAGGTGGTCGCTGGGCATGCTGAAGAAGCCGCCGATCTGGTCCGCGTGCAGATCCAGCGTCAGCACGCGGTCGGCCCCGGCCGTCGCCAGCAGGTCCGCCACCAGCCGGGCGGAAATCGGCACGCGCGGCTGGTCCTTCTTGTCGGAGCGCATGTACGGGAAGTACGGCAACACGGCCGTCACGCGCGCCGCCGAGGCGCGGCGCATGGCGTCGATGGTGATGAAGAGTTCCATCACCGAGTGGTTGACCGGACGCTGCGAGGTCTGCACGACGAACACGTCGGCCTCTCGCACGTTTTCCATGACGCGGACGAACGTGTTGTCGTTGCCGTACTCGAAGATCTCGATCTCGCCAGGACGGCAGCCCAGTTCGCGGCAGATGCCGTCAGTGAGCACGGGATGCCCGCGGCATCCGAAGACCATCAGCCCGTCGTCCGCCATGCCCATTCCCCGCCCGCGCAGCGCCACGGGCTAGCGTATCGGGTCGTAGCAGACGACGACCGGCGTCACGGCGTGGCGGAGGACGTGGGTGGCGGTGCGGCCGAGATCGCAGTCGTGCTCGCCCAGAAAGCGATGCGCACCGACGACGATCGTGTCGGCTTCCTCGGCCAGGCTGGTTTCGACGATTGCGCTGAACGCGGAGCGCGCCTGCTTGACTTCCGTACGCACTGGTGCGCCATTGGATGGCAGCAAGCGCCTGGCGTCATCCAGCACAGCTTCGGCCTGGCCAAGCATCTCGTCGCTGGACACGTTCAGGGGAAGGCGGTGGCTGACTTCGATGACGTGCAGCAGCAGGACCGAGGTGTCATGTGCGCGTGCGAGAAGCGCCGCGGTGGTAACCACCGCCTCGTCCATGTGCTGGCCGCTGACGGCGGCGATTACCGGGTTTTGGTTGGACGCCATGCCATAGGGCGAGGCTAGGTCGCAACGGCTTCCTGGGCGTGCCCGCTGCCGTTGGCCTGGGTGCCGTCCGGCCGCTCAAGCAGCAGTTCGCGCAGTTCGGCGTCCAGCTCTCGGGCAACGTCGAGGTTCTCTCGCAGGAAGGCCTTGGCGTTCTCACGCCCCATCCCCAGACGAATGTTGTCGTAGCTGTAGTGCGCGCCGCTCTTGGTGAGCACGCCGTGATCCACGCCAAGCGTCAGCAGGTCGCCCTCGGAGGAAATGCCCTGCCCGAACATCATGTCGAACTCACAGAAGCGAAAAGGCGGCGCGACCTTGTTCTTGACGACCCGCACGCGCGTACGCGCGCCGATGACGTCGGTACCCTTCTTGATCTGCCCGATGCGCCGGATGTCCAGGCGCACCGACGAGTAGAACTTGAGCGCGCGGCCGCCGGGCGTGGTCTCCGGGTTGCCGAACATCACGCCGATCTTCTCGCGCAACTGGTTGATGAAGATCACGATGGTGCGCGAACGGCTGATGTTGGCGGTCAGCTTGCGCATCGCCTGGGACATCAGGCGGGCCTGCAGGCCAACCTGCGTGTCACCCATGTCGCCGTCGATCTCGGCCCGTGGCACCAGGGCCGCCACGGAGTCCACCACCACCAGGTCCACGGCGTTGCTGCGGACGAAGACGTCGGTAATCTCCAGGGCCTCTTCGCCGGCGTTGGGCTGAGAGACAATTAGCTCCCCCACGTCCACGCCCAGGGCCTCGGCGTACGTGGGGTCCATGGCGTGTTCCACGTCCACATAGACTGCGGCGCCGCCCGCCTTCTGAACTTCGGCTACGACGTGCAGCGCGAGGGTGGTCTTGCCGGATGCTTCTGGTCCGAAGACCTCGACCACGCGACCCCGGGGCAATCCGCCCACGCCCAGCGCCACGTCAAGGGACAGCGAGCCAGTTGAAACGGCCGGCACCTGGTCAGCCTGCATAGCGCCCATGCGCATGACCGAACCGGTGCCGAACTTGCGTTCGATCTGTTGAATCGCGGAGTCGATCGCCTTTGCCTGGTCGTTGGCCATACGCCTGATCCCATCACCCCTGGCGCCGGGGCGGCCGGCGCACGCTCGTGCGGTTCATGGTATCGGAAGGGGCGACAACCCTGCCCGATGTTGCGTCCGGCGGCGTGCTCGGATAGCGTGCCAGGGCAGCACTGTGGGAGCCGGTGGCCGATGCAGTCGAAGCGAACGAGAGCCGCCGTGCTCTACGGGCCGGGCGACCTGCGGATCGAGTCGCGCGACGTCCGCGAGCCCGAGGCCGACGAGCTGGTGCTGCAGGTCGCGGTGTCCGGCATCTGCGGAACCGACCTGCATTACTGGGACGGCTGGCAGTTCGATTCGTGGTTCCCCGAGCGATCCGATCCATGGATTCCCGGGCACGAGTTCACCGCCACGGTGCAGGCCGTGGGCCCCGCAGTGCACGACCTGAAGCCGGGCGACAGCGTCGCGGTGGAGCCCAACAACTCCTGCGAGGATTGTCCCGAGTGCGACCGCGGGATGCTGAATTTCTGTTCCAACCGCATGCCGATGGCCTGGGGCGCCTGGTCCGACGTGGTGATCGCCAACCGTCACCACCTCACCCCGCTGCCAGCCGGGGCCGACATGCGCACGGCCAGCCTGGCGGAACCGCTGGCCTGCGTGGTACGCGGGTTCGATCGCGTGACGGTGGACCCCGGCGACACCGTGTTCATTGCCGGCGCGGGGCCGATCGGGCTGCTGGCATTGGAGGTCGCCAAGCATCAGGGTGCCGGTCAGACGATTGTGAGCGAACCAGGCGCGACGCGCCGCAAGCTTGCGGCCACGCTCGGAGCGGACGTGGTACTGGACCCCAGGCGGGATGACCCTGTGGAGGCCGCCCGCAGCCTGACTAGCGGCTTTGGCGCAGACCTGGCCATCGAGGCCGCCGGAGCCGGGCCCGCCTTTCAGGCGTGCCTGGATACGGTTCGCGACTCGGGGACAGTGCTGGTGATCAGCGTCGGTAATCCGTCCGAGAAGTTCGAGTTGCGGCTCTACGACTTCTTCGCGCGCGAACGCACGATCGTGGGCAGCAATACACGCGTGCACACCTTCGAGCGGGCCCTGGATCTGATCCCGAAAATCAACGTCGAGCCGATCATCACGCACACGTTCGACCTCAACGACGCGGTGGAGGCGGTAATGACGGCCAAGTCCGGCGCGGGCGCCAAGGTGGTCTTCGACTTTCGGTCCTGATCCCGGTCAGCGGCAGCGACCCCGTGCGGCGGTCGGCTGGCGGCAACTGAAGACCCGGGCGCCGTGGGCGCTGGCGACTGGAGATATCTCGCGGAAGTGCGGCTGAAGCAGGTCGCGCGGGCTCTGGGCGCTGGTGAGGACCACGCGTAGCTCACCGTCCGCCTGAAGACAGTTGCAGGCAGCTCGGATGAGACGCGCGGCGGGACCGTGGTCTACGCGCGGTCCGACGTGAAACGGTGGGTAGCAGAGGGTCACGTCAAAGGCCTCCTCGCCGGACGGCCCGCCGTCAGCCAGAAGCACGTCCGCCTCAACTCCGTTGGCCGCCAGGGTCCGACGCGTGGTCTCCACGGCGGCATAGCTCCAGTCCAGGGCGGTCAGTTCGCGGTCGGGTCGCGCGGCGGCCACGGTGAGTGCGCCCGAGCCGCAGCCGAGATCGAGCCAGCGGCCGTCGTTATCCGGCAGGTTCTCGGCGAGCAGCGCCGTAGCCGGGTCGACACGGGTCGGCGAGAACAGGGTTGGGTGCCGGCAGAGGTTGACTTTCCGACCTGCGATCCGCTGGGTGGACGTCCACGCGAACTGCTGGGGCGGCGGATCTTCAACCTGGCGCTCGAACACGTACAGGCGGCGGTGCTCGGCGGCGGCGCGGTCGATGATCGGCCCGACCATCGGGGTCAGGCGACGGCGGAGCGACTCGATTCCGCGTGCCCGGTCGCCCAGCAGCGCCAGCAGGCCGCCTGGCGGCAGCGCCCGTGCCGCAGCGCGGACCACCCATTCCACACCGGTGCGGCCCAGCCAGTGCGGGGCGCGAACCACCGCGAAGCTGGCCTCCGCCGGCAGCAGCTCGTCCGGCGGCACCACGGCCCAGGCGCCGGCCCCGGCCTGACAACTCACCGAAGCTCCTATGTTCAGCGGAACCAGCATGCCGTCGTCCGGCCAGCCCGCGGCGTTCGCAGCTATTTCCAGTCCAGCGTCCCAGGCACCGCATTCCAGCAGCGGCGCCTCCGGCCGCCGGTCCAGCGCGCGCATGAGCAGTCGCAATTCCTGATCCAGCTCGCCGCCCGGCTGGTCGGCACGCGAGGGAATCGCAACCGACCCGCCGGATATCCGGAGGCGACGCCACGTAAGGGCGGCGGTCAGAGCAATGGAAGCTGAGTTGCCATGCGGCGAGAGTAGCTACCGCTGCACGAAGCGTCGGCCATTCGTGGCAATGCAGAGATTCAA
The DNA here is from genome assembly GCA_028874175.1 of Chloroflexota bacterium. Lineage (GTDB taxonomy): Bacteria > Chloroflexota > UBA11872 > UBA11872 > UBA11872 > UBA11872. Next base: position 32,660 of record JAPPLN010000010.1, read on the forward strand.
TACGCCTTGTCTCTATCCTAAGAACAATGCGACAATCCAATTAGTAATGAGACGGAGCCTGGCCCATGATCGAGTCACGCATCACCTCAAAGGGTCAGACCACCATCCCGAAGGCCGTGCGCGAGGCGTTGGCGGCCCAGCCCGGTGACCGCCTGCGGTACACGATCTTGGACGGCGAGGTGCGCATTCGTACCGTTCGCCCGCTGCAGCAGCTCTACGGCGTGCTGAAATACGAGGGGCCGCCTGTGTCACTTGACGACATGGACCGAGCCATCGCCGAGGGAGCTTCGGGCGATTGATCGCCATCGATACGAACGTGCTCGTGCGATACCTCGTGCGGGACGACGCTCGGCAAGCTGAAGCCGCCCGTGAGTTGCTGGATGGCCTAAGCGTCGAACGCCCTGCATTCATCTGCCGGGAAGTCATGATCGAGACTGTCTGGGTCCTGGAACGCTCCTATCGGTTCGCCCGCGAGCAAATCGCAGGCGTCCTGGCGGACCTCGTCACTGCCGAGACCCTCGTGGTGGAAGCCGCCGATGCCGTGTCGCGCTCAGCCGCCCGCTATCGCCAGAGCAACGCAGGCTTCGCCGATCTGATGATCGCCGAGGCGGCGGACCGCGTTGAGGCCTGGCCGCTATTCACGTTTGACCGCCGGCTGGCCCGCGAGGAGGGCGTCGTCCTCGTCCAACCCTAAGCGTCGCCGAGAGCCTGAACCGATCGGCTCGATCCCACGCGTCCGCTAGCAGCCGAGGCCTGAAAATCCTTGACTCGCGTAGCATGCCCGCGGCGCACTTGCGCCAATTGCACATGCCTGGGGCCGCGCGAACCTCGCCGGCCATGGCGGACGGGCCGGTGACACCGCGATGCAACTGATCGACCAGCGTCTGGCCTACTCGGCGACCGACCTGGTGGGCTTCCTGGAGTGCCGGCACCTGGCGAATCTCGAGCGCGCGGCGACGCTGGTCCCGGATGTCCGGCGTCCGGTCCGTGACGACCCCGTGCTGGACCGCATGGCACGGCGCGGGCAGGAGTTCGAGGCGCGCTACCTCGAAGAGCTGCGCGCCAGGGATCGCAAAATCGCCGAAATCCGGCCGCCGGACACGGTGTCCCCCACCCGCCTGATCAGGCCGGAACACGAAGCCACGCTGCAGGCCATGCGACGAGGCGCTGAGGTGATCTACCAGGGCGTCTTGCTGGACGAGCGACGGCTGGGGTACGCGGACTTCCTCGAGCGGGTCGATACACCGAGCGACCTGGGACCGTGGAGCTACGAAGTTGTGGATACCAAGCTGGCCCGCCAGCCGTCGGCGCCCGCGGTGCTGCAAATCTGCATGTATTCGGACCTGCTGGGCACCATGCAGGGACGCCTGCCGGAACGGATGCACCTGGTGCTGGGCGGCGTCCAGCGCGAGACGGTGAGCTTGCGGGTGGCCGACTACGCCGCCTACTACCGTTTGGTGGCGAGCGAGTTCGAGGAGCTGCTGGACAGCCCGGAGGACGTTTATCCGGTGCAGACGAAACCCGAGCCGGTGGGGCACTGCGATTTCTGCAGCTGGACGCTGGAGTGCCGCGCCCAGTGGCGGCGGGAAGACGACCTGGCGCTGGTGGCGGGTCTGACGTCCCGGCAGCGCCGCGCGCTGCACGCGATCGACATCATCACTCGGGGCGGGCTGGCTAACCCATCCCCGCCGCTGCCGGAGCGGATGGAGGGCGTCAGCCCCGAGGCGCTGGCGCGGGTGCAGGCGCAGGCTGCCATCCAGGTGCGCGGCGATGGCCGCGTGATCTCGGAGCGCATTCCGCCCGAGCGCGACCGCGAAAAGGCCCTCGTGCCGGACCGCGGGCTCTGGGCGCTGCCGGAACCCTCGCCGGGCGACCTATTCCTGGACCTGGAGGGCGACCCCTTCTACGGCTCCGACGAGGTCGATGGCATCGACTACCTGTTCGGGGCGATTGAGCCGGGCCTGCCCGACGCGGCGGGCGAGCTCACGTTTCACGCGTTCTGGTCGATCGAAGACGGCGACGTGATGACGGCGGCCGAGCGCCAGGCCTTCGAGGACTGTATCGACCTGATCATGGACCGCTGGCGCGCCCACCCGGGCATGCACGTCTACCACTACGCGCCCTACGAGACCAGCGCCATGAAGCGGCTCGCCGGGCGCTATGCCACGCGCGAGACGGAGGTGGACCAGTTGCTGCGCGGGCAGGTGTTCGTGGACTTGTATCGCGTGGTGCGACAGGGCATCCGGGCGTCGGTGGAGAGCTACTCGATCAAGCGGCTGGAGCCGCTCTACGGCTTCAAGCGGGAAATCGACCTGCGCGACGCCGGCGAGAGCATCGTCGAGTTCGAGCACTGGCTCGAGCCCGATCCTGACACCGACCGGGACGCCCTGCTGGACCAGATCAAGGCCTACAACCGCGACGACTGCGTCTCCACCTGGCACCTGCGCGAATGGCTGGAGGAGCAGCGGGCGGCGCTGGTGAGCGAACTGGGCGCCGAGGCGCTGCCGCGGCCAACGGTCATCGAACCCGAAGAGACGGAGGACACGGAAGAGCAGCAAGAAATCAAGGAGCTCGTAGACCGGCTGACCGACGACCTGGAGAAGGACCTCACCGACGGCACGCTGCTTGAGGACCCAACCCAACGCGGACGCTGGCTGCTGGCGCAACTCGTCGACTGGCACCGCCGCGAGCATAAGGCCCTCTGGTGGCGCTATTTCCATCTGAAGGACGAGCTAACGGAGGACGAACGCGCGGAAGAAACCGATGTGCTCGGACGACTCACGTTCCTTGACGCACGGCCCGACCCCAACCCCCGCGCCCGGTCCACGATCTATCGCTTCCGCTTTGCTGAACAGGACCACAAGCTCTCGGTCGGCGACTCGGTTCGGACTCAGGTCGGCAAAGACGCAGGACGCATAGTGCGCCTGGACGACGAAGCCTGCGAAGTCGAGCTGCGGCTCGGATCGCGGCGGCCGCCGCCGCAGCCGACATCGCTAATCCAGTTCAACTACGTCAACCCGAAACCAAAGCCGAGCAGCCTCAAGTGGCTAACGCAGTGGGTTGTCGAAAACGGTATCGACGCCGAAGGCCCGAACCAGGCGGCGCGCGATCTATTGATGCGCCGACCGCCGCGCGTTGGCCAGTCCGAGGGCGCGCCGCTGGCCGCAGAGGACGACAACGCACAGGACGCGGCGCGCCGGCTGGTTCAGGAACTGGAGGACAGCTACCTCGCCGTCCAGGGACCGCCCGGCTCAGGCAAGAGCACAGTGGGCGCGGAGATGATCGTGGACCTGGTGGAGGCCGGAAAGCGCGTCGGCGTCACGGCCAACAGCCACAAGGTCATCGGCGAACTGCTGGAGAAGACGGCGCGGGTCGCTGAGGACCGGGGAATCCACGTCAGGATCGGCCAACGCACCAACGAGGAGCCCGCCTCCGAGAGCTTTCAGCACCTGGAGAGCACCGACGACGCCTGCGACGGCCTGGCCGCCGGATTCCTGGACGTTGTTGGCGGTACCACCTGGCTCTGGTCGAGCGAAAAGGCGCACGGCGCGGTTGACGTGCTCTGCATCGACGAGGCCGGCCAGATGTCGCTGGCCGACGCCCTGGCCGCCGCACCCTGCGCCACCAGCCTGCTGCTGCTGGGCGACCCGCAGCAGTTGGACCAGCCGCTGCAAGGCGTGCATCCGCCGGGAGCCGACCGATCGGTGTTGGCGCACTTACTTGACGGCGCCCGCGTCATGCCGCCGGACCTCGGTCTGTTTCTCGACGGCACCTGGCGCCTGCACCCGAGCATCTGCGAGTTCACATCCGAGGTCTTCTATGAAGACAGCCTCAAGTCGCATCCTGGCCGCGAGAACCTGGATCTGTCCGGCGCGTTGCCGTTTGATGGAACGGGGCTGCGATTCGTGTCGGTGCCGCACGAGCGTCGGGTCAGCGACTCGAAGGAAGAGGCCGAGGCCATTGCCGAGCAGGTCCATAGGTTGCTCCGCGCGCATCCATCTTGGACCGACGCCGAGGGCGCGGCTCACTCGCTGACCGACCAGGACGTGCTCATCATCACGCCCTACAACCGGCAGATCCGGGAACTCGGCTCACGGCCCGAACTCAAGGGATTCCGTATCGGCACGGTGGACAAGTTCCAGGGCCAGGAAGCCCCGATCTCCATCTACTCCATGGCCACCAGCTCCGCCGACGACGCCCCCCGTGGCATGGAATTCCTCTACAGCCTCAACCGCCTCAACGTCGCCACCAGCAGGGCCAAATGCTTGGCCGTGGTGGTGGCCAGCCCCGGCCTCCTGGCAGTCCGCTGCCGCACCCCCCGCCAGATGCACCTCGCCAACGCCCTGGCCCGCCTGTGGGAAATGGCGGCGGACTGGACAGCGTGAGCGAAGCGTCCACGTCTGGCGAGACCCTCAAGGCCACCGAGGCGTGGTTTCGCCGGCAGGGCGTGCCCCACCTCATCGAGGACTACAGCACGCGGCGAGACATCCTGACTCGCACCCTGCCGTTCCTCGCAATCGTCTTGGCGATCCAGATTCTTTTGATTCCCCGAGTGGATTGGCCGTGGTGGGCGAGCGTTCTCTCGGTCGTCGGCGCGGTGGCGGCCGTGGCTGCGGCCTGGATGGGTATCAACGCCCTGCGCCGTCGGAGGCTACGTGCGCTTCCGGAGAAGGTCGGCGCGGTGGAGGTGCTCGTGTTCCTGCTTACGGCGCCGATGCTCACCGGATTCATTCTGGGTGATTGGGAGACCGCGGCGGTCGAAGTCCTATTGAATGCCCTGCTTTTGCTGGGCGCCTACCTGACCGTGAGCTTCGCGCTGATACCGATTCTGCGCTGGAGTGCGCGACGGCTCATTCGCGATGCGCTGGACGTTCTGGGTCTCTTCGCGCGGGCGCTACCGCTGCTGCTCATTTTCGTCACATTCATGTTCATTACCGCCGAGGTATGGCAAATGGCCGGCACGATCGAAGTCACGCGCCTGCTCGCGGTGATTGGACTCTTTGCGCTGGTGGCGGCGGCGTTCCTGATCTCGCGGCTGCCGGCCGAGCTCAGTGATCTTGCGGCCTTCCAAAGCTCCGATCGGGTGACGGAACTTGCGCAGGGGACTCCTGCTGCCAGCCTTGGCGTCGCGTCCGACTCGCTGAAAATGGACGCGCCGCTCCGACGCGCGCAATGGGCGAACGTCGGTCTCGTCGTGCTCGTCGCGCTGGCGCTACGGGTTCTCTTTGTCGGCGCGCTGGTGGGCGTGTTCTTTCTCGTCTTCGGAGCAATCGCCATGGACCTGAACGCAGTCTCGTCATGGACGCAGAACGATCCGCGGATCCTGCTGAACCTTCCCTGGTCGGGAACGGCGATGACCGTGGAGCTGCTGCAGGTGTCCGTGTTCATGGCCGCCTTCTCGGGCTTCTACTTCACCATCAGGGTCCTGACCGACCACGAGTACCGCGACGAGTTCTTCGAGGACGTGGTGGGCGACGTTCGGCAGAGCCTTGCCGTGCGCGCCGTGTACCTGGGCGCGCTCGCTCAGCATGAGATGGACGGGGACTGAGGCCCGATTCCTCGGACGGGTGCGAGCGTTCGCGCGTCTCACCGTCCACCTGCCGGCGACGCCCCGTGGCAGACTGCCCACACCGAGTTCCCGGGGAATACGGGTATGTCCGCCAGCGCCGATCTGAAAGAGCGCATCGCCGCCGTCGTTGAGTCGCATCGCGACGACATCGTCGAAGTCGGCGAAACCATCATGCGCAACCCTGAACTGGGCTTTAAGGAATTCGAGACCGCGGCGCTGGTCCAGCAGAAGTTCGACGAGTTGGAACTGGACTACCGGGCGGGACTGGCGCGAACCGGGGTCAAGGCCCGCATCGACACAGGCAGGCCGGGTCCCACGCTGGCATTGATCGGCGAACTGGACGCGCTGGTAGTGGCCGGTCACCCGATGGAGAACCCCGAAACCCACGCCGCCCACGCCTGCGGCCACAACGCCCAGATCGCCGGCCTGATGGGCGCGGCGGCCGCGCTGAGCGATCCCACCATCCTGCGAGACCTCTGTGGCTCAATCGTGCTGTTTGCCGTGCCGGCCGAGGAGTACGTGGAGGTTGAGTACCGCCACGGCCTGGTGCAGGAGGGCGAACTGGAGTTCCTGGGCGGCAAGCCTGAACTCATCGCGCGCGGCGAGTTCGACGACGTGGACCTGGCCATGATGATCCACACCCACTCGCGGCCGGACGAAAACGGCATGGCCTCCGTCACCGCCTCCAACAACGGCTGCGTGGTCAAGCAGATCCGCTACATCGGCAAGGCGGCGCACGCGGGCGGGGCGCCCCATATGGGTGTCAACGCGCTTTACGCCGCCCACATCGGCCTGGCGGCGATCAACGCCGTGCGCGAGACCTTTCGGGACGACGACGCGATCCGCGTGCATCCGATCATTACCCGCGGCGGCGACCTGGTGAACGTGATTCCGTCAGACGTGACGCTGGAAACCTACGTGCGCGGCAAGACGACTGACGCCATCGACGTGGCGGCCGCCAAGGTGGACCGCGCGCTCAAGGCCGGCGCCCTGGCGCTGGGCGCCGAGGTGGAGATCATCACGCTCCCCGGCTACCTGCCGCTCGTCAACGATCAGGATCTCACCGAGTTCTTCCTGGCCAACCAGCGCGTCGTGCACGGCGAGCCCCAGGCGCGCCGGCAGGGGCACCGCACCGGATCCACCGACATGGGCGACGTTTCCCACATCATGCCGGCGTTGCATCCCTCCATGGCCGGCGCCGTGGGCAGCAACCACGCGGTGGACTGGCTGATCGACGACCCGCAGATGGCTTACCTGGAACCGGCCAAGGCTTTGGCCTGGATGGCCGCCGACCTGCTGGGCAACGGCGCCGAAGAGGCGCGGCGGGTGCTGGATAACTTCCAACCGCGCATGAGCAAGGATGAGTACCTCGCCTACCAGCGGGGCCTCAGCCAGGTCGAGCGCTGGTCGGGCGCGGAATCAGCCTGATCCTGCCGCCTACAATGCTCGGCAACGGCTCCTGAGGGTGCTCGCATGCGACGGATCCTGGCAATTGGACTGCTGCTCATCGCGCTGGCGGCGTGCGGTGAAGCCGAACCGGCCGCCGAGGCTTCGGAACCCGCGGAGGGTGGTGTGAAACAGTATTCGGCTCATCCCGGCACGGTGATCGAGGCCGGCAAGAGCTACTCGGCCGTCATCAGGACCAACCTGGGCGACATGACCTTTGATCTGCTGGCGGACAAGGCGCCGCTGGCGGTCAACAGCTTCGTGTTCCTGGCCCGCGAGGGTTATTTCGACGGCGTCATCTTCCACCGCATCATCCCCGGCTTCATGGGCCAGAGCGGCGATCCCACCGGAACCGGCGGCGGAGGCCCGGGATACAAGTACGACATTGAGACGCCGAGCGGGCCCTACATTCGCGGTTCGCTGGCCATGGCCAACGCGGGTCCCGGAACCAACGGATCGCAGTTCTTCATCGTGTTCGACAACCTGACGGAGCAGGGACGACTGAGTCCGGACTATTCGCTTTTCGGGCAGATGACAGGCGGCGAGCCGGCGCTGGAAGCGCTGGAGAGCGTGCCGGTGACGGCCAAGCCCAGCGGTGAGCGATCGCAACCGCTCGAAGAGGTCCGCATCTCCACGATCGAGATCATCGAGCGCTGACATCCGTGACTACCAGCCATGTTGACGGCCCCGCCTCTTCTCCCTCTCCCTTGAGGGAGAGGGTTGGGGTGAGGGTGGCTGCTGGCCTCAGCAGCGACGCCCGGGATAGGCAACCGCTCGCCTCCCGCCTGCCAACAAGGCTCACGTGAAACACAGCTAGCCGGTGGCCCGCGGCGCCGCGCCAGCGCTGCGCCTGGCGGTCGATCCCCCGTTTAGCCTGTGGACGGCGGCCCTTCTGCATGGGTGGTACGCGCTGGCGCCATTCCGCTGGCTGCCGGAGTCGGAGACGCTGGAGCGCGTGGATCGGTTGCCGGCAGGGGCCGTCTTCGAGGTGCGCGTGCGGCAGGGCGTCGACTGGTCCGACGGGCGGCGCGGGATTGAAGTGGACGCCTGTCCCGAACCGTCAGCCGCGGATGCTCAGGAACTGGCGGCGCGCGTCAGACGCATGCTGCGACTGGACGAAGACCTATCGGACTTCCACGCCCGCTGCCGCCGCTCGCGCGCGTTGCGGCCGGTGGCCGAGGCTGGCGCCGGACGGCTGCTGCGTAGTCCGGATCTCTGGGAAGACGTGATGAAAGGCATCTGCACCACCAACGTCACCTGGGAACGGACCAAGCGCATGGTGGCGGCACTGACTACGCTGGGCCCGACACCGCCAGGCGGCAACACGCGGGCGTTTCCTACGCCGAGCGAAGTCCTGGACGCCGGATCCGAGTTCCTGCTGAAGGAGGCCGGCGCGGGATACCGGGCGCGCTCCATGCTCAAGTTGGCCGAAGGCGTGGCCGACGGCACGATCGACGTGTCGGCCCCCGACCATCCCGACGCAACTTCGGCCGATCGCCTGGCCGCCCTCGAAGCGCTACCGGGCATCGGTCCCGTGACCGCGGGATACCTGGCCATGCTGCTGGGCACGTACGACACGCTCACGCTGGACAGCAGCACGCGCGCCTTCGCGGTCCGCACGTTCGGCGAGGCCGCAGCCGACCCGCAGCGGCTGGCGCGGCACTACTCGCACTTCGGCCGCTGGCGGGCGCTGGCCTTCTGGTGCCAGCGCTGGGTCGGCGGAGCGCAGGTACGGGAACGGCTGGCGATCGAACTGGCATGACTGGCGCGGAGACACCCGTTCCCGTCCCACCGCCACCGAGCGAAGGCCTTTCGCCAGCCGCGCGGCGCGTTTTCACCTTCGGTCTGGCCGGATTGGTGGCGGCGTTGGACCAGGTAGTAAAAGTCGTCGTCGACAACGTGCTGCCGCCCTGGGGAACGACCGTGGGGCCGCTCTTCGACTTCCAGCGGGTGTACAACCCGGGCGTCAACTTCGGACTGCTGTCCGATTTCCCGCAGGTGGTCATCGTCGCAACGCTCGTCATCGGGGTCGGCTTCGCGGCGTACGTCCTTACGCGCCCGCCCCAGCGCTGGACCACCATCGGCGGATTCGCGCTGTTGCTGGGCGGCGGATTCGGCAACCTGGTGGACCGGTTCCGCTTGGGCGCGGTCTTCGACTACCTGAACATCACGCCGTTCGTGGGCTACCTGAACCTGGCGGACCTGGCGATCGGGGCCGGGGTGATCCTGCTTTTACTGGACGCCATGCTTCGCCGCGAGCCGGGCTGACTTCGCAGGCGCGCCCGGATTATTGCCAGGCTTAACGATGGGTACCCCCGGCGCGATTCGAACGCGCGCACCCGGCTCCGGAGGCCGGCGCTCTATCCACTGAGCTACGGGGGCAGAACTGGACAGGCATTCTAATAAGCTGCGGTTCCATGGAATCCTGGCGGCTGCTGGTCTCGCCGGCCGACAGCGGGGCGCGAAATCTCGCCACCGATCAGGCCGTGGCCGAACACGTGCGCGACGGCGCGTCGCTACCGACCCTGCGCTTCTACACCTGGCGGCCGGCGGCCCTGAGCCTGGGTTACGGCCAACCGCTGGCGGCTGTGGACGTCGCCCTGGCCCTTCAGAAGGGCATCGACCTGGTTCGCCGGCCGACTGGCGGACAGGCCATCCTGCATAACGACGAGTTGACCTACGCCGTCATGCTGCCGCGAACGCACGCGCTAGCCGCCGGCGGCGTGCTGGCCTCGTACGAACGCCTGAGCGCCGGTTTCGAGCGCGGATTCGCCGCCCTGGGGCTGAAGGCGCGGCAAGGGAACTGGCAACCCGCCGCGTCCGACGCTGAGGGCCTGCTCTGTTTTGCCTCGCCCAGCACGCATGAACTGTCGGCCGACGGCGTTAAGCTCATGGGCAGCGCACAAACCCGGTTGGGCGGCGCCTTGTTGCAACATGGGAGCATCCCGTTCGCGCACGATCCGCGCATCCACGACGTACTGCGGCTGCCGCGGCCGGCAGCCCTGCGCGGACTGCGGGCCCTACGATCACCGGCCCCAACAGTTGGCGCGCTAGTCGAGATCCTGGCAACCGGATTCGTGGAGGCGTTGCGCGTGGCCCTAACGCCCGGCGGCCTTAGCGCGGCCGAGCGCAATCGCCGCGATGAGCTGGTACGGAAACGCTATGCCTGCGATGCCTGGCTTGCCCGACGCTGAGCCGCCGCTGACGGAAGTCATGCAGCGCGCCCTGACCGTCCTCTGGGCGCTCGGTCCGGAGGTTGTGCTTGACCTGGGATGCGGTCCAGGACGGGAGACCCTGGCCCTGACTGCCCTGCCGGGTGTGCGCGTTGTGGCCATCGACACCGACGGGGAGGCGCTCGCCGCCGCGCCGGCGCACGCCAACGTGCTCTACGTGCGAGCGGACGCGACCCGCCTGCCGCTGGCAAGCAGCGCCGCCCAGGCCGCCTACAGCTTTGGTCTGTTGCAGGCACTCGGTGGAACCAGCGACGCGCCGACTCGCCATCTGACGCAAGAGTTGCAGCGCGTTCTCGATCCGTCCGGGGTCGTCGTCATGGGGACGCTGGCCGACTTCCGCCGTATCGAGCGGCCCGACCGCAGCCTGACGGGCGCCGAGGTGTCGAAGGCGCTGCGTGGACGGTTCGTGCTGCAGGAGTTGATCGGCTTGATGGACCTCGAACACGATGGCCAGCGCTGCCGCTACTGGTACATCGCCGCGACGCCTATCGCGGCTGGGTGATCGGCTGATCCGCTAGCCGTAGTTCGAGAAGGGATGCTCGCCCAGGTAGCGCCGCTGCCGGGACGTGGCCTGGGCCAGGATGTCCGGATCGAAGCGGAAGTCCAGGTACGGCGGGAACTTCTGCACGACCATCCGGCGGCCGTAGTGGACCTGCAGCAGGTAGCGGATCCTGGAGCTGGTGTTGGCCGTCCCGCGATGCCAGACGTCGGACCGGAACAGCACCACGTCACCCGCGTTACAGAGGATGTTCTGCCCTTCCACGCCCTGCCAGCTCGTTTCGCCCTCGTGCGGTTTGCGGCCGGCGCGATGGCTGCCCGGAATGAAGTTGGTCGGCCCCAGCGCCTCGTCCAGGTCGTCCAGGTAGTAGTGGGCGGTGGCCGTGAAGACTGGGATCTCCACCCGCGGGTCGGCCATGAGGTCGCTGGGCAGCTCGATCGGCTGATAGTCCGAGTGAAAATCCTGGTCCAGCCGGCCGGGACCCGTCACCCAGCCCGTCATGCTGATGCAGTGGCAGTCATCGCCCATCACCGCGTCGGCCACCTCGGCCACCGGTGCGCGGTCCAGGAACTGCAGGAAGTAGGCGGAGCGGTTAAAGAGCATGTTGACGACCTGCTGGTAGAAAGTCGTCGCCTCGCCGCTGGACGGATCGATGCCGCGACGGAGACTTTGTTCCCGCCGATCGTTGGTGCGGGGATTCGGCTCGACGCCATCGATTCGGCGCCGTAGCTCAGCTACCTCGGCGCCGCTCAGCACGCCCGGCATATAGGCAAAGCCGTCGCGGCGCACGGCCTCGGCCAATTCCTCCACGGTTTCGTAGGCGACCAGTTCAAGGCCGGGCATCGTCTCGACCCTCCTGTGTTGGCTGTGGACCGTGGCAGCCGCCGCCGGATCCGCTCAGAAAGCGGCGCCCCCTAGTCGTAGTTCGAGAACGGGTGCTCACCCAGGTAACGCCGTTGCCGCGGGGTGGCCTGGGCCAGGATGTCCGGGTCGAAGTGGAAGTCCAGGTAGGGTGGAAACTTCTGCACCACCATCCGCCGGCCGTAGTGAACCTGCAGCAGGTAGCGCGTCCTGGAGCTGGTGTTGGCGGTGCCGCGGTGCCAGACGTCGGACCGGAACAGCACCACGTCGCCCGCGTTGCAGAGGATGTTCTGCCCTTCCACGCCTTCAAAGCTGGTCTCGCCCTCGCCCGGCGGGCGCCCCGCGCGGTGGCTGCCCGGGATGAACTGGGTCGGTCCCAGCGCGTCGTCCAGGTCGCTCAAGTAATAGTGCGCGGTGGCGGTGAACACCGGGATTTCCACGCGCGGGTCGGCCATAACCTCGGTGGGGAGCTCAATTGGTTGGTAGTCGGAGTGGAAGCTCTGGTCCACCCGGCCGGGACCGGTGATCCAGCCCGTCATGCCGATGCTGTGACAATCGTCGCCCATCACCGCGTCCGCCACGTCGGCCACCGGCTCGCGGTCCAAGAATTGCAGGAACCACGGGTGGCGGTTGAACAGCAACTTGGTATGCACCTCGTAGAACATGCCCTCGGAGTCCGAGCCATCCGCCGCGCGCGGGCGCAAGTGTCGCCGGTCGTTGGCGCGGGGATTCGGTCCAATCTCGTCGATCAAGTCGCGCATGTGCGCGACCTCGTCGGCGCTCAGCACGCCGGGCATGAAGGCGAATCCGTCCCGGCGGACGGCTTCGGCCAGTTCGGCCACGGTGTCGTAGGTCTTGAGTTCCAGGGCCATCGCCATAGCGTTCCTAGCCTTCCCGCTCCAGCCGGTCCACGGCTGCCTTCGTGACGTCCTGCGGGCCGCCCGCTGATCTTACCGAGACGGCCCCGGCTGCGTTGCCCCGGCGGCAGGCCGCGTCCAGGTCGGCGCCCGCCAGCCAGGCGCTCAGCAGACCGCCGGCAAAGGCGTCGCCGGCGCCGATTGGGTTACTGGCCTGCACCGCAAAGCCCGGCACGTGCCGCGGCTCCTGGCCGGGTCCCGGATCCAGCAGGCTGCCGCCCGCGCCTAACTTGACCACCACTGGACCGTCAAACCGCCTGCGTAGGCGCTCGCGCCCTTCCGCGTACTCGCAGCCAAGCGCCGCGGCGAACTCGGCCCGGCTGCCGATCAGCAAGTCCATTTCAGTGCCAATGGCCGTGATTTCGTCGAAGTCAAGAGCCCCCGGTCCGCCCTGGCCAATGTCCAGCGCCGCCCGCGCTCCCGCTGATCGAGCGGCGCTTCCGAACGCGCAGGCGGCGACCGTCAGTGGGCGCTGAAAGCAAAGATTGATCCCGGATAAGTACACGTGCCCGGGCGTCCAGGCGGCCAGCAGCGGGGTAGGGTCCAGCGGCGGTCCCGGATACCAGTAGGCCTGCCGGCGGCCGTCCACGCCCAGCGCGATGGTGTGCGTGGCGGTGCTGCCGGCGCGCTCGCCAATGACTTCGACCCCATGATCGGCGAGCCCGCCCGCCAGGAAGTCGCCGAACGGGTCGGCGCCCAGCACCCCTCCCAACTGGCAGGCGCCGGTCAGCCCCGCGTAGACCATGGCCGTGTTGGCGGCCGTGCCGCCAAGCAGCAGCCGGGCGGGGTCTTCGTGAGCCACGTCGCTTACGTCCGTGAACTCCACGTCCGGCACCGGGAAGCGTGTGAGCCCCTGGATATTGACGTCGACAACCGTGCTGCCGACACACAGCAGGCCGGGTGCATCGCTGCTGGCTACGGTCGCCGGACTCACGATGATCCGTCGCGATCGATGCGCTCGGGCGTGTACATCTGACCCACGAACAGCCCTAGTAACGCACGACGATTTCGTCCGCGGACAGTGGAAGCCCGGCGACGCTGGACGTCGCGCCGCCAAACGCCCAGCCGAACACCCCGCGCACGTCCTCCCGATGATCGTTCCGGCAGGCGGTCTCGGCCTGGTCGCCGAACGTGCGCTGGTAGATGCCCACGTTGCCGTGATTGCCAAGGTGGTTCTCCACGATATCGTTCAGATCCACGCAATCGGTGGGCCACGCCAGATCCTGCGTTCCTGAATCTGCGGATTGCGCCGTCTGATCGAAGGCCCAGCTAAACACCGCGCGCACGTCGTCCCGGTGGTCGTTCTGGCAGCCCTGCTCGGCCTGGTCGCCAAAAACCCGTTGATAAATGCCCACGTTGCCATCGTTGCCCAGATGCGCCTCAACGATGTCGTTCAGATCAACGCAGGTCGTCGGCCACTGCTCCGGCGCCGGCGTCGCGGTTGGGGTAGCCGCGGGTACGGGCGAGGCCGTCGGTGTGCTTGCGGTTCCGCCATGCAGCGTGACGCTATCCAGCGTGGCCACGCTCAACTCGGCGCCGCCGGTGGCTTGACCGCGCTGCACCAGCAGCCAGGCGATCACGTCCAGGTACTGTCGCTCCGTCAACGATCCCTCGGCAGCCAGCGGCATGGTGGTGCTGGTGTAGTCGTACAACTCCCGCGTGGATGCGAATCGCACCAGCGTGCCGAGACCCTTGAGCGGCGTGGCGAAGCCGTCGTTGCCATTTGGTCCGTGGCAGGTGGCGCAGGACTGCTCGAAGACGGTGGCGCCCCGAGCCACCTGCGCGTCGGTCAACGCGAGCGCGGCGCCGGCCACCAGCAGACCAACGGCAAGCGCGGCGGCCAGGGCCGGGCCCAACCTCCGCCTCAACGCTGGGCCGCCTGCGTACGTCGTCGCAGTTCGGCGATCAACTGCTCGGGCTCGGCCACGCCCAGCCACACGCGGTCTACCCGCAGGAAGGGGAATAGCCAGGGCGTCCCCATGCGCACGCGCCGCCGCAGCGCGACTTCCACCGCGCGCTCCAGGCGGCCCAGGCTGAATTCATGCCGTCGGTACGAAGGCGACACGCCATAGCTGGACCGCGGCCTCTGAATCGGTCCGCCCACCAAGTCGATGTCGGCGTAGGGTATCGCCGTATCCACCAGGAATCCCACGCGCAGGTACAGGTCGTCCGGGCGCAGTTCCACAAAACCGTCACTCGCGGCCCGGTAGATCGCCACGATGAAGGGCGCCACCGCAAACAGGGCGAGCGACGTGGCCAGGTTGACCGACCGGCCCGGCGAGTCCGCCGGATTCCCCACGGCGCGCATGAGGGCAAAGACCCCCAGGAGGGCCACGCCGCCGGCCAGCAGATAGAGGGCGTTGCGGTCCACGCCGGTGCTCAGCCGCCAGCGGCGGCCGCTTACGTCCAGCGGGGCCGGCTCAGGCGCCATATAGACCCTCCATGCGGTCGATCGCCTGGGTGCCCAGCAAACGCACGTTGTCACGAACGTAGGGGCGGCATAGCGCCTCGCGGTCAAACCAGCCCACCGCACGGTGTTCACCGTTCGATGGTCGAACGGCCCCGTTCACCGGGCGGACGAAGTAGACCAGATCGACGAGCGCGTGGCCATCCCCAATGTCGTGCAGCAGGAGGGTCTCCGGCGCAGGCAGGACGTGAACTCCCTGCTGGTCGATCGCGGGACGCTCCGCCACGATCTCAATCTCCAACCCGGTTTCCTCGCGCGCCTCGCGGTGTAGCGCCTCGACCGGGTCTTCATTCGGCTCGATGTGCCCGCCGAAAGGGAGCCACATATGAAACCTGCGGTGGTTGAGCAGCAGAACCTTGCCATCACGCACCAGGTAGCCCGAACTGGTGAATCGCTTGTCGACGGCCGGCACCACCTGATTGCTGCGTTCGCGCGCGGATTGTACGGACGACAGCGGTCGGGCGTGCGCAATGCGGTCGATCGCCCGGGCACCCAGCAAGCGCACGTCGTCGGTAATGGCGGGGTCGCAGAGCGCGTGGCGGTCAAACCAGCGCATCTCGCTGTGCTCGGACACCGCCAGCCGCTGCGCGCCTCCTACCGGACGGACGAAGTAGATCAGGTCGATGTGGATGTGGCCTGGCTCAATGTCCTCTAGCAGGATGGTCTCCGGCGCCGGAAGCACGTGAAGCCACCGCTGGTTGATCTCGGGTCGCTCGGCCACGATCTCGATTTCGAACCCGGTCTCTTCGCGCGCCTCGCGGTGAAGGGCCTCTACCGGGTCCTCGCCCGGCTCGATGTGCCCGCCAAAGGGGAGCCACATTCTGAGCTTGCGGTGGTTAACCAGCAGGACCTTGCCGTCACGCACCAGGAAGCCCGTGCTGGTGAAGTGTCTGTCGACGCCCGCCACCCACTGGTTGCCAAGTTCGTGCGCGGATTGTACGGACGGCGGCGGTCCGTTGGGGACCCGCCACCTACGTGGTGGAGATGGGGGCGAGTTGAACGCCCCGTCCAGAGCCGGTCACCCCGATGCATCTACAGGTTTAGCCGGACTCTTAGAGTCTCGCCGTGGCGTCGCTATCCGGCCGCAACGGCGCACGACCAGCCCGCGTGTCTTAGTCGGTCTACGCGAGCGCCTTGACCGACGCACCCTAGATTCCTTGCGCCCGGAACGCCCCGCTAGGGACGGGCCGGCCGGACGTCGCGGGGCTTAGGCCGCGAGCGGGAGCGTTTGCTCTTCGCCAGTTACTTGATTGCCAGGGGGATTTACGAGCTCCCCGGCAGGCTCGACCTGCAGCATCGGACTTCGGGGCTCTGTCAAAACCCGTCATCCCCGAGCCGAAGACGCTAGCGAACGTAGCGAGCGATCTGACGTGCCGCTTCGCGCGCTCGAATCTTCTCCCGATTATCGTACCGTCGCAGCCCGCGCACCAGTCCAATTTCCAGCTTGGCCCAGCCGCGGGCCAGGAACAGCCGCAGCGGAATGGCAGTCCGCCCCTTGGCGTTGACGTGTCCGGCCAGCAGGTCGATCTCCGCGCGGTGCAACAGCAGCCGCCGCGGACGGTCCGGATCGTGATTGGCCTGCGCGGCCGGCTTATAGCGCGCGATGTGCACGTCGCGCAGGTAGGCCTCGCCCTCTTCCACGCTTACAAAGCCCTGCGCCAGGCTGGCGGATCCGTTGCGGATGCTCTTGATCTCGGACCCTCGCAGTTCGATTCCGGCCGTCAGCGTGTCCAGCACCTCGTAGTCGCGGCGCGCGCGACGATTGACGGCCACCGTGCGTTGACCCGACGGGCTTGGCGTGCGGTCCGCCCGGCGTTTGCGCCGCTTTCGTGCCACGGTGTCCTACTGCGCCGTCCGCGCGTGCCAGGGGCCGAACGGCCCGGCACTTGCATTCTGCCCCGGCCCGCGGGACCGGGAAGGTTCTAGACGGCGGCGAACCCCCGCGCGGCCGGCGCCTCCACCATGTCGCTCATCAGCTTGGGCAGCGCCATCGTATGGCTGCAGGTGCGCCAGCCCTGGAAAAACTCGCAGTCGCAGGTCCAGGATCCGTCAGCGTAGGTAATGATGTGACTACTGTTGTCGCCGTCGAACCTGACGCGCAACGACTCCACGTGCACGCGCTCCGGCTCGCTGGCGTATTGATGCGCCTTTTGTACCTTGCTGATCAGGCTGGATTGCACCCTGGAACCTCCTCGGCGGCACGGCCGCGCCGAAACCAAAAACGCCCGGCCAAACAGGCCGGGCGCATCACGCCACGCGAACCGACGGCCGCCCCCTCACAGCGCCGACTCTCGGTTCATATTCCGAGTATAGCCCTGCCGGATTCCGAGGGCCGAATCGTTAGGAGCCGTACTGAAGCCGGAACGCCAGACGCTCAGGCAGGCCCGCGGCGCGCATGGCGGTCTGGGTGGCTGCAATGTCGTAAGCGACGCGGTGGAAGGTAAACCGGCCAGTAGCCGGCTCGTAGCGCGCGTACGCCGCGCGCGGATCGCCGTCCCGCGGCTGCCCCACGCTGCCCGGATTGAAGATCAGGCGGTCGTCCTCCGGGTCGATCGCGTCGCCCGCGTTGGGGACGGCCGTTAGAAACGCACCGGCGCCGTGCACGCCCTGGCGCCAGCGAAACATAATCGGCACGTGGGTGTGGCCCACCAGGCATACCTGCGTGCCGAAGTAGCCGAAGTTGATCTCCGCCAGCCGCACGTTCGTCAAGTATTCCCAGAGCGGCTCGCGCGGGCTGCCGTGCGCCACGTGCACCGAGCCAAAGACCGACGAGACCTCCAAACCCAGCAGGTACTCCCGGGTCTCATGCGTCAGCACCCGGTCGGTCCATTCACAGGCGGCGCGCGCGTCGGCGTTGAAGACCGACAGGTCCGCCTGGCCGGTGGCGCCCCAGTCGTGATTGCCCGCCAGCGATCGAAACGGCAGGGAGCGCAGCAGCTGCACGACCTCGTTGGGATGGGACCCATACCCCACCAGGTCGCCCAGCGACCATATTTCGTCCACCGGCCCGGCGTCCGCCAGCACGGCTTCCAGGGCGGGCAGGTTGCCATGCACGTCGGCAATGATCAGCACGCGCACTGGCGGGCCTCCGCTGGTCGTGGGCCGGCCGGCGCGCCGGTGCGTCTCATTATGCGGCCGTTACCCGCGGCCGGAGCCGGGAGCCGGCCGCAGGCCGCGGTCCCGCAATCGAGCCACGAACTGATCGCCGCGGTCGAATTCGTTGCTGAAGAGGCCGAACGACGCGCAGGCCGGCGACAGCAGCACGGCGTCCCCCGGCCGGGCCAGCGCCAGGGCCTGATCCACGGCCTGGGCCATATCGGCTGCGGCTGCGATCCGGCAATCCCCCAGCAGCGGTCGTAGCCGGTCGGTTCCGCTTCCGGGCAACAACACCGCCCCGCGCAACCCGTCGGTCGCGCTGAGCCGCTTGGCCAGGGGCGCGAAGTCGAGTCGCTTGTCGGAACCGCCCGCAATCAAGACCCACGGCCCCGGAACGGTTGCAAGCGCCGCTAGCGCGGCCTCGGGCGTGGTCGCCGTCGTGTCGTTATAGGCACGCACGCCGTCGATGGTTCCCACCAGTTCCTGGCGAGCCGGAACGCCGCCAAAGCCGCGCACGGCGCGTTCAATCGCCTCATCGTCCACCCCGGCCTGGCGGGCTGCTGCCGCCGCCAGGGCCAGGTTGGCGCGGTTGTGCCGACCCGAGAGCGGTGCGTCTCCCCAGCCCGGCGGCGCGTCCTTGAGGTCCGGGCGCACCACGGTCCCGCCCGCCCGCGCCGCGAACCAGTCCGCCCAGCCGCCCCCCTCCGGGATCACGGCCCAGTCGCCCGCCCTTTGATTGGCCACCAGTGACAGCTTGGCCTCGGCGTAGGCCCGCATGTCGTCATAGCGGTCCAGGTGGTCGGCCATCAGGTTGGTAACGATGGCGCCGCGCGTGCGCAGCCCCGTTCCGGCCAATCCCTCCAGTTGGGCGCTGGAGAGCTCCAGTACAACGGTCGATCCCGGCTCGATTTCCTGCAGCCGCGCCAGGGCCGATACGCGCATGTTGCCGGCCAGCAGTGCCTGCTCCCCGCCCGCCACGAGCATGGCGTGCAACGCCGTAGCGGTGGTCGTCTTGCCGCGCGTGCCGGTCACGCCGATCACGCGCGCCTGCCGGCACCAGCGCAGGAAGAGCGTGAACTCCATCTCGATGTAGGCCCCGGCGGCGCGGGCGGCGCGGAGGTACGGCGAGTCGTCCCGCACCGCCGGGTTGCGCACTACGATCTCGGCGTGTCGGAAGTCGTCGAGTTCGTGCCCGCCCAGCACATAGCGCACGCCGGCCGAACCCAGCGCAGCCACGCTGGACACCAACTGGGCTTCCGAGCGCAGGTCCGTGACCACCAGGTCGGCGCTGTGGTCGCGCATGAAGGCGGCCACGCCCAGGCCGCCGCTCTGCACGCCCAGTCCCATGACCACCACGCGCCGTCCGCGCAGAGCGCGGGGATCGTGCGCCCAGGCCGGCTCGGAGGCGTCGTTCAGGTTGACACCACCTGTTGATCGAGCGTTAATCGCAGCGACAAACGGTTATGACAACTCGCGCACGGAATATCAAGAGGTTTGCCCTCGCGGGCACGAAAGGCCGAACGATCTACGGACGCTTTGTTCGCGTTTTGAAGCGACAAATTATCCGGCCCCCAAGCATTGCGGTTGACCGGCCGTCGGCCAATTCCGAACGCTATCAGATTCAGAGTTGACGAAATCGTACCGAGACTTACACTGGCCACAGTGCGGGAACGGTTCGGACGTTGCTGCATAACGGGTTCAGGGAGGACGGTTTGATCGTGAGGCGTTGCCACCGTCGTCGCGATTAACTGAGACATACGCTCGCCCCTCGGGGCGAGCGTTGTTGTGTCAAGGGGCCGAACCGTCTGCCTGGCGCTACGCAGGGATCACATGCACGGCGGGGAGGCACGGCATGGCATCGGACTGCTCAACGTTTCATTCGGCGCTTTCCTGGTACTCAGGCCGACTCACGGAAAACCGGCGGTTCCCGCCCGGAGAAGTCAAACGCCACCTGAAGTGGCTGCGCGAATTCGGCGAGTCGTTCCCCCAGCGCATGGACCCCACCAACATCGGACAGCGCGAGGTCGTGCTCTATTTCGCCGAGCACTGCGACGACTTCGGCGACCCGGTGGAGTGGTATTACCGCTATAAGGCGATCGAAACGTTCTATGAAGACATGAGTTCCGAGTTGGATCTGCCCAACAATCAGATCAAAGGCTTATACGACGAGTCCGACCTCGATCCCGAACTGCTCGAACGGATTCCCGACCGTCCGCGCATGGCCCCTGTTGACTGGTCGCGCGACGACCGCCACATGTACTAGCCCGTGGCGCCGGGCCCTGCGCCTGGCGTCCAATACCGCGGGGCCGCGCTACCATCCGGCCACGCCGCGCCGCTGAGTCTCACCCGTGACGGTTTCCGAGTTCCGCGCGTGCAAGGGCGTCGGCGACCCACTGGTCTGCGTGACGGCCTACGACGCCCCCTTCGCCCGGCTGGCCGAACGCGCTGGCGTGGACGCCCTGCTGGTTGGCGACAGCGTGGGCCGCACCGTGCTCGGGTACGAGAACGAATTGCCCGTGCGTGTGGACGACATCATCCACCACGCCGCCGCCGTGACCCGGGCGGTCACGTCCACGCTGGTCATCGCGGACCTGCCATACATGTCCTACCCCACGCGCGATACCGCCCTGCGCAATGCCGCCCGGCTGCTACAGGCGGGTGGGGCCACCGCCGTCAAGCTGGAGGGCGGCCGGGAAACCGCCGAAGTCACCGAAGCGCTCACCAGCCGCGGATTCCCCGTGATGGCGCACGTGGGCCTGACGCCGCAGTCGGCCCACGCGCTGGGCGGATACCGGGTGCAGGGTGTCAGGCTGTCCGCGGCCCAGGCCATCGTGGATGGCGCGCGCGCCCAGGCCGACGCCGGCGCATTCGCGATCGTGCTGGAACTCCTCCCCGCCGGGCTGGCCCGGGCGATCACCGGGCACCTGGACATTCCGACCATCGGGATCGGCGCCGGCCCGCATTGCGACGGCCAGATTCAAGTGCTCCACGACCTGTTCGGCTTCGCCGAGACCACCCACCGGCACACGCGCGTCTTCGCCGATGTTGCCGGGCTGGCCAAATCCGCGTTAGCCGACTACGCCCGCGACGTACGCCGCGGCGCGTTCCCCGCGCCGGAACAGAACTTCAAGGGCAATCGCGGCGTGCTGGACCGCCTGAAGTTCGACTGATCTAGTCGTCGACGCGGCCGTGCCGCGGCTCGTCAATGAAGAAGCCGTGCTTCTTGGCCACGCGCTCGCGGTAGTACTCGTTCCAGCGATGGAACGAGGGTGTGTCGCCAACCACCGCTTCGGACGTGATCAGCATGGCCGCGGCGCTGCCGGCGTTGCGTAGGGCCGAGCGCGTCACCTTGAGCGGATCGATGACGCCGATCGCCACCAGGTCCTCGTATTCGCCGGTGGCGGCGTTGAAGCCCATGTGCCCATCCAGCTGCAGGACTTCGTCGACCGCCACAGCCCCGTCGTAGCCGGCGTTATCGGCAATCACTTCCAGCGGCACGCGCAACGCGTCGCGCACAAGCGCGCGGCCAATGGCCTGGTCGGGCGATAGCGACGGGTCGTCCTTGATCGCTTCCGAGGCGCGGGCGAGCGCCGTGCCGCCGCCGGGCACGATGCCCTCCTCCAGGCCGGCGCGGGTCGCCGAGATGGCGTCTTCGATCCGATGCTTCAACTCGAACTGCTCCACCTTGCTGGCGGCGCCGACCCAGATCTCCGCGAAAGACCCGGTCAGATTGTTCGCGCGCTCCTGGTGCTTCTCACGGTCGAAGTGGTTCTTCATCCGTCCGTGCTGCATCCAGATGTATTCCACCCGCTCGCGGATGGCCATGGGGTCGCCGTGACCCTTCACAAAGAACGTCTGCTCCTTGGTACAGCGCACGCGCTCGGCCTTGCCCAATACGTCCAGGCCAATCGCCCGCCAGGGCTCGCCGGTCTCGTGCCCGACCAGCGTCCCGCCGGTAAAGATCGCCAAGTCTTCCAGCATCCAGCGCTGCCGCTGCCCGAACACCGGCGCATTGACGCAGATGACTTCCAGATTGCCGGCCTGCTTGTTGGTCGCCAGCATCGTCACCACTTCGCCAATGAGCTTGTTGGCCACGATCACCAGCTTCTTGCGCCCGCTGGCCGCGTATTGCTCCAGGAATGGCAGGAAGTCGCGCAGGTGCTCGACTTCACGGTCGGTGATGAGAATGTCCGGCTCGTCAATCACCGCCTCGGTTTCGGCCTTGTCGGTGGCGAAGTGCGACGACAGGTAACCCGTATCGAAGCGCATGCCGTCCACGTACGTGACTTCGGTCTTGAGTCCCTTGCCGTCGTCCACCGTGATCGCGCCCTCGACACCCTGGCGCTCGAACACGTCGGCAATCAGCTCCCCAACAAACGGGTCATTGGCGGACATGCCGGCCATCGAGGCGACTTCCTGGCGCGACTCGGCCCGCACGGCCTGCTGATAGAGCGCGGACTCGGCCTCGGCCAGCGCCGGGTCCATGCCGCGCCGGATCATCATCGGATTGGCGCCGGCCACGATGGCCCTGAACGCCTCGCTGTACATGGCCTGCGTCAGCACCGCCGCCGTGGTCGTGCCGTCGCCGGCCACGGTGTTGGTCTGGCGACAGGCCTCATAGACGATTTGCCCGCCGGTGTGGAGGAAGGTGTTTTCGACTTTGATGTCCCGCGCCACGGTCACGCCGTCGTTGGTCACCGTGGGCGGACCGAGGCTGGGCTTATAGGCAACGTTGCGACCCTTCGGTCCCATGGTCACCTTGACGGCGTTGGCCACCAGATCCACGCCCTCGCGCAGGGCGAGCCGGGCTTCGAGGTCGAACACGACAGCGCGATCCATTACCACGCGAAGCCTCCTCGGTCGGGTTTAGGGGACAGTCGAAAAGGCGCGGCTCAACAGGCCGCGCGGGTTAATCATTGTCCGCTACACGCCGCCGTCCGACAAGGACTCCCTTTACGTGGCCGTGGGCCGCGTTGAACCCTTCGGCGCCAAGCGTCGGCAGCCCCAACGACATCGCCGGTCCGTACGGAGGGCGCTGGGGGCGTGAGCCTGACAGTGCTCGCCGCGTCTCCCGGATTTCACCGGCGGCTAGAATCGGAGCGGGGCGGCGGCCGGGTTTGGGACCCCGCCTCGTTCCTGAAACAGGGTCTGCCTATGCGCCGACGCATCGTCACTGTTGCCGTCGTTGCTCTGGCGTGCCTGACCGGGTGGCTCGTCTTGACGCCGGCCGCGGCCGACAGTCCGACCGTGCTGGTGTTGGACATCCACGGCCCCATCAGGCAGTTGACGGCCGACCGCATCGCCCGGGGGCTGGACACGGCGCATGCGGATGACGTCGAGCTGGTCGTCATCCGCCTGAACTCGCCCGGCGGGCTGTTCGACCCCACGCGCTTGATCGTGCAAGACCTGCTGGACTCCGAGGTCCCGGTCGCCGCATATGTCACGCCTGCCGGCGCGTACGCCGGATCCGCTGGGACCTTCATTGTGGCGGCAGCCAATTTCGCGGTCATGGCGCCGGCCGCGAACCTCGGCGCGGTCTCGCCGCTTGAGGCCGCCGGCGACAAAGTTCCAGGATCCCAGGCGCACAAAGTCAGCCAGGACATGCGCGCGTTCATTCGCGGCATCGCCGAGGTGCGGGGACGCAACGCCGACGCTCTGGAAGACACCGTGTGGAATGCAACCGCGTATTCGGCGCACGACGCCCAACGCGTCGGCGTCATTGACCTGGTCGCCTCCGACCTGCCCGCCCTGCTCGATCAGCTCCACGGGCGGCAGACGACGACCGCATCGGGCTCGATCACCGTGGCGTCCAGCGACGCGACCGTGCGCTACCTGGGTCCCACGATCCTGGAACACCTCATCGGGATTCTCACGATGCCCGAGGTCGTGTTCGTTCTGTTCGTGACCGCCTGCCTCGCGCTCCTCGTGGAGGTGTTGTTTCCCGGCTTAATCATTCCGAGCCTCCTGGGTGTGGTCGCGCTGGCCCTGGCAGTCCTTGGATTCCTGAACCTGCCGGGCAGCTGGCTGGGGGTCGTGTTCATCGTCTTTGCCGCCGCACTGTTTTATGGGGAGACCACGGTGCCGGGCTATGGGTTTTTTGGCGCTGGCGGCGTCCTGTTTCTGGTGCTTGGCGGGATCTTTCTGTTCGGAGACTTCTTCCGCCCGTCGGATCTGCCGGAACCCAGCTTCATGGTGAATCCGTTTGTGATCGCCGTTATGGGCGGAATCGCGCTGGGCATCTGGGTGTTGTTCGTTCGCCTCGCTCGCGCGGGTGGCGGGGAGGCAGTCGGCTTTCAGACTGCGGCCGAGGCGGCGCTGGTGGGACAGAAGGGTGTCACGCTATCCGACCTGCGGCCGTCGGGACGCGTCCGCATCGGCGACAAGGACTGGGTCGCGACGGCCGATCCAGGCGTATCGATCGACCGCGGCGAACAGGTCAGGGTCAGAGCGGTCTACGGCGAAGTGCTCAAGGTCGAACGAGCCTGAGCGCCGACGCGGCATCCCTCGGAACGCGACTTGGACGGCCGAGCATCCAAACCCGGCCGCTTAGGTGTCGCAGGGAGGAAACTCGTCCATGAGCTGGCGCTCTTCGGCCGAAAGCGCGCGGCCCTCCAGCAAATCCGGACGCCGACGCTCGGTGCGGTGCAGCGCCTGCGCGCGACGCCAGCGTTCGATTCGCTCGTGGTGTCCGCTGAGCAGCACGGAAGGCACGCGCCGATCCCGGAACTCTTCGGGGCGCGTGAATTGCGGGTGGGAGAGCCGTTCGTCGGCGTGCGACTCGCCAACCAGCGAGCCGGCGTCGCCCACCACCCCCGGCACCAGCCGGGCCGCCGCGTCGATCACCACCATGGCGGCCACTTCGCCCCCGCTCAGCACGTAGTCGCCCACGCTGATCTCCTCATCGACCACCAGCGTCCGCACCCGCTCGTCCACGCCCTCGTAGCGGCCGCAAATCAGGATCAGGTGCGGCCGCGCCGCCAGAGCCGCGACCCGCGGCTGCGTCAGCGGCCGCCCGTGCGGGGTCAGCAGGCCAACCCAGCCGTCCGCCCCCCGCAAATCCTCCACCGCCGCGATGATCGGTTCGGGCTTCAGCACCATCCCCAGACCGCCGCCGTAGGCGTAGTCGTCCGTGACTCGATGCGGCGGGTCGGCCCAGTCGCGCAGGTTGTGCGCCCGTACCTCGACGGTTCCAGCCGCCCGCGCCTTGCCCAGCAGGCTGACCTCCAGGAAGCCCTCGAAGCTCTCGGGAAACGTCGTGATCACATCCACCCGCCAGGCCGGAGTCGTCACCGCAGCCCCTCGATCAAGTCGATCGTCAGCACCCGGCGTTCCGGATCGAACGCCTGCACCACATCGGGGATGGCCGGCACCAGCACTTCGCCGTCGGGACCTCGCACCAGGTACACGTCGTTGCTGCCGGTGGACATCACCTCGCGCAGAGTTCCGATCGGCTCGCCGGAACTTGTCACGACGCGCACGCCGATCAACTCCACGCCGTAGTAGCTGCCATCCGGCAGGGGCACCGCCTCGTCCAGCGGAACCGCGATCTCGGCGCCACGCAGATCACGGGCCTCCTCGCGGGTATGCACGCCCTGGAGCTCGAGACGCGGCTTGACGCCGGGGTGGAAAGCCTTGATCTCGGTGTCGTCCCGATTCGGGCCGACATACACACGGCGGCCTGCCTCGAGATTGGCCAGGACATCGGTTTCCAGCCGGACTCGCACCGCGCCGCGGACACCGAACGCCCCCAGCACGGTGGCGAGGACAATCTCCGTGGGCGCTTCCGTCAGTGGCTCTCCTGGATGTCCAGCGCCAGCCGCCGGTCGCCGCCGATCGGCGCGGCGTGCATCACCGCGCGAACGGCCCGGGCAACCCGCCCCTGCCGTCCAATCACCCGGCCCATGTCCGTGGGGTGCACGTACAGCTTGTAGATGCTCAGATGGTTGCGCTGGACCCGGTTTACACGCACCGCGTCAGGCTCCGTCACCAGGTTGCGGGCGATGAACTCGACCAGTTCGTCCATGCGACGATGCTAGGCGCTGGGCCCGGCGGCCGCGGCGGGCGGCTGCGGCATGTTCTTGGCAATCTCCAGCAGCTTCCGCACCCGGTCGGTCGGCTGCGCGCCCTTGCGGATCCAATCCTCGGTCGCGGCCACGTCCAGCCGGATCGTGGACGGGTCGGTCAGTGGGTCGTAATAGCCCAGCTCGGCGATGCGCCGGCCGTCGCGCGCCCAGCGCGCCTCGGCCACCACCACCCGGTAGCTGGGACGCTTCTTGCGCCCGGTGCGGGTCAGACGAATTTTCAGCATGTGGAAGAAACTCCGGTGCAGTCGATGGGAGAAGCCGGCGGCGGGCCTCAAGCCCTCGAAGCACACCGGCCCCCGATCATACCCACGCCACCCGCCCCTGTCACCGGCGGCTAGACTTCCAAGTCCGCCTTCGAGGCTTGCGCGCATGGCCGTTCGGGTTGGGGTGATCGGAGCCGGGGCCTATGCCCAACGCGCCCACCTGCCGCCGCTCCAGGAGCATCCCGACGCGGAAATTGCCGCCCTTTGCCGCCGCAATCCCGTCCGCCTGGCCGAAGCCGCCGACGCGTTTGACGTAGCCACCCGCTACACCGACTACACGGACCTGCTGGCCGACGACTCGCTGGACGCGGTCACGATTTCGCTGCCGCACAACCTCCACTACCAGGCAACCCGCGCGGCGCTCGATCGCGGCCGGCACGTGCTGGTCGACAAACCGCTCACGCTGCGTCGAGATCACGCGCAAGAGCTCGTGACGCTGGCCGAGCGCCGCGGCCTGACGCTGATGGTCGCGTTCAACCGCCACTACGAACCGCCCTTCACCAAGGCACACCAGCTCCTGGCCGGCGGCGCCATCGGTGAGCTTCGCCTCATCCAGGCCTACATGGCCTACGACTGGGATCTGTGGATGCAGCCGTCCGATCACAGGTTCACCGGCGCGGGCGCTGCCATGCTGGATGGTGTGTCTGAAACCCAGGCCACGCTGCTGCACGAGACCAGCTTTCGGGGTGACGCCGCGGCCAATGGCGGCGGATTTTTCGCCGATGGCGGCGCGCATGTCCTGGAGGCCTGCCTCTGGCTGGCGGACTCGCCGGCGTCCACGGTCTTCGCGCTGATGGACTCCCCGCAGGCCGACCTGTACACCGCCCTCAATCTGCGGCTGGAGTCGGGCGTTCTGTGCAGCCTGGCCTGCGTGGGCGACACCCCGACGCCGCGCGACTTCGGTTTCCACCTCTACGGGACGACCGGCACCATCCACATGCGCTGGGGCCACCTGACCCTGGAACGCGAACTGCGCGACGCCGAGACCTTCGACAACACGTCCATGCCCTTCATGGGCAGCGCCCCGGGCAATTTCATCGACGTCATCCTGGGGCGCGACGAGCCAAGAGCAACAGCCCTCGACGGCCTGCACCAGGTCGCCGCCATGGAAGCCGCCTACCGCTCGGCACGCACGGGCGCACCCGAGCGCGCCTAGTTCTGGCCCGCGTTCTGCTCCGTCGCTGAGGATTCCTCGGCCGGCGGTTGGTCGTCGTTCGCCGGCGCGCCTTCGCCTTGCGACTCGGCCTCTGCTTCGGCCTGGGCCTCGGCGT
The DNA here is from genome assembly GCA_028874175.1 of Chloroflexota bacterium. Classification (GTDB taxonomy): domain Bacteria; phylum Chloroflexota; class UBA11872; order UBA11872; family UBA11872; genus UBA11872. Next base: position 60,366 of record JAPPLN010000010.1, read on the forward strand.
ACGCGGGCACCAGGTTCGGATCGAAGTTGCCGTCCTCGTCCTGGCCGACCTCCCAGCGCTCCGCCCAGGGTAGGAAGATCGAGGGAAATCGGTCCTTGAACAGGACATGGCCGCCCAGCATGACCTGGCGGGTGATCACCGTCCGCAAGCCGGGGATCGCGCTGTCGGTCTTCTCGATCTCACCCGGCGGCAGTTCCGTCGTGGGTTCCACGCGCAGCGGCGGGGGTTCGATCTCCTCGCCCTTCCAGGCGTCCAGCCTCACTTCACGCTGGAGCGACGGCCCCATCAGCCTGAACGTCAGCCGATGTCGTCGAGCGTCAAACTCGCGCCGGATCAGGATGTGATTCGGCGTGTCGTTGGTAAATGCCAGGTCCTGCGCCGGCTGCCAGATCGCCGCGTCGAACCCCGGCGGATTGCCGGGGCCAAGCTCGTAGTACCTGACCCGGTAGGCGTGTTGCCAGCGCTCGCTGATGGGCAGCCCGGCCCAGAACGCCGCCCGAAACAGCGTGGTCGACACCTGGCAGATACCGCCGCCGATGCCCGGCTCCGTGCGAGTCGGCGCGATCACCAGGCCTTCCACGAACCCGTTGCCCTCGGTTATCGGCCCCACCGTAGCGTTGAAGGAGAACGTTTCGCCGGGCGGTATCACCGTGCCGTCGATCAGCCGCGACCCGTTGTCGATGTTGTGGATGCGGTTGTCGCTGGAGCCGGCAAAGCGAGACTCGCCTTCCGCGATCAGGTTGTCGAACCGCAACTCGCTCGCGCTCACCCGGGTGATCGAGGGCTGGATGGTCACGAGCGGAACACTCACCCGCTGCTGCCCGCTGTCGAAGGCTGTCTGGACTCGCGACCAGAGACGCTCGGCGTCGATTGTGCGGCCGGGCGTGCCCTGAACCAGCGGCACCACGTCGCCGTTCGCGTTCACGCGGATCTTCGGCTCCACGGCTGCAACCCGCAGCGTGTCCGCGATCTCGCGCGCCACCTGCTCAAAGGCCCGATAGCTCACATCCACGTTGATCTCGGGCGCCGTGGGCGGCCCGACCACGCGCATGTCCTGGGCCAGGTCCTCGCGCGCAATCGACCACCGGTGACCTGGCGCGATCAGTTCGATGTGTCCCTCCATCAGCTCGCGCGCGCGTTCGGACGCGGGCGTCAGGTCGGCTGTCGCGACCTGGGGCGCAAGCGAGCGCGACTGCAAATCAATCATCAGCCGCTGGGGCGTGTCGAACCGTCGGCTCATTACCGCCAGCACGTCCGCCGGTACCAGTTCGCGACCTTCGCTCGACGGGTAGACCCGGGCGATGCGTTGGCCGCCCTGGGTTTCGATCCGCAGTGCGGCGTCGGTCGGCGCCTGCGCAATCTCGGCGGCAATGCGCTCCACGTACTCCGCAAAGGCATGCGGGTCGAGACTGACGGAGGTTCGCCAGTCTCGCGGCGCTTCCAGGGTCTGCCGCTGCTGGCGCAGACGCGTGTCCCAGCTACCCAGCCGCCCCCAGGCGTAGGCCTGCGCCAGCGGCGTGGCGTAGTCGACCTCGATGCCGACTTCATCACCTGTGGGGTTCCACGTTCGCCCATCCAGTCGAAAGAGCACCGGAGCATCGCGAAACTTGTCCCAACGCGCCGACAGCCGGGCGTGCGCTTCGGCCCGTGTCAGACCGCCCACGTCTTCGCCGTCCAGCCGCACGCCCGGATAGAACCGGCTTGCGTAGCGCGCCTCGCCCACCGCCACGAACGTGGCGGCGCCGGCGACGGCTGCTGCCACGCTGCCGACCACGCCGGACCCGGCAAACAGCAGGATGGTGCGTCGACTGAGGTTCATGAAATGTGGGCCGGCCGCGCGGCAAACATGTGCGGCCACGCTGCCTCAACTATAGGCGTCGTTCCAGGAGGGGCTACGGAATTGCCGCACGACACGGAGCGCCCGGCACAGGCGCCTGTGCTATCGTCGGCGGTGCCGACCTACCGGTTGGCGCCCCCCGTCGCGACCCTTTGTTTGTGGCGTCCCACGCCGTTCGTTCTCCGGCATTGCACCCATGGCGACTCTCATCCAGGAACTCGAAAAGACCTACCTCAAGCCCGACGTGCCCGACTTCAGAGTCGGCGATACCGTGCGCGTGCATGTAAAAGTGCGCGAGGGCGAGCGCGAGCGCGTCCAGGTGTTCGAAGGCACGGTCATCCGGCGCCGCGCGGGAGGCGTCAACGAGAACTTTACGGTCCGACGCGTTTCCGGCGGCGTCGGCGTGGAACGCACGTTCCTCTTGCACTCCCCGATCGTGGATGACATCCAGGTCGTCCGCTACGGCAAGGCCCGCCGGGCCAAGCTCTACTACCTGCGCGACCGGGTCGGCCGGGCGGCGCGTGTCAAAGAGCGGCGCGCCTAGCGGGCGCGGGAGGCCAGACCAGTCCCCACCCTCCCGCTCAGGCTCCCACCGCCGCACCGGGAACGCCGGTTGCTGCGGGAGGGGCATCGCCTGATCGCGGGGGTTGACGAAGCCGGACGCGGCGCCTGGGCGGGCCCGCTGACCGCCGCCGCGGTCATCCTGCCGCCCGTTGCCTACGCTGACCCCCGGCTGTTCGCGGGCGTAGCCGACTCCAAGCAGCTTTCGCCCCGCGCCCGCGAGCGCCTCGCCCGCCTGATTCACGCCCGCGCCGCCGCGGTCGGCGTCGCCCATACCTCCCCGCGTGAAATCGACGAGTCCGGCATTGCCGCCGCCGGCCGCCTGACCATGCACCGCGCGCTTGACCGCCTCGCGCTTGATCCCGATCACGTAATCGTGGACGCCTTTCCGCTGGACGCCGCCAGCCGGTTCGCCAACCGACAGACGGCCGTCATCCGGGCCGACGCCACCTGCCTGGCTGTCGCTGCCGCCTCAATCTGCGCCAAGGTCGCCCGCGACCATCTGATGCGGCAGCTCAGCCGCCGCTTTCCTGACTTTGCCTTCGACCGCAATAAGGGCTACGGCACCGCCCGCCACCGCGCCGCGTTACAGGCGCTGGGGCCGATTTCGCTGCACCGTCAGAGTTTCGCTCCCGTTCGACAGGCCAATGCCGCGCATTCCCTGGCCCTGGCGGTCTAGGCGCCGTGCGCCGACCGAGCGCACAGAACTCGGCCGCTGGGGCGAAGATCTGGCAACGCGCGAACTCAAGCGCCGCAAGTACCGCATCCTGGGCCGCAATGTTCGAGTGGGCCGAGGCGAGCTCGATATCGTCGCCGCAGACCGCGACGAAACCGTGTTCGTGGAGGTCAAGACGCGGCGCGATCAGACCTTTGGCGGAGCGCGCGCCGCGCTTACGCACGCCAAGAGCCGTCGGTTGGAGCGTCTGGCCCAGACCTACCTGCGCCAACATCCCGACCGCGCGGGCCCGTATCGTATCGATGTCGTCGCCATTGACGTTGACCCTACGGGCGACTACACCGTGGACGTGATACCGAATGCCGTGCAGCTCTGACGCCCTGCTGTTGATGCCCCCGAGGGCCAAGAAAATATCCGCCCGATGACGACGCCGCGGTGGGCTTCGACAACCCCGGCTGGTCGCTGGCTCGGGCACTGGGCGCGTCGTGCGGCCTTACTGGCAGTGCTGGTTCTCATGGCGCTCGCCGCAGCTGCACCGGCCCGTGCCGATACCCATGACTACCCGGTCGAGGGCGGACGCCTGTTCACCCAAGCCGCTGACTCCGACGTTCCCGACGCCGGATTCGCCGTCACCGACGCCGGCGGGCTCCCATTCTGGACCGAGTTTCAGCGCCTGGGCGGCGTCCAAGCCCTCGGCTACCCCATCTCGCGGCGCTTTGTCTGGGACGGCTTCACCGTCCAGGTCTTCCAGAAGGTCGTGTTGCAGTGGCAGCCGGAATTCAACGGCTTTGCGTTCGTCAACGTGTTCGACCGGCTCACTTTGGAAGGCTACGACCACACCCTTGAGGATCTGTTGGTCCCGCCATCGGAGAATTTCGATGAAGCGGGCCTTACGTGGGACCAGATCATCGCCAGCCGGCAGGGCCTGCTGAACGCCAATCCCGCCCTCCGCAACGTCTACTTCGCCGTGGACGACCCGTTGCGCTGGTACGGGCTGCCCACGTCGCACGTGGTGACCTACGAGCACGTGCACACGATCAGGCTGCAACGCGCGGTCCTGCAGCAATGGCTGGTTGATCTGCCCTGGGCTTCGGCGGGCGAAGTCACGGTCGCCAACGGCGGCGATCTGGCCCGCGGGGCCGGGATATTCCCGGCTGCGGTCCTGGTGCCCGAGGTTTGGCACCGTCTCGGTGGACCCGCGCCGCCACCGGCCCCCGCGCCGACTCCAAGCCCCACTCCCGTCGCCACGCCGCAACCCACGGTCGCGCCACCTCAGCCCGCGCCCCCGCCACCCCAGCAGGTGGACCTCCTCGGCCCTGTCACCGCCTTGCGCGCGGTCCTGGGCCTGCCGTCGCTGATCGTCAGCCCCGAACTCATGCGGGCGGCCCAGGGTCATGCCGACTACTACATCACCCACCGGGACGACCCGAACTCCGGCGGCCTGCACACCCAGGTGTTCGGCTATTCCGGCTTCACCGGCCGCACCATCGGCGACCGCGCCCGTGCCGCGGGGTACCAGCTGGGCTGGGTTGACGAAGTCTTCGCCTTCTTCACACCCGCGGACACGCTGGCCTGGGCCCTCGAAACCGTCTGGCACCGCTACATGTACGTCCATCCCTCCGCCGTCCACATCGGCTATGGAACGGCGACTGGCGGCGGCACCACCGTGACCGTGTTCAACGTGGGGTTGTCGCCGGCGCACACCGCTAATGCGCCCCTGCCTGTCGTGGTCCCGTTCAACGGTGCGACTGACGTGCCGCGCAGCTGGGCCGGCTGGGAAGCGCCCAACCCGGCGCCGGGCGCCCTTCGCCCCTTCGGACCGCCCGTATCGCTGCAATTCGGCCTGGGCGACGAGGTCACCTGGGACGAGGCCGCCCTCTACGGACCGGGCGGCGCGCTCGTCACCACGGCCCGCACCACCAGCGAGTGGCGGCGCGCTCTGTCACTCGTGCCGCACGACCCCCTGGCTCCGGCCACCACCTACACCGTCCGCGTTAGCGGAACCCGTGACGGCGCGCCATTCCAGGTCGAGTCCAGCTTTACCACGCGCGCGGCCTAACCGTCCGTAGAATGACGCCATTCCACCCCCGGTTGGCGGTCCCTCTATGCACCTGATCTCCGAGCTTGGCCACTGGGTGCTGGCCTGGGGCGATTCACCCTGGGGCGGCCTCGCCCTCTTCGTCCTGGCCTTCTGGGAGTCCAGCTTTTTTCCCATCCCGCCGGACGGCCTGATGATCGCGCTGGCCGCTGGCAACCTTCAGTTCGCGCTGGGGTTTTCGGCCATCGCGACCGTCGGATCGCTCCTCGGCGCAATGCTCGGCTACTGGATCGGCCTGCGCGGCGGCCGACCGCTGCTGAACCGCCTCTTCGCCCACGAGCGCATCCTCTACGTCGAGCGCCAATACCAGCGTCGCGACGTCTGGGCCGTCACCATCGCCGCCTTCACCCCTATCCCCTACAAGGTCTTCGCCATCGGCGCCGGCGCCTTTCGGCTCAACTTCCGCCGCTTCATGCTGGCCTCCCTCGTGGGACGCGGCGGGCGCTTTTTCCTGGTTGGGATCCTGATGACGATTTTCGGCACGCAGGTCGAAGCCGTCATCGACGAGTACTTCGACATCCTGGCCATCGCCTTCGTCGTGCTCCTGATCCTCGGCTTCGTGGTCATCCGCTTCGTCATGCGCCCGCGCGCCGCGGCGGCCGACGCCTCGACCGACTAACCCCGTGCCTGCGCCGAGCCGCTACGCTGTGGCGGCCGACGTTGTGGTCATTGCCGAAACGCCGGAACCCTCGGTCCTGCTGATCCGCCGCCGCAATCCCCCGCTCGGCTGGGCCATCCCGGGCGGCTTCGTCGAGCCCGACGAAGATCTCATTGACGCCGCCCGCCGCGAGCTCCACGAGGAAACCGGCCTCGAACCCCCACGACTCGAACAGCTGGCCACCTTCGGCCACCCCGACCGCGACCCCCGTGGCCGCACCATTTCCGTCGTCTACGGCGCCCGCCTCCACCACGCCGCCCTCCCCGCCGCCGGCGACGACGCAGCCGCCGCCCGCTGGTTCCCCCTCACCGCCCTCCCCACCAGCCTCGCCTTTGACCACGCCACCATCCTGGCTCACGTCCTCGCGCGACTCGTGGATTGAACGCGCCAGACTTCAAGAAGGCACGATTGACCCGAACCCGCCTGAGGACTACCTTGGTCTCTATCTACTCCCCGCCCGCTGGACGGCGGCTTCAGCTCCGTCCCCGGGCGGGTGTTTTGTGTCATGCGCACGATCGTATTTGTTGACGGCCAAAACCTCTTTCATTTGGCACGCAGGGCATGGGCGTCCAACAATCCCGTCGCCTCGTCGCCATACGCGTGGCCAAGTTACGACGTCGAAAAGCTCGCGCACGCCCTGGTAGCCAAGTCGCCTGGTCGGTCACTCGATGAGATTCGCTTCTACACAGGCGTGCCGGATCGAGGTGCCGGCTCTTCGCAGAGGCGCTGGCACGGTTTCTGGTCCAACAAGCTCCGATTCTTGCGAAGCAGGAACATCTACGTGTATCGAGGAAGGGTAGGCGGTGGTGGCCAGGAAAAGGGTGTCGATGTCAGCCTGGCTTTGGACCTGGTTCGCGCTACCTACGAGCGCCGGTACGAAAGCGCGATCATCGTTAGCCAGGACTGGGACTTCGGACCTGCGGTGCGCTTGGCGAAGCTGATCGCCCAGTCTCAGAATCGCAGCCTCACCTTCGAGTCCGCATTTCCGGTCGGTCCCGGTAGCTCCTCACGCAGAGGTGTTCCCGGAACGATCTGGGTTCCGATAGATCAGCTGACCTACGACGCCTGTCACGATCCAACGGACTACCGTCCGCGGCGATAGCCAGCGGCTTGGCGGTCGATACAGCCGACGGTCTCGGGTAGCCAACGCACTGGCGCACGTCTGTGGCTCAAGCGAATTAGGCGGTCGTGACCGCAACGGATAGCAGAAGCGCGACGCAGGTTGCCAGCGTCGCGGGTGCGCCGTAGCGTGCCTAATGTCATGGCCGTTACAGCCAATACGCCCACTACATCCTCCGCCGCCCTGCTGGCCGACTTGCGGCGCATCGTCGGCGACGCCTGGCTCCTCTCCGACCCTGACGACCTGCTGCTCTACGAATACGACGGCTCCGTGGACCGCGCCCTGCCCGACGCCGTCGTGTTCCCCGACTCCACCCAACAGGTCCAGGCCGTCGTCCAATCCGCCCTGAAACATGGCGTGCCCGTCGTGGCGCGCGGCGCCGGCACCGGGCTCAGCGGCGGCGCCATCGCCCGCTGCGGCGGCGTCGTCGTCGCCACCTCCCGCATGAACCGCATCCTCGAAGTCGATACCCGCAACCGCCGCGCCGTGGTGGAACCGGGCGTCGTCAACGCCGACCTCAGCGCCCACACCCAACGCTTCGGCTTTCACTACGCCCCCGACCCCTCCAGCCAGTACGCCTGCACCATCGGCGGCAACATCGCCACCAACGCCGGGGGCCCCCACACCCTCCTCTACGGCGTCACCACCAACCACGTCTTGGGCATCGAGTTCGTCACCATGGACGGCCGCGTGGTCACCACCAGCGGGTTGCCGGACAGCCCCGGCTACGACCTGACCGGCCTGTTCTGCGGCAGCGAGGGCACCTTCGGCATCGTCACCCAGGCCGTCGTGCAACTGGTCCACACGCCCGCCGGCGTGCGCACGTTGCTGGCCTCATTCGACTCCGTGGCCGCCTGCAGCGCCGCCGTATCCGGCATCGTGGCGGCCGGCATCGTCCCCGCAGCCGTCGAGATGATGGACCAGCTCGCCCTCAAAGCCGTGTCCCAGTTCATCCCGAGAGCCAATCTCCCGGTGGACGCCGCCGCCGTCCTGCTACTTGATGTTGACGGCGTGCCCGCTGAACTGAAGGACCGCGAAGCCGAAATCCGCGACGTCCTCCTCGCCAACGAGGCCCGCGACATCCGCGTCGCCCAGAACGACGCCGAACGCAACCTCTTCTGGCTGGGCCGCAAGAGCGCCTTCGGCGCCATGGGCCGCATCTCGCCCGACTACTACGTGCAGGACGGCGTCATCCCCCGCACCACCATCGCCCACGTGCTGGACGAGATTCGCCGCATCAGCCGGTCCTTCGACCTGCCCATCGCCAACGTCTTCCACGCCGGCGACGGCAACCTGCACCCCCTCTTGCTCTTCGACAACCGCGTCCCCGGCGAGCTGGATCGGGTTTTGGACGCCGGCACCGCCATCCTGCAGGTCTGCGTGGACGTCGGCGGCATGCTCAGCGGCGAGCACGGCATCGGCATGGAAAAACAGGCCGCCATGCCCCTGGTCTACTGCCCCCACGACCTGGACGCCATGCGCTGCGTCCAGCAGGTCTTCGACCCGCACGCCCTCTTCAACCCCAACAAGATCCTCCCCGCCCCCGTCGGCTGCGCCGAAGTCAACAACCTGCGCCGCTCGGCCTCGGAGGCCTCCGCCTGAGTCCAGCCTCGCGGCGGCGGCGCCCCCGCCTCGCCGCCATCCTGCTCGCCGCCGGCGAGTCCACCCGCATGGGCCGTCCCAAGGCCCTGCTGCCCTGGGGCGGCGTGCCCCTGATTCGCCACCACGTGGACCTGCTTACGGCCCAGCCCGCCATCGACCAGCTCATCGTCGTCGTCGGAAACCTTCAGGACGAAGTGCGCCACGCGCTGCAAGGCACGCCGGCCCGCGTCATCGTCAATCCCCGCTATCGCGAGGGCCGCGCCACCTCGCTGGCCGCGGGCGCACGCGCGCTGGAGAACCAGCCAGCCAGCGTTCTCGTGGTCAACGTCGATCAGCCGCTCGCCGCCAACCTGCTCGACCCCCTCGTCGCCGCCTGGCGCACCGAGCCCGCCGCCCTCTGGCGGCCCAGCTACCACGGTCGCGGCGGCCACCCCCTCATCGTCCCCGCCGACGTCACCCCCGAACTCCAACAGGTCACCGAAGCCACCCAGGGCCTGCGCGCCGTCGTCACCCGCCACCGCCAGCGCCTCCGCTCCGTGCCAGTGGACTCCAAACTCGCCGTCCTCAACCTCAACACCCCCGCCGACTACGCCGCCGCTCAACCCTCCAGCCACCCCGCCCCATCGCCTAAACTGTCGGCGGGCCCATAGCTCAGCTGGAAGAGCGCCTCAATGGCATTGAGGAGGTCGTCGGTTCGAATCCGATTGGGTCCACCGACGACACAGGCCCATCACTAGATTCCAACGGGTTTCCTTCAGCGGCCACGCGTAGCATGGGCGCCTGGGGATAGGCAACGAATCCGAAATGGCTCAACCATGCGCGTGATGGTCTTGGTCAAGGCAACCGCCGACAGCGAAGCCGGCGTCATGCCCTCCATGGAACTCATCCAGGCCATGGGCGCCTTCAACCAGCAGCTGATTGAGGCCGGCATCATGCGCGATGGCGACGGCCTGCGCCCCTCCTCCCAGGGCAAGCGCGTGGCCTTTGACGGCGATAGCCGCACAGTCATCGACGGCCCCTTCGAAGCCACCAACGAGCTGGTCGCCGGCTTCTGGCTCTGGCAGGTCAACGACATGGACGAAGCCATCGAATGGGTCAAGCGCTGCCCCAACCCCATGCTCGTCCCCAGCGAGGTCGAAATCCGCCCCCTCTACGAACCTGCCGACTTCGCCGAAGCCTTGGCCCAGTAGCCCGCCGACCGGAAACAACGCGTCCGCGACAAGGTGTCAGGCTGGCGACGCGTCGTCCGTCTTCATCGCCGCGTGCCGATTAGTCGTCTCCCTCGTACACCGCGGCCTGCGCGCTTTCCAGCATTCGCCGAATCGTCCGCATCATGGCTTCCTGCTCACGCTTGGTAATGCCGGCCAGAAACTTCGCGTTATTGGCCTGGACTCGCTGGGCCAGCTCCGGCACCAGGCGATTCCCCGCGTCGGTCAGGGACAGTCGTACGAGGCGTCGGTCCCGCGTGCTTCGACTTCGATGAACCAGGCCCACCCGCACCAGCCTGTCGACGTGTCGGCTGATGGATGCGGAGTCGAGCGGGATCACGCGCGACAGGCTCGTCAGCGTGTCCGCCTCCCCTTCATGGCACGCATCGAGGATCGCCCACTGGGCGGACGAGATATTGAAGGGGGCCAGCTCCCGGTCCAGCCCGATTCGCATCGCGGAGGCCAGACTGCCGACGAGATATCCAAGCTCCCGTTGGATGTCCGAGGGGCTGGATTTGGACCGCATGGCCCCGCATCTTGCCCGCGAGAGAATCGCTTGGCAGATCAATCATTGCAGCCGAGATTTTCAACTCCCGACCCATTCGCTCCACCGCGCTGCACCGCGCCCCGCCCCTAAAGCCGCGCCCATCCACACCACAACTTCCCAACAAATCTGTTGCCAACAGTCCTGTTGGAACCACGACATCCGGCAACGTCCGCCGGCAGCCGCCCTACTGCATCGGCGAAAACCCCGTCGGCGTCATATAGCTATTGATCACCCGCGCCACGATCTGCCCGCTGGCTTCAGTCTCGGATCGAACCTGTAACCATTCGGGATCGGACTGAAACGCCGTCCACTTGGCCTCGCGGTCGGCCTGGCTGTCGAAGCGGGTGATGTAGACCAGCCGGTCGCTGCGGCCCACCACCTCCTGCCAGAACCCCACCACCTCGATGTCCAGGCGCTCGAAGATGCGCATCGTGTGCTGGGAGAAGCGGGCCATGATGGCGTCCATGCGGCCGGGCAGGATTTCATAGATACGCAGTTCGTAGAGCATCGGCTGGCGTCCTCAACGAGCACGATTCGCCGCAGCATGCCGCACCGCCCCGCTGCTTGCGTACTATGGCCGCCCGGCACCTCGCACGGGACGCACAAAGGACCGCACCTCGGTGTACGCCATCGTCATCGGCTGCGGGCGCGCCGGCGCCGAGATCGCCAGCCGCATGTGCGAGCAGGGGCACTCGGTGGTCGTGGTCGACCGCGACCGCGCGGCCTTTCACCGGCTGTCCGATAGCTTCTCCGGCACCACCATCGTCGGCCATGCCATTGACGAGGACTGCCTCGTCTCCGCCGGCATCGAGCGGGCCGACGCCGTCATCGCGACGACCTACGGCGACAACTCCAACCTCATCGCCGTCCAATTGGCCCGCAAGCGATTCAACGTCGAGCGCGCCATCGCCCGCGTGAAGGATTCCGTCCGGGCCTCAGCGTTTGCCAAGCTCGGCTTCGAGACGATCCCATCCACCGTCATCGTGGGCGACGCCTTCGAACAGGCCCTGGGCTGGGACCCGCCTGAGTCCAACGGCCCCACGGAAAACGGGGGCTAGCGGCCCGTGTTCGTCATCATCGCCGGTGGCGGCAAGGTTGGCGGTCAACTCGCGCGCGACCTCCTGGCCGAGCGCCACGAGGTCGTGGTCATGGAGTCCAACCCCGGCAAGGCTCGCGCCCTGCAGGACGAGATTGGCGACGCCGTTGTTCCGCACGACGCCTCCGAGGGCCGCTGGCTCATCGACGCCGGCATTGGCCGAGCCGACCTGCTGATTGCGGTGACCGGCGACGACGAGGACAACATCGTCATCTGTCAACTCGGCGAGGCTCTTTCCAAGGGTCGTGCCCGCACCATCACCCGCATCAACAACCCCAAGAACAGCGATACCTTCCGCGCGCTGGGCATCGAGACCATCGTCAACGCCACCGACCTGGTGATGACCATGATCGAGCGCGACGTCAGCGTCGCCCCCGTCGTCCACCTCATGCGTCTGCGCAGCGCGGGGTTGGAGCTGGTGGAAATGACCGTCGCCGAAGGCTCGGCCGCGGACGGCTCAACGCCGCAGGACCTGCGGCTACCTGAGCAGGGCGGCCGGATCAGCGTCATCCTGCGCGACGGCGAGGCCGTGCTTCCCTCCCCCACCACACGCCTCCAGGCCGGCGACTCGATCGTCCTCGTCGCGCAAACCGAGTTCGAGGAAGCCCTCGGCCGCCAGTTCGCGGCCCCCACCATCATTTAGCGTCCGCGCACCGCCCTGCTCGTCCGCCTGCCCAGGACTCCTCCTCGCGAGCTGCGCCTCACGCCGCCAGAGCCAGAAACTCGGTCACGCTCCGGCGAATTCCCGCCGTGTCCAGCCCATGGGCGCGGTCGTGCTCCAAACGGCTGCCGTAGTGCCGGTGCTCGCGGCGCGCCACGCCCAGCGCCAGCAGGCGATGCGGGGAGCCCTTCAGGGCCGCCGAAACCTCGGCCGAGGACGTCCCGGCCAGGTATGGCTCCACCAGCACCACCTCCGGTGCGCCCGGAATCGTCCCTAACGTCTCCGCATCGAACGGCCGCACCGTCGATGCGTAAAGCACGGTCGCATCCAGGTCGGCGGTCGCTTCCAGAACCGGCGCCAAGCTCGGACCCACCGCGATGACCGTCACGGCCCTGTCCGATCCTCTCCGGATCGGCGTCAACCCGCTGGAATAGGGAACGGCTTCGGGATTGACCGACTCCCCGAGACGGATGTAATCCAGTCCCGTGCCGGCGGCCGTCGCACGCAGGATCGCTTCCACCTCGTCCGGGTGCCCGGGCACGTGCACCCGCCACCCCGGCAGCGTTGACATCAGGGCCACGTCCTCCGGCGCCTGGTGTGTGCGCCCCGCTGCGGCGGCGTCGTAGGACGCTCCAACGGATACGAACACCCCACCCAACCCCTGGTGGCCAAAGTCCAGCTTGACCTGCTCGAACGGCCGCTCGACCAGGAACGGCGCGTAGGTATGCACGATCGGCCGGAAGCCCTCCATCGCCAGTCCGGCGGCAAAGCCGATCAGCAACTGCTCCCGGATCCCGACGTTCAGCACCCGCCCGGGATGACGCGCCGCCACGCCGGCGTGTTGAAAATACCCATAGCCAATATCGGCCAACACCACGGCCAGGTCGGACCGTTCGTCCAGCAACGCTCCGGACACCTTCATAAAGCGGTCCCGCATCGTGGACATCCGGTCTACCCCTTTCGTCCCACCTCGGCCACGACAACGTGCGGGCGGTCCTGCTGATCCGCCGTCACGGCGGCCTCGATGGCGTCGTGGTCGCGGCCGTCCACGGTTGCGGCGGACCAGCCTTCCAGTCGGAAGCGCGCGTCGATACCGCCCGGCCAGCCGTGCGTCGCCGATCCGTTGTCGATCACGCAGACCGTCAACCGGGACAGGCCCAATCGGCCCGCCAACGCGATCGCCTCGTGGTTGCTGCCCTCGTCCAGTTCCGCGTCACCCACCAGGCAGAAGACCCGTGGCCCGACCCGCCCCTGCAGGTCCAGCGCCGCCGCCACGCCCACGGCGATCGGCAGCCCATGCCCCAGCGATCCGCTGGAGAGCTCCACCCCCGGAATCAGCGCGCGGTCCGGGTGCTGGCCAAGCATCGAGTCGTACCGCCCGAACGTGGGCAGGGCGTCCAGCGGGATAAATCCCTTCGCCGCCAGCACCGCGTAGTACGCCATCGGACCGTGACCCTTGGAGAGCAGGAACCGGTCGCGGTCCGGATCGTCTGGAGCCTGCGGATCCAGCGTGAGAACCCGGTCATACAGGACCCACAGCACATCCAGCGTCGATTCGGAGGCGCCCCTATGCTTCTCGTCGCCGGTCATCAGCGTGATAAGGGTTGGCAGGTCCTCGTACGACCTCACGGACGGCGGCATCGGCTCATTCCAGGAGAGTCCTCGGTAACCAATAAGGTCATTCTGAAACTTCAAGTACACTTGAAGTCAAGCCCTCGCAAGAAACCTATGCAAACACCCCTACCCCTGGAAGGTGCGACCGCTCTCGTTCCCTCTCCCGAGCCCCGTGCACAACGCCCTTGGTCCTCGAATCTGCGGCCGCTCTTACTCCCGCCCCGGGGGAGAGTAACGGTGTTCGGTGTCGATCCATTCATGGGGACGCCGATCTTTCCCCTCTCCTGGGAGACCTTTGCGTAATGCGCCCTGGACAGCGCCGAGAGGCGGCT
>JAPPLN010000110.1 GCA_028874175.1 Chloroflexota bacterium
CACGGGCCGCACGCGTTCGCCAGCACCACCGCCCCGATCGACTCCAGGTCTGCCAGCTGCCCGTCCCGCTCGATCGTCGCCCGCACCATCTCCGACCCCGGCGTCACCAGGAACGGCACCCGCGCCTTCGCCCCGCGCGCCGCCGCCTGCCGCGCCAGGTCCGCCGCCCGCGAGATGTCTTCGTACGAGGAGTTCGTACAGCTCCCCACCAGCGCCGCCGAAATCTGGTCGGGGTATCCCTCTTCGGCTGCGGCCCCTGCCAGTTCCGAAATCGGTCGCGCCAGGTCCGGCCGGTGCGGCCCCACCACGTGCGGCTCCAGCTCCGACAGGTCGATCTCAATTACCTGCTCGAAATATTGCTCCGGCTCCGCCAGCACCTCCGCGTCGGCTGTCAGCAGATCCGAATTCGCCTCCGCCAGCCCGGCCAGCTCGTCGCGCTCCGTCGCCCGCAGGTACGCCGCCATCCGCTCGTCGAAGGCGAACACCGACGTCGTGGCGCCCAGTTCCGCGCCCATGTTCGTGATCGTCGCCTTGCCCGTGCAGGCCAGCGACCTCGCGCCCTCGCCGAAGTACTCCACGATCCGGTTCGTCCCGCCGCTCGTCGTCAGCAGGCCCGCCACCTTCAGAATCACGTCCTTCGGCGCCGTCCAGCCCGAGAGTTCCGCGGTCAGGTGCACGCCGATCCCCTGCGGGTGCAGTACCTCCCACGGGAAGTCCACCATCACGTCCACCGCGTCCGCCCCGCCCACGCCGCAGGCCAGCATTCCCAGCCCGCCCGCGTTCGGCGTGTGCGAGTCCGTGCCGATCATCAGCCCGCCCGGAAACGCGTAGTTCTCCAGCACCACCTGGTGGATGATTCCCGACCCCGGCGCCCAGAACCCGATTCCGTACTTGGCCGACACGCTCTTCAGGAACGCGTACACCTCGTTGTTCTCCAGCAGCGCCTCTTGCAGGTCCGGGTCCGCTCCGCTGTAGGCCCGGATCAGGTGATCGCAATGCACCGTCGAGGGCACCGCCGCGCTGTCCCGCTCCGCCAGCATGAACTGCAACAGCGCCATCTGCGCCGTCGCGTCCTGCATCGCCACTCGGTCCGGCCGCAGTTGCAGGTAGCTCTCGCCCGCAACTAGATCCTGCCCCGCCGGATCGTCCAGGTGCCCGTACAGCACCTTCTCCGTCAGCGTCAGCGGCCGCCCCAGGCGCCCCCGCACCACCGCCAGCCGCTCCCGCATGGCGGCATAAATGCCCTCGATCAACTCCGGCGTCGACTCAATCTCCGGCATAACGGCTGACGCTCCCTGGACACCCGATGTGGCCGTCCGCCGGCACACCTCTCCCTCTCCAATTCTAGTGCCCGCCGCAACCGGTTCGTGGCCAGCACTGCTCATCTGCCACGACCTCGGCTGAACCACGAACAATCCGCGTGATCTGACCTTGCGCTCACTTGATCTCCGCACGTGCGAGCTACCTTCGCTTTCGGTGTTGGTGAACGAGGGCGCGTTTCTCGATCCTTACGGCAATCAACTCGGCGTGGACACAAACATCTGTCGTCTGGGCGTCACGCCGGCGGTGTCGATTCCCCCAATTCTTTGGAGCCCCGCCAGACCGCGCTGCCATCGGTAGGGATTCTGCGGATGTACGTTTCGCTAACGCTAATGCGCTGGAACGTACCGGTTGGCGGAACGGCGACCGCGCTCACTCGATCCACAGGTTTCATTCGCCGTTCCGGTCATCTAGCGAGTGCGCCCCACTTTCCCGCGCCTTCAGACGGTCCGCCGGTAGCCGTAAGCACCTGGGTCAAGCGTGGCCTAAACGTCGCCTTGGGAACTCCGGAGAATCGCTACGTCGACATCAAGACGACCCAAGCTCTTTCAGCGCGCCGGCACAGGCTCGGCCGTGGGCGTAAGCAAGGCGCGCAGACGGACGTTCAAAGCGTCTCGGGCGTGGCTGGCCAGATCTCCGAAGTCGGTGAAGCTGCGCGCTTCCGCGGCAAAGGCGCCGCAGCCGGGCTGCAGCCCTGCTGGACACTGCTCCTCGTTCTTGGCGATCAGTGTGTAGAACGGGGCGCGTAGGGGTTCGATGACCGTTGCAACATCCGCGATGCCGGGATCGATTAGCGGCGCAAGTTCCTCGGGTGTCATGTTGACCACGATCACAACCGTTCCGCGCTCGAACTCCGCGCGCACGACGTTGAAGTCCACCTCTTCCCGTGCGTCGCCGTGAATCATGAGTGTCGTCGGCTCACGCGACGCCGCGTCGTCAAACCTATCGACCGTGCGAATCGCGTACTCAACGCTTTCCCGGCCCTCAACCGGAAGCCGGCGGTCCTCCTGCAAGTCCGACGGCTCGAAGTAGACGATGAAATCCAAGCCAAACCGCCCAAGCATCCGCTCGAACAGCAGGAACAGCACGAACACCCCCACGGCCACCATCAGCGCCCAGACCAATCGCTGCGTTGGTGGAGACAGGCTTTGCATCATGCGGGCCGCCGTGCGTTGGGATGGTCGATTGTAGGCGTGTGCCCTGGCTGCTCGCGCAGCCTAATCGTCGTCGCTGAAATCCAGGATCCCGCCCACAGTGGCGCCGGACACGCCGGCGCTTCCGGTCACCGCTCAGGTCGTGCTGTAGGTCAGATAGGCGTCGCGCAAATAGGTGAGCACGCTGCGGCGCCTACGGCGGTTGCGACTCCCACAACCTGGGCAGCCACGGTCGGTGGGGCCCCGCGCGGTCTCAAAGAACCGCAGCGGAACTTCGTAGCGCCGGCCGCAATCCAGGCAGTCGTAGGCTTTGGTGGTCAATGAAGGCATCGTCAACGTCAGGGTAGCCCAACTGCGGAAGCGAAAAAGAAAACGCCCGGCCCGCGTCACACTTTGGGAACGATTCCGATTGATGTAGTGGCGGGCCTGCGGCCATGACGGTGGTCCTGCTCCTGGCCAGGGCCCGCCCCCTCCCCTCCCCCAATGCCTGAGTTCCTGCTGGGTCCGGCAATGGTCGCCGCCGGGTCCGTCATCGCCGCACTGGCCGTTATATATCTGGTTGTCCTGAGCGGACGTCCCGTTGCTCCCCCCAAGCTGCAAACGGAAGCGGCGGCGCGTGGTCGCTTCACGCGCAACGCCCTCACGCCGCTGCTGGCCAGCGGATTCGACCGCGCGGTGTTCTGGATTTTCTGGATCGTCGCGCTGCGCATCCTCGGCCCTCCACGCTACGGCGAATACGCCTTCGCGATAAACCTCCTCACTTATTTCGGAGCACTGACCGACTTCGGCCTCGGCACCGTACTCACGCGCGATATCGCTCGACGAGGTGTGGACCTTCGGCCTCGCTTCGGGGCGGGCCTGGTCATTCGCCTGCGTCTGGTGGCGCTGAGCATCCCGCTCATGCTGGGTCTCGCGCTGATCTACTACGCGACCGGCTCGGTGTCCGACACCACGGTGATCACCGCAGCGATCCTGGCCGCCGGGCTGCTGCCCACCGCCCTGGGCCAGGCTTATGCTTCGGTCTACGGCGCCTGGGAACGCATGGACCGCCGAGGGCTGGTCGCCGCCGGCACGTCCGCCTTGACGGTGGGTTTGGGCCTGCTGCTGCTGGGCGCTGGCGCTGGCGTTATCGGCCTGGCCATCGCGGGAACGGCCTCGGGCATGGCGTCCTTGCTGGTATTGGCGCGGCCCGTGGGGTTCGACCTGCTGCGAACGGGCCGCCAAGGCCACGGACATCGGCGCGAACTGCTGGCGTCGGGATTCCCGCTCATGCTCAACGGCCTGTTGGCCACCGCCTTCGTGCAACTGGACATCCTGATCCTGCAGGCGATCGAAGGCACGACCGTAGTGGGGCACTACAGCGCGGCCTACAAGTTTATTAACGCGCTGAACGCCGTCCCCGCGGCCGTCGTGCTGGCGGCATTTCCGCTGATGGCGCGGGCGGCCGAGGATCCGGAGGCTCTGGGCCGCTGGCTGGCCCGCACCTGGCGCGTGTTGATCTCCGTCGCCGCGCCCGCCGTCGTGCTCATATTCGCCTACGCCCAGCCTCTGGTCGGAGTCCTGCTGGGTGAGGACTTCCTGCCTTCCACGGCACGGGCCCTGGCGATCCTGATCTGGTTCCTGCCGCTCAGCTACTGCAACGGAACGTTGCAGTACGTCGTGATATCCCTTGACCGCCAGTGGTGGCTAACACCGGCGTTCCTGATAACCACGCTCTTCAACGTCGGCGCCAACCTGGCGCTCGTGCCAGTCTTCGGTTTCCTGTCCGCAGCTGCCACCACCATCGCCAGCGAAGCCGTACTGCTGGTCATGCTGGCTTTGATCCTGCGACGCGACCACGTGCTGCGGCGCCTGCTGGAACCCGCGCTCCGCCCCACGCTGGCTGCGGGTTGCTTGGCGTTGGCAGTTTGGCTGCTGCGCGACCTGCCGTGGATCCCGGCCGCGGCGGTTGGGCTGGCGGTCTACTTGGGAGTGTTGGCCCTGAGCGGCGGCATCAGCCGGTCAATGCTCACTTCACGCTCCGACGACTAGCGAATCGGCCCGCCTAATGCCTCGCGCAGCTCAGCCTCGTTGGCCAGCGGGACGGTTGGGGGCATGATGTCGACTGGGCCCAGCAGGACATAGTCCACCCCCGGATACACGATGCTGGACAACTTGCCAACGGCCGTAAGCGGCCGGTCATCAGGACGTAGAAAAGCAATGTAGGCCTGATACGACCCTGACTCGGCCTCTGCCGGCACCCAGAGGGCAGTGCGAATTTGATACTTCTCACCCGGCTCCCAATCGGACGTGCGCCTGAGGAACCGATCCTGAGCAAACAGGTCCTTGGCATAGATCACACCGCTCGGCGTGCGCAGCCACACGCGCAGGCGCAGGTCGTAATCCACTTCACGCGTTGCCCGCATGAAGACTGTGAAGCGAACCCCGTCGCCGGCTTCGCGCGGTCCTTGGTCGGTGCGATCACCGGTGTATTGAATCAGATCAATCTGGAAATCGCGGTCAAGCTTCACGTGACCGCGTCGATCCACCAGATCCAGCACGTTGGTCATATAGAGCTGCAAAACACCGTTCCGATACACCTCTGAGCGCGCCTGCCATTGGGAGGACAGCCACTTCTCCACGTGGCCTTCCGGATCGGCCTGTTCCAGTCCGGCCAGGACCACCCAAAGCCGGCGGTGGTTGTCGACCGCGCGCTGAAGCTTCTTCGTGACCTCTTCGGTGGTCACCGCCGGTGGGACCTCGTCAGGCAGAAACCAAACGTCGACTTTGTCCAGAAAGCCCGGGAAATAATGCCGCCAGTACCAGCCCTGCCAGGGACCCGCCAGCACCACCGCGTCCCTGAACTTGCCTCCATCGCGATCCGGCCTCCGTGGCCGGGCTAGGTTCTCAATGGTTGATGTAATCGACCTGTAGTCTCCCCGTCGGTAGTCGTCGTAATAAGCCCGCGACGCATAGACTGGCCCAGCCAACGCTGCGACGACCACCGCCGCGATTGGCACCGCCGTCCAGACCCGACGGGGAATCTCCTGAAGCGGGACCGTGGCCAGGATGGCCAGCGCGGGTATGGCCGGGAGCAAGTAGCGCGACTGGTAGTCCTTGTCGAAGATGAGCAGGATCGCCAGAAACCCGAGCACGGTCGCGACCTTCGCCAGCAAAAGATTCGCCGTGCGCCGGACGAGCGCCACGACGGTGCCCGCCACCGCCAGCATCCCTAGGACGCCCGCCACAACCGTCCCGGCTCGGCCGCCCCCTCGAACGGCCGCATCGCCGACAAAAACGTCAAGCCAGGCACTCGCCGCGACCTCGCGGATCAGGCCTAGTCCCAAGCTGCCGGTTCCAAACGCCGGCAGACTGTCCTGAACGCCACGCGCCAGCAAAACCCACGGCAGCGCGGCGGCCAGGCACGCCAGTTCAATCGCCACAAACGCGACGACGCGACGGCGCTGTTGGCGAAAGCGCCACGGTAGCGAGAGATTCATCGCCACCACCGCGAGCGCCGCCGTGTAGTCCACGTAGGCGCCCACCACGATGGTCAGCGCCAGCCACAGCCAGTCGCGCGGGCGGCCGCGCCGCATCGCGCGCTCGAACAGCCAGAGCGCCAGCGTGCCGAAAAGAGCCGCGGCGGCGTACATGCGTGCCTCGCGGCTGAAGAAAATCAGCATGGGAGAAGCCGCCACTACGCCGGCGGCAAGAACCGACGGCCACGGGCGTAGGTACATCCGCGCAAGCTGATAGGTCGCGGGAATCAGCAGCACACCAAACGGCACCGACAGCCAGCGCACGATCGGCTCCTGCTCACCGAACCACGTGCTCCAGTAGTGCAACGCCACGTAGTAGAGCGGCGGGTGCTCAAACGGCGCTTCTGCGATGGCGCCAATGATGTCCAGCGGCAGCGATCGCGCGTACCAAACGGCAGCGACTTCGTCGAAGTCGAAGTCCCCCAGCTGCTGCAGTCGCAAGCTGCGCAGCGCCGCCCCGAGCACCAGCACGGTCAGCAACCCCACCATGGGCGTAACGGCGGGCGTCAGCCGCCCCGCGCGTTCTCGCCAGGCGTCGGCGACCTCGCTAAGCCGGACAGCCATAAGCAGCAAGGGTGCGTCGGGCAATTTCAGCCCAGGTGTGGCGTGTGGCAATGGCCCGCGAGCCATGGGCCAGCTGCCGCCGGCGCGCTGAATCGTCACGAATCTCTGCCAGGGCCGCCGCCAGCTCCGCCGCGTCACCTGGCGCTACCAACGCCACCTCGTCCGCTCCAACGTCCACCGTCCCCTCAACGGGGGGCGCCGTCGTCACGACCGGAACGCCGTGCGCCACGGCATTCATAAACGACCCGCGGCGCGCCGACAGGCCGTCCAGAAACGGGAGTGCGATCGCATCGCAAGCCACCAGCCATCGCGAAATCGCCTCGGGCCGCTGCTCGCCTGTGTCAACCAGGCACACACCATCGAAAGTACTTGGCGGAACCGCTGGTTCGGCGCGCCGAGCATTGGTCGGCGGCCCCGCCGCTCCGATTAAGACCAAGCGCATGTCCGGCCTGGCGAGTTCAGCCCGACGCATGGCATGTGCCAGCACCTCAATACCTTTGCTTCGCTGCCGAAAGCCAAAGAAACCCACGATGAACGCATCGGAATCCAGGTCCAAGACCGCTCGCGCGGCACGACGATCGCCGCCATCCGCGGGCGGTTCGATGGTGGGCCCGGCAGGAATCCAATGGCTATTCGCTTCACCGTAACCCTCCGCGATGGCCCGGCGACGGTCCACTTCATCAACGTAGATCGCCGTCTTCGCGCTCCGTCCCAGATTGCGAACCATCGCCTCGCGCAACCCACCGGCCTTTGGAAAGAGGTACGGCCGCTGGAGATCGTGAAACGTCACCGCCAATCGGCTGGGACCCGCCAGGCTCGGCAGCAGCCGTGCCAGTCCCATCATCTCCCCCGGTCGCGCAAAGGCCCCCGCCTGGTAGTGCAGGTGAACCACGTCCGGCCCCACACGCCTGACAACCCGCAGCGTGTCGACGACCGCTTGCAGCGGCAGCCCACTTCCGACGGCATGAACCCGAGCGGCCACGTCGTTCGCTGACCTGGACTCCGTCGCCACGTGGCAGACCGATCCGCGTGCCGCAATGGCGGCCGCCAGCCTGGCCACGTGGTCGCCGACGCCGCCAATACGCGGCGGATACTCGCCGGTGATAAAGACGACGCGTGGGGTCGGCTTCACACTCGCTTCCGGGGATAGCGTCGCCACCCGGTCCACTGCCAGAGAGTTACGGCCGCGATTTGGCGCAATTCACGCCGGGCGTCGGCGCGCGCCTGCGGGCGCAACAGGCGTGCGAACTGCTCCAGCAGACGCAGCATTCCGCTGATCGCCACGAACAGGCGCATAAGCGCGGCCACCGGCCAGCCCCAGGTCTTGGTTACGTAGCGGTAGCGGCTGTGAAAGAACCGCCGCTCGCGAGACACCGGGTCCTGTTCGGAACTCGCCCCCCCACGATGTCGGACGCTGGCGTCTCGGGTCACGCCGCAGCGCCAGCCGCGAAGGCCGAGCTCACGCAGCAGGTCAACCTCCTCGGCGTACATCTCGTAGCCGACGTCGAACCCACCCGTTTCGGCCAGCGCGCTGCGCCGAAAGCACAGGCAGGCGCCAGTCAACCATTCGGGATCGTCGTCCGCCCCGTCGCGCATGTAGTAGCGGCGCAACGCCGGCAGGTCGGGTATGAGTCGTTCGACGATCGTCCCATCGGTCACCGCCGCCGCGAGCGTTGGCAGGCGACGACCAGGCGAAGCCGCCGGCTTGCCGTCCGCCGCATGCATTGGAGCCACGCATGCCAGATCTGGCTCGCTCGCGAGATGAGTCAGCATCGCCCCCAGCGCGCCCGGCTCCAGGTGCGCGTCCGGATTGATCAGCAGCATCGCGTCACCCGTGGCCTCGGCGATCCCAATGTTGGCGGCCGCGCCGAATCCCAGGTTGCGGTGGGCCTGAACCAGCCTGACCCGTGGAAACTGCTCACGGACAATCTCCGCCGACCTATCGCCGGAATCGTTGTCGATCACAATTATGTCAAGGTCTCCCGGAATCTCGCCTTCGGCGGCGAACAGAGCTGCCAGGCACGGCTCGATGTCGGCCGCGGAGTTCCAGGTCACGACCACGGCCGTGACCGATCGAAGCGGCCTCACCTGGACATCCCTCCGCCGTCCGCCTTCCAGCGTTCACGCAGAGCCCGCTGAACCCGCCATTCGTGCTCGGCCATCAGGGTCGCCAACAGCACGCCAACGCCCCGGTCCTGGTATCCGCGCAAGCTGACCAGCCGCCGCCAGAACTCGCGCAACGGTTGCAGCGCAACCGCCGTAAGTCGCCGTCGCGTACCAGTCCGGTAGTAGTCATCCGCCACCGCTTCGGCGTAGAGCCGCTGACGCGCCCGGAACTGGGCCACACTCACATAGCTCAAATGCTCCAGGTGGTTCTCCATTCGTCCCACGGTCCCGCTCACGTCCACGAGCTCGTGGATCGACCGATCAGAGACGTAGGCGGCGTGTTGACGGTTCATGATTCGCAGCTGGTAATCGGGCCACCAGCCAGCTCCACGCATCCACCGGCCAAATATCCGGTTGCGGCGCGGAACCCAGTAGCCGGTAAACGCCTCCGTTCCCACCCGTGTCTGGATTTCCTGGCTGAGATTCGGTGGAACCCGCTCGTCGGCATCAACGAATACCACCCAGTCATGAACGGCCAAGCGCAGTCCGGTGTTGCGCTGATCGGGAAAGTCAGTCCAGCTGCGCTCGATCAGGCGAACGTCGGGCGGCAGCCCCTGGGTGGTCCCGTCCGTACTGAATGCATCGATGACCAGCCGTTCGTCTGCCCAGGCCACGGTCGCGAGGCAGTCGCCGAGATTCGCCTCTTCATTGCGGGCGATAACGATCGCGCTGATCGCCGCCATCGCCGTCAGTCCAGATTCAGGGCGGCCTGCGCCGCGGCGTAAGCCTCGCGGCGCGGACCCGGCAAGCGCGCGCGAACGCCCAGCGCCAGCCGCATCAAGCCGATAGCGGCGCCGGCCATGGGCCTGGCGCTATGCCGTCGGTACCAACGCGCCCGGCTACGGTAAAGCTGCGGCAGCATTTCGATATCTCGGGCGGACGTCGTGGCTGCCCGGAGGTGAGTCACATGTGCGGCTGGCACGTAACGAACCCGCCAGCCGTCGTCCCGGAACCGCCGGCAGAGATCCACCTCCTCCGCGTACATCCAGTAGGCGGACGAAAACCCGCCCACAAGCTCGTACGCCCGGCGCCGTATCAACATGAACGCGCCCAGCACGTAGCCCACGTCTCGTGCCGGCCCGTCCGACCAGAGC
>JAPPLN010000048.1 GCA_028874175.1 Chloroflexota bacterium
GCCGATCTACACCCTGACGGTGACGGCGGACGGAGGCGCGGGCGGGACCGCGACCACGACGGTGACCGTGACGGTGACGAACGTGGACGAGCCGCCGGCGTTCGAGGCCGAAAGCTATGCCATCAGCGTGGCGGAGGATGCGGCGATCAACACCACGGTGGGGACGGTGACGGCCAACGATCCGGAAGGCGGCACGGTGGTCTACGACATCACGGCCGGGAACGAGGGGGGACCGTGGGCGGTGGACGCGCTGGCCGGGACGCTGGTGCTGGGCGCCCGGCTGGACTACGAGACCACCGCGGCCTACACGCTGACGGTGCGGGCCCTGGTGCTGGGCGGCGGCCCGGCGGCGGGCACGACCACGGTGACGGTGACCGTGACGGACGTGGCGGACGCGCCGCCCGCACCGACGAACGTGGTCGCCACGCCGGCGCCGACGAGCCTGGCGCTGAGCTGGGGCGCCGTGGCCGACGCCAGCAAATACCAGGTGGACTCCCGCACCAGTGGCGCCGAGGCCTGGACGACGGCGGCGAACGATGTCACCACCACCACATACACGCTGGCCGACCTGACGTGCGGGACGGCTTACGAGGTGCAGGTGCGGGCGTTCGGCAGCGTCGGCAGCGCCCCGGCGACCTGGAGCGCGCCCTCGGCGACGCTGGCGGCGACGACCTCGACCTGTCCGCCGCCGGCGTTCGGGGCGGAGACCTACAGCTTCAGCGTGGCCGAGAACAGCGCGGCGGGTACGGCGGTGGGGACGGTGACGGCCACGACCACAGGGGCGGGGCCGGTGACGTATGCGCTGACAGCGGGGAACGAGGCAGGGGCCTTCGCGCTGGACGCCGGCACGGGCGCCATCACGGTGACGGGGGCGCTGGATTACGAGACGACCCCCAGCTACCCCGTGACGGTGACGGCCAACGACGGACAGGGTGGGACGTCGACCGCGGCGGTGACGATTACGGTGACGAACGTGGACGAGGCGCCGGGGTTCGGCGCCGCCGACTATGCGTTCAGCGTGGCCGAGGACGCGGCCGCGGGGACGGCCGTGGGGACGGTCGGCGCCACCGACCCGGAGGGCGGGGCGGTGAGCTACGCGATCGCGGCCGGCAACGAGGCGGGGGCGTTTGCCCTGGACGCCAGCAGCGGGGCGCTGACGGTAGCCGGCACGCTGGACTACGAGACGGCGGACAAGTACAGCCTGACGGTGAGCGCTCGCGACGCCGCGGGCCACACGGGAACGGCGGACATCGAGATCGCGGTGACGGATGTGGCCTACGCGCCGACGTTCGGGGCGGCCAGCTACGCGTGGTCGGTGGCGGAGGACGCGGCGGTGGGGGCGGCGCTGGGCACGGTGAGCGCGACGGACCCGGAGGGCGGGGCGGTGAGCTACAAGATCACGGCGGGGAACGATGCGGGGGCCCTGGCGATGGACGCCGCCAGCGGGGCGCTGACGGTGGCGGGGACGCTGGATCACGAAACCACGACCAGCTATAGCCTGACCGTCCAGGCCAGCAGCAGCGGCGGGGCGGCCACGGCGACGGCGCCGGTGACCGTGACGGTGACGAATGTGGACGAGGCGCCGGTGTTCGGGGCGGGGTCGTACAGCTTCAGCGTGGCCGAGAACGTCCAGCTCGCCACGACGATCGGCACGGTGACGGCGACCGACCCCGAAGGCGGCACGGTGGTGTATGACATCACGGCGGGGAACGAGGCGTTGACGTGGGCGGTCGATGCGCTGAAGGGCGGCGTGGTGGTGGGGGCGCGGCTGAATCACGCGGCCACCCCGAGTTACAGCCTGACCGTGAGGGCCGGCGCGCTGGAGGGCGGGCCGTCAGCCACCGTAACCGTAACCATCACGGTGACCAGCGCGGGCTGAGGGCGGCGCAGGACGGGCGTCGCGACCGCACGACGGGCGGGTTGGGGACGCGGTCCCTACGTCAGACGGGGGCGGGGGGGTGGGGGCCTATACTGACGGGGCGAGCGAGGGGGAGGCGCTGGGGCGCAGAGGCCGGATATGCCACTGGAAGTGTGGATCATTTTCACGGCGCTGGTGGTGGCGGCGGTGTTGTTGTTGCCGCGCATCCTGCCGCCGACCGGCCCTACCTGCACGCGCTGCGAGGGAACCGGGGCGGTGAATGAGCGCTGGCCGGATCCGTCCAAGCCCGGCGGCTGGCACGAGCTGAGCGGGAAGTGCCCGAAGTGCGACGGGAAGGGGCGGCTGCGTCGCTGAGGCGCTGACGCCGAGCCGCGTCTGGGCTTCGGCGTGAATGCCGTTGGCAGCGCGCAACCACTGACGTGCGCCCTCTGAACGTGCTGGGCGGACGCGAGATTCCGCCGTTTGCCTGGCTGGCCGCGGCGGCGGTGGGCTTTGGCCTCGCCTTCTCGATGTTCATCACCGTGTCCACCAACTTCATGGTGGAGGAGTTGGGCATTCGGCCCAGTGAACTGGGCTTACTGGAGACGATCCGCGAAGTGCCCGGCTTGCTGACGATTGTGATGGGCGCGGCGCTGATGACGATTGCGGAGCCGGTGGTGGGCGCGGTGGCGCTGCTGTTGCTCTGCATTGGTTATGTCAACTTCTTTCACGTGGAGACCATCGAGGTGCTGATCATCTTTTCGCTGACGCAGAGCATCGGGTTTCACCTGTGGTGGCCGGTGGCGAACACGATTGCGCTGCGGCTGAGCACCATCGAAACACAGGGGCGACGGCTGGGGCAGTTGCGCTCGCTGATGGCGGGGGCGAACCTGGTTGGCATCCTGGTGGTTCTGCTGGCCGTGACGGTGCTTGCGACCGGCATCCGCCCGCTGTTTCTGCTGGCAGGCGGCATGGCGGCGCTGGCTGCTGTGGCGGTGTGGCAGTTGCGCTCGATGGGGAGGATCGGGCAGCCGCCGCGGATCGTGTTACGTCGAAGTTACTGGCTCTACTACGCGCTGACGTTCCTGGACGGCGGGCGGCGCCACATTTTCATGACGTTCGCGATCTTTCTGCTGGTGGACAGTTACGGGGTGTCAGTGCGGACGATCACGATCCTGGCGCTGATCAACAGCATGGTGTCGATCGGGGGCGCCTATTTCTTCGGTCGACTGATCGACCGGGTGGGCGAGCGGCCGGTCCTGACGATCGCGTTTGGCGCGTTGGCGGCGATTTTCATGGGGTATGCGGTGGTGCCGTGGCTGGGCGTGTTGTTTGTGCTGTACATCCTGGACCACCTGTTTTTCAGTGCCGAAGTCGGGATCACGACGTACCTGCGGCGCATCCTGGTGACGCCGGACGACCTGCGCCCGAGCCTGGTGGCGGGACAGACGATGAATCACGTGGCGGCGGTAGCGCTGCCGGTCACCGGCGGGATTCTGTGGGAGGCGTTTGGGCACCAGGTGCCGTTCATTGGCGGGGCGGGGCTGGCGGTGATGGCGCTGATTCTGAGCACCTTGGTGCGCCGCAAGGGGGACGTGCCGGTTCAGGCGCCGGCGGCCGCCACCACGGGGAGCTGAACCGCCGGAGGCTGAAGCCAGGCTCCCCAGAAACGGGTCGTGGGACGGGACTCGTGGGGGTGTGGTTCGACACGGGCCGCCGAGGACTCTGGCCCGGCTCACCACGAACGGGGTTGATGGTCTTCTGAGATCGGCTTAGCGCCGCGTGGCCCAGTCGATGATCTCGGGTGAGAGGAGGAACTCGACTTCGGCGGTCGCGCGCAGGGTTTGCAGCCAGTTGTCGTAGGTGACCTGGCGGCGGCGTTCGGCGGCTGCGGGATCGAGCGGGCGGGATTCGGACTGCTCGTGGACGAGGATGACGTGCCAGCCTTGCGGGGTGGAGGTTGGTTGGCTGCGCCCCCCCGGTCGCAGGGCGAAGGCGGCTTCGTCCCAACCATCCGGCATGAGGCCGCGGGGCAGCCAGCCGAGGTCGCCGCCGTCGGAAGCGCTCTCGGCGTCAATGGATGCCTGTTCAGCGACAAGTTCGAACGGCTGATATGCGTCCAACCGCGCGATCACGGTTTCGGCGGCTTCCTCGGTGGCGACGACTATCTGCGAGGCGCGAATCTGCGGGGGGGCGGGATCCAGGTTGGCGGCGAGATGGTCGGCCACGGCGTCGGCCAGGGCACGGTCGGCGATGAAGCCGCGAATGGTGCGGGAGTCAAGCCGGGTTTGATCGCGGATTTCGGCGAAGGCGGCCCTGAAGTCGAAGTCGTCGGCGACCTCGCCGGGACCGCTGACGAACTCGTAGAGCGCACCGCTGACCGCCTGGTCATCGATCCGCACGCCGAGGGTCGCCGCTTCGGCGCGCATGAGTTGCGCGTTCGTGAGTTCGGTGACGGCGCTGATGGTGAGCGTGGCGAGCTGCGCCTGGGGGTGACTGGGGTCGCGGGGATCGGATGATGTTGGTAGGTCTGCGAGCTCGCGACTGAGTTCGAAGCGGCGGAGGGCCAGGAAGTCAGCGTAGCGGGAGGCTGGGATCGCCGCACCGTTGACTGAAGAGACTGGCTCCGCGGGCCGCACGACGAGTTCGCCGTAGAGCGCCACGCCGATCAGGACACTTACGACGGAGAGGATGAGGGTGGCGGCAACGGCCACGATCCTGGCAGCCGCGGCGGTGCGCTGGGCGCGGGTTAGCTCGCTCCAGTCGCGGACCGCGTTGGGGACGTCCCGCCAGCGAACGTGGGCTTGCACCGGCTTGCGTGCCGCGCGCCGGCGGTCGCGTTGGGCGCGACGGCGCTGGGCCCTGGTGCGCGGGGGCATCCGCGCTCGGCCTTGTAGCTAGCCGCGGAGGCGGCGCCGCACGATGTAGGGCAGCAGCCCCAGGTAGCGGGCGCGCTTGATGGCGATGGCCAGCTTGCGCTGGTTCTTAGCCGTGATCCCGGTCTTGCGGCGCGACTCGATGCGGCCGCTGTCGGCGATGAAGCGCCGCAGTAGCTGGGAGTTCTTGTAGTCGATGGGTTCGCCGGTCTGTTTGAAGTAGTCGCCGCGGCGCCGGAATCCACGGCCACGGCCACGGCCGCGACCACGGCCGCCACCGCCGCGGGGGCCACCGCCACCACGGGGGCCGCCACGCGGACCGTCGCGCGACGCGCCGCCGCGGGGTTCCTGGGTCGTTGCTTCCTGGGCTGACTCGCCGTCCTGGGTCATTGATCTCGTTCCTGTGTCACGCGCCGTTAGAACGGCAAGTCATCGGGGCTGATTTCGTCGTCCGGCGCCGTCGAGCGTCCGGCGCCTTGTCCGCCAGAATAGCCGCCAGACTGGCCGCCGCGCTGGCCATCGTAGTCGTCGCGCTGGGCACTTTCCTCACGCCCGCCCAACATGATCATCTCCTGGGCGACGAGTTCGGTTGTCGTGCGGTCATTGCCTTCGCGGTCCTGCCACGTGCGCGTGGCCAGGCGACCCTCGACGTAGACCTTGGAACCCCGGCGCAGGTACTCGTTGGCGATCTCGGCCAGACGGGTCCAAGCGACTACGCGGAACCATTCGGTTTCCTCGCGCAGCTCGCCGTCGCGCGATTGCCAACTGCGGCTGACGGCGACGGAAAAGTTGGTGACGGGCGTGCCACCCTGGGTGAAACGCATCTCCGGATCGCGCCCCAGGTTGCCGATGATCTGCACGCGATTGAGTCCTCGCGAGCGACCGCGGCGCTGGCCGCTTTGG
Organism: Chloroflexota bacterium; assembly: GCA_028874175.1. Taxonomy (GTDB): domain Bacteria; phylum Chloroflexota; class UBA11872; order UBA11872; family UBA11872; genus UBA11872. Next base: position 5,638 of record JAPPLN010000048.1, read on the forward strand.
TCGGTCACCGATGAAGCTCGGCCAGTTGCTTGGCCTCGTAGGCGGCCACTTCGGGGTCTTCGGCGACGATGAGGAAGCGCGTGACGTCTTCGACTAGGCGCAAGGAGCCTTCCAGTTCGCCGATATTGGCGGGGTCAATGGTGAACTTGAGGAGGACGTAGTGTCCTTCGCGCTGCTTCTTGATGGGGTAGGCAAATTTGCGACGGCCCCAGGTGTTGGCGGTGTCGACCTCGCCGCCGTGCGCGCTGATGCGTTCGGTGACGGCGTCGATGTGGGCGGCGGTGAGATCGGGGACTTGCTCGACCCCATAGATCACCACAAGCTCGTAGGTGCGCACAGGCGGGCTGTTCTCGGTGGGTGGTTTGCGTCGCGCAACGGCAGGCCCGTGGCGACGGGCTGTGAAGCTGAAGCCTAGCATAGGGAGAGGCACGGAAGACCGAGGGAGTACTCGAGTGGGCAAGCTGGCGGTTGCCGCAGTTCTGGCCGCGGCATGGTTTGCATTTCGCGGCCGTCCGGAACCGTATGACATTACGGATCACCTGGCGGATGGGCGACGCACGCCGCTGCGCGAGGGCCGCTGGTACAGCCGTACGTTTGGTGACGGCCCCGACCTGGTGCTGCTGCCGGGCTTCGCCGGGAACAGCCGCACCTGGGAGTTTGTGACGCCGGACCTGGCCAGCGAATACCGGGTGCACTGGCTGGATCCGCTGGGTCATGGCCTGTCCGACAAGCCGGCGGACGCGCAGTACGACGGGGCCGCGCAGGCGGCGCGGTTGGTGGAGTGGCTGGACGCGAACCACCTTTCGCGGGTTGTCGTGTTTGCAAGTTCGGCCGGGGCCCAGCCCGCGGTTTCCCTGGCGGCCGCGTACCCCGAGCGTGTTCTGGGGCTTGTGCTCGTTGATCCATTCCTGGTGGCGGGTCGGTATATCACCTGGTCGCTGAAGCTAGGCACGCTGCTTCCGGCGCAATCGGCGGCGATGGGGCGGTTGCTGTACTCGCAGCGCTGGTATGTACGAATCGGCCAGATGCTGGGGCGCTATAACCCCTGGGAGGTGACGGAGGCCGATGTGGACCGCCAGTACCTGCCGTATGGGAGCCCGGGGTTTTTGGAGGCGCTGCCAGCGATGTTCCAAGGTGTGGATCCGGCCAACTATGCGGGGGCCATCGCGTCCACGCGCTGTCCGGTGTTGCTGGTGTGGGGTGAAGCGGATCGGACGGCGAATTCGTCGCAAGCGGAGGCGCTGGCGGGGCAGTTCCGGGACGCGGACATGCGGATTGTGGAGAGGGCCGGACACCTGGTTCAGGAGGAGCGGCCGGAGGAGTTGCTGGCGCTGGCGCGGCCGTTCCTGGAGCGTGTGACGAGGACAGCAGCCGCAGCGTGAAGGAACTGGCGGCGCTGGCGGGGCGGATTCAAGGCTGCCGACGGTGTCCGCGGCTGGTGGCCTGGCGGGAAGAGGCGGCGCGGACGAAGCGGGCGGCGTTCAGGGACCAGACGTACTGGGGTCGGCCGGTGGCCGGGTTTGGGGATCCAGAGGCGCGAGTGGTGCTGGTTGGATTGGCGCCGGCGGCGCATGGGGCAAACCGGACCGGGCGGGTGTTTACGGGGGATCGGTCGGGCGACTTTCTGTTTGGAGCGCTGCATCGGAAGGGCTTTGCGAACCAGGCGGAGAGCCGGCAGCGGGGCGACGGGCTGGAGATGCGAGACGCGTTCGTGACGGCGATCGTTCGATGCGCGCCGCCGGCAAACAAACCGTCGGCCCACGAGCGAACTGAGTGCCGGCCGTGGCTGGAGGCGGAGCTTGATCTGTTGCCGCGGGCGCGAGTGGCGGTGGCGCTGGGCGGGGAGGCGTGGCGGCAGCTTTTGCGGGTGCTCCGGGAGCGCGGGCTGGAGGTGCCGCGGCCGGCACCGAGGTTTGGGCACGGGGTGGAAGCGGCATTTGGAGGGTGGACGTTGCTGGGGGCGTATCACCCGAGCCAACAGAACACGTTTACGGGACGGCTGACGCCGGCGATGTTGGATGCAGTCCTGGCGAGAGCGCGGGAGCTAGCCGCGGGTTCAACTTGAGGCGCTGGTGTAGCGGCTGAGGCCGATGCGCCAGAAGCGGGCGGCGGCGAGCAGGGCCAGGACGCCGATGAGGGGGGCCAGCCAGATGGCGACGAGGGGTTCGCGCCCGGTGATGGTCTGGGCGGGCACGGTGGTGATGAAGGCGACGGGAAAGACGAAGGTCAGGAGCTGGCGCAGCCAGAAGGGGTAGATCTCGACGGGGTAGCGGCCGGTGTCGAAGAAGAGCTGGAAGATCATGGTGATGTTCTCGACGCGGACGAACCAGAAGACGAGGGTGGTGAGCGCCAGCCAGATCGAGAAAACGATGGCTACGCCGCCGACCATGACGCCGACGAAAATAGCGGCTACGCCAAAGGTGATCTGGGCCTCCAGGCGGATCAAGCCGATGGCGATGATCGCTCCGCCCAGCATCACGTCGGCGATGTGCCAGACGACGAAGCGGCGGGTGCTGGAAAGCAGCAGCGAGGGGACGGGCTTTAGCAGGACGTAGTCGAAGGTGCCCTTGCGGACTTCGCTGACGACCTCGTTGAGGCTGGGGCTGAGGGCAGTCTGGACGATGCCCTGGACGAGGTAGTAGACGCCCAGCAGGACCATGGCCTGTTCGAGGCGCCAGCCGCTGAGCTCGCTGGTGTGGGAAAAGACGACGGCCAGGCCTCCGATCGCGACGCCAATGCCGATGACGCTGCGGAAGAGGTTGCCGACGAGTTCGGCGCGGTAGGCGGTTTCCTTGAGGATGGCGGCCCGCAGGAATGCCGAGACGATGCGGAGGATGCGCATCGTCAGGCGCCCACGGCGGAGTACTGGCGGATGCCGGCGCGCCAGACGGCGCGGACGATCAGGGCGGCCGCGATGAGCCAGGCGAACTGGAGAGCGAAGCCGAGGGCCAGCTCGCCGGGGTCGAGGCGGTTGAGCAGAACCTCGATCGGGAATCCGAGCGTGTAGCGCATGGGGAGGGCGGTGGCCAGGTTCTGGACGAAGCCGGGGAGGAGCTCGACCGGCGCGACCTGGCCGCCCAGCAGGAAGGTGAGGCCGATCCAGATCTCCCAGAATGAGAACGAGCGGGTGGTCCAGAAGGCCAGCAGGGCGAAGGTGGTGCCGACCAGGAAGGAAAGAAGCGCGGCCACTACGAGGGCCACCAGGAACAGGGCCACGCTGCCGGCCGTGATCGTGAATGAGGGCCGCAGGATGATGACGAGGCCGATCCAGACCGGGATGAGCAGCAGCATGCTGACGCTCTTGTAGGAGATGTTGCGGGCAGCGGCGACCCAGACGGGGTTCATGGGGCGGAGGAGATGGGGCGAGAGTTCGCCCTGCTGGATCATCGGGCCGAAGGTGTAGATCTCGATGGCGGCGGTGACGTGGGACACCAGCATGAAGGTGAGGTAGTAGGCGGCGAAGTCGCTGAGGCGCAGGCCGCCGACTTCACCCTCGCCGGCGATGGCGCCCCAGACGGCCAGGTAGACGATGGGGTGGACGACTTCCCAGAGGGAGTAGAGAAAGAGCACGACCCGGTACTGGAACATGTCGGCGACTTCAGCGCGGGTCAGGGCCAGGGCGCCGGCCAGGGTGGCGCGGCGGACGATCACGGGCCTTCCCCGCGGAAGACCTGGTCGATCACCTCCTCGAGCGGCGGGTCTTCGACGCTGAGGTCGGCGATGGGAAGTTGCGTCAGCAGCCGGCCGGTGACCTCGGGGGCGTCGTCCTTGCCGGCGCGGACGCTGATCTGGAGACCCTCAACACTAAGGACTTCGGCCTGGCCGTTCAGGTCAGGCAGGTCAGCCGGCCGTTCCAGGTGGACGGTGATGGTCTTGTGGGGGGCGTAGCGCCGGACGAGGCCGTCGAGCGCGCCGTCGTA
>JAPPLN010000028.1:0-1277 GCA_028874175.1 Chloroflexota bacterium
CTCCCCCAGCCTGCCCAACCCTGCCCTGGACCCGATCCGGGGCGGGGACCCAGCACCCCGATCAGTCCCAGCACCCCCTGCGCCCCTGCTGAGCCCGCCGAACCAAACCCCGCCAACCCAGAACGTCATCCCGGCGTCCGCGGCCGGGACCCAGCAGCAACCAAGACGTCATCCCCGCGAAGGCGGGGACCCAGCACCTCGATCAGTCCCAGCGCATCCAACCCACCCCTGGCAGCCCAGCCTGACCAATCGCTCCCAACCTCCGCCTTTCCCCCTCCGACCCTCACTCCTCTCCCCTCTCACCTCTCCCCTTCCCATCCCCCGTCATCCCGGCGTCTTCAGCCGGGACCCAGCGCCATGATCAGTCCCAGCGCAACCTGCCACCCCGTCCACGCACGCCCCCCAAGCGAACCTCCCCCATCCGACTCTCACTCCTCTGCCCTCTCACCTCTCACCTTCTTCATTTCCCTCTCCCCTTCCCACATTTGCCTTCCCCTCCCCACCAATGTACACTATCTGAGTAAACCACACAACCCCGGCTCCACATGCCCACCGCCGTCGCTCTCCTGCCCCTCCGCTCTTTCCCCATCCCATTCCGATCTCACTTCTCTGCCCTCTTCCCTCTCCCCTTCTTGACTTCCCTCTCCCATCTCCTCACCGCCCTCATCCGCGCCCTCCGTGTCCCCGACATCCCGGCGTCCCCGAGAGCCTGCCCTGAGCCTGTCGAATGGGGGACCCAGCACCACCCAACACCCTCACGCACACCCTGCGTCCCTGGTGAGCCTGCCGAACCACATCCCCTGGCAACCCAAGTCGTCATCCCGGCGTCTTCAGCCGGGACCCAGCGCCATGATCAATCCCAGCGCAACCTGCCACCCCGTCAGCACACGCATCCCGAGCGCACCTCCCCCTCCCCCTCCCCCTCCGACTCTCACCTCGCTCCCCGCTCTCCCTCCCCAGCCCGTCATCCCGGCGTCTCCAGAGCGCCTGCCCTGAGCTTGCCGAAGGGGAACCCAGTCTTCGCTCCCCGCCGGCCCCATCCGTCCGTGCCGATCCGGCCCAACCACCACCCCCCACCCCAACCCCACGCAGGTCGCCTATCAGCGCGCCCCACCCCCTCGCCACGTCCGCGCACCCAGCGTCCCTGGGCCTCTCCCGCCGTCCCTTCACAGCCCCGACCTTCATCGCCGACCCACCAAAAAAATCCGCCTAAGCGGTGGCCCGGGGGGGGGGGGGGGGGGGGGGGGGGGGGGGGGGGGGGGGGGGGCGGGCGGGGG
>JAPPLN010000028.1:1287-2716 GCA_028874175.1 Chloroflexota bacterium
CCCCCCCCCCCCCCCCCCCCCCCCCCCCCCCCCCCCCGCTCCCCCCTCCACCCCCGCTGTCATTCCGAGCGCAGCGCAGCGGAGCCGAGAGCCTGCCCTGAGTCTGTCGAAGGGAATCTCGCCTTCCTTTCGTGTTCCCCCGCCCGACACCCGCCCAGCCCTCACCCCAGCGCCCCTCGTCTTCGAAGCTGCGACCGCTCTTCACCCTCTCCAAGGGGAGAGGCAGATTCGGCCGTCCTCGGCCGAAATCGGTGAGGGGTCTTCCGGGCACCCACCCCTCGGATTACGCAGCGGTCTCCTTGAGGGAGAGGGTTGGAGCCTGCCTCTGCCTGCCCCGGACCCGATCCGGGGGACGCGATCCGGGGGTAAGGGTCTGCCGCTCGAGCCGCCGCGACTCATCGCCGTCGCCTCACCCCCTCCCCAACGCACCCCGAACAACGCCAAACTGCACCCCGCGCAGCCTCAAGAGTTTTTTGGAAAAAACTCTTACGCGCACGAGAGCCCCCAATTTCCCGCCTACAATTCGGGGCTACTCCCACCCCACAGGCCCAACGCGTGGAATCCATCGGCCAGGCCATCGCCATCGTCCTTGCCTTGCTGGCCGCCTTTGGCGCCGCTGTTTGGGCCGCCGCCTTCGTCTGGGCCTGGCAGGACATCCGCCGCCGCACCCAGGACATCTACGTCCGCCTCTTCGCCCCCCTCCTCGTCCTCGGCCTCGGCCCCCTCGGCGCCCTCCTCTACATGCTCCTCCGCCCCGCCGAGACCCTCGACGAAGCCCACCTCCGCCAGCTCCAGGAGGAAACCCTCCTCCAGGAAATCGACGCCGCCACGCCCGGCCCCCAACTCCACGCCGCCAACGGCATCGTCCCCACCATCGGCCGCAACGTCTTCCTGGCCCCCGGCGCCCAGCTCATCGGCGATGTGCGAATCGAGGACGACGCCAGCGTCTGGTACAACACCGTCATCCGCGCCGACCTCGCCCCCGTCCACATCGGCCGCGGCACCAACATCCAGGACGGCTGCGTCCTCCACGTCGATGCTGGCCTGCCGCTGGTCATCGGCGCCGACGTCACCGTCGGCCACATGGCCGTGGTCCATGCCTGCACCATCGAGGACGAGTGCCTCATCGGCATCCAGTCCACCGTCCTCAGCGGCGCCCATATCCGCCGCCACTCCATCGTCGGCGCCGCCGCCATGGTCGGCGAGGACAAGGAGTTCTCCGAGCGCCGCCTCCTCCTCGGCGTCCCCGCCCGCCCCGTCCGCGCCACCTCCGACGAGGAAATCCGCCACCTCATTCTCGAACGTGCCCGCGAATACCGCCAGACCGCCGGCCGCGCCCTGCGCGCCGCCGGCGGAGGGTGACGGGGGAAACCGGGCGGCAACCTCGACCGGGCTACGGCGTCCGCATCCGCGAGATCGACGCGTCCCG
>JAPPLN010000028.1:2816-9492 GCA_028874175.1 Chloroflexota bacterium
GGCGGCAACCTCGACCGGGCTACGGCGTCCGCATCCGCGAGATCGACGCGTCCCGCCGTCCCCGCGAACGCCTCGCCCGCGACGGCACCTCCAGCCTCAGCGACCACGAACTCCTCGCCCTCATCCTCCGCTCCGGCTCATCGCAGGGCAGCGCCCTCGAACTCGCTCAGGCCCTCCTGGCCAAATTCGCTTCCCTCCGCGGGCTCTCCGACGCCACCATCGACGAACTCACCACCGTCCACGGCGTCGGCCTGGCCAAGGCAGCCGAGATCAAGGCCGCTCTCGAACTCGCCCGTCGCCTCCAGATCGAAGCCGCCGGTGAACGCCCGGCCATCGAGAGCCCTGCCGATGCCGCCCGCGTGCTGGCCGGCCATCTCAACGACGCCAGCGACGAGCGCCTGGTCGTGGTGCTGCTCGATACCCGCCATCGCGTCCTCCGCGTCCGCCAGGTCGCTCAGGGCGCCGTCAACGCCGTCAACGCCCGCATGGCCGATCTGTTTCAGGAAGCCGTGCGCATCGGCTGCACCGCGCTCCTCCTGGCCCACAACCACCCAAGCGGCGATCCCACCCCCTCGCCCCAGGATGTCGCCCTCACCCGCCGCGCCGCCGAGGCCGGCAACCTGCTGGGCATCAAGGTGCTCGACCACATCGTCGTTGCCCGCGGCGCCGGTGGCTTCGTCAGCCTCCGGGAGTCCGGCCATGAGTGGTAATCCACCAATGCGCCGACTTCAGCCAGTTCGACGCCCACAAGCCTTGCTGCCAAACTGCCCGGGCCAGCGTCGTCGTCAGCCTGACCGGCCGACGACCCATCTTCGAACATTCACCCACTCGGCAAGAAGCAGGTAGGCGGACCCCATGCGCATCGTCTCCATCGAACCCCTGCAGTGCTCCAACGGCTGGTCGCCCTGGACCTTCGTCCGAGTCGAAACCGACACCGGCCTGGTCGGCTACGGCGAATGCAGCGACTGGCAGATGCCCCGAGCCCTGGCGGCCGGAGTGCATGACCTGGCCACCGAGATCATGGGCAAGGACCCGAGGCAAGTCGTCGCGCTGACCAACGACATGGCCTTCCGCATGCGCCAGAACATCGGCGGCGTCGCGCGCAAGTCGCTCGCCGGCATTGAGGCCGCCCTCTGGGACATCAAAGGCCAGGCTCTCGGCGTCTCAATCACCGAACTTCTCGGCGGTCCCACCCGCGACCAGATCCGTCTCTACTGGTCCCACTGCGGCAGCTACCGACTGGCCCATCAGAAAGTCCTGGGCACCCCACCCATCAACACCTGGGACGACTTCGCCGACCTGGGTCGCGAGGTGGTGGCCAGCGGTTACACCGCGCTCAAGACCAACCCGCTCTGCCCGGCCGAAGCCGGTCACTTTGCCCGTCCCACAGACGGCAACCTGGAACGCGGCGACCTCGCCATGATCGTGCGCCAGATCGAGACGATGCGTGAGGCGGTCGGCTCGGACATCGACATCTGCCTGGACCTCAATTTCCGCTATCGTCCCTCCGCCGTTATCCAGATCGCCGACGCGCTGGCCCCTTACGAACTCTTCTGGATCGAATACGACAGCTACGACCCCGAGGCGCTGGCGCACGTTCGCCGCTCCATGCGCACCCCGCTCTGCTCAGCCGAGAACCTGACCGCCGTGCACGACTACGCCCGCTTCTTCCAGGCCGGCGCCATGGACGTCGCCATGATTGACGTGGCCTGGAACGGCATCGCCCAATCCCTGCACATCGCCGAAATGGCCGCCGCCCACGAGGTCTACGTGGCCCCCCACAACTACTACAGCCACGTCTCCACCTTCATGTGCGCCCACGTCGCCGCCTCCGTGAGCAACCTCCGCATCATGGAAACCGACGTCGACTCCGCCCCCTGGCGCGACGACCTGGTCAGCGTCTCCCCCACAGTCGACCACGGCTGGATGCAAACCCCCACCACCCCCGGCCTCGGCACCGCCCTCAACGAGGACGTCGTCGCCGCCCACCCCGCTCCCCTGGGTTAGTCGAGGTGAATACCGCTGAACGTGCGTTGCTCAGGGAGGTATTTCCGCTCGGCGCCCGACGAGACGAGCGCGGCGTGCTCGTGCTCGGCGGCGCTCCTGTCGACCATCTGATCGACGAGCACGGCACCCCCCTCTACGTCTTCGACGAGGCCACCCTGCGCGCCCAGTGCCGGGCCTACGCCCAGCCACTGGCGAGTTCCTACCCAAACAGCCTCGCCCTCTACGCCTCCAAGGCCCATCTCGATCCCACCATCGCCGGCATCGTGGCCGCCGAAGGCCTCGGCGCCGACGCCGTCTCCAGCGGCGAGATTCGCGTTGCGCTGGCCGGCGGAATGCCGGCCGACCGCATCGTGTTCCACGGCAACAACAAGCTGCCCGAAGAGATTGCCTACGCACTTGATATCGGCGTCGGACGAATCGTCGTGGACAGCCTCGATGAACTCGATCTAATCGCCGAAATCGCGACACAACGCGCAGGCCCGCCTGCTCCGGTCATCCTGCGCATCACCCCCGGCGTGGAAGCTCATACCCACGAGTACATCCGTACCGGCGCCATCGACAGCAAGTTCGGCCTGCAACTCCACTCCGGCGCCGCCGAAGAAGCCGTGGCGCAGGCACAGGCGGCAGATTCAATCGACCTGACGGGCCTCCACGCCCACATCGGCTCGCAAGTCCTGGACGTCGAACCCTACGCCGACAGTCTGAGCATCGTCCTCGACTTCGCCGCCACCATGAGCGAGCGCCACGGCCTGGTGCTGCGAGACATCAGTCCCGGCGGCGGCTTCGGCGTCAGCTACAGCGAGGCCGACGATCCCCCCGCGGCCGGCTCGTTTGTAGAAGTCATTGCCGCCACCCTCCGCGCTCGCCGTCTGGACCCCGAGCCACGACTCCTCATCGAACCCGGCCGCTCCATCGTCGCCCGCGCCGGCGTGGCGCTATATCGAGTCGGCACGATCAAGGAGATTCCCGGCGTGCGCACCTACGTGTCAGTGGACGGCGGCATGGCCGACAACATCCGCCCCGCGCTCTACGGCGCCAAGTACCGCGCCCTCATCGCTAATCGCTTGCCCGACGGCGCAGAGCAACTCGTAACGGTCGCCGGTCGCTACTGCGAGTCCGGGGACGTGCTTCTACGCGACATCGAACTGCCCACACTGCGGCGCGGCGACGTCCTGGCCGTCCCAGCCGCCGGCGCCTATCACATGGCCATGTCCAGCAACTACAACCTGGTCGGCCGCCCGGCAACCGTGCTGGTTCGCGATGGCCAAGCCCGCGTCACCAGGCCGCGCGAAACCGACGCGGACCTACTGGCGGCGTTTGCCGCTGTCGAGGCCTAGCTCGGCGGCGGGTTCGCGGCCAGCGCCGCCCGATAGGCCTCGATCACAGCCAGCACCTCGGCCTCGGGAATCCCCTCGCGGCTCCCGTCCCCAATCGCTCGGAACCGGTCCGCCAGCCCCCAGGCCACGTCCGGTGCAGGCAGATCGGCGTAGCGCGGAATGATGTGAGCGTGCATGTGCGGAACACTCTCGCCGTATGCCACCACATAGCTCCGCTCAGCCCCGGTCACCTCTTCCAACGTGCGCATGAAGTGTCGCAACGCCGGTCCGAAGTTGGTTGCTTCTGCGTCGTTGAAGCGCGCCGGCCCCTGCACGTGGCGCTGCGGCTGCAGGAGAAGCCAGCCGGCCAGGGGGAATGGTGCGCCAGTGTGCCGAATGTGCCACAAGTCGTTTTCGAAGATGACGCCACCCGCAGACTCTTCTTCGCCAGCGTTGGAATGGCAGATGCCGCAGGATGGGTCGTAGGACGGGTGTTTCATGGGTGGACTCCCTGACGACTGTTGACGGGTCGCATCATGCCACGGGGCCGGGATTGAAGGCGTCAGCGTCGCCGTACTCAGTCCGCCGAATCACCGAAGTCTCGCCGGTAGTCACGACAAGCTCACCATTGACCAGCCGGATCGGAAAGCGGTCCATCGGTCGCTGCGCCGGCCCCCGCAACAGTTCGCCGGTAAGGCCGAATCGCGATAAGTGGCACTTGCATTCAAAGATGCCCTCAACGGGCGGCGGAATGGTGCAGCGCAGGTGCGGACACTGCCGGTACAGCGCCACGAATCCGCTGGGTCCGCGTGCCATGTAGAAGCGGCCGCTAGCCCACGACTTGACGTCGCCAACCGCGTAGTCCTGCGGCCTACCGGCTCGCACCAGCCCACCGAATGCGCGGGATGGCGGCGGGCTGAAGAGCCGCCAGGCGAGTGTCGCGGCACCACCGGCCAGCGCGAGCACGGCTGGAACGATCAGGCTGCGGCGCGACCAGCCCGGATGCAATCGCTTCACGCGCGGACCGCCTCCACTTGTGCCGGCCCCATGCGCTAGCGAAGGCCGACCACTCGGAGGGCGGCGCGGTGAGCCGCCCACTCAGCCCTGTCGTCAAGGGGCTCCAGTTCATGGCCAGGTGCGATTCGAGCGAGCGCCGCTCCGATGATGTGGTCCGCCAGGTGAGGATTCTTCGGCAGCACGGACCCGTGGAGATAGGTGCCGATGGCATTGCCGGCGACGGCGCCCTCGGTGCCGTCCTCAGCGTTGTTGCCGTATCCGCGAACGACGCTCGCCAGCGGCGACGCACCTGACCCGAGATAGGTACGCCCACCGTGATTCTCGAAGCCAACGAGCCGCGCGCCGTCCCAGTCACAGACGATATTGCCGATGCAGCGCGGCACGTCGGGGCCGGGATGTACCGTTTCGGCATCGAACACGCCGAGTCCGGCCAGTTCCGAGCCGTCGCCGGCCCGGTAGCGGTGTGCCATTAGCTGATACCCCCCGCAGACGGCAAGCATGACCGCGCCGTCCCCGAGGTCGGACAGGATCCGGTCGGCGTTCCTCATCGTTAGACCCTGGCTTGCCAGTTGCTGCTGGCGATCCTGCCCGCCGCCGATCACGTACATGTCGGCTGACTCATCAAGCCGGTCGTTCCACTCCAAGCGTTGAACCAGGGGCGTGATGCCGCGCCAGGCGCAGCGCCGCTCCAGGCAGGTGATGTTGCCGCGGTCGGCGTAGAGATTCATGAGATCGGGATAGAGATAGGTGATTCGCAGGACCGGGCCGGACGAGGTCATACCGCGGATTGCCAATACGGGTCGACCCAGCCACGACGCGCGCACTCGGCGCGTATATCGAGCATGGCGGTGTAGGTGGCCAGCACGATCAGCCGACGTCCCGAGGCGGCGGGCTCAGCATGAATTGCCGCGTCCAGTGCTGGTGTGATTCCGGGATGGACTTCCGTGGCGTCGAATTGTGGTGCGCTCCCAGCGTATTTCAGCCGCAGCGCCAAATCCTCCGCTCGGAGTCCGCCGACGAACAGGCGGCGCGGGTTTAGCCGCTCGAATTCCACGTCCCAGATCCACGACACGTCCTCACCGTCGGCAACCCCGTCATTGAGCAGTACCAGCGTATCGAGCGGCTCAGGCTCGGAACTCAGGACGTCGAGCGTCTGGTTAGCACCGGTGGGATTCTTGACAAGGAGCAGCGTGATGGTGACGCCGGGCCCCGAAATGGTCTCGGCACGGCCAAAGGCGGGTTGGAAGGATTCCAGAACAGCGTAGGCGCGGTCGGAGGCGACACCCGCCGCGTGTGCGCCAGCCAGCGCTGCGGCGAGGTTGTAGGCGTTGTAGAGGCCCGGAAGCTGCACCTCGATCCTCGCGTCGGAATCGGCAGTGGTCAGGCGGTAGGAAGCCCCGGCAAGGCCGTGGGGGTAGAAGTCGGTGATGCAGACGTCCGGTTGGGGGCGTCGAAAGCCGCAGGCCTGGCAGCGGTAGGTGCCGAGGTGGGCGTAGACGACGCGGTCCCAGTGGAGGCGGCCGTCGCAAAGGGGGCAGCGGCGGACGTCGGCCCAGGCGTCGGGGGTTGTGGAATCGCTGTCGACGTCGGCGCCGAAGTAGAGGAGGGGGCCGCGGTGGCGGCGGGTGACGGCGACGACGGCGGGGTCGTCGGCGTTGGCGACGACGGTTGCGTCGGGATCGAGATCGTCAATGGCGTCTCGCCAGGCGGCGGCGGTGCGGTCGACTTCGCCGTAGCGGTCGAGTTGGTCGCGGAAGAGGTTGAGGAAGAGGGCGATGCGGGGGCGGATGGTTGGGGCGAGGGCGGCGAAGGCCCATTCGTCAAGTTCGAGGATGGCGCGGAGGTTGGGGGCGTCGCGGATCTGGCCGGTCAAGTTGACGTGGGGGAGGAGGGCGGCGGCGAGACCGCGTTCGAGGTTGGAGCCGGTGGGGTTGGTGAGGACGGGCTGGCCGGCGGCGCGGGCGAGGGCGGCGATGGCGGCGGTGGTGGTGGTTTTGCCGTTGGTGCCGGTGACGGTGACGGTGGAGTGGAGTTGCTGAAGGCTGTCGGGGACGAAGGTGGGGTCAAGGGCGGAGGTGACGAGGCCGCTGACGGCGGTGCCGCCGCCGCGGCGGGTGAGGCGGGAGAGCCAGCCGGCGGTGCGGCCGGCGAGGGCGGCGGCGGGGCGGCGGAGGGGCATGGGCGATTGTGCGGCGGGGCGGCGGAGCGCGCTAGGGGTTTGGCGCTTGTTGGAGGTACTCGTGCCCGCCAGCCCGGAGCACCCCCCTAAGGGGGGCAGCGGGGTGTGGGGGAAAAGATTGGGGCGATTTTTGGGGTTGGGGGTTGGGTGTTGGGCG
>JAPPLN010000032.1 GCA_028874175.1 Chloroflexota bacterium
TGACGCAGCATCACGATCATCTCGCCCGCGTGCCCGCCATGCGGCGGCAGCTCCGTCACGTACGCCCGCTGCGGCAGATCGCCCTCGGCATCCAGCGTCTTCACGTTGTCCCGGATCGTCCCTTTCGTGCCGTAAACCGTCAGGCCATTCGACCGTTCGCCGTGCGGGTGAACCATCCCCAGCAGATTCGCCACCCGCCCCACCATCCCGCTCGTGAACCGCACGTTGATGAAAAAGCAGTCCTCCTGCGGGTACTCCGGCGCCACCCCGCTTCGCAGACCCACGCAATGCACCTCCTCGATGTCCCCCATGAACCATCGCAACAGGTCGATCGGGTGACACGCCCCACCCAGGATCAGGTCCTGCGGCATTGCCGTCCGCCAGGGTGTCGATCGATAGACCGGCCGCAGGTCATGCACGTAGTGCGCCTCCGCCATGAACAGCTCGCCGATCTCGCCCGCGTCGCAGGCCCGCTTCGCATCCATGAAGTCCAGGCGTCCCCGCAGCGACTGCGTCACCAACAGCCTCAGCCCCGTGCGATCCACCGCTTCGACGACCTGCTCAACCTCCGCCATCGAGTACACCATCGACTTCGTCACCATCACATGCTTCCCGGCCTCCAGCGCCGCCAGGATCTGCTCGCAGTGGAACGGCCCCGGTGTATAGATCCCGATGATGTCCAGGTCGTCCCGGGCCACCAGCGCCTCGTAGTCCTTCGTCGTCCACGCCACGCCGTATTGCGCTGCCATCGACGCCGTCAAATCGGCGTTCGTGTCGCACACCGCCGTCACCCGCACCGGCAGGTCCGCAAACTCCGGCAGGTTCGCCTGCAGCAACGTCCGCCCATGCCCAAGCCCCGCTACCCCCAACCTAAGCATCCGCATGTCCGTGCCTCTCCAGTTCGTGAAGGACCCCAGCCCACCGCCCCGGCATGTCCTCGCGGTTCATCACAGGCTCGAATCCCAACGACAGATACAGGTGAATCGCCGGCAGCCGCCAGTCGTCCGTCAGCAGCGACACCATCTCGCATCCCTGCGCCGCCAGGTAGCGTGACACGGCCGTACAGGTAGCCCGACCCAGCCCACGGCCCTGGTGATCCGGGTGCGTCGCCACATAGTCCAGCACCCCTTCCCGCAACGGCTCGCCCGGCATCCTCGTCACCGGGCTGACCCGATCACTCGACATCCGCGAGGCAAACGTCGAAGCCACGATCCGTCCCTCGAACTCCACCACCGCCGACCCCGCCCGCCGATCGGCATCCGCCAGAGTCTCCAGCACCCGGTCCACGCCGCAGTCTCTGAACCCCACCGCCTGCAGTGTCCCCGCCAGGCTCCCTTCGTCGCCCCGCCGGTATTTCCGTATCGCGTAGCCCTCCGGCGGCACCGCGACGTCCGGCATACCCCAAACGCCCGCGGCGTCAACGACCATGCACAGCTGTTTGGCGGAAAGCTCGCAGTCTTCGGTGCCCACGACGTGATCTCCAGCCACCGCTGCCGGCAACACCGCCGATCCTAGCCCCGGCAGCGGCTCACGCTGGTCAAATCGCATGTTCTGAGCGAAAGCTGCCAGCTCGGTGCCCCTCCGCCTGGCCGAGGCTTGGGACAGGATCATCCACCGCCACAACGCGACGCGCGACGACCTGAATAACGGCCTGCCCGTCCGCCAGCCCCGCTCCCCAAAATGGTAATCTTTTCGCTATGCAACACTTCGGTAACGAATAACTCCGATCCGATCCAGGGGGGTGCCATGAAACCAGTGATGTCGCGTCGCCGGCTGCTCGCGGGCGCCGTTGGAATGGCGGGGGCCGTCACCCTGGCGGCGTGCGGTGAAGCGCAGATCGAAGAGAAAACCGTGCCCACGGCAGCGCCGGCCGAGAAAGCCGTCATGGTCGAGAAGGTCGTCACGGCCGAGACGCCAGCCGCTGCCAGGGTCGAGACGGCCGCCCCGGTCGAAAAGGTCGTCACCGTCGAGCCCGCCGCGCCGCGGGCCGAGCTTCAGGAGATTCGATTCGCTACCGATCACGTTTCGGGTCCCCGTGGGCGAGCCACGCAGTGGGGCTTGGAGCAGTTCTTCCAGAAGCAGCCGAACACCGTGGTGAAGGTCGAACCGATCGGCGGCGATTACTGGGACGCGCTGTCCATTCAAGCCGCCGCCGGCTCGCTCGCCGAGCTGGTGCTGTGGGATGGCTGGCTGTTCAACCAGTGGCGCGGCGAGGGAATAACGATTCCGATCAACGACACCGTGGACAAGATGCCGGGCTGGGATCCCGACGAGTACTACTGGATGCCCAACATCTATACCGAGAACGGCGAAGCCGCTGACCACCAGTGGCCGCCGCCAACCAGGTTGGAGGGGCCCCAGCACGGGTTCAGCTACCAGGGGTGGACCGCCGGGTTCCTCTACAACATCACCATGGTCGAGAGGCTGGGCCTGGGCGCACCCACCGAAGACTGGACCTGGAACGACCTGCTCGAGAACTCCATGAAAGCGCGCGATCCCGAGGCCGACCTCTATGGAATCGACGCCATCGACCGCGAGAAGATGTGGATGCCCTTGTGCTTCTCCGCCGGCGCCACCCTGCTGCGCGGCGAAGGCGATGTGGACTTCACCATGTTCGACGATGGCGGGGACGAGGGCTTCCAGTTCACCTGGGACTTGATCCACACCCACGACGTGGCGCCGCCGCCCGAAGTGCGCAAGCAACTGTCCGGCGAGTTCGGCACCGTCTTCGAAGCCGGCAAGCAGGCCTACTGGATGTCCGGCCGGGTGTATACGGTCGGCTTCGGCGTGCCGCGGATCCAGGATCGGTTCGAGTGGTCCCTCGGCCCGGTGCCCAAGAACCCCCGCACCAACTACCACGGCAACATCTGGGGCGAGCAGTACCACGCCGTCACCAACGGGGCGCACGCGCGTGGAACGCTCGAACCGACGGCCGAGCTGGGCCACTTCCTGGGAACCGACGTGCAGCGGCGCGTGGCCGAGGTCGACCGCGGCCACCTGCCAATGTGGAAGCCCGCGTTCGACACCGCCAACGCCACGGCGCCGCCGCCGCAGGGCATGGAATGGCTCCAGAAATACGTCGACCGGCCGGACATGCGCCATTACCAGGCCCGTCTGCCGTTCTGGGTCGAGTGGTGGATTATCTGGGGGCCGCCGCTCGACAAGGCCATGCTCGGCGAGACCGGCGCCGAGGAGGGCATGCGCGAGGCCAAGCGCCTGGCCGAGCTGAATCAGGCCAAACAGATCGAGGAAATGAAATCCCGCGGCTGGATCTAGCCGCCCGCGTCCCCTGGGCGGCTCCGGCTGACTAGTCGAACGGGGCCCGGCCGCCAATACCCCGGCGGCCGGGCCCCCGTTCGTGGTGAGCCGGGCCGGTGTACCCACCGGCCCGTGTCGAACCACAGAGCCCCTACCACCCAACCTGTCCAGGCAGTCCTTCGCGCACCCTCCCGCCTGGCCCCACCCCATTCATAGTCAGCCGGACCGCTCCCTTGTGGCCTGGGAAGCCGTGCGTAGGCCGAGTCGCCCGTCAGTTGGTGGCTGCCAGGCACGCTGAACCTTCCATCGCGCAGGAGTTCAACGCGACCCGGAGCCGGCCATTTTGTCCGTGTTGGGAAATTTGAACCCACCCACCGGCCGTTCGCCTCCACAGCTCCCGAACAGCGAACCGAAGACACCACCGGCCAGGAGCAGCGTCAATACGCGTCGTCGGGATGGTCGCTTCGCCCGTGGTCCACAGAACCCACCCACAGCGCCCACGGTTCAGCCTCACCCTCCAGCTTCACCCGCCATGGCCCAGCTTAGCCCGACCTTGAGGAACCAGTGGTCCATGCGCCTTGTAGCCCAGGCTGCGTGCAGCCTGGGATCCTTGTGAGCCGGGCCTGTGTACCCACCGTCCCGGAGAGCCTGCCCTGAGCTTGTCGAAGCCAGTCCTGAGCCTGCCGAAGCAGGAACCACACCCCTCCCACATCAACCACCCCGCCATCCCGGCGTCCGCGGCCGGGACCCAGCACCCCGATCAATCCCGGCGCACCAAAGCCACCCCGACCTTCCAGCCAGTTCAAGCGCACCTTCCTTCTCCTCTCTCCCCTTCTTCACTTGCTGATATCGTCATCCCCCCAATCGCTGACTAAGCGAAGGGCAGTCGTGTGTCTCCAGGTAGGCAACCCGCCATGTCCGCAGGCTCTGCGTCGGTGTGCCACCTCAGCGTTCTGCTAATCGCCCTCGCCGCCGCCCTCGCCTTCGCCTCCCCCGCCCTCGCCCAGTGGCCCACCGCCTGCGTCGCCCTCAACGACATCGTCGAGGCCCACCTCGGCAACCACGGCAACGTCGGTATCTACCAGCGCACCTTTGACGAGGGCGCCGAAGCCGCCTGCCAGTCCGACCACCGCAACGACGTCCGCGCCGTCTTCGCCTGGGCCTTCGACGAAGGCTCCGCCGGCCCCATCGCCCCCACCCCCTGGCCCTCCACCTGCGTCGCCCTCAACGACATCGTCGAAGCCCACCTCGGCAACACCGGCAACGTCCAGATCTACCAGCGCACCTTCGGCCCCGGCCCCGCCGCCGAGTCCGCCTGCCAACGAGACCACCGTCAGGATGTCCGCGGCCTCTTCGCCTGGGCCTTCGAAGAACATCCTTCCGCTGCTCCGCACGGAACGCCCACGCAACAGGCAGACAGTCATGAACCGGTATCTGCAGGGTCGCAGCCCTTGCCGACGCCCTGCGGGGGACCGTTTCGGTTCGGCCAGCGGACAGCCAGCTACGCGCAGTGGAGTCCCGACGGAGCCGAGATCGTATTCAGCCATGACGCCGACATCTACGCGGTAACGGCTGATGGAAGCCGCCTGCGACACATCGCTGACACGGGGCGGATTCACGCTGGGGAGACGGGCTTCCATCTCGCTCCCGACGGCGCCCGCCTCGTATACGCCACCTGTGAGTACCCGCGGCCAGGGACGGGATCGCGCCGGTCGAGCTTTGACGAGCAGCAGGATCTGGTGATCGAGAGTCTCGATCGCGCCCACCGCCGGCGGCTGACGGCCAGCGCACGCTTCGAAAATTACGCGGCCTGGTCGCCCGACGGCTCCAGCATCGCCTACGTGGACATCCAGCCGACATCGTTCGTATGGGAACCAACGGCGCGTCTGCACGTCGTGCAGGCCGATGGCGCCAACGCTCGGATGCTTCGCGGAGGATTCGATTTCGTGGCCGCCCAGACGCCCGCCTGGTCGCCCGACGGTCGCTGGCTGGCCGTCACGGGTATCGCGAACCAGCAGGAGTGGTCGGCGGCCAGCTCGTTTGGAGTCAGCCTGCGGGGCTTGGGGATGCTCCACCTCGTATCCACATCAGCCAATGGCGACTACATCCGGTTGTCGGAGGCCGTCAGCAGCGCCGCCTGGTCGCCGGACGGCAAGCGCCTGGCCTTCGCCAGGCCCGATGCCGACGGCGTGGCGCTCTACACCATCGCGGCGGACGGCACGGACGCGCGTCGCCTGACTGGCATCGACGGCTGGCGGTCGCATCTTCCGCCGCGGCAACACGAGTTGGGCCCTGCGCACGCCTGGATTCCAACGGTGGCGTGGTCGCCGAGTGGCTCCGGGATTCTCTATGCCTGTGGCGGGTCGGTGTGCGTGATTGACGTGGACGGATCGGCGTTCGGCCGGTCACCTCTGCGACTATCGGATCTGCCAATGGCGGCGAGTTGGTCGCCGGACGGCTCGCGCGTCGCCGTCGTCCGTCTTGGCAGCCCAGATCCCAATCGACCGCAGCGAGTGGCCCTCTTCACCATGGCCCCTGACGGCAGCGATGTTCGAGTTCTACTCCGACACGACCTCGTGGCCCCTCATAGCAACGACTTTCTTCGATTCCTCGACCGAAGCTTCACCCCGCGCGGACTTTACGCCAGAGGCGCCCGACAGACGACGGCGACAGTCGATGTCACCGGCTGTCGCGCCGGTGTCGCCGTGCCGGACCCCGGCTCAAACCCCGGCCTTGTTGCCGACTGCGAGGCCCTGCTCGTGGCACAGGCAACCCTCGCCGGTGCGGGAATGCTCAGCTGGACCTCGGATCAGCCCGTGACCGCCTGGAGCGGCGTCGAGCTTGGCGGCGCGCCGCTTAGGGTCCACGCCGTGGCGCTCCCGGGCCGCGGCCTGTGGAGCGTGCTGCCGCCCGAACTCGGTCAACTTTCGGAACTGCGGACGTTGGATCTTCGCCGCAACTACCTGGGCGGACCCATCCCGTCCCAGTTCGGCCGGCTCACGCAATTGACCGGGCTCCATCTCAGCGACAACGAACTGGATGGCCCGATCCCATCCCAGCTAAGCCAGCTGCCGAATCTTACGGTGCTCAACCTCACGTCCAACCAGTTGACAGGCGTCATCCCGTTCCAGTTAGCGGACTTGTCCAGCCTCCTGGCACTGCGCCTCGGGGATAACCAGCTAACGGGCGAGATCCCGTCCGCGCTGCGCCATCTGGCGAGCCTGGAGTCGCTGCAACTTCACGGCAACCGGCTGGTGGGACCGATTCCACCCTGGCTCGTAAACCTGTCCGGCCTGCAAGCGCTCGGTCTCAGCGACAACCAGCTGACCGGCCAGATTCCGGCCTGGCTGGGAAGCATGAAGAGTCTGAGGTTGCTCGGCCTGAGCGAAAACCTCCTGACCGGCCCGATCCCGCCCGAGCTGATGCAACTCGAGGACCTCGGGGGCCTGTGGCTCGGTGGCAATAGGCTCACCGGCGCCATTCCTCCGGGTTTCGGTCAACTGTCAAGGCTGGGATACCTCGACCTCAGCGGCAACCAACTATCGGGAGCAATCCCGCCGGAGTTGGGTCGGCTGCCTGACCTGTACTACCTGGACTTCAGCGCAAACCAGCTATCTGGCTCGATCCCGCCCGAACTGGGCCAGCTGGCGAGCTTGCGCGAGCTTTACCTCGGCGCCAATCGCCTGTCCGGGCCTATCCCCGCGCAGCTTGCCAGTCTGACGAATCTCGACCAGATGGACCTCGGCGCCAACCAGTTGACCGGTGCCATTCCTGTCGAATTCGCCCAACTCGTCGGCATCTGGCGACTGGACCTCCGCGCCAACCAACTCACCGGCCCGATCCCACCGGAACTCGCCCAACTGCGATCAAACTTGGCCTCCTTTCATCTGGCCGGCAACCCGCTCACCGGCTGCATCCCACCCGGGGTGCGCATCGCGGATCGCGAAGAACTCAGCATTCCCGACTGCCGGCAAACCTGACTCCCGTCCCCCTCGCCGACCGCGGACGGGCATCTGCCTTGCTAGTAGTTCACCAGTAGTGTACACTATCCCCGATGTCACCGCAACCCGAATCTCGAATGTCTGCCCCCATTCCGCCGCCCCCGGAGCCCGGCCGCCTGCCCCGGCCCGCCAACGCGTCGTCGCCACGGCAATCCCCCCAGCCGTCCCTGCCCTGCCAGCAACGCATGCACTGATTGCATTACTGTCACTGACACCATTACCGGCACCCGCCATCCCCGGCCCCGGCTCGCCGCCCGTGCCTCACCCGTCAGCCCACCTCGCGTCCCGCGCGGACCCCAATCAGCCCCCGACGCCAGGGCCCAAAACCTGGTTCACGGCAATCGCCACCCCAGCCGCGGCCGCCGCCCCGGCCACCACCAGCCCGGCAATCCACTTGATCAGCCGCGCCTCCCGCGCGTGCAGGTCCGCCTTCATCTCGCCAAACGCAGCCTTCATCTCGCCAAGGTCCGCCTTCCACTCCGACCGCAAATCCCCAAGTTCAGACTTCCATTCAGTCCGCATCTCGCCAAGTTCAGACTTCCACTCAGTCCGCATCGCCTGGCTATCAACTCGCAGCGAGTGAATGTCCGCTTTCGTCGCGAACGTCGGCAGCGTGGACTCGATCGCCGTCAATCGTCGCTCAATGTCAAGCGCCGACAGATCGGCCGTCATCGGTCGCCCCATGGGAGACCGCTGCGAGACGCCACTCGACCGCGGCGCCATGGCCGCTCTTGCTCCCTCGCCCTCTGGAGACCTTTACATAACGCACTTCGACTTCGAAGGCGTGGCGGCTCTTCAGCCTCTCCTGAGACCTTTGCATAACACCCCGTGTCCTCGAAGTTTCGGCGGCTCTTGCTCCCTCTCCTCGGGGAGAGGGTTGGGGTGAGGGGTCTTCCGGGCACCCAATTCACCAGCGAGCACCCTCCTCCACGGCCGCCGTTCTTCACCCTCTCCTGGGGGAGAGGCAGAAGCCGTCCGCGGCATTCGGTGAGGGGTCTTAGGGTCGAGGTCTCCACCCCAGCAAGCACCTTCGGATGCAAGCCAATACCGGTCGCGCCGTTCTTCATCCTCTCCAAGGGGAGAGGCAGAACCTGTCCTGAGCTAGCCGAAGGATTCGGGCGTCTTCGGCTGAAATCGGTGAGGGGTCTTCCGGGCAACCAACCCCGGGCCATCCAGAAGCCTCCGAAAGCCGCGGCTTCTTCGGCTCCGGAGCTGATCTCGCACGTGGGCGACCCTCTGTTGCGACGGCGAACTCGCCGACCGGTCTCAACCGTCCCCGCTGCACACACCGGGGCCGCCCCTTAGATACTGCCCCATTCCCAGAGTCCGCTGGCTTGTGGCCCAGGCTGCGCGCAGCTTGGGCCACCTGATCGCCGGTCGCACCCCCAAGCCGTCCAACCACCCCGCTGCTCCCTGTTCGTAGTCAGCCTGTCGAAGCTCGACCTGAGCCTGCCGAACTACACCCCTGCGCCATCCAAGACGTCATCCCGGCGTCCGCAGCCGGGACCCAGCGCCCCGATCAATCCCGGCGCACCCTACGCCCCTGGTGAGCCAGTCGAACCACACCCTGTCCGCGCACTCATCCCGAGCGCACCTGCCCCTCTTCTCTAACTCCTCTGCCCTCTTGTACGTTCCTAGGGCCTTGGATTGACCAAGGTCAGAGTGCCTAGGCCG
>JAPPLN010000076.1 GCA_028874175.1 Chloroflexota bacterium
GTCGTCACCATGCGCCGCCCGCCCCGGTTTTGCAAAGGTCTCTCAATGGAGAGGGAGAAAGAGCGGCGTCTCACAGAAGGAGTTCGACCCTGGCCCGAGCCGCGTCGTGGCCGGGGTGGGTGCCCGGAAGACCCCTCGCCGATTTCCGGCGAAGACGCCGGAATCTGCCTCTCCCCTCGGAGAGGGTGAAGAGCGCCACGCCCCCTGGAGATCGGAGCCCGTGCGCGGGTGCTGGCGGGTGGATCGAGACCGGAAGCCCTCTCACCCTGCCCTCTCCCCAAGAGAGGCGTTGGCGTAACCCGAGGGTGGTTGCCCGGAAGACCCTCACCCCGGATCGAGTCCGGGGCAGGCTCCAACCCTCTGCCACGGGGAGAGGGGGGAAGATCCGCCCCGCCGTCGAGAGCGAGGGACGCTTCGAACAGGTCTCATTGCGCGGGTGGGGTGTGTTTGGTTTGTGGCGGCGTGTGACAAGCTTCAGGTCGTCAGATGGTGACCGAGGCCGATGCTGGCTGACCGGGAAACGGGGTGCCGGGTGATCCGAGCGGGGGCTCGGCTCGTGCGGTGCGGGGTGCTGCTGGCGGCGTTGCTGGTGGCGGCGTGCGGGGAGTCGGGCAGCAGGACGCCAGCGGCCGATGACCGTGACGATGGTGTCTTTGCCGAGCGGCGAGCCAAGCTCATGGTTGAGATCCGGGCGTCGGATCGGGAGATATCGGAGCCGGTGCTGGAGGCGGTGGCGCGGGTGGATCGGCACCGGTTTGTGCGGCCCGAGAATGTGGACGAGGCCTATGAGAACCGGCCGCTGCCCATCGGCGAGGGGCAGACGATCTCGCAGCCGCTGATCGTGGCGATGATGACGGAGGCGCTGGAGATCTCGCCGGGCGACCGGGTGCTGGAGATCGGTACCGGCTCGGGGTACCAGGCGGCGGTGCTGGCGGAGATGGGCGCCAAGGTCTATAGCGTGGAGATTATTCCGGCGCTGGCCGCGTGGTCGGAGGAGAACCTGCGAGGCGCGGGTTACGACGACATCGAGCAGCGTACGGACGACGGCTATTTCGGATGGGAGGACGAAGCGCCTTTTGACGGCATCATCGTGACGGCGGCGCCCGATCACGTGCCGCAGCCGCTGATCCGGCAGCTCAAGGTGGGCGGGCGGATGATCGTGCCGGTCGGGCCGCCGGGCTTTTACCAGACGCTCTGGCAGATTGAGCAGACGGCGGACGGGGTGGTGGCCGAGAACCTTGGGTTGGTGCGATTCGTTCCGCTTACCGGGGAGATGTCAGCCGAGGATCCCTAGCGCGCCAGAGCGGCACGGCCACGGCATAGGCCAACGCCGCAGCCAGCAGCGTCCAGGCAAAGCCGATGGACACGATCAGGATGGCGGCGACGAAGGCGGCGGCGACGGAGGCAGTGCCGTTGACGGCCCAGGCCCAGGAGATGGCCGAGCGGTCGTCGGCCAACGCACGGATGGCCGCCGGCATGACGGTCCCGAGGGCCAGGGACGGCGAGGCCGCCAGGACAGCTGCGGCCAGGCGAACGGCCAGGGGCGCACCCAGGGCCAACGGCGCCGCCAGTAGCAGCCCGCCCAGGAGAAACACGCTCATTGCGGCCATAAGGGCAGCCGTCCGCGGATGAGGCCGCCACCAGCGCGAGGACAGGCTGCCGAGACCGGCCCAGGCGAGCATGGCGGCGATGCCGGTGGCGAAGGCGACGGTGGGGGCGTCGAGCACGAGGATGAGCCGTTGCAGCAGGGCGATCTGGGTGGCGGTGAAAGCGACGCCGGCGGCGGCGACGAAGGCGAGACGACGTAGGCCGAGATGGCTTGCGCCGCGGCGACGGCGCCCCATGAGCGGGGCGATCATGGTGAGCACGGCGGCGCCGGTGGCGGCCGACGCCAGCGGGACAAGGACCAGGAATCCGGCTCCGCCGAAGGGTTGCCAGGTGCGTCCGGTGGTGGACAGGACTTCGCGCCACAGGGTCCAGTCGAAGTAGTGGAAGAAGTAGGGGCGATCGTCGGTGACGGGCGCCCAGGTCGCCCGGGTCGATTCGCCACTGACGACGGCCTGAAAGGCTCGGAAGAGCAAGGTGTCAGGCAGGCGATTGAAGCGGTTGGAATCGGCTTCGTCGAGATTCGCGTGAAACACCCAGTCGAAGCCGTCACGCTCGAAACCGCTCGTCAGCGCCTGGCGCTCCGCGGGGGTGAAGGCGGTTGGGGAGGCGACCATGGTGACGACTTCGAGGGAGCGCCAGGCGAGGACGTGGGGGGCGGGGTCGGTGATGCCGGACTGGCGAAGCGCACCGAGCAGGGACGCCCACATGCGGACGGACTCGGAGGGGGTGGCTTGCAGCCAGCGGGTGATGACCAGGCGGCCGCTGGGCGCGAGGGCGCGCCGGCCGTCGGCGAGGGCGTCGCGGGTGAGGGCGTAGGTCTCGCGGAGGCCGAAGGTGCCGGCGGCGACGCCCTGGAAGGACTCGCGGAGGGGCCAGATGACCAGGTCGTAGCCGGCGGCGGAGCGCAAGGCTGAGCGGACGCCTTGATCGAGGGTGCGGACGCGGTCATCGTTCAGGACCGTGTCGTTGCCGGCGTCGTGCCACGCTTGGCGAAGGGCGGCGTCGGGCTGGACGAGGTCGATTTCGTCGATGCCGGCTCGGAGCACGACGGCAGTGTCGAACGCGCCGATAGGATCGAGCAGGAGGGCCGAGGCGGCGGGCCGCACGGTGATGGCATGGGCGAGGGGGACGTGGTCGAGGGCTTCGGTTAGTGGGACGTCAAGCGCGGCCGCGTTGCCGCCGTCGACCGTGACGCCAATTTGGGGCCTGGGTACGGAGCCCTGGTAGTTGAGGCTCAGGCCGGTGGCGGTGCGGAAGCCGGCGTTCTTGAGGATGTCGACGCGTGAATTGGATGAGAGTTTCGTGTCGAGGCGGTGGGCGTCGGGTCGCTGCAGGGCCTGGGCGAGTTGCGAGTGGACGGAGACTCGGGGTCCCGCCGGAGCGACAAGGACGGCCATGGCGATGAGGCCCAACCCCGTGAGGCCGGCGATGGTGGCCGGCAGGCGAGAGGCCAGGAGCAGGGGGGCGGCCATGGCCAGGGCGGCGGCCAGCAGGATGGTGGCGGCCGATCCAACGAGGCCAAGGAGCGGTACGGCCAGGGCGGCGCCGGCGGCCGAGCCGGCGAGGCTGGCGCCATAGGTCGTGCCCGCGCCGGCCGGGCTGTGGCGCAAGGCGGTGACGACCGCCACGCCGGCGCAGGTGAACGGAACGGCGGCCACGATGAAGAAGAGGGCCAGCCATCCGAGCTGGCTGGCGTCCGCGCCGATGCGATAGGTGTCCAGGGGGATGCGGTCGGCCGTGACGTAGGCGCCGAGGGCGGTGAGGGCGAATAGCGCGCCCGCCCAGCTGATCGCCGATTGCGGCGTGGCGCGGGCCACGCGCGCTGAAGTTGCGGTGAGGGTTCCCGCCGCACCGATGCCCAGCAGGGCCATGGCGATGGCGACGAAGGCGAAGTGGTGGCCCTGCGCGATCGCATAGACGCGGGTGAGGGCGATCTCGAACAGCAAGCTGGCCGCGGATACCAGGACCAGACCTGCGAGGAGCCTGTATCTCACGGAAACACAACCGAGTGGATGCGCTGTTCAGTAGATCGTCACACGTCTGACAAGTCAGGCCCTCAGGCGGTTGACTCGTGCTGCGATGGTGGAAGACAAATGCGACCGCTCAATCCCGGAATCTCGTTCTAGTTCGGGTCGGCGGAGCTACTGAGTTCGACACGGTACGTTCCGACCGGGAGCCGAACGCTTACGGTCTTGGGGCTGACTTGCACACCGGCGCCTGGACTCTGTAGATCGTGAAACTGGTCGTCGACGAGCAGCGACTGCCGGTGGGTGGGGTCGCGGTCGAGGACCAGGTCGGCCGTCACGCCATCGGGGAGTTCGGCGGTGAGGACCAGGCCGGTGTCGGCGCGTTCCCAGGACGCTTTCAGGTCGCCGTGGGGCGTGGGGACCACACCGTTGGCCCAGTCCAGCACGCCGGGGTGCGGGCGAATCCGGCAGGTCTGAAAGCCCGGTCCGGTTGGGGTTACGCCCAGCAGGTCGGTCGTCAGCGCCACGCCGGCTCCCACCGCGCTCACGTGGGTAAGGCTGCGCGGCGCGGCGTGACGCATCTGGTGGCGCGTGGCCACCTGCTCGTCCGAGGTGACGGGGTCGTGATGCGAGATGAAGGGGCCCCAGGCTTCCCAGACGATGGGGTTGTCCATGAGATCGAGCATGGGGCGAAAGCGCTCGCGGACCGCATTCAGGGCCTTCGTTGACAGCCCGATGCGCAGCAGCGCGGTGAGCACGTCGCCAAAGTACGCGGGAGTTGCCGGCGTCAGCGACGGATCCCGGGCGCTGAGCCTGGCGGAGATACGCTCGGCCTGTTTGGGCGTCGCCACGCCGTGGATCAGGGCCAGCGCGTTGCCATGTTCGCTGGCGAGTCCCGTCAGTTTCCCGCGGTAGTGGCTGTCTTCGTAGAGGCCGCGCTCGGGGTTCCAAAAGACACGGCGAATCCGTGCCCGAACCGATTGCGCGATGCCGTTCCAGCGGCGCGCGTCCGCCGACCGACCCAACTGCTCGCCCAGCCAGGCCGCAGCCTCCAGGCCAATCGCGTAAAAGATGTTGGTGCCCAGGTTGGCGCCTCGCAGGTCCACGGGCGCCCAGTCCAGCCAGTTCCAGCCGGGCAGGTCACGCAGCAGGCCCAGGTTATCCCGGTACGGTTCGTACCAGTCGATTTGCCGCTGCACGCTGGGGTAGAGGTCTTCCGCTACTTCGCGTCGCCCGGTGAAGAGGTAGTGCTCACGAACGTTCAGGCTCCAGGCCAGCAGGTGCTGGGGAATGAAGATGCGTGGATCGATCCGGGCCGGCGGAAAGGTGATCTCCAGCCTGCCGTCGCCCCTATCCGTGGCGGGGAAGGTCCGCAGCAGCCGGTCGGCCAGCGACAGGTCGCCGTAGGCGAGGTACATGCCCTGGATGCCCTGACGCGGGTCGCCGCCGGCCCATTGCGCGCGCTCGCGCCAGGCGTCGCCGGTCAACGTGTCTTCCATGTTCAGATAGACGGTGTCGGCGCAGGCCCTCCAGAGCTTTGTGAGGAGGGGATCGGCGCAGGCGAAGGCGCCGCGCCGCTCGGCCGGGTATTCGTACGAGTTGAGCGAGATGCCGCGGATGCGGACCGGGGTGTCGGGGCTGCGGACGGTGAGATGCAAGTAGCGGAACTGGCGATAGGCCGCCACCTCCCAGACCTGCTCACCGGCGCGGGTCAGGTAGCGGTCCGCAATTGGGAGCCTGGACGGCACGCGGTTGTCGACCAGGAGCTGGTCGTAGGTCAGGTCCAGCTTCGCGCCGGCCGGGGCGTCCAGCCGGATGCGTGGAAAGCCGAAGACCTGGCGACCAAAGTCAAGCACCAGGAAGGGCTGGCGGATGCCGTGCCCGGCGACGACGGCGCCCTGGAACTCGGCGGCGGTGTCGTCGCCGGTGAGGACGGCTTCCGGCCGCTGCGCACGCGCGTGTTCCAGGGGAAGCCGGAGCTCGGCGGCCAGGAGTCGCGCCACGTCGAGGCTTGATCGGCGCCGGCGTTTCGCGGGCGGGCCGTAGGCGAACGCGGGTGGTTCCTGGTCGATCACCTCGCCGACCGTCACCAGCCGGGTGGGTCGAACCTCGCGCTCTCGCAGCAGCGGGGTCGAACGCGGCTCCAGCAGGAACCAGTCCAGCTCGCGCTGCGGAATCTCCCAGGCCGGGGACCAGCCCGAGTCGTCGAAGTCCACCCGCATCCAGTCCGGCGGGTCGGCGTTGGCGTCGAAGACCTCGGGGCTGCCGAAGGTTCCCTCGAGAGGCGGCACGTCCCGGTTCCAGGCCGTGGCCGGTCGCAGCTTCCAGTGGGAGTCAGTTCCAAAGACCTCGGAGGTGCCGTCCGGTCGTGTGATCGCCAGTTCCGCCCAGAGGCCGGCGCGTTCGCCCGCGGAGTAGGAGTTGCCGCTCTGCGAGTGCCAGCCCTCACCCTGGCTCACCGCGCCGTAGTGGTAGGCGCGGACCGCGATGACGTTTGCGCCGGAGCGAAGGCTGGAGGCCACGTCGTACGTGTCGTAGCTCTTGCGCCTGGGATCGCTGCGCGCCGGGCCGCGGCCCAGGTATGCCCCGTTGACGTATACGACGTAGCGATCCGATGCCGTGATGTGTAGGCGCGCCCGGCTGGGCTGTTGGCCGAGCGCAAATGAGCGGCGGGCGTACAGATAGCAGTGGTAGGGCTTCGGCTCCCCCTGGCACCAGATCCAGCGCCCGGTCCGCTGACTCGACGGGGATACGCTGGCCGTCATCCGCAAGCCTCCACCCCGCAGTGACCGCGGTCGGCGACTCTAAACATAGGGCATGGCGACGATGTCCGCCCGGAGCGCAGGGTGTGACAAGCTGCGAATTGCAGGTGTCGGACGACGACGGATGGCGCGTGTTCTGGAAGCGGCGGCGTGGGCGCGAGAAGTTGATGGCCGAGATTCGGCGGGCAGGGATTGTGCATTCCGAGCCGGTGCTGGAGGCCATCGAGCGGGTGGAGCGGCGCCACTTTGTGAGGCCTGACGATGCCAGCGAGGCCTATGACAACGCGCCGCTGCCGATCGGCCGGGGCCAGACCATTTCGCAGCCGCTGGTGGTGGCGCTGATGTCGGAAGCGCTTGCCATCGGGTCAGGCGACCGGGTGTTGGAGATTGGGACTGGGTCGGGGTACCAGGCGGCGGTGCTGGCCGAGTTGGGCGCCCAGGTTTACAGCGTGGAGATCATCCCCGCGCTCTCGGACTGGGCGGCGGCGAACCTGCGATGCGCCGGGTATCGCAACATTGAACTAGACACCGCCGACGGGTTCTTTGGCTGGGAGGAGCACGCACCCTACGACGCGATCATCGTCACGGCGGCGGCCAGCCGGATTCCGCGCCCCCTGATCCCTCAGTTGCGTGTCGGAGGCAGGCTGGTCGTGCCCGTGGGATCGAGCGCCTGGGATCAGACCCTGTGGGTAGTGGAGCGGACCGGCGACGGCGAAACGTCCACCAACCTCGGCCCTGTGCGTTTTGTGCCGCTTACCGGCGACGGACAATACGCGGCAGGCTAAACGGTCGGCCTGGCCCCGCTTAGACTCCCGGCTCGTCGCCGAAGCGATCGTGCTCCTTGGGCGGTCCGTCGAACTGCAAGGCGATTACCGTGTCGATGGGATCGGGGGCGTAGGCGGGCAAGCCGCGCAGCCAGACGCGGTGCCCGCGTTGCTCAACGGCGACCGGCGCATCCGATCCGAGCAGGCGCGCGCTCAGGATGCGTCCGCCCACGCCGCCCACCACGATTTCTTCTCCCGGCCAGCGCCAGCAGTGCAGGTAGAGCGTGTTGCGGTTTTTGGTATGGGTGCGGCCCGCGCTGCTGATGCGCAGCCGGTCGGCGGTCGGTTCGCTGCCGTAGATCGACTCGCCGTACACATCCAGCCAGCGGCCCATGACGCGCAGGCGCTCCACGCTCTCGAACGGGATGCGGCCGTCGGGATCGGGTCCCACGTTCAGCAGGTAGTTCCCGCCGCCGTTGGCCGCAGTCACCAGGTAGTGAATGAGCTGCCGGGGGGACTTCCACTCGCGGTCGATGGTCGAGTAGCCCCAGGTGGTGTTCATGGTCATGCAGCTTTCCCAGAGCCGATCCGCCGAGGGCGTGACGTGCTGCTCGGGGGTGTCGAAGTCTTCCGGCTGCATGGAGCGGTTGTTGATGAGGATGTCGGGCTGCAGAAGCCGGACTTCGGCGTTGAGCGGGGTGGAGTTCCAGTCGTCGGGCGTGTAGGGCCAGCCGCCGTCGTACCAGAGCACCGATAGGTTGCCGTAGCCAGTGCAGAGTTCCAGCACCTGCGCGTGGACGTAGTCCAGGAACTCCGCCCAGCCCTCCGGGTCGCGAGCCTTGCCGCGGAAGTAGGCCGAGTAGCGCCAGTCCAGCAGCGAGTAGTAGAAGCCGTAGCGCATGCCGCGCTTCTCGCAGGCGTTGACGAACTCGGCCAGCAGGTCGCGCTTCGCGGCTGTCTTTGGGGCCGTGAAGTCCGAAACCTGGGAGTCCCAGAGGCTGAAGCCTTCGTGGTGGCGCGAGGTCAGGATCATGTAGCGCATGCCGGCGTCCTGGGCCAGCGCCACCCACTCGTCGGGGTTGTAGTGCTGGGGATCGAACTGATCGGCCAGGCCCTTGTATTCCTCGGGCGGAATGCTCTCCTGGTACATCGTCCACTCGTGGCGGGCGAGGAGGGAGTACAGGCCCCAATGGATGAACATGCCGAAGCGGGCGTCGTGCCACCAGGAAAGAGCGGCGGGGGTTGGCATTGGGGAGTCCTTGGATTGGGGGAGTGAATCCCCGCAGCATGCGACGGTTCGAGCAGGTTGGGCAATGACGGCACGGACTCCGGGCACCGGCACTGGCCTGCGGTAGCCTCGAAGACGATCGGCAACATCCCCAGCGTGACCAATGTCTGACCGTCCTTCGCGCCTGACGCGCCCGATCAATCCCATGCCGCCGGAGGTTGAACGCGCCCTGGTGGATGCCGGCCTGTTGGAGCTATACGAAGCACGCCCGCCGTACCAGCGGAACGACTACCTGGGCTGGATTGACCGAGCCAAGCGGCCCCAGACCAAGGCTCGCCGGTTGCAACAAATGCTGGAAGAACTGGAGCAGGGCGACGTGTACATGAAGATGGCGTGGCGAGCGGGGAGGCGCTAGAGGCTGCGCCTAAGTTAACTGCGATGCGCTATCCGCTAAACCATGAGTTCGCCGCCGGTGATGTCGAGGGCGGCGCCGGTGATGTAGGCGGCGCGGTCGGAGGCGAGGAAGCAGACGAGTTCGGCGACCTCGGA
>JAPPLN010000073.1 GCA_028874175.1 Chloroflexota bacterium
GCCCGAACCCATAGGGGTTCGGGCTGCCGCGCGACCGCTGAGGCGGATTTTTTGGGGGTCGGCGACGAACGTTGGGGCCGTGAGGGGAGGGCGGGACGGCACCAGGAAGGCTGGGTCCGCGGCCGTGGCGAGGGGATGGGAAGGACGGGGAGACGGGAGAGCGTAGAGGAGTGAGACCGGAAGGGAGCGGGGAAGAGATGGATGAGGGCGGCGAGGAGTTGGGGGAGGTGGGGGCGGAGAGGGAGGGTGGTGGGCATTTGGGAGGGGTTGTGGACCTTACTCAGATAGTGTACATTGGTGGGGAGAGGAAGACAAGAGTGGGAAGGGGAGAGGGGAGAGGGCAGAGGAGTGAGACGGGAAGAGCAGAGGGGAGCGGGGAGGTTGGGAGCCGTTGGTATGGGTGGGTGGCCAGGGGTGGCCTGGGTGAGGCCGCTCGCGTTGGTTGCCGCTGGGTCCCCCATTCGACAGGCTCAGGGCAGGCTCCCCGGGGACGCCGGGATGGCGAGGGATCCGGCGGGGCGGCGCCGGGTGACCGGAGCGATTCCGGCGGCGGGTGGCGCGTGGACATGTGGGTGGAATGGTGTTCATACTGCGGGGTCTCGGTGAAGGGACGTGCATAAGCCGGTGGGCGGCCGGGGAGGTCGCTCATGCTGGTTGGGTGCCAGGGTCGATGCGGTGGAGCGTGCCCCACGTTGCGACCTTTGCGAAACCCGAGGCTGGGTGCGCGGAAGACCCCTCATCGGTTTCCGGCGAAGACGCCGGAACCCTTCGGCAAGCTCAGGGCAGGCTCTGCCTCTCCCCCAGGAGAGGGTGAAGAACGGCGTCTCCTTGTAGAGATTGACGCCACACACCGGTGCTCTCCTAGCGAGCGACCTTGGCGTAACCCGAAGGCGGTTGCCCGGAAGACCCCTCACCCCAACCCTCTCTCCCCCAGGAGAGGGATTAAGACGCGGCTTCACATTCGAGTACGCGGGGCGTTTTGCAAGGGTCTCCCAGGAGAGGGTGGAGCGTCGCCACACCTTCGAGGTCGAGCGGCGGTTGGCCAAGGTTTCACGTCCGGGCGTGGTGACGGCGGCACGCGCCCAGGGACCGGCCAGGCGTGATGGGTGGGCGGCTGGCGCGGCGGGTGGCGCTGGCGGCGGTGGCGGGGCTGCTGCTGGTGAGCGCGGCCTGGCTGGGCGGGCAGGGGCCGGTGGGGGCGCAGGAGGCGGAGGGCGAGGGCGCGGCGGAACCGAAGAGTGTGGCGGCGGTGCGGATCAGCGGCCTGAGCGGGACGCTGACGTACGGCGGCAGCGACAGCTTCACGGTCACGGCCTCGAATCTGACGACGGTGGTGGGATACGACGTGATCGTCTCTCGCAACAACAGCAGCCTGGGGATCGGGGCCTGCGGCACGGGGTCGCAGACGCAGCGTGTGTCCGGGGTGGGGTCGCAGAACCTGAGCTTCACGGTGCATGGCTGCGCGGCCGGCCGCGGGACGGTGACGGCGGTGGTGCGGCGGACGGGGCTGACGACGAACGAAGACGCGGCCAGCCAGGGGGTGACGGTGCAGGCACGGGCGCCGCAGGCGCCGGCGCGGCCCACAGCACCGAACCCGAAGGCGCGGGAATTCACGGCGCGGTGGCAGGCGCCGGGGGACACCGGGGGCACGGCGCTGACGGGCTACCACGTCATCATGCGCCCCAACGCCACCGCCTGGCCGCCGGATAGCCAGGCGAAGAAAGTCGGCGCGACCACGCGCAGCTATCGGTTCAGCGGGTTGACGCCGAACCGGATCTACTGGTTCAAGATCAAGGCCTGCAACGGGGCCAGCCAGACGCGCTGCTCGGGCTGGTCGCCGCAGGCCTCGGTGACGCTGCCGATCGGCACGCCGGGCACGCCGCGGTGGGGGTCGTTCACGGCGGACACCACGCAGATCCGGGTGCGGTGGAGCGCGCCGGACGACACGGGCGGGGTGAGCCTGACGGGCTACGGGCTGCGGCACTGGCGGCCGGGCACGGACCGCGAGCCGTCGAGCGCGCAGGCGGTAGTGAACGCGCAGACCAGCAACCGCACGTTCGGGGGGCTGACGCCGAACACGACCTACCGGTTCAGCATCCAGGCCTGCAACGGGACCAATCGCTGCAGTGGCTGGACGAACAAGGACGGGACGACCAAGCGGACGCCCACGCCGACGCCGACGCCCCCGCCGACGCCCGAGCCCCCGCCCGCCTCCAGCACGCCCACGGCGCCGCATTCAATCCTCTCCGACCAGGTCGGGGCGAACTCTTTCCGGGTGCGCTGGAGTCCGCATGCGGAGACCGGCGGGCGGGCTCTTACGGGCTTCGGCATCCTGGTAAGAAAGAGCGGCTCGAGCTGGGACGAGAGCCGGACGGTGTGGGTTGGCAAGAGCCCGCCACACCGCTACAGCGTGACCGATCGAGAGCCCGGCACGACGTACGTGGTGAAGATCAAGTCGTGCAATGGTTCCGGCGGCAAGACCAGCTGTAGCGCCTGGTCGAGCGACCACCGGGTGACCACCACCGTGGTCGAAGTCAACACCGGGACGCGACCGGTCGTGCGAAACCCCGTGACGCCCACTTGCCCGTATACGACAGGAACTAAGACGGCCTGGGGCAAACCCATGAACCTCGATGTGACGCCGCACGAAGGGCGAGAAATCACCCTGTGCTGGACGCCCGTCACAGATGCCGAAAGTTACACCGTTTCCGCTACGCACAACCCGACCGATCAATCACCGACCTTCGGCGAAGTCAAGGGAACGATCGCCAACACAACAATGGTGATAAAACTCGACGATATCTACAAATCGACAGCCGATACTGGCCTCGGAAACCACAAAGCCTACGGCTTCAAAGTAAAAGCCAAGCGGAGGAGCAGCAGCGCAACAGCGGAGAGCAAAATGATCATTATCATCGATACGCCAATCATCAAGGCGGACGGCAAGAGCACGTCGGGGGTTGGGAACGGTAAGGTGTTGGTTGAGTGGGATTCGGTTGGGAATATCCTTGGCGCTGCCTATAGTCAGGGTGAATACGACCTACGTAACCGAAAGTCTCACGCCAGCCATAACGCCTCCTCCCCACGGAATTCCGACTTCTTTGAGAGTACTGGCGACCCTGCGGAGAACAAGACCAGTCCCTTCGCAATTCGCAATCTCGCCACGAACGCTGTGTACGCGATTCAACTCGTCTATCGGGCCGAGGGGCCGTCCGACGATACGGCCGACGATGACATCTGGGTGTTCGCCGCCAGGGATGCCTATGCCTGGGTTTCCGATTAGGCAATCCCGGATGGCAGCAGAGTCGCGGGCGTCCCAGTTACCAGCCGGGTCACAGACACGACCTTCTCGTACAAGATTTGTACGACGACGTTTCTGTTGGACAACAGAGTCGAGACCTGGGTTTCACTCGTCACCGCAGCCTTCGATCGCTGGCAGGCCGCCGTAACGACGGATCTGATCACGATAGAGCGCGACACCGACCCATGTACCGACTACCACACAGTTGCTAGCGATATTCTTGAGCACTATGTGACCCTAAAGACGAATCCTGTCTTTAGCGGCTATAGCCATGATGA
Source organism: Chloroflexota bacterium (assembly GCA_028874175.1). GTDB lineage: Bacteria > Chloroflexota > UBA11872 > UBA11872 > UBA11872 > UBA11872. The sequence continues at coordinate 3,580 of JAPPLN010000073.1, forward strand.
ACTGATTGGCCTAGTCGAACACTTCATCGAGACTGCAATTAATGAACGTGTGGCCAAACTTCAACGTGACGATAAGGCGGCCACAGAGATAAAGATGCTCGATGATGAGGACGGCGTGGAAGGCTATCTGGACGATCAGAAGTTATTTACAGAGATATCAACCTATATAGGACACCGCACTGACTGCTGGTACGTTCCCAGGAAGAAAAACGGCGTAACTGTGAAGAGTCCGTCGGGAAGGATTTTATGGGATCCCGATCCTACAGCACTCATGTGCTACGACGCATACATGGTCTCGGACGTTGCCAGTGATGGATCGGTCATCAGGGATCGGCATGTATCTGGAGACGTCTTTATTCGGAGGTCACACTTCGTGTCGGATCCGCTGCTGCGTCCGGCCTCGGACGCGATGTTCAACTTCTGTGGCAATGCCGGCGACAATAAGAACGCAGCGTATAAGTCGTTTTTGCATGAGGCCGGACATGCGCTGGGCATCGGCGGTGCCGCCGGTGGCCACGCGACGGATGACCAAGCCTCGGTGGTGAACGGAGCCTCCGAGGCCGATTGTGCTCCTCATCCGGCGGACATCATGGCGCTGTACGCGCTTTATCAGACGCGCTGATGGGGGGCTGGGTGTTGGGTCGGCTGCGCGGGCGTCGGGAACGTGCCCTGATCGCCGCGCTAGCAATAGTCGCGGTCGTCGCGCCCATAGGCATCTGGCGCTTGCTTGAAGTAGGAGATGCGCGATCGGACGCCACCATCACCGTGGACAAGGAATTCGGCGCACACAGCGGATCGACCGGTCGAGACGGTCATGAGCCTTTTGGCGACTGTGGGCCACCTCGCTTCCCGTGGGGGCCACGGTTTGAGTATGACGTTGTGGCGTGGAGTCCGGACGGCTCGGAGGTGTACTTCACGGATCGGGGGGACCTGCAGGGCGTCAGGTCGGACGGCTCGCGGCGCTGGCAGATTGCGAAGACCGTGCCGTGGACATCCATTGCCGTGGCCCCGGACGGAGTCCAGCTTGTGTACGCCGCCTGCCGGCCGGAGACGGTTACCGGACTTGACGGAACCCCGCGAGTCCTGACCGACCAGACAGGCTTTGAACTCTTCAGGGTGCGGCGTGACGGCCAAAGCGTCGAGCAACTGACAGCGAACGTAGGCGTGGATTTCTATCCGGCCTGGTCGCCGGATGGGCGGCGGATCGCCTTTCTTTCGGACGCTGGACGAATTGAACGAACCGTCGGCCGTGTCCTTCCTCCGAGCGGCGTGTTCCTGAGCCTGTACACCATGGCGGCCGACGGCTCGGACGTGCAACAGGTGCTGGACGACGAGTTCCTCATGCTGCACCAGCCGCCGCAATGGTCGCCCGACGGCCAGCACCTGGCGGTGGTTCGGTATAGCCAGGCGGAACGCTGGTCGGTGGAGCCGCGTGGCCGCGAGCTCTATGTGGTGCGCGCCGACGGCGCCACGCAATGGCGCGTCGCGACCGATGTGGTGAGCGCGCCCAGCTGGTCGCCGGACGGCCGGCGCCTGGCGTTTGCCAGAGCGGGAGCTGGCGGCGTGGCGCTGCACACCGTGGGGATGGCCGACACGAACTCGACTCGGGTCAGCGACATTCCGCAGTGGCAGGCGCCTCGAGGATATGGGATTCCCGCGGATGAGGATCCGGCCGCGGCCTGGATCGACACCGTGGCCTGGTCGCCGGACGGCACGCGCATCCTCGTCAGGTCCAATCCCGATCATCCGCCGTTTGTCGTCCGGCTGGCAACGGGAGAAACGACGCAGCTGACGATCGTCAGCATTCGCTATACCGACAGCTTGGTGGAGGAGGTGCTGGCCGCCACGTGGTCGCCCGACGGCGCGCGCATCGTGCTGGTCGCCCGGGACTACAGCAAGTCACCTGGACCTGACCTCGTGGCTACGGTGACGGCGGATGGCACGGATGCCCAGGTGCTGGCCACCAAGGAGGAATTCGCCCCATGGCAGCCGGGGCAGCCCAAAGTACCGGACGCGGCGGCGTGCCGGGCGGGAGTGGTAGTGCGCGACCCGGACGGGAATCCCGACCTGGTGATGGATTGCCTCGCCCTGGTGGAGTTTCAACAGGCGCTTGAGCGCCGGTCGCGGCCCACCTGGAGCGCCGACCAGGGTATCGATGCCTGGGACGGCGTGCGTGTGGGCGGGACGCCGCGGCGCGTTGAGGCGCTGGTGCTTCCAGACCTCAGCATGTCGGCACGGTTACCGGGTGCCCTGGGGAAGCTCACGGGGCTGCGCACGCTGGATTTGAGCCACAACCTGTTTTGGGCTGAAATCCCAGCGGCGTTGGGGAGCCTGTCCCAGCTTGAGCATCTCAATCTTGGCCACAATCGCTTGATGGGACCGATCCCGCCCGAACTGGGCGAGTTGACCAAGCTGCGCACGCTTGACCTGGCGATCAACAGCTTGAGCGGCGACATTCCGCGAGAGCTTGCCGACATGCCCAACTTGGAGGAGATCGCGCTGACGGGCACTCAGTTCACCGGCTGCGTGCCGCCCGGCCTGCCGCTGCGCGATCGCGACGAGCTGGACCTGCCAACCTGCGAGCCGGGGTCGTGATGGGCGGCCGGCTGCGATTCCAGGCGCGGCGAGCCGACATCACGCTTAGCCAACGCAAGGTCAAGGCATTGCTGATTGGCGCGCTGGTGGCGCTGAGCGTGGGCTGCGGGGGGACCGGTGATCGCAGCGAGGCCAGATCGTCGCTCCCGGTGTTGGCGTCGGTCGCCGCGGATCCGCTTCCCGCAGAGGCCGTGGTTGCGTCGCGGTCGTGGTCCGCAGCCGAGGCGACTGGAGCGGCCACTCCAACGAGGGCCGCCGAGGCAACGCTTGGCGTCGCCAGCGCGTCTTCGGATGGTTCGGCGGCCGCCTCCGCACCCGAGGGACAGACCGCCAAGCTTCAAGCTGTCCAGGAGCGGGGCGAGGCCACGACCAGCGGCGCGACAGCGACGGTGGAAGAGCTGCTGGAGGACGGCCTGTACGGGGCGGGCGCCTCGCCGGTGCACCTGGCGATCCGGGGCACGCCGGCGGCGGGCAGCGTGCGCTGCGACTGGCGAGGCATCGCGCGGACGGCGGCACAACGCGAGGACGCCATTCGCTTCTGGCTTCGGCTGGACGCAACCGAGGCGATGCCGAGCGTGGGCGCTCTGGAGGTTCTGTTCGCCGTCGTGCTGGATGCGCTGGACCCGTATCTCCGCGAGACGGCGAAGGCGAACTTTCGGGCGATCGCGCGGGGCGGGGAGTCGCTGGAGTACCTGTTCCTGACGTGTTTCGCGGACTACGCGGTGACCGCGTTCCTGCTGGGCAGCGGTACGACGCCGGCGACGGTGACGGTGGCGTACGACCGGCGGGGCGAGGCGGCTTCCTACGACCTGTATGTGCGGGAACACGAGGCGGGGACTTATGGATCCGATCCGCTGCAGACGCGGGGTGCGTACGAGGCGGGGTTGCAGGCCCAAGTGGTGGCGGCCGAAAAGGAATTGAGCGCGGCGATCGGGGGCCGCGAGGCGGTGGTGTTCCTGGCGCCGATGGGGGCGCATAACGCCATTGGGTTCGAGGCCTGGCAGGCCGTGGCGCAATGGGCGGTGGTGACGGACGACGCGGGGGTAGTGCAGGCGGTCCGAGACGACACGCCGGCGGGCGACCCGGAGCACACGCAGCCGCTGGCGAACCTGTCCAGCCGGATCAGCACGGCGGCGACGACGGACGCGCACGCGACCACGCGGGTGACGACGGTGGGCGGGCTGCAGCCGTATTACCGCGACACGCTGCAGGCCTACGCCGACATCACGCCGGGGGACGGGCAGACGACGACGTTTACGCCGAAGCAGCCGCCGGCCGCGCCGACCTGCACCAACGGGACGGTGATCCCCAATCCCGCCGATAACCGCGAGCTGGTGAAGGACTGCGAGACGCTGCTGGCGGTGGGGCACACGCTGCGGGGCTCGGCCGCGCTGAACTGGAGCACGGGCACGGCGCTGACTAGCTGGACCGGGGTGACGACGGGCGGCACGCCGACGCGGGTGACGGGGCTGCGCCTGGCCAATCAGAGCCTGAGCGGCCGTATCCCGGCCGACATCGGGCACTTGTTCGCGTTGACGACGCTGAATCTCAGCAGCAACAGCCTGACGGGGGAGATCCCCACGGAGCTGGACTGGCTGGATCAGCTAACGGAACTGCGGCTGTCGGGCAACGCGCTGACGGGCTGCATCCCCCTAACCCTGCGGTCAGTGGCGACGAATGACCTGGCGTCACTGACCCTGCCGTTCTGCGCTCCACCGCCGCCCACGAACCTGCAGGCGGGGACCCCGACGGCGACGAGCGTGGTCGTCAGCTGGGACGCCGTGGCCGAGGCGGGCGCGTACCGGGTGGAGGTCCGCGAGAGCCCGCTGGGCACCTGGACCACGCATAGCGACACGATTACGGGGACGAGCCACACGGTGGATGAGCTGGTCTGCCAGACGGCCTATGAGGTGCGGGTGCGGGTGCGCGGCAGCGGCACGACGTACGGGAAGGATTGGAGCGATCCCTCAACGGCGGTGACGGCGACGACGGGCGCCTGTTCGCCGCCGGTGTTCGCGGAGGCCGGCTATGCCTTCAGCGCGGCCGAGGACGTGGAGGCCGGGGTGCAGGTGGGGACGGTGCAGGCCACGGTGGACAGCGGGCAGCCGGTGACGCACGCGCTGACGGCCGGCAACCAGGACGAGGTGTGGGCGCTGGACGCGACGAGCGGCGAGCTGAAGCTGGTGGGAATGCTGGATTACGAGACGACGCCGATCTACACCCTGACGGTGACGGCGGACGGAGGCGCGGGCGGGACCGCGACC
>JAPPLN010000055.1 GCA_028874175.1 Chloroflexota bacterium
TGCGTCCCCGAAGCCCCAATCCAATCCATCGCCGGCGTCTCCAGCACCGCATGCCCATCCAACCCCAGCGCATCCCCCCGCTGCTGATCCGTCACCACCAACAACACATTCGGCCGCCCCTCACCCATCACCCCCACTCCCTTCCGATCCGATCCACGCGACTGCCCTTAGCCAAACTCTAAACCTCCCCTAGTGGCCCAGGCTGTCATGTGGCCCAGGCTGCGCGCAGCCTGGGACCCGCGCTTGATCGCCCCCTACCCCGGCGCTCGCCACCCCTGCCCCGTGGCCCCAGGCTACGCACGGCCTGGGACCCGACCGTGGGGCCGCCCCACCCTCGCTGCAGAATCCGCCCTAACCCTCCCAATGCGACGTCAAACCGTTCGCGCTGAGCCAACCCGAAGTCTTCGAAATGCCGTGTCCACTCCCTCCCCGGACGCAGCACCCAACCCTCCGCCATCCCGGCGTCCGCGGCCGGGACCCAGCAGCAACCAACACTCGTGGCGTCGTGCGGCGACCCCGTTCGACCAACGCTGGTGGGCCCACCGCCCACCTCTCGCCGAACCACCAACCACGAGCCGCTTCCCCACCCGTCATCCCGGGGTGCACTACGCCCCCAAGCGCGGGTCGGATGTCATGAAACTGGCCGACATCGTCGCCCGCGAGGTCTACGAGTGGACGCGCAGCGGCTGCACGGTGGAGCCGAAGTTCTGGGACGTGGTCAGCCCGCGCTTCTACGCCCGCGGGGATTTCTCAATGGGCAGATTTGGCCTGAAGATCTTTCCCGACCGCGACATACGCAGTCTGGTCGAGACGCATCGGGAACGCTTTGGGCCCATTAACAACTGAAAGCGCCCTCGCAAAGCGAGGGCGCCGATAGCGCTCTCCGCTACCCACTACATCAATTGTAGTCCGTCCAGCCACCAACCGCGAGCCACTCCCGCCCTCCTCCACTCACCGAGTCTTTTTGCTCTGAAGTCTTCCCCCGTCCACGCTCGCGACTCCGCTGCCATCGGCATCTAGGAAGTCAACCAGCCCGACTAGGGCGACTCCGTGGAAATTCGCCTCGGCGAATTCCCGGTCTTCTGATGCTGTGGTGTCACCCTCCAGGCCGTCGCCCGGGCCAACCGCTCCACCCTCATGATTGCCGATGTCCCCGGCCACATGTTCGTGACGAATCGGCTAGACGCGGAACTTGAGCAGGCTCCCGCGTAATCGGCCACTCAGAGCAGAATCTCACCCCAGCGCAGTGAATTAGTCGAACCGCGTCTCCGGCTCCGGGATCCTGCTCATCCGAAGCACCGAGACTACTTGCGCAATTCCAGCCCGTATCTTGAAGTCACCTGAATTTGAGCGATTTCCACTGCGAGGCCGTGGTCGCCGACATGACACGACACGACACCCTTTACTTGATTAGCTCAAACTCGCCATAGGCGGTTCGATCCAGGGCCACTACCTTCTTCGCCCTGGCGAAGAGCTCCCGGATCTTCGGGTCTGAGTTGACTTTATTCATCGTTTTATCGTGATGGGATTGATCTTTGAATCCCGTCAAACTTACCAGCATCTCCTCGTCCTCGCCGACATCAATTGCGTCGGCGAATCCCACACAGCCATGCTTGCCCGTAAGCCTGGAGGCCCTGTAGGCGTCATTGAATATGGCTCCATGTTCCATATAGATCCTGGCCGCCTCTCGCTCAATCGACAAGTGTTCCTCGACGTTTGCCTTGTTGATTCGAAAGATATAGATGGATATATACAAAGCTACTCCCTCCTTGATTCTCCGGCAGGCACGGTTCTTCGGCCGAGTAGTTTCCGGTGCGCCCAGTGTAGTAAACAAGGCAAGCTCAGTTCCAGGTTACTCTCGTGGCTGATGCTTGCGGGATTGATCTGCACATCTACCTGTGCAGGAGGTTCGGGATACTCCCGAGCACTCGGGGCCCGCCGCTAGACCTGATAACGTGAGCGCCCTAGGTTCATGATTCAAGTGGCTATTCGTCATGGATGAACCGACTCCATTCGAACAGTGGCTCACGGCCCAGGCATCGACCGTCGATCCCTTCAAAGATGTCCGCGCGGCCAGCGAAGCCCATCGACGGCAACATGGCGCGGCCTGCCCAGTTTACCCCACCTCCAGGGCCCCGCTCTGGGGCTTGCTTGCCGGCGCAATTCGCTCGCACCGCATCCTCGAAATCGGCACCGGCCTCGGCTACAGCGCTCTCTGGCTGGCCCGCGGCGCGCCAGACGCCCAGGTCACGACAGTCGAGGCGGACCACGGCCACGTCACGCTCGCTCGTGAAAACGTCCGCAAGGCCGGATATGCAGACCGGATCAAGATCGTCCATTCGTGTGGGATCGACTTCCTCCGCGTCTGCGACGACCAGCTTGACTTGATCTTCTGCGACTGCGACATCGACGACTACGGCGACTATCCCTCCCACCTCATGCGCCTGCTTCGAGTCGGCGGCCTACTCATCACCGCCAATCTTTTCGCCGGCTGGTACGTACCCGGCATGCCTGGACTCGACGCCGCTATCTCATACCGCCACCAGGTTCTTCGAGACGAGCGCCTGCTCACCACCTTCCTCGGCAGCAACGCCATCAGCCTCCGAATCCGATAAGCCTCAGAACCGGCTCGCCCCGGCGCATCGCTGCCAACGCAATCCCAACCCGCTCTGCTTCCACTGCCAGCACCCGCCATCCCGGCATCTTCAGCGAAAACCCGGCGTCATGATCAGCCCCAGCGCAACCGAGGGCTAAACGGAGAACTTGCGATCGACCGCCCAACGCAGCGACGCAAGGTCTTCGGCGGACCGGGCGCAGAAGCCAGGCGTCGACCACAGGGGGCGGAAGGCACGGCGCGCGCAAAGTCCCGCTGTCGGTCCTCCGGCGCCACCTGGACGCCGCGCAGAAAGGCGGAGGCAGGGTCGGTGACCAAGCGCTCTGGATGCTCAACTCGCAGGAAACGAAGAGTTGCGCGACACGCCTGACGGGCAAAGAGCCGCCCGGTGCCCACGTGCGCTGAGCGTTGAGGGGGAAGGCGTCGGTCAAGTGCTGTGTCAAGACTCTGGCGAAGAAAGCCCTCAGCTTCGGTCGACGGCAAGAGTGAAAGTGAACTCAACCTAAGCTGGGTGACCGGCTAGGACAGTGCGCCCCACGCGCTGTAACTCATCGAACGCAGTCTCTACTCCTAGGTCCTCACGGATAACACTTGCCCATATGGCCTCCAGCCAATGCGACCACTCAGGCCAAACTGGCGGCCCATATCCGAGCGATGCGCCGGAGTGCGTGTTATCGACGACCACCGACATTGATCTCGGCGGCGAACGCAGATAGTCGTCGGACTCGGCGAACGTGCGTATGTCGGGGGTGTGAGTCCGATCGAGCGCTCGCGCCGCAGACATTTCGGTGCCGGAGAGATGTGCGGCGAAGTCTACGGCTACCGATTCAACGCCTCGTCGCGCGGCAACCGCAGTTACCCATGTGCTGGACTGATCAAGCCAATTCCAGGCTGCACCGCTGGATTCGTGGCGCGGCGTTGGCATGAAATCCCATGCGCCATCTGTTGGAGCTGTCGCTGCGCGTGTACCAGAGACGGGCAGCATCGCCACTCGACCGTCGTGAAAGAGAACCGAGAGGCCAGAACGATCGACATACGTGACCACTGATTCCGTGATCATCGACACCAGTTCCGGGATCGATGGCGCGACATGTGAATCCGTCGTGAGACGAAGAATACGCTCGAAATCTCTGCGTAAGTCCTCGTCGTGCAGTGGCGACTCGCGCCCGTCGCCGCTTAGCAGCCTCGGCACATCGCTCTTGGCAGATACCACGAGCCCGGCCCAGGACTTCAATGGCGCGCCAACGAAAAGTCCAAAGCGACCGGCCTCAACGTCAGTCATCCGCTGCGCGTCCTCGATGAGGTCGGCAATGGTCTGATTGGCCGCTGGCGGCTCCACGCCGGCAGCGGCGGATGCTTGCACATTGAAGATCCACGCACTTTGAGTAGTGCCGAACGGCAGCCCGTAGCGACGTTCTCTGTAGGTGTGGGCGTCGGGAACAGACCACCAGGAGCCGGCTGGATTCGAGGGAAGTTTGGCCACCAGGTCAGTCAGATCCCTGATCACGTCGGCGTCGGCGAGGATACGAGTGGTGGATGGATAGCCGTGCACGACATCCGGGGCCTGCGAGCCTTCCAGCGTCAACATCACACGCCAATCGTCGACAGATCCTGGCCGGTAGTGAACACCGATCGACGGATTCGACCGTCTAAATGTCTCTATCGCAGGCTGCAAGACCTTCTCACGTGGATTGCCTGCGAATGGTGTGAGATAGGTGATTTCCTCTGGCGTACGTTGTGGTTGTTGCGTCCGTCCCTCGCAGGCTGATACCGCGAGAGCCGGAACGGCGATTAAGCCGGCTCGCAAAAGTGCCCGGCGGCTGGTCAGCGAGAGTGTCATAGGCCGTGCCGGCGCCTTCGCTCTCTGCGCAATTGTCTGTAACGGCAGACTGAAAGTGGGGCGAATCGCATTGTTGCGTCTTATAGCGTCCTGCTGCTCGTTTACGATCCCAGCACCGTCGCTCGAAACCGGTTGCCGACCAGCGGACGACCAACGGCCGCCGGATTCAAGCTTCGCAGGAAGCGCTTCATAGCCGGGAACCCAGAGCACATCAACACGGCAGACGGCCCGATGCCCAACCCGAGTCTAATCGAGCTCCCGTGAGCATTGCCCGTCGGATTGGTGCGCGGTCTCCTTGAGGGAGAAGGCTGGCCTCACTTCGGCTGCTCCCGATGGCACCCACGCCCAACCAGCAGCAACTCAGCCTGACGCGGACTTTTCTTCTTTCGTCTTGTAGCTACCCAGAGCTTCGGAAAGGTCACAGTAAGCGGGCCGGGAAAGACCGAATGTCCCTGGGTCCCGTGAGACCGTGGGTGAGCAAGGCCGTCCCGGCCCTGACGCTGGCCCAGAGCCTGCATCCGCAAGGCTTAGTGCGGGCTCCGCGTCTTTTCGAGCCTACCCAATCGCCCCTCCGCCGCCCATCCCACTCGGCATCAATCCAGCCACGCGCCACCCCCACCTCGCCATCAGCCCCCATCATCCCGGCGTCTTCAGAAAGCCTGCCCTGAGCCTGCCGAAGGGAATCTCGACTTCCGAGCACGCCACACCCGACGCCCTCCCCGTCTCCGTCAGCCTGCACTAAGCCAGCCGAACTACCGCCTGGTTCTGTCGTCCTGAGATCCCCCGAGAGCCTGCCGAAGGAGGGAACCCGGCGCCATGATCAATCCCGGCAATCCTCTCGTTCATGCCGAGCCCGTCGAACCACACCCCGTCCACGCACGCCGCCCCGCGCCAGCTCGGCCGACACCGGCCACCAGCCCCGGTCTTTCCACAGCCACTCCAAAAAACATGTCGTACTCACTCAATCAACGAATTACCCGGTGCCTCCACGCCGCGACGCCCGCGCACCCCTTGACCGCACGCGCAGCTTCCTCCAGTCCCCACGGCGCCGCCGCTCGAACTCTTGGCCGCTAGCACCAACCGCCACCCCCTGCCCTCTCCCCGTGATCCCGGCACCTTCAGAGAGCCTGCCTTGTGCCTGTCGAAGGGAGACCTGGCGCCCTGGTCGATCCCCGCGCAACCTGCCACCCCATCCACGTACGCATCCCGAGCGCACCTGCCCCTCTTCCCTCACCGCTCACTCCTCTCAGCTCTCTCCCTCCCCACCCATTTGCCACCCGTCCCCACCCAATGTACACTAACTGAGTAAGCCTCGCAACCTGATCCCCAATCCCCAATGCCCCCCGCCCGCTCCGCCCTGCACCTCCCCCCACTCCCGTTACGCCTCCTCCTGCTCGCATTCCCCTCCCTCCCATTCGCACCCACCCCCACCTCGCCGTCTCGAAAGGCCAGGCCGAGGCAATCGGCCAACCATCCGTCCACCCGCCTTGCCTCCGCCCCCCATCCCCCACCTCTCGGCGCCGAAACGCACCCCGCCCCCGCCAGTCCGCCAAACGCCACCTCGCTGCCCCGACCAGACGCCACCCCACCCACCCCGGCTACCGACACTCCCCAGACCCCACCAAAACACACCCCGTCGGGCTACCCGTCACACTCCCAACCCGCCTTCCCGCCACGCGTCCAAGTAAAGCCGTCCACCCCCACCACGCCCCGCCCCAAATCACCCCAAAAAACCACCCCGCCGCACCTCAAGAGTTTTTTGGAAAAAACTCTTACTGCGCGCGAGACCCCCATTCCAGGCCCACTCGCCGCCGCCGATGTACGCTCTCTCCCGGGACATCGACCGTCACCCCCGAAAGTCGGTCCTGACATGCCAGCCCTCGCCCTCACCGGCGGCGTCCCCGTCCGCACCGAGCCCTTCCCCGCCTGGCCCGTCTTCCCCGAGCAGGACATCGCCGCCTTCGCCGACCGCCTCCGCGCCGGCGACCGCTCCGACGACGACCCAGTCATCGAGTTCGAGCAGGCCTTCGCCGCCGCCCACGGCGCCCGCTACGGCATCGGCCTCAACAGCGGCACCAGCGCCCTCGAACTCGCCCTCCAGGCCCTCCGCCTCGACCGCGGCGCCGAGGTCATCGTCTCCCCCATCACCTTCTTCGCCAGCATCTCCGCCATCCTCAACGCCGGCCTCGTCCCGATCTTTGCCGACATCGACCCCGACACCTACAACATCGCCCCCGCTGCCATCCAGTCCGCCATCACCCCCCGCACCGGCGCCGTCATGACCGTCCACTTCGGCGGCGTCAGCTGCCACATGCAGCCCATCCTCGCCATCGCCCGGCGCCACAACCTCGCCATCATCGAGGACGTCTCCCACGCCCACGGCGGCACCTGGAACCACCGTGGCCTCGGCTCCATCGGCGACGCCGGCTGCTTCAGCTGCGGCAGCGGCAAGAACCTCTCCGCCGGCGGCGGCGGCGTCCTGATCACCAACGATCCTGTTATCCACGAACGCGCCAGCGGCTACGGCGAGCTCAACCACCCTCGCCGCCAGCGCCGCCGCGAACTCACCGGTGCCCGCGAGACCCGTCCCGCCACCGAGGAGTTCTTCCCCTACTCCTCCGGCAACCGCCGCCTCCACCCCGTCCACGCCGTCCTCGGCCTGCCGCAACTCCAGCGCCTCGACGAGCAGACCGCCCGCCGCGACGCCAACGGCCGCTACCTCGCCTCCCTGCTCGACGACATCGACGGCGTTACCCCCCGCCGCCAGGACCCCTTCGCCACCCGCGCCGCCAACCACCTCTTCGTCCTCCGCTACAACGCCCGGGCCTTCGGTGGCCTCTCCCGCGACCTGTTCGTCAAGGCCCTCAACGCCGAGGGCATCCCCGGCCAGACCGAGTACCACCGCCCCATGCACCGCGCTGACCTGTTCTCGGACGTCGACGGCGAACTCAGCCGCGTCTGGCCTCGCGCCAACGGCGCCCCCGACGTCGACTACACCGCCATGAGCTGCCCCAACGCCGAACGCGCCTGCGCCGAGGAAATGATCACCCTCCCCACCCGAGTGACCCTCGACACCCGCGACGGCATGGACCAGATCCTCACCGCCATCGAGAAGATCCAAACCCACCAGTCCGAACTCGCCGCCTACGTCCCTGAGACCCCTTCGGAGCAATCCCTGTGGTCGGTCTCCGGAAGGTAGTGACTGAGGTGGCGCGGCCTCCAAAATCGACCGTCCCCGGCCGCGGTGCTAGCCTCGTTCGACTCCGAAGCACGACCGGTCTGTACATCCGGCAACGCAGGGAGATTCGGCCATGAGCTACCGGCCGCTGGCTGACGTTCGCAAAGACCTTCGGGTCGACTGGTACCGCTGCCCCATCGAAGGCTCGAAACTGCGCGAACTCTCCCGTCGCAGCGACCTGCAGGGTTGGTTCCAGGCCGGTGGCCACCTGTCCCTGTTTCTCCTGACCGGCGCCATTACCTACTTCTTCTGGCTCCAGCAATTCTGGGTGGGCGTTGTCATCGGGCTCTACTTCCACGGGACGGTGGGCTCGTTCTTGCGCGGTGTTGCGAGTCACGAGCTTGTCCACGGCTCGGTCTTCCGGACCAAGTTCCTGAACAAGTTCTTCTTGTACTTCTTCGGCCTCCTGGGCTGGTTCGATTCCTTTGACTACGCCAGCAGCCACACCTACCACCACCGCTATACCCTCCACCCCGAGGGCGACCGCGAAGTTCTGCTTCCCCTCAAACCAACCGTCGGCAAGACCTTCCTGTTCCAGATTTGCACGCTCAACCTCTGGACGCAGAAGGGCCGAACCTTCGGCCGAGCTGGCGGCCTCTTTCCCACGATCATTGGCACCTTCCGATCGGCCATATCGACGCCCGGCTCCCCGGACACGTCCAAGTCGGA
>JAPPLN010000115.1 GCA_028874175.1 Chloroflexota bacterium
GCTACCTCCAACGCGCCAGCGCCGACGACATCATTCGCATGCTCGCCGAATACAGTGAAACATCGGAGGATGACGCGACAAACAGACTGCTCCAACATCTCAACGCTGACGACTTGAATGCGCTGAACAATGACCAGCGCATCATCCTGGCCAGCCACCGGTTTGCACCGGAAGTAACCTCCGCTGCCCTCTGGCTTAATGAGAAGGCCCCCGGTGACGATCTGATTTCGTGCGTCCAATTGACGCCATATCAAGACGGCGAGGATGGGCCGCTTTATGTGCAGGCCAGCACAATCATTCCGATTCCGGGCGTCGACGACTACATCATTAGCATTGGTGAATCATCTACCGACAATATCCCGGTTAGCCCGGGAACTAGCAAGCTGGCTCAGACTATTGCGAGAAATAGGCATGATGAGATCACACGCTTTCTTCGGGGAGTGTCCAATCGGTCAATTGCCAGCTTGCCGTTCCATCTGAGGCCCGACAAGACGAGCCGATGGGCTGGCGGAAACCCGTCCTCGCGCTACTGGCACTTGTGGTATTCGCGTCCGTTTTGGGGCAATTGGAAAATGGCCTACTTCATCCATCTTGTCCGGCAAGAAGAAGGCCCAAGTGAGTGGCGAGCCTGGCTGGGCCTGGGATTCTGGGACAGTGAGATTAGCGACCTGGAGCAAAAGCTCGAGGGCCTAGACGTTTTCGACGATCAGCGATTCAGGAATGCGGAACTGCACGTTTCCCGCCTCGGGAACGTATCTGAGGACGCGTTCGCCGATGAGCTATCCAAGACTATTTGTCGTTTTATTGAAGTCGTGACGCCAAAGATTGACTCCATCTCGGATGATATCAATGAATAACTAGAATACCTGTGTGAAATTGAAGTGAAGATTGCTGGGAGTTCCTATTGGATCGATCATGCTTGGTAATAGTCAGCTTGAGTCTGCGTACGAATGACGAGAAAGTTCTAGCTTTGGTCTGCAGGTAATAAATAGGCACGTCGTGCGCCCATGACGTCGACTCAATCCGCTTAGTTGACTTGTGCGCGCTCCGCCTGATACATACAGTCAACGGACCGTGGGCGGTCGGTTCGCAAACCCTACCAGCCACGGACGCCTGCGACGAACTGGCAAGTCGCAGAGACGACACGTGGCTACTCGACAAGGAGCACCGCCACGGACGTTACAGCCATCATCATCGCTATGGGCACGATCGGAATGACCCTGGTTCTTGCCATCAGCGGTGCGGCCTGGCGACTCGGAAGTCGCCTGGGAGCCGTCGAGAAGGGCTTGGCAAGTTGCGAATCCGATATCAGCGAGCTGAATCGCAAAGTCGATCGCATCCTGGAGCGACTTCCTCCACCACCCGCCTAGCCAGTCCTCACGCCAGCCCGCGATTTGGGCTGGGCCAGACGAGACAATTGACGCTCTCGCACTCCGCCTGATACAAACAATTAACGAGCCGTGGGCGGCGGGTTCGCAAACCTTCCGAGCCACGGACCAGGAGCGTGCTGGCGGAGCGCACCGGCGACGTGTGGCCACCTGACCAGGAGTACCGCCGTGGACGCCATGCCCATCGTTGTCACCATGATCACCGTCGGCCTCACCCTGGTCTTTGCCGTAGCCGGCGCCGCCTGGCACGTCGGCATGCGCCTCGGCACCGTCCAGAGAGGCGTGGCCGACGGCGACGAATACACTCGTGAACTGCGGACTGATGTTCGCGAAATGCGCGCCGAGTCGCGGTCTGACAACCAGGAATTGCGGACCGAAGTCGAGCAAGTGCGGACCGCTGTGCGAGCCGACGTTCAACAAGTACGAACTGAGGTCCACAATCTCCGGACCGACGTGACGGCCGAATTCCAGCAAGTGCGGACTGATGTGAAGGACGACATCCAGCTCGTCCGGACCGAAGTCCGCGACCTGCGGACCGAGGTCAAGTCCGACTTCAAGGAACTTCGCGCCGACGTCAAGGCCGACATGCAGGAGATGCGCGCCGACGTCAAGACCGACATGCAGGAACTCCGCACCGACCTGCACGCCGACATCGACGATCTCCGGTCCGAGGTTCGGCAAACCAACGACAAACTCGACCGAATCCTCGAGCGCCTCCCACACACTGTCCCCTAGCGCGACCCGCCTGCCAGAAGCAATGCCGCCCGCTGCCAGGCCGCCAGCTGGCGGCCTGTTCTGGCCATAGCGCTAGCTGCCCGCTGTCGGCGGTTCGTTGCGCCGGCGCGGTCGCGCTGTCTTGAACAAGGGCTCCGTCGGCATCCGTTCCCCAGCGAACCGATCCCGTCGTGCCCCACCCGTCTGAGTGTCCGAAGTGTCGATTGTCCCTTGCCGTGGCTCCTTTGCTTGCCTGTGGTACGCATCTAGTGTACACTAAGCGTGACCAGTACGCAACCCTGATCGGAAATCCTTCGTGGCCGTCGCCGCAACCTTCATCCGCACCCCCGGCCCGGCGCTTCCCAGCACGCCGCGCCGCGGGCGTCCGCGGGTCCTGCGCCGGCTCAGGAGATTCTTGGCAGGGATTTCCCGTTTCGCAGCGGTCGTGATTCACACCCTCCCCAGCACTGCCGCGCTTGGCCACAACCTCAGCCCCTGCCGCCAGCAGATTTCCGTACACCAGAGCGGGCCAAACGGGGCCCCGCCGCGCCTCAAGAGTTTTTTGGAAAAAACTCTTACGTGCGCGAAGGCCCTGCTTTCCACGCCTTCCGCCGAGCGAGTTGAGCCGCACGCCCCGGAGCGGTACCGTCAGGCGTTGCCTGCCCACGGGATGCCCCGCATGAGCCAGGACCAGAGCCGCCCCAACGTGCTGCTCATCATCACCGACCAGCAGCGTGGCGACTGCCTGGGCATCGACGGCCACCCCGTCCTGCAGACCCCCGCCATGGACTGGCTCGGCGCCTCCGGCACCTTCTTCCGCCGCGGCTACTCCGAGTCCCCTTCCTGCATCCCGGCCCGCCGCGTCCTCATGTCCGGCCGCCCGCCCGACGAGGACGGCATGGTCGGTTTCATGAGCGCCCCCTGGGACCCGCCCGCCACCCTGGCCGGCGAGCTGCGGGCCGCCGGCTACGAAACCCGCATGGTCGGCAAGCTCCACCTCCATCCCAAGCGCAAGCGATTCGGCTTCGACGTCCTCGAACTCGCCGACTCCACCCGCGCCGACGACAACGAATACCTGGACTGGCTCGGCGGTGAGTTCCCCCTCGACCGCTGGGCCATGGCCCACGGCGCCACCCCCAACGGCTGGATCGGCCGCCCCAACCACCTCCCCGAGGAGAAGACCCACACCTTCTGGTGCGTCTCCCGCGCCATCGAGTACCTCGAAAAGCGCGACCCCTCCTGCCCCTTCTTCCTCAACGTCTCCTTCATCGACCCCCATCCCCCAATGACCCCGCCCGATTGGTTCTTCGACCGCTACGCCGCGCTCGACCTTCCCGAGCCGGCCATGGGCGACTGGATGGAGCCGTGGGAAGGCCCGCCCCGCGGCATCCCGGCCGAGAAGGGCCCCTACGGCCAGCGCGGCCCCATCGACCCCGGTGCCATGCACAACCTGCGCGCGGCCTACTACGGCTTGATCAACCACATCGACATGCAGATGAGCCGGCTATTCCAATACATGCGCGACAGCGGCCTGCTGGAAGAGACCTTCATCATTTTCGTCAGCGACCACGGCGAGATGCTCGGTGACCACCAGATGTACTCCAAGTGCCGCGCCTTCGACGCCTCCGCCCGCGTCCCCTTCCTGGCTCGCGCTCCCCAGCGCATGGGCTTCCCCCGCGAAATCGTCTGCGATCAGCCCGTCGGCCTCCAGGACGTCATGCCCACCATCCTCGAAGCCGTCGGTGCCCCAGTCCCCGAGTCCGTCAGCGGCCGCAGCCTGCTGCCCCTCATGCGCGGCGACGACGCCGACTGGCGCCCATACCTGCACGGCGAGCACTGCGGCATGTACCGCTACGTCGACGGCAACCACTGGCTGGTCGATACGCGCTACAAGTACATCTGGATGAGCCAGACTGGCCGCGAGCTCTTCTTCGACCTTCACGAAGACCCGCTCGAGGAGCGCGACCTGTCTCAGCAGGCAGACCTCGCCCCTTGGCGTGAGCACCTGATCGAGAAGCTGCGCGACCGTCCGGAAGGCTTTACCGACGGCCAGCGCCTGATTCCCGGCCAGCCACACGAGCACATGATTCCAACCATGGTCCCGCCGGGCATCACCGTGACCCGGCCCAAGCTCTAGCGGCTCGCGCCATGGCCGACAAGCAGCCCCACATCTTGCTGATCATGACCGATCAGCAACGCAACGACGCGCTCGGCATCGCCGACCACCCGGTCCTGCAGACGCCCAACATGGACTGGATCGGCGCCACCGGCACGCGCTTCCGCCGCGGCTACACCGAATCTCCGGCCTGCATCCCCGCTCGCCGCGTGCTCATGTCTGGCCAGGCCCCTTGCGTTAACGGCATGGTCGGAATGACCGGCGGTATTCCCTGGGATCCGCCCGCCACGCTGGCCGGCGAGCTGGGCAAGGCCGGCTACGAGACCCGCATGATCGGCAAGATCCACCTCTTCCCGCAGCGCCGCCGCTTCGGCTTCGACGCCATGGAACTGGCCGACTCGACCCGCCACGAGGACAACGATTATCTGGACTGGCTGCACGGCGAGATACCGCTCGACCGCTGGGCCATGGCCCACGGCGCCACCCCCAACGGCTGGATCGGCCGCCCCAACCACCTGCCCGAGGAACTCACCCATACCTTCTGGTGCGTCTCCCGCGCCATCAACTTCCTGGAACGACGCGACACCAGCCAGCCCTTCTTCCTCAACCTTTCCTTTATCGACCCTCATCCCCCATTCACCCCGCCAAAGTTCTTCTTCGACCGCTACGCGGACGTGGATCTGCCGGATCCCGTCATCGGCGACTGGGTAGAGCCCTGGAAGGGTCCGGATCGCGGCATTGATCCCGAGGTTCGCTCTGAACGGCGCTTCTACCGCCGCGGCATGAATCTCGATCCCCTGCCCATGCACTACATGCGCGCCGCCTACTTTGGAATGATCGACCACATCGACATGCAGCTCAGCCGGCTCTTCCAGTACATGCGCGACAAGGGTGTGCTGGAGGACACGCTGGTCGTCTTCGTCAGCGACCACGGCGAGATGCTCGGCGACCACTACCACATCGCCAAGAGCTTTCCCTTCGAAGCCTCCGCCGGCATTCCCTTCCTCATCAACCCGCCCGAGGCCTGGGGCGCCCCGCGCGCACAGGTCCTCGACCAGCCCGTTGGTCTGCAGGACATCATGCCCACCCTCATCGACGCTGCCGGCGCCGACGTCCCGTCCTCGGTCACCGGTCGCAGCCTGGTCCCGCTGGTCCGCGGCGAGTCTGTCGCTTGGCGCGACGCGCTCCACCTGGAATACGCCAGCGGCGCGGGCTCCGAACTAGCGCTTGGAACCACGCAACACGAACCCCCGCCGGCCGAACAACAGTGGGCCCGCGGCTGGCACGCCTTAGTCAACGAAAGTCACAAGTACATCTGGGAAAGCCAGACCGGCCAGGAGCTCTTGTTCGACGTCCGCAACGACCCGTTCGAAGAGCGCGACCTCTCCGCGCAGTCCGACCTCGGTCCTTGGCGACAGCGCCTCATCGAGCAACTGCGCGGCCGCCCCGAAGGCTTCACCGACGGCTCCCGGCTCATTACCGGCCGCCCCCACGACCACATGGTCCCCGGCCTCGGCCCACCCAGCTACAACCCCGGCCCACCCGTCTACTAGCGGCGCCCGCCCGCCATCCGCACCGCCTCCGGCCGCCGCCGCAACGCCAGCATCGACACAACCCCAAACACCGGCCCCAACGCCAGCAACCCAAACGCCGCCCCCCAGTGCGGCCCGCTATCCACCAGTACCCCAAGCAGGTGAATACTCACGAATGTCAGCAAGAACCCAATGCAGATTTGCATTGTCAACGCGGTGCCCACGTACTCCAGCGGGCTCAACTCCGAGATCGCCGCCGAAAACTGCGCCGAGTCCGCAATAACGCTGATTCCCCAGACCAACAGAATCGGCACCAATACCCACAACCGCGCATCCACCAGCAACGCCACAGCAATCGCCGCGCTCCCACTCACTGCCATCGCCCCAGCCGCCGTCACCGACCGCCCCACACGATCAGCCACCAAACCGCCCAGGACCGCCCCGCCTCCACCCACCGCTATCACCGCAAACGCCAGTCCGGCAGCCAGCCCGGGCTCCCCGCCCTCCCGTGCAACCACCTGCGCCAGGAACAGCGGCACCCACGCCCACATGGCATACAACTCCCACTGATGCCCCAGGTACCCCAACGTGGCCAGCCGAAGCCCCGGCGCGCGCACGATCTGCAGCGCGAACCGGGGATTGAACCGGGCCGGCGGTGCCGCAAACGGCCCCTGGCGAACCCCGCCCAGCACCAGCATTCCGGCGGCCAGCGCCAGCCCCGCGGTCACCAGCACCACCGGCCGCCAGGAGGCATCCAGCAATGCCCGCACCAAATGCGGACTGGCCGACCCGACGGTCAGCGCGCCCACGATCAGACTCAACGCTAGCCCCCGACGACGTCGGGTCCAGGTGGCGGCCAGCTTCAGACCTGGCGGATACACGCCCGCCAGAAACGCTCCAGTCAGGAAACGCAGGACGGCTCCGTCAAGCGGGCCAGTGGCAATCACGGCAAGACCGGCAGTCGTCAGGGCTGCGCCGACGGCACTGAGTGCGAAGAGCCGCGACGCGTCGAAGCGATCGGGAATGTTAAGAACGCCGCTCACCAGCGTCCCAGCCACGAACCCCAACTGCACGGCCAGCGTCAGCCACGCCGCCGCTCCGGCCCTCAGCTGCCACTCCGCCTGGATCAGCGGCGCAACCGCCGCGGCGCTAAACCAGGGCGCCAGCGCCAGCAACACCGCGACCGTCAGCAGGGTCAGGCAGCGCCATTGCCTGACGCCGCCCTCAGCCACCGGCGGGGAAATCGTCATTCGCAAACACTACCCCGCAGTGTCCGCTCTGGCTCCCGAGCGCCGATAAGTGAACGAGGCCCCCGCTGCTGAAGCGGGGGCCTCGTCTCAACGACGGGTCAGGCGCTAGCGCTTGACGTCGCCGTTGTTCAACTGCTCCTGGAACTTAGCCAGCAGGTTGTTGACCTTCTCGCTGGCCGTGTCCGTGGACTCCTGCGCCGAGATCTCGCCCACCAGCGCGCCATCCATAACCGGCCGCCACAACGAGCGAATCTCGGAGTAGAAACCGCCCGGCACGTACCACTGCATGGCCCGGAGATTCGGGTTTGCGATGTACTCGTACAGGTGATGCATCCCTTCCGGCGGCGCTGCGACGGCTTCAGGGAAGTTCGCAACGTCTTTCCACGTCGGCAGGTGACCGCGGTCGATTGACACGCGGCCCTGCACCTCGGGACCGGACAGGAAGTAGACCCAATCCACCGCCTGCTCTTCCACGCCCGTCACGGTAGCTGTACCGGCCACAATGTGCGGCTGGTCGTTCCACTCGAAATTGGCGTGATCAGTGTTCTCGCCCCAGGGCATAGGACCGAGCGACCACTGGAACCGGTCACGAATCGTTGGAATCCGACCGCCGGTGCCATAGACCGACCCGCCGATTTCCACCGCCTGCTTTCCGGCGGAAAACGGGCTACCGAACTCCCCGGAAAGCCCGCTCCGCTCTTCGGGCGTGTACGACACGTTCTCAACGTGGATGTAATCCACGATGTCCTGCCAACCCCGCCAACCATCGTCCAGCGGCGGTCCCCAAATCTGATGACCGTTTGGTCCCTCCACTCGCGCCTGGCCGTTGTTGTACCCGTACATCTGCGGGAACACCTGGAACTGCTCGGAGCGGGTCGCGCGAATTCCCCATACGTCGTTCTCGGGGTCGCGGATCTTCTTCATCTCCTCGAGCAGGTCGCTGTAGCGCATGCCTTCCGTCGGCTGGGTGGCGCCAGCTCCCTCGAACAGGTTGATGTTGTACATCAGACCGCCAAGGGCGCCCTGGTAGGGCATCCCGTACAACGGGCCTTGCAGGCGAGTGGCGTCGTACGGATAACTCTGGTCCCTGTTGTCCGAGTAGATGTCGGGCTGGAACCAGTAGTTCGACGGGTCGTAGCCGTCCTTTTTGGCCAGGATGTCGTCGATCTGCAGCCAGATGCCCGCACCGACGAACTGCTGGAACGAGACGCCGTTCAGCAGGTTTGTCTCTGACAGCGTGCCGGCCACCGCTTCGATGGCGATTTTCTCGTAGTAGATGTGGTCCTGCGGGATGAACTTCACCTTGATGTCCGGGCGCTGCACAGCAAAGCGCTCGATGGCCCACGACATGGCCGCGCCACGTGGACCCGAGGTGTGGTCGGTCGCGTGCTCGATCTTGACGGTGCGGGTTTCAGGCGGCGCCTCCACCATTACCTGGACTTCCTTGGTAACGACCTTCTCGACCTCGACCGTTTCCTTTACGACCTTCTCAACCTCAACGACCTTCTGGACCTCGACGGTCTGCGTGACGATCTTTTCGACCTGCTGGGTCACGATCTTCTCGACCGGGACTTCCTTGATCTCCGTCTGACGGACGATCTTCTCTACCGGAACTTCCTTGATGACCGTTTCCTTGACGGGAACTTCCTTGGTCACGACCTTCGTTTCGCCACAGGCCGCCAAGGCCGCCAGGCCGGCTAGTCCGGTTGCGCCCGCGGCGGCGCCGCGCAGCATGTGCCTACGGGAAATGAGTCGACGCATCAATCCCTCCCTGGTTACGGCATGAGTGTCGTGTTGACGCTCAGCGATCCGTCGCGCCGCAAACTCTATAACAGGTGTGCGACGGCGTCGAACCACTCGAAAGTCCGGCCTGTACCGCCGCCTAAACTATGGGCCGCGCCAGCGTGGCGGGACGCGGCGGCGGCTGCACGACCTCCGGCCAGGCATCGCCCGTAGCTTCGCACCAACGGCGTAACGCCCGCCGCGAGCGTTCCACCTGCTCTCGGCAGGCCGGGTTTCGGACCTGGTTGTGCAGTTCCAGCGGATCGTCTTGCAGATCGTACAGCTCGTCACTGTCGTCCTGGGACTCCACGTACTTCCAGCGTTCGTCTACCCACATCCGCAGCAGGTGCAGGGGATCGGTCCAGTTCACCGAGTGAAACTCAGCGACGACCCCGTCGTTCACCTTCGTGTCCCCGCCCAGCACCAGATCGCTGAAGTCCACTCCTTGCAACACGTCGTCCGGCTGTCCGCCGCACATGCGTACGATCGTCGGCACCAGGTCCACTAACGACACCACGCGCGCCGACCGATGAGCGGCGCCAAGCCCTCCGGGAGGCCGAACGATCAGGGGAATCCGCACCAGGTCCTCGTACATCACGGCGCCCTTCGCGGCCAGCCCGTGGTGTCCCAGCATTTCCCCGTGGTCCGAGAAGAAAATGAATAGCGTGTTGCCCCACTTATCCGCGTCCAGCAAGGCCGTGACCAGCCGCCCAACCAGGTGGTCTACGTATGACACGGCACCCCGGTAGGCCGCCCGCATGGATCGAATCTCGTCGTCCGTCCAGTCGGAAATCACCTTGAGCTGCTCCGCGTCGCGGTGGGCAACCAGCGCCGGACCCCCCGGGTCATGCCGATTCGCCGGAACATCCATATCGTCCGGGTCGTACATTGAATGGAACGGCTCGGGCGAGGTGTACGGCGGATGCGGCTCGTGACAGGAATAGACCAGGCAGAACGGCCGGTCGTCGCCCTTTCGGCCGCGTACCCAGTCGCTGGCGTGATCCATGTGGAAAAAGGACGGGTGCTGAGCCAGCGGCAGCAGCGACGGCCCAACGCTCGTCTTGCGGTTGTAGACGGCGGGATCGGGCTCAAATCCATGCTCCTTGCCGCCAATCTCCACCCCAATCTGCTGGGTCAGCCGCAGGATCTCGTTCTGGGCACGCCGGTCCACGTCTATATCTCCGGAGCGCGAGCAGAAGTCGGGAAACCCTGGTCGCGCTGCCCCACTGCCCAGGTGCCACTTGCCGGCATAGCCCCGCAGGTACCCAAGATCACCCAGGTAGTCGCCCAGGTTTCGAACGCCTTCCGGGTAGCGCATCAGGTCGCAGCCCGGCCGCATCTGGTGATTGGCCACCATCCCGTTGGTGTGCGGATACAAGCCCGAGAGCGTCGCCATGCGTGACGGCGAGCAAATGGGGTACGGACAGTAGGCGCGATCGAACAGCGCCCCGTCGCCGGCAACCCAATCCAGGTGCGGCGTGCGGATACCCTCCACGCCGCCGGCCGCGATGGTGTCGGCGTGTTGCTGATCGCTGATGAACAGGACGACGTTTGGTCTATTCGCTGCCATCGCTCGATTCCCTTCCGCTGCGGTGCCTCAAGGCCCGGTCCGGCGACGGTCCCGGTGTGACCTTATGTCATCGGCGGCTGCCTCTGGCGCGTGGCGCGAGGGTCGGCTTCGGAGTGATGGGGGGCTAGCCCTTGATCTGCTCGACCATCCAGTCCGACGTCACGCGCGCTGCTTCGTCCAGCACTTCCTCGATCGTGCGGCCAGAGCGCTTCAAGACCTTGTAGCCATGATCCGCACCCTCCAAGGCATGCAGATGTGCCTCTTCCGTAAGTTCGTCCACGGCTCCGCGAAGCAGATCCAACCGCGCCATGCGGTCGCGGTCCCCTGACAGAAAAAGAATCGGCACGTCGACTTCCGCTAGGTGTTGGGCCCGGGTAGTGTCTGGCCGCCCAGGCTGGTGGAGCGGAAACGCGTAGGCAACGATCCCGCACAGGCTGTCGATCATTCCCTTCGATACGGCCAGCGTTGTCATTCGACCGCTCATCGAGTGTCCGCCGGCAAATTTAGGCAGATCTGGTGCAGCTTTCCCGGCGGCGACTACTGCCGCCCGCACCGTGGCCAAGCGCACGCGCTCGGTATCCATTCCACCCTGTCCGGCGTCCGAGTAGGGGTAGTTGTACCGAAAGGTCGCCACCTCCTCAGCGGCCAGCACTTGAGCTAGCCGTTCCATGAACGGGTGTCGAGCGTTGGTGCCTGCGCCGTGACCCAGCACTAGCAGCGTTCGCGCCGTGGATGGTCGCGACAGCATGGATGACACGCAGCCGCGCTCAGGGGAGATCTCGAATGTCCCCACGGTCGCATGCGCCATGGGACGGTTGACTACCCGATCCTCCGACGGTTGCCAGCGAGTCAATGTTTCACGTGAAACATCATCCAAGCGGATAACCTGGCAACTCGCTGGATCCCAGGCCACCGTGTCGTTGCAAGGCCTGCGCCACGTCATCGCGGCCGGAAGCCACGGCCCGGTCGAGATGCGTCCGGCCATCGTCCCCAAGCCGGTTGAGAGTGGGTTCAACGGCTGCCAACAGGTCCACGGTTCTCGCGTAGTCGCCTTTGGGATCGCGGAAGTTGCCCGCGCCCCAGATCGCCCCGCCCAGCGGCGTGCCGCCGAAGTCATTGGTAACGCCCAGGGACGGCTTATGCGGGAGCAGCACCTCAACGATGTCCGCGTATCCCCGTACCGCAGCCCGATCAAGCGGGGTGCCGCTGTCATCTCCGCGCGCATCGACCGGAAAACCGACCTCCAGCATCAAACCGACTCCCGTGCAGTTGTCATTCCAGGCGGCGTCAGCGATGGCCCGTGACTCATCGGCTGACAGTGACGCGCTGAGTCCGGGTTGCGCGTCCGCAAGCGACTGCGCGCGATCGCGATTACCGGTCCAGGCTGCATGTATCAGCTGCTCCGCGGGACTGGCTCGCT
Source organism: Chloroflexota bacterium (assembly GCA_028874175.1). GTDB lineage: Bacteria > Chloroflexota > UBA11872 > UBA11872 > UBA11872 > UBA11872. Next base: position 11,773 of record JAPPLN010000115.1, read on the forward strand.
CCAGCAGCTCCTCGACAAACTCGCCGTGGCCCCGTGTACTGGCGAAGGGCAGCGGGCGCATCCCCACACCCATCCGGTAGATGTACATGTGCCCGCCGGGCGGCCGGCCATGCATGTGCGGACCGTGATTGCTCCGTGAGCGCAAGGCGTCCGGATGATCTGCCAGCACCTGGTCCGCGATCGCAATGTCGCCCAGCGCACACGCGATGTAGATGTCCGGCATGGCGCCTCGCTCGATCATTCGCTCACAGACCGCAGGCTCATCAATGGCCCACTGTGCCGGGGTCGCGCCGTGGTCGATATCCCGCATATCCACATCGGCGTCGTTATCCACCAGCAAGTCCACGATTGCCGGCGTGCGCGCCATGTGCAGCGGCGAGGCACCGTCACGTCCTCGCTCGTTCACGCAATCCGGACGCTCGTCGATCAGCCGCCGCAACGTGGCCAGATCTCCGAGATTTGCGGCAGCGTGCGCATCAACCGTCAGTCCTCGCAGGCGGAAGTCGTTGAACAGCTCGGTCATCACCGGCGTACCGTCCGCACGCCACTCCTTGACCCACAGTTCGACGTGCTCACCGTCCAGCACACCCGAACCGCCCGGCTCCCAACCCGACCGCGCATTCACGTCGGCGCCGGCCTCCACCAGCACCCGCATCATCTCGGCATCCCCGTGCGAACTCGCCTCAACCAGCGCCGGCGCGTCAAAATACCCCCACGGCTCGTCAATGTGCGCTCGCAACCACGAATCGGACTGCAGCAGCGAACGCATGCCGGCTGCGTCTCCACCTCGCAACGTCGTTAGGAATCGACGTGCGGACGGAGTCTGTTCGGCCACCTGCGACTTCCTGGTTGGGTGCTATGGGCCTTAGTACGGCCGCCGCCCCCACGGTTGGGGATTGCGCTTGCCAAACCTGGTGGTTGACTCGTCGTAGTCGGCGCCGCGCAGGTCGTCGCCCTGCAGCGCCGCGTGGCCACCGTGCGAGCGCACGATTTCGACCAGCGCGGCTCGCATCCGCCCCAACTCGTCGTCATAGGCCGGGTCGTCGGCCAAGTTCGTCAGCTCGGTTGGGTCGGACTGGCGGTCGAACAGTTGCTCGAAGCGGCCGTTGGCCCACCAGATGTACTTGTAGCGCTCTTCGATCAGCGCCAGCTGGCGATTCTCCTGGTTGCCGAACACCCCGTGAACCGGCTCCCCCGGGTGGCGGCCGGCGATCACGTCGGCCAGCGGCGGCGCGGTGCCGACGTCCGGCGGGAGCTCGGCGCCGGCGGCGCTGAGCATGAACGGCATCAACTGCTCCTGGCTTGTCAGGGAGTCAACGCGGCGCGACGGGCCGAGGTCCAATTCGTTCCGGATCGCCTCCGGCGCCCACACGATCAGCGGGACGTGCGTGGACTCCTCGTAAAAGTTGCTCTTGAAGAACAGGTTGTGGTCGCCCATCAGATCCCCGTGATCGGAGTTGAAGACGATGACCGTGTCCTCGCGCAGGCCCAGCCCATCCAGCACGCCCAGCAGGCGGCCGATGCAGTGGTCCAAGTGTGTGATGTTGCCGTAGTAGAACGCGCGTGCCAGCGCTATCTGCTCGGGTCCCAGGGAATGCCACGTGTACTCGAAGTTGGCGCGGCGGAGCTGTGGCGGACTCTCCGGCATGTCCTTCCCGTTGCGCCACGGCTCGGGCACTTCGTCAGGTGCGTAGAGCTGGTCGTAGGGGCGCGGCGGGTCGTAGGCGGAGTGCGGCTTGGTGAAGCTGCAATGCAGGTAGAAGGGCCGCTCGGGCTCGGTCGCGTGATGCTGGTGCAGGAAGCGGATCGCCTCATTGGCGGTCCAGGTGGAGACGTAGTGCGACTCCGGCACCGGCGAGGGCGCCGCAAAGATGTCGTTGTTGCCCACGCCGTGCGCGCGTTCCAGCCCGGCCCAGGGCGTGGTCTGCAGCCAGTGGTGGTAGTCGTCGCCCTCCCGCATGCGGCCTTCTTCGCATATAACTGTGCTCTCAAAGCCGTTCAACATGCGTTGATCGGGCGTGAAGTGAAACTTCCCGGCACCGTGCGTGCGATACCCGTGCCGCGTCAGCACGCCCGGCAGCGTGTTCTCCGGATTCATCGGATTCCGCGAGTTGCCAAAGACCCCGTGCGCCCATGGGTGCTGCCCGGTCATCCAGGTCGTGCGCGCCGCCACGCACACCGGCGTCTCGCTATAGCAGCGGGCCAGGTAGTAGCCGTCCCGTGCCAACGCATCCAGCGTCGGCGTCTGCAGCCAGGATTGACCCGCGACGCCCAGAGCGTCGCCCCTCTGCTGATCGGTCGTGATGAACAGGATGTTCGGACGCTGCGCGGACATGCTGGGACTCCGGCGAAAGGCCTCAAGCCGCATTCTCATCTATTACCGACCGTATGACGAACGCCCGACTGCCGCTCGTCCAGCCGGGATTCGGCCAACACCGCGATAGTCCCTCCGGCAGCGCGGACAGCCTCGTACGCCCGCGTCCGACTAGGCTTGGTCCGATTCGAAGCCTTGGACACACCCGGGAGACGTGTTCGCATGGCGAGGACTTGTGAGTAAGGCTGCGACGGATCGATTCCGTGAGGCGGCCTGGAAGGGACGAGGCGCCGGCTACAGCCATGCCTGAGCGAACGTTCCTCACCGCCGAATGGCGCGACCTGGCGCTGCTGAATTACGAGATTGAGCCGGACGTATTACGACCGCGGGTGCCGGTGGGCACCGAGCTTGACTTCTGGGATGGACGCTGCTTCGTGAGCGTAGTTGGCTTCCGGTTCCTCAATACGAGGCTGATGGGCGTACCCATACCGTTCCACGCCAACTTCCTGGAGGCGAACCTCCGGTTCTATGTACGGCGCGAGGTTCAAGGCGAGGTGCGGCGGGGGGTTGTGTTCATCAAGGAGATCGTTCCGCGGCGCGCCATCGCCTGGCTGGCGCGGGTGGTCTACAACGAGAACTACGTCGCCCTGCCGATGCGCCACGTGGTGGACAACACCTCGGCACGCTACGAATGGCGACTTGACGGCGCCTGGAACGGCCTGGCGATCGCCGGGCTGGGCGACTGGCGGGTTGCCGACCCGGCATCCCAGGCCGCGTTCATCACGGAACACTACTGGGGATATGCGGTTCAGAGGGACGGTTCGACGCTCGAATACCAGGTCGAGCACCCGCGCTGGCGGGTTGCGCAAGCGATCGAGGTGGAGCTGGCATGCGACGTCGGCCGGCTGTACGGCGACGAATTCGCCCAGGCGCTGAGCCGCGAGCCGGCATCGGCCTTCCTGGCGGATGGATCGGCGGTCGTCGTGCGGCGCGGCCGCCGATTGCCCGTAGGCGAGGCCTGACGAGCCGAGCCCCGTGGGCTTCGGCTGACATTTCGCGGCCCGCGTTACGCTGAGCCGACTTCGCCTTTCCCGGTCCCCGCCCGTGCCCCCGAACTTCCTGTTCCTGATCGCCGACGACCATCGGCACGACGCCATCGGGTCACTGGGCAATCCGGCAGTCCACACGCCGACCCTGGACGCCCTGGCCGCGGCCGGGACCGCGCTGACCAGCACCTACATCATGGGGTCCACGTCCAACGCGGTCTGCATGCCCAGCCGGGCGATGCTGATGACCGGGCGCTCGCTGTTCCGAGTATTCGCTCCGAATCTGGAGGATGTTTCGCCATACCCGATGGATCCCGAGATTCCGACGTTTCCACAGCTGCTACGCGGAGCGGGCTATCGAACCTACGGCGTGGGCAAGTGGCACAACGAGCCGGACCTCTTCGCGCGCAGTTTCGACGGCGGCGGCAGCATCTTTTTCGGCGGGATGTCCGACCACGACGCCGTGCCGCTGCACGAGTTCGACCCGGACGGCGTTTATACGCCCGAGGCCATGGCCCCTGGCGACGGCTTCTCGACCGAGATGTTCGTCGACAGAGCGATTCAACTGCTGCGGGAGCATCCCGCCGAACAGCCGTTCTGCCTGTACACCGCGTTCACCTCGCCCCACGACCCGCGCACACCGCCCGCCGAGTTCGCGGAGATGTACCCGCCCGGGGAGATCGAGCTGTCGCCCAACTTCGCCCGCATGCACCCCTTCGATAACGGGCACCTGCACGGACGCGACGAGTCCCTGGCCGCTCATCCGCGCGATCCCGACGAGGTCCGCCAACACATCGCCGACTACTACGGGATGATCAGCCACCTGGATGCGCAGATCGGCCGGCTGCTCGCCGCGCTCGCCGCTTCAGGCCATGCCGAAGACACGATCGTCATCTACACGGCCGACCATGGACTGGCCGTCGGCCAGCACGGACTCCTAGGCAAGCAGAACGTCTACGACCACAGCCTGCGCGTCCCGCTGATCTTGCGCGGTCCGGGCATCCCCGCCGGACAGCGTCGTGAGGGGCTGTGTTACCTGCACGACATGTTCCCGACCATCCTTGATTTGGCCGGCCTCCCGGTGCCGTCCGACTGCGACGGAGTAAGCCTCGTTTCAGCGCTGACAGGACAGGACGTAGAGATTCGCGACGGTGTCTTTGCAGCCTTTCAGCGCGGCCAGAATCTCGGTTCCGGCGACTCCACGCAGCGCATGGTTCGCCGGGGGAGCCTGAAGCTAGTTGAAACGCGCATGTCCGATCGGACGCATCGTCAACTCTTCAATCTGGCCGACGATCCCTGGGAAACCTGCAACCTGGCCGACGACCCGGCCTATGCCGAACGCGTGGCGACCATGCGGCGCCTACTCAACCGCGAGCGCCGGCGCACCGGCGACCCAGACATGCCTGGATCAGACGCGTAGCCGGACCTTTCCCACCGCCTTGCCAACTTGCCAGGCGACGCGCGACTGATTAGAGCCCGAGAACGCCTCGAATGTTCCCGCTGAAGATCTTGCGCTTCTCGTCGTGGGTCAGGTCGGCGTGTGCCACGTTCCCCATCTGCCAGGTCTGGCCGAGCACCGGGTAGTCGGATCCGAAGACCGCACTCTCGACTCCGGCCACCTTGACGAATGCCTCAATCTGCCCCCGGCGGTTGCCCGAACCGGACATCTCGCAAAAGACATTCGGCAGGTCGCGCACCGTCAACGCCAGGTCCGGCGTTCGGATGTGTTGCCAGATGGCATGCGCCCAGATGAACCGCGCGTTGGGGTACGTGGTTGCCAGTTGGCGTATGCGTGCTGGAGTGTCGTACGTGTGGCTGAGAATCGGCAGCCTGTGATCGTCGGCAAACTCGTACACGGGTATGTAGTTGGGGCCATGAATCGGGTATTCGTGGATCGTGGAGTGGATCTTGATGCCGCGAAATCCCTGGTCGTCCACGCGGCGAATCAACTCTTCCTTGGCCAGTTCGGGATAGTTCGGGTTGGGAACCGCGAACCCAATCACCCGATCTGGATGGGCGCGCACTGCCGCGGCGACCAGTTCGTTGCCGCGAACGAAGTCCGGGCCAATGGCTGTGTACGCGCTGAAGCAAGAATAGTCCACGCCGGTGCGGTCCATGACGCGAAGCAAGTCGCCCGCGCCGCCGCCCTGGTAGAAAAAGTTGGTCCCCGGTCCCGGGTGGCTGTGGACGTCAATGACGAAGTCGCTCAGCGGCCCCCCCGCCAGCGCGTCGGCGGCTACAGGATCCGGGTGGTGGTGATGAGGGTGCGGCGCGTTGTGACGCCAGACATGACCAAACATCGCGCTACCAGGCTGCCATGGCGAGCAGCCGTTCCAGGTTGGACGCGCCGATGGCCCGGCGCGCGTCTTCATCAATATCGGCGTACATCAATTCGGCGTGCGGTGGCCCGACCGCCTGCCAGGGTAGCTTCGTGCCGAACACCAGACGATCGGCGCCAACGGCATTCGACAGGTATTCGATACCCCGGTGCGTGCGAAAGCCGCCGGTTTCCAGCCAGATGTTCGGCGCCTCCCGCATCAGCGGGGTCATGGTGCGGTTGATCATCTTGTCCACGTCGCACACCGCGATTTGCAGATCGGGATGCGTGGTGGCGACACGGTACAAGTCCCGGGCCGTGGCTGTGCTAAGCGCGTCGATGTGCCAGAACAGCGGAACCTGGCCTGCCAATGCCGCGAATAGTTCGCCCAACACCCAATCATCGGTCAGAAACCGCTGGTCGTCCGGAAAGATCCGGACGGCGCGCACTCCCGCCGAGCGCAAGTCCTCCACAAACCGCGCCGGCTCAGGGAATTCCCCGGTGTGGTGGGGCAGCGCCAGCCAGGACGGGATCAGCGAGTCATGGCCTTCCAGCGCCCGCATGAGCAGCTGGTTGCCGGCGGTCGGGTGCTCCTCCAGCGCAAGCGAGTGGTAGACCAGCGCCTTGCCGATCCCGAAGTGTGCCTGGTGCGCCGCCAGGTCGTCGGGGGTCAGGAAGGCCCCGGCCGGCCCGGGCCGGGAAACCATGCCGACCGCGCAGTTTGCGTCGAAGAGTTCAGCCACGATGGTGATGGTACGGAACCGAACGGACGGAGCCAACCAATGCCAGCGGGCACCGACCGATGGCCGCTCGGACGAGGAAGCGCAACCTACTCTGCCGGCGCGGTCTCCCTCGAACGCCCCCGCCGCCGGTCAATGACATAGGTGCCGGCCATCTTGTCGTGGACACCCTGCCGCTGTTCGTCAAATGTGGCCCAAATGAACCCAAGGCAGAGTGGAATCTGGACGGTCCGCACAAGGGCGCGCTCAAGTCCGATGGGTCCACCGGTGTGGTCGACCACCCGCAGGCCGAAAATCAGCTTGCCGGGCGTGGCCCCCCACACCCACCAGAACACGGCGAAGTAGATGATGGCGTAGTAGAGGTAGTAGGGAATGATGTAGATGGCGAATTCGGACTCCAGGAGGCGCGAGTGATCAAGGCTGAACGCGAGACTTGCCAACATCATCACCAGGAGCAGCACACAGAGGTCGAGCAGATTCGCGTCGAAGCGGGCTCGGAAGCGGGCCAGGGGATAGCCGCCAACCGTTGGCTCGTCGGTCGCGCCGGCTTCGCCGTTTCCCGATTCTGCTGACGGCCGGTCTGCTTGCGTAGCCACGGGTCGCCTCCGGTCAGGGTGCGCGCCGCTACTGCGGGACCAAATTATACCGGCTGGCGACCGTGTCCACCGTGACCGGTGCCGGCTCAAACCCAGCGCACGATCCCGGCCGGAACTCATGGAGTCCAGACGCCTGTCGCCACGCAGTCATGTGCCGGCCGTCAGTCTGCGGTCACTGTTGACCGCACTCGAGACTGAGGCTACTCAGTAGGCCAATCGCTTCGGCGTCGTCCCTTGCCCGTGGTGCGCGGGCGCCGCGCCTCGCGCCGGTCGCTGACCCGGCCGTCGCCGGTGTAGGTGACGTATGTACCGGCAAGCTTGTCGTGCCAGCCCTGGGACGAATCGTCGAACAAGACCGAAATGAACCCCATCAGGAAAACCGGGGCGGAAATCAGGTAACAGACGTGCCTGATAAGCAGCCTCGAGAGTCCTACATTTCGGCCGTCGAGATCGACGACTTGCAGATTCATTATTCGCTTTCCGACGGTGGACTTGAACATCCAATTCGAAATCACGGGATAAACGAGATAACCAAAGACAAGGGCGAGGACTATGGAAAGCCTGATGGCGTCCTGCCGGGCGGTGTCTTCACCAACAAAGTCCTCAGGCGTTCGCGGAATCCAGATTGACAGGACGAACAGTGCCGCAAGCGACGTAACAAGCGATGCGAAGACATCCAGTCCGAAGGCTGTCGCCCTACGCGAGAAGTCGGCTACCGGATAGTCCCCAACAGCGGGTCGATCCGTGTCGCGCTGCCTGGCATCGTCCACGTCCACCACTCGCACGTGCCGTGCTCCCTGGTCCTGGTCGTCAGTGCCCGAATCCCCGGGTGCGGTCCTGGCAGGGGCCGGTCCCGCGAAGTTCCGCTTGGTCGGCGGGCCACCCATGAGGTCCTTATAGAGGTCGCCGGCCATGTCCCGGGATCGAGACTTCTCGGGGCCCAGGTAGACGACGTACGTCCCGGCGATAAGGTCGTGCCAACCACGACCGAATCGACTGACGAAGATCCAGGCGAAACCAAGACCGACGAACAGCGTCGAAACCCCGTAGCCGAAAAGACGCCCAATGGACTGCACGATTCCAATTCGCCAGCCGTTGCGATCGACGATCTGCAGCTTCAGCATCATCTTGCCGGGCGTAGCGCTGAATGCCGTCCACGCCAGAATGTGGTAGAAGACCAGGAAAGCCACGGTCAGCAAGCCGGCTGACTCCGGCGGCATTTCCCTGTCCTCGCCCACAACCGCGCCCACAAACAGCATCAAGACAATCAGACCGATGATTGCGGCGTCGATCGCCAATGCCCCCAGGCGACGGCCGCGGCTCGCGAGCTCCTGGCCGTGGAGGGCGTAGACGGTCTTTTCGGGATCCTCCGGCATTTCGAGGGATTCGGAGGCTTTCTGCTTGGCCGTAGCGGCGGCTTTCGGGTGGCCTCTTGCGGGAAGGCAAGGGCAGGTCGCTTGATTTTACGACCGCAGTCCACTTGAAGCCGAAGCCGGGGTTGTTCACACTGCGGCCACCCCGTGCCGCTAAGGCGTCCCGCGAACCCGAACCACGGCGTGAAGACGCGGGACCCGAGCCGAAGGAGGCCCGCATGGCGTCGATGAAGGGCCCTGCCATCCTGCTGGCGCAGTTTCTGCGCGATGAGCCGCCCTACGACAACCTGGAGAACATCGGCCGCTGGGTGGCCGGCCTCGGTTACACGGGGGTGCAAATCCCCACGTGGGACCCGCGCGTGATCGATCTGGACAAGGTCGCGGAGTCCAAGGCCTACGCCGACGACTACCTGGGTGGACTGGCCGACCTGGGACTTGAAGTCACCGAGCTCGCGTCGCACCTGCAGGGCCAGGTCCTGGCCATGCACCCGGCCTATGCCGACGGATTCTCGGTATTTCACCCGCCCGGACTTTCGGGGCAAGAGGTCACGGAGTGGGCCACGGATCAGCTCGGCAAGTCGATCCAGGCCTCGGCCAACCTGGGCGTGAACGCCCTTCCCGTCATGTCCGGCGGCTTCGCCTGGCACATGATCTATCCGTGGCCGCAGCGGCCGCCCGGCGTGATCGAGACGGCCTTTGAGGAACTGGCTCGGCGCTGGCGGCCGATCCTGGACATGGCCGGCGATCACGGCGTCACCATTGCCTACGAGCTTCATCCCGGATCGGATCTCTACGACGGCGCCACCTTCGAGATGTTCCTGGACGCCACCAACAACCACGAGGCCGCCTGCATCAACTACGACCCCAGCCACTTTGTGCTGCAGCAACTGGACTATCTGGACTTCATTCGCCGCTACGCCGACCGAATTACCGCCTTCCACGTCAAGGACGCCGAATTCCGGCCCGACGGACGCGTGGGCGCCTACGGCGGCTACCAGGGATGGACCGGTCGCGCCGGACGCTTCCGCTCATTGGGCGACGGCCAGGTGGACTTCACGCAGGTCTTCACCCTGCTGACCGAGGCCGGCTACCGCAGCTGGGCGGTGCTGGAGTGGGAATGCTGCGTCAAGAGCCCCGAGCAGGGCGCGGCCGAGGGCGCGCCGTTCATCGCGCGCCACCTGATCGACGCGGCCGACGTGGCCTTTGACGACTTTGCCGGCGGCGAGATGGACGCCGACGCCAACCGCCGGCTGCTGGGCCTGGACTAGTCGCCAGGGCCCGATCGAAAGGACGCCACTCATGGACTCGTGGAACCGCAAGCTGCGGATGGGCATGGTCGGCGGCGGGCCGGGCTCCTTCATCGGTCCGGTGCATCGGATGGTCGTGGCCATGGAGCAGCAGGCCGAAATGGTTGCCGGCGTGTTCTCGCGCGATCCGGAGCTCAACCGGGAAACCGGCGCCGAGCTCTACCTGGACGCGGGCCGGGTCTACGACTCGTACCAGGAGATGGCCGCCGCCGAGGCCGCGCTGCCGGCCGACGAACGCATCGACTTCGTCAGCATCGTCACGCCCAACGTCTCCCACTTCGACATCTGCCGCGCGTTCCTGGAAGCCGGCATCCACGTCGTCTGCGACAAGCCGATGACGTACACGCTGGAGCAGTCCGAGCAACTGGTTCAGATCGTCGAGGAGTCCGGCTTGGTCTTCGCCCTCACCCACAACTACACCGGTCACCCCATGGTCCGGCAGGCGCGCGCGCTGTTCCGCTCCGGTCAAATGGGGACGGTGCGCAAGGTCATCGTCGAGTACCTGCAGGATTTTCTGGCTACGCCGCACGAAAAACTCGGCATGCGACAGGCCGAGTGGCGGCTGGACCCGGCCCGATCCGGCATCGGCGCCACCATCGGCGACATCGGCACCCACGCCTTCAACCTGCTCGAGTACGTCACCGGCGAACGCGTCAGCGAAATGTGCGTGGATCTCAGCACCTTCCTGCCCGACCGCACGCTGGACGAGGACGTCAACGCCCTGCTGCGCCTGGAGGACGGCGGCAAAGGCCTCTTGACCGCCAGCCAGATCGCCACCGGCGAGGAAAACGGCATCACCCTGCGCGTCTACGCCGAGCACGGCGCCATCCGCTGGGGCCAGGAAAACCCGAACTACCTGGACGTCTGGCGCCTCGGCGAACCGCGCCAGACCTTCAGCCGCGCCCAGGGTTACCTGGACGCCCACGCCTCGGCGGCCGGACGCATCCCGCCCGGACATCCCGAGGGCTACCTGGAAGCCTTCGCCCAGATCTACGTCGGCGCCCTCACCGCCATCCGCCGCCACCTCGACGGCGACCCTATGCCGACGCAGGAATACGACTTCCCCACCGCCTACGACGGTCTCCGCGGCATGCAGTTCATCTACCGCGCCGTGGAGTCGTCGCAGAAGGGCGCGAGCTGGGTGTCGCTGTGATTGCTCAACGTCGTAGGAGGTGTTGAGTGACTGAGGTTGTACTGAGCCGGTTGAAGCCCGTTGATCTAAGGAGGGTGTGGCAAAGCGAGCCGGGCGACTTCACGCCTTGGCTTGCAGAGTCGGAGAACATCACTCTGCTGGGTGAAACGCTCGGGCTGGAGCTAGACGTTGAGTCGACGGAGGCCGGCGTGGGCCCGTTTCGGGCGGACATCGTCTGCCGAGACACTGGGGACGGTTCGCCTGAAGGATCTCTCGTGCTCATCGAGAACCAGCTTGAGCGAACGGACCACAATCACTTGGGACAGCTGCTGACCTACGCGGCCGGGCTGGACGCCGTGACAGTTGTTTGGATTGCTGCGCCATTCACCGATGAGCACCGGGCGGCACTTGACTGGCTCAATCAGAAAACCGAGAAAGGTGTGAACTTTTTCGGTCTGGAAATAGAACTTTGGAAAATCTCTGACTCGCCGATCGCGCCGAAATTCAACATCGTTGCCAAGCCGAACGACTGGAGTACATCACTTGTTACGGACCCGGCCATATCGGAAACAAAGCGACAGCAGCTTGAGTTCTGGATTGAGTTCGAAGCGCTCGTAAAATCGCAGACTGACAATATTCGATGCCAAAAGCCGGGACCTCAGCACTGGATGAATCATCCGATTGGTAGATCCTGGATAACGTTTGCATCGGTGATCTCGACTTCCCCGCCTTTTGTTCGAGTCGAGTTGAGCCTCAATGGGGACGATGCAAAGACGTGGCTCTCATTGCTGGAAGGAGATTCGAAAGCCATTGCGGACGCGATCGGCGAACAACTGATTTGGCACAACCCTCCAAACAGCAAACGGGCAGGAATCCAAGTAAGAAATGACCTTGACTTTCGGAACGAGTCCCAGCGTCAGGTAGCCAAGGAATGGCTCTACGAGCGCCTCGAGACATTTCACGAAGTCTTGAAGCCTCGTGCGTTGGAGCTGAACGCCGCCGACGCACCTGCTGCGGCGAGCGAGCCGGATGTAGCGAGCGACTAGCGACCTGCCGCATCCACGCGCACACACACCAGACTATGTTCGGCCGAGGCTGGTATCGACTGGTCAAAGGTTCGTGAGGATGTCGCCCTCGATCCGCTGAAACTTGCCGTCCAAAGCCGCCTCGTCCAGCTCGATCCCCAGCCCCGGCCGCTCCGGCACCGTCACGTAGCCATCCACCGGCAACACCGGATCGATCACCAGGTCGTCCATTAGCCGGTTGTTGATCAGCTGGTGCTCCAGGGTGTAGCGGTTGGGAATGGCCGCCACGAAGTGCGCCGTGGCGGCGAAGGAGATGCCCGTTGTCCAGCTATGCGGAATGCACAGCTTTCCGCGAGCTTCCAACCAGTGGGCGAAGCGGCGGGCCTGGTCCAGGCCGGTCCAGGTGACGTCCAGGTTGACGATGTCCAGCGCATCGCTGTCGATCAGGCGGCGCACGACGCGGGGATCGAAGGTCGTCTCGCCGCCCGAGATCGTCATGCCGGACTCTTCCCGCAGCCGCCGGTAGACCGTCACGCTGTCGGCGTCCGTGGCCTCGGCGGTGATGCCGCGGTAGGAGGCGTCGTCTTCCGCCCGCATGATTGGGTCTTCGAACCAGCGGAAGTCCAGGTCGCGGAGTCCGCGGGCGAGTTCGAGTACCTGGTCCGCCTCGTCGGGGCTGAAGCGCATGTTGGCGTCGAGCATCAGTTCGAAGTCGGAGCCGACGGCGTGGCGCAGGCGCCCCAGCAGCTCCAGGAAGCGAGCCGGCGTGACGTCGGAGCGGGCCCAGGAGGTACCGATGCGCAGCTTCATGGCCGTGTAGCCATTGGACTGGTGTTCCAGCGCTTCCTCGATCAGCTGGTCGGGCCGGTCAAACCAGGCCCAGCTCACGCCGCCGCTGGCATAGCAGCGCAAGCGCGGTTCAGCCAGGCCCTCCGTGTCCAGCAGCCGGTACACCGGCGTCTCGGTGGCCTTGCCCACGATGTCCCAGCAGGCAACGTTGACCGCGGCCAGGGCCAGGTTGGTGTCGAGGTCAGATCCAAAGGCGGTGAGCTTGTCGGCGTCGAACGGGCTGCGACCCAGCAGCCGGGGGCGCACGACGTCGCGCACCGCCCGCACCCGCGTCTCGATGTCGGACCAGGGCATGATTTCGCCCAGGCCGGTGATGCCCTCGTCGGTGTGCAGGCGCAGCACGATGGCGTTGAAGTGCATGGCCAGCGGCTCGCGCTCCCCCCGCCCGCCGGCGTACCACCGGTCGGCCTCCGGAAAGGCGTAGCTGCAGACGAACGTCTCGATGTCGGTAATGCGCATGTCGACTGGCGCCTTCCTAGAGCCGGAACTCGCGCCCGAGCGGACCCCGCCCTTGCGCCCGCTGCCACGCCTCAAACTCGGCCAGCACCTCGGCGTTGGGCGGATAGTGCGTGTGCAGGCTGCCGCGCCCCGCGCTGATCTCTTCCCGAATCCAGACTTCCAGCTCCTCGTGGGTGGAGGCTTCGGCGATGACCTCGTCCACGGCGTGCGGCGGAATGACGACGACCCCGTCACCGTCGCCCAACACGATGTCGCCGGGCATGACGGCGACCTCGGCGATCTGCACCGGTTCCTGGCTGCCCACGGACATCAGCCGGCGGTCGATGCCCTGCCCGTGCACGCCGCGGGCGTAAAGCGGCAGGCCGACCTCGCGTATCGCCGTGATGTCGCGGCAGACCCCGTCGATCACAATCCCGAGGCCGCCGCGCGCCTGGACGCGCCGGGTGAAGATGTCGCCCACCACGGCGGCTTCCAGGCAGCCGCGCGCGTCGATGACCATGATTTCGCCGGGCTCGATCGACTCCAGGGCGCTGCGGTGGGGTGAACTCTCGAGGTCCGCGTACTGCGCCTTCACCAGGTCCTCGCGCTTCTGGATGAACCGCACGGTGCGCGCGCGACCCACCATGCGGCCGCCTTCCGGCGGCGCCAGCGGGTTGATGCCCGTGGCGTAGGCAAAGTCGAACCCGAGCTTGCCCAGGGCCGCCGTGACCGTCGGCGTCGCCAGCTCCGCCAGCGCGTCCAGGGCGGCCTGATCAACAGATACGTCGTTCGAAGGCACGAAATCGGCCATGCGCGGGAAGTCCAGGGTTCGTACAGTTCCGATTGTGCGCGTTCGGGCGAACACGCGCACGGACCCCGCCAAGCGCTGGTCACCCACGGACAGCGCGAGGCGCGTAGGATGCCAGCAACAGGCGTTTATCCAGCCTCCCAGGAGCGTGCCCCATGGCGGACCCCATCCGCATAACCGTCTGGAACGAATTCCGACACGAAAAGCGCAACCCCGAAATCGCCGCGATTTACCCCGACGGCATCCATGGCGCCATCGCGGGGCCGCTGGCGAAACATGACGACCTGGAGGTCCGTACCGCCACCCTGGACGAGCCGGAACACGGGCTCACAGACGACGTGCTGGCCGCCACTGACGTCCTTACCTGGTGGGGCCACACGGCTCACGGTGAGGTAGACGACGCGATCGTCGAGCGTCTCCGCAAGCGTGTCTGGGAGGGCATGGGCCTGGTGGTCCTGCACTCCGGCCATCTCTCAAAGATCTTCTCGTCGCTCATGGGCACCAGTTGCTGGCTGAAGTGGCGGGAGGCCGACGAGCGCGAGCGCATCTGGGTCGTCGACCCATCCCACCCCATCGCGGCGGGCCTGGGCGAGTATTTCGAGATTCCGCAGTGCGAGATGTACGGCGAGCACTTCGACATCCCGCCGCCCGACGAGCTGGTCTTCATCAGCTGGTTCCAGGGCGGCGAAGTCTTCCGCAGCGGCTGCACCTTCCGCCGCGGCAACGGCAAGATCTTCTACTTCCGGCCCGGGCACGAAACCTTGCCCATCTACCACCAGGCCGAAGTCCAGCACGTCATCGCCAACGCCGTGCGCTGGTGCGCGCAGCCCCGTGGGGTCTATCCCGGCTACGGCAACTACCTGCCGCGGGAGGAACTCGAGGGCTACACCGGCCCGGACTTCAGCGGGCACCCCGACGACGTGGCCGCCAGGGGCTAGTTTTCGTCCGGCGTCCAGCCCGGGACGCCACCAGAACCATCCGCCCAGACCCCGCGTGGCGCGCGCCTCGGACCAATCGGCGTAGGATGCGGGGAGGCTGACGCGGGGAGATCCATCCAATGGTGCAGGGTTATCCGGGACAGGCGGGCATCTGGTTTCAGGGCGATCCGGGGATCATCAAGGACTATCTGGAATTCAACCCCGTCGGCATCGTGACCAACACGCTCGTTCTGGACGGTCTCGTCGACACCTACGGCCCCATGCTTGGCGTCATCGAGCGTTACCTCGAACTCGACAACGACGGCCCGGTGGTCGTCGAGGTAGACGGCGACACCACCGAGGACATTGTCAACGCGTCGGCGCCGTTCCAGGCGCTGTCCGAGCGCGTGGTGATGAAGATTCCCAGCACCTCCAAGGGCTTCCGCGCCATCGCCCGCATGAAGGCCAACGGCCGCGAGTCCATGGTCACCACCCTGTTCTCCGCCAGCCAGGCCGTCGCGGCGGTGCAAGTTGGCGCGACTTACATTGCCCCGTTCGTCGGCCCGCTCATCGACTCCGGCGCCGACGCCCGCGCCATCGTCAGCGACATCGTGCAAGTCGTCCGCGGCCGCGCCAATCAGCCGTACGTGCTGGGCGGCATCATTCGCAACTGGATCGCGGCCGACGTTGCCTTGCGGGCCGGCTGCGACGGTGTCGTGGTGTTCCCCCACCACTTTGAAGAGATGATGATTCACGCCGGCACGTCCGAATGGAACGCCACGTTCCGCGGCCACTGGGACAACATGGTCGACAAGGGTGCGCTGGATGGCGTGATCGACGACTGAGCCCTGGCCCGTCGATCCGCGCGTGGTGGCGCCGACCTCCCGCTGCCCGAACCTGATCGTTCCAGATCGAATTGCCCCTGGCACCGCCTTAGTGCACACTCGCAAGCCGTGTGCCGGTGACAGTCATGCGGCTGAGTGGAGGAACCTATGGGGCGGCTTCGGAAGTATTTGAGGCTGGGGCTGATAGTCGTGGCCCTGGCGCTAGCAATCGCCGCAATCGCGGCCTGCGGCGAAGAAGAAGAGGCGGAAACGACCGTCGTCAACCGTCTCGCCGCCGTCAAGGAACGCGGCACACTCATCTGTGCCAGCCGAAACGACGTACCTGGGTACGGTTCGCTGGACGCGTCTGGCCGCAATGTTGGCTTTGACATCGACCTCTGCCGCGCCGTTGCCACCGCTGTGCTGGGCGACCCCGAGGCCATCAAGGTCGAGTTCATTACCGCGGCCGAGCGTGGTCCCACCATCCAGTCCGGTGACGTTGACCTCCTGGTCCGCACCGTCACGTGGACGACCTCGCGCGACGCGCAGTGGGGCAACTACGTCCACACGACCTTCTACGACGGTCAGGGCTTCATGGTTCCCAAGTCGCTGGGCGTTGACTCGGCCTACGACCTTGGTGGCGCCTCGGTCTGCGTGACCGCCGGTACCACGACCGAGTTGAACATGGCCGACTTCTTCCGCCAGAACAACCTGGAGTACAACCCGCAGGTGTTCGAGGACACGGACGTAGTGCTTGGGGCCTATCAGGAAGGCCAGTGCGACGTCTTTACCAATGACCGCTCGCAGTTGGCCGCGCTCCGCAGCGGCCTGTCGAACCCGGGTGACCACGTGATCCTTCCGGAGACCATCTCCGAGGAGCCGCTGGGTCCGGTCGTTCCGCACGGTGACGAGCAGTGGTTCGACATCGTCAAGACCGTTGTTGCGGGTCTGATCTACGCCGAGGCGTACGGGATCAACAGCGGCAACGTGGCGCAGATGGCAGCTGGAGACAACGTGAAGGCCAAGCGACTCCTCGGCACCGAAGGCAGCTTCGGTCAAGAGGATCTCGGCCTGAGCGAGACGTTCATGCAGGACGTCATCACGGCCGTGGGCAACTACGGTGAGATCTACAACCGCAACCTCGGGCCGGGCGGCATCGACCTCCCGCGCGAGGGTGGTCGCAACGCGCTCTGGGCCAACGCCCCGTGCACGGACTGCCCGAAGGGTGGCCAGATCTACGCACCGCCGCTGCGCTAATCGCGGCAATGGGCGAGCTTGCTCGCCACGACTTCGGGGGGACGCGGAAGCGTCCCCCCGAAACGCTTAAGGGCATTTCCTGTAGGCTGACGCGGGCCTACACCGACGAGGGTGCTTGCACACCGCTGTGACGCGACTGCTCTACGTCCAGGGCGTCCCGATCTGGCGCAACGTGGTCGCCTTGCGCTGGGCTGTTCAGATTGTTTCCGCGGTCGTGGTGCTTTCCACGATTGCCCTGTTTCTGCTCAACGTCGCCCGCGAGATCGAGGCGCGCGACATCCCCTTTGGCTTCACCTTCCTCGACCGCGCCGCCCAGATTCCCATCGGCGAAGCCGTGATTCCCTACCAGCCGTCCGATTCATATCTGTACGGACTGGTCGTGGCCGGACTCAATACCGTCAGGGCATCCGTACTTGGCGTCATTCTGGCCACCGCCATCGGAATCCTCATCGGCGTGGCGCGCCTATCGCCCAACTGGCTGCTGAGCCGTATTGCCCTGGTTTACATCGAAGTCTTCCGCAACATTCCCCTCATCGTGCAGCTGCTCTTCTGGCTCACCATCGTGCTTACCCTGCCCAAGGTGGCGGAGGGCTACGTCTTCGCCGACACGGTCTTCATCAACAACAGCGGCCTCTACCTGCCCTGGTTTGAGGCGCAGGATGGTTTCTGGCCGTGGGCCCTGATCACCGCAATTGGTCTGGCGCTAGCCGTCTACGCCTTTAGGCGCCTGACTCGTCGCGAAACCGAGACCGGCCAACAGAGCTATCCGCTGCTCGCGGCTGCCGTCATCGCCATCGGACTCAGCCTCGTGGCACTGCTGATACTGGGTCCCCTGGCGATCGACATCCCACGAATCGAGGGACGCTTCGGGCGGCTGCAGGGCGGCGCGCAACTCAGCGGCAGCTTCATGGCCCTGCTGGTCGGCCTCGTGGTCTACACCTCCGCCTTCATCGCCGAAATCGTCCGAGCCGGCATCCAGTCGGTTGGCAAGGGCCAGACCGAAGCGGCTCGTTCCGTTGGCCTTTCGGGGATGCTCACACTGCGGCATGTCACATTCCCGCAGGCGCTGCGCGTCATCATTCCGCCACTGATCAGCCAGTTCCTCAATCTCACCAAGAATTCCAGCCTGGCCGCCGCCATTGGCTACCCGGACCTGGTCAGCGTGGCCAACACGATGACGCAGATCGCTCCCGCCATCTCACTCTTCATGATCGTTATGGTCAGCTACCTGTCCATGAGCCTGCTGTACTCGCTCATCGGCAACCTCTATAACCGCACGATCAGGTTCAAGGGCGCATGAGGGGCTTCGCATGACCGCCCGCGCAGCCCCGGCGCCGCTCCCTCCGGCCACGACGGTGGGCGTACTGGGCTGGCTGCGGAAGAACCTCTTCAGCTCCCGGGGCAGCGGCATCGTCACGGTTCTGTTGGCCGTCCTGCTCGGCTGGGTTGTCGTCAACCTTGGCATCTGGGTCCTGGTGGAGGCCGACTGGACCGTCATCATCAGCCGAGCGCCCCTATACATCGTTGGGCTCTACCCATACGAGGGGTATTCGCGGCTGGCGATCTGCCTGCTGCTGATCAGCGTCTTGCTGGGCATGTCCTGGCGCGCCTGGCCCGGACCTGCGCGCCGCTTCGCCTTCGCCTTTGGCGCGGTCATGCTGTTCGTGGGCGTATTTCCGCATGAAATGGCGCCGGAACACCGAGCCCTCCTGCTGCTCAACCTGCCGTTCATCGGGCTCGGCTACGTCCTGACCCCTCGCCCGGCGGCAGCAAACCCAGGCCGTCTGGAAGCCATAGCGGGCGGTGCGCTCGCCCCAGCCCTCGAGCGCATCGCGATCTTCTCAACGCCCAGGCGCATGGTCATCGCGGCATTCGTTGCCCTGGTGCTCATCATGATCCTCATCCTGGGAATCGCCGGCGTGCCGGGTCTCGATCCGGTTAATCCGGCGGACCTTGGCGGTCTCATGATCAACCTGCTGCTGGCCTTCTTCGGGATTGTGTGCTCGCTCCCCATCGGCATCGGGTTGGCCCTGGGACGTCGCAGCAACCTGCCGATTCTCAGGGTCGCCTGCGTGATCTTCATTGAGGTCATTCGCGGCGTGCCCCTCATCACGTTGCTCTTCATGTCCCGTCACATCCTCCCGCTGACGTTCCCCGAAGAACTGAACATCGACCGCGTCTACCTGGCGGGGATCACCATTACGATTTTCTCGTCCGCCTACATGGCCGAAAACGTGCGTGGCGGCATGGCCGCCGTGCAGGCGGGCCAGACCGAGGCGGCCCAGGCGCTCGGCCTGCGCGGCTGGCAGACCACCCTACTCATCACGCTGCCGCAGGGCCTCCGAAACATCATCCCGGCCATCGTTGGCCAGTTCATCAGCTTGTTCAAGGACACCAGTCTCGTCTACTTCATCGGCATGCTGGACCTGGTCGAGATGGGCCGCGTCAGCGTTCAGGGCAACCAGGAATTCATCGACAACGGCCGGGAGGTCTACCTGTTCATCGCCCTGGTCTTCTGGGTCTTCTGCTTCAGCATGTCGTTCATCAGTCGGCGCATCGAGGGCGCCCTCGGCGTCGGTCGCCGCTAACCCGCACCGCGTAGGAGTTCAGCCATGGCGGAATCCAACGGAGTTCAATCGGCCGTCGAAATCCCCGCGGACAAGGCGGAAATCCTCGCCCGCCCACTCGAAGAGCGAGACGACATCGTCGTCTGCGAGAACGTGCACAAGTGGTTCGATGACTTCTGCGCCGTCCGCGACGTCAGCATGCGCGTCAAGCGTGGTGAAGTGGTCGTCATTTTCGGCCCCTCCGGATCCGGCAAGTCGACCTTCATCCGCATGATCAACCGCCTGGAAGAGCACCAGCAGGGCCGCATCGTCATCGATGGCATCGAGATGACGAACGATGTCCGCAACCTGGACGCCATTCGCCGCGAGGTCGGGATGGTCTTCCAGCAGTTCAACCTCTTCCCCCACATCACGGTGCTCGGCAACATCACCCTGGCCCCGCAGCGCGTCCGGCATCTGCCCCGGAGCGAGGCGGAAGCGCTGGCGATGCGGCTCCTGGAACGGGTCGGCATTCCGGAGCAGGCGCAGAAGTACCCCGCCGAACTCTCCGGCGGTCAGCAGCAACGCGTCGCCATCGCCCGCGCCCTCGCCATGCAGCCCCAGATCATGCTGTTTGACGAGCCAACCTCCGCCCTCGACCCGGAAATGATCAAGGAAGTCCTGGACGCCATGCGCGAACTCGCCGCCACCGGCATGACCATGCTTTGCGTCACCCACGAGATGGGCTTCGCCCGCGAGGTCGCCGACCGCATGGCCTTCTTCGACGAAGGCGCCCTCGTCGAGCTCGGCCCGCCCGACCAGATCTTCAACAATCCCCAGGAAGATCGAACCAAGATGTTCCTGGACCAGATTCTCTAGCTGGCCGAGCGGCCTTCAACCTCGACAGCCGCCCCGCGCGCCCCGAGCCGGGCCTCTAGACGAGCGCTTCCAGGCTCCGCCGCAAGATAATCGCGTAGCGCGCGCGCTCGGCATCGTCCGCCCGCGTGAAGGTCGTGTTCCGCCGGTCGGAGTGCCTCGGAGCCACGTGCGTGTGCAGATGCCACACGTCCTGCCCGCCGGCCGGTTCGTTGTTTTGGCGGACGGTAACCCCGTCGCAGGGATATCTGCGCCGCATGGCCGTGGCGACGAGCCGCACCATTCGGGCAATCCGGGCAGCCACATCGTCGGGCAGCGCGTAGATGTTCTCGTAGTGAGTGGTGGGTATGACCAACGCATGTCCAGGACCTGCCGGATCCCAGTGCTTCGAGATTCGCACGAACACCTGCTCCTCGCGCCAGGCGGTGAACTCCGGCTCGATCACGCAGAACGGGCAGGCGTAGCCGGGCGGCTCGTGCGAAACGGTCGACAAATCCATCGGGTCAGGTCTCGTTAACCGGGGCTGGATTCAGGGTACCGAGCGCCGGCTGAATCATGTCGTTCGACCAAGCATTGGCGCTCTGGAGGTGCTGGCCGGCCGTCAATTGTCATAGCATCTGGACTTTCCGCGGCGACAGGAGCGACTACCTCGAACGGCGTAACGCGTCATTCAATCTGGGCCGCGCGGCTGGTCGTTTTCGCGGCGTTCTTCGATCTCTTTGTCCAGTTCCCGACGATGGCGCCGCATGCGCGAAACCTGGGGGCCTCCGCGGCGCTGGTGGGCATCGTCGTGGCCGCCTACTCCGTCACGAACCTCTTCGGCAACCTGGGCGCCGGGTTCGTCCTTGACCGGTGGGGTCGTCGCGGCCCCATCATCTTGGGTCTGGCCATCACCGCACTTGCGGTCCTTAGCTACGCATTCGTGCAATCGCCGGAGCAACTCCTGGTTGCGCGTGCCATCCACGGCATCGGCGCGGCGGCGCTCACGCCCGGCGCGTTCTCCATCATCGGCGACTGGGTAGCTTCGGATCAGCGCGGCCGCGCGATGGGGCTGGCCGGCGCCATGATTGCCATCCCCGCCATGATCGGCCCGCCAGCCGCGGGCCTTCTCCGCGATGCCTGGGGCGCCGATTCCGTCTTCTATCTCGACGCCGCGGTACTTGCGATTACCCTGATGGCCTTTGCGGCCGTCACACGCCAGCTGCCCTACAAGGCTGCTCGGCGTGTCTCGCAAGACGCGGCGGGTGCGGACACGACGCCCGGCTGGCGACTCATGCTCTCGGCAAATGCCACCCTCTTCGCCGTCACCGTCGGCGTCGGAGTGCTCGTGGCCCACCTGCCGATTGTTCTGGAAAACAGCGGAGAGTCCGCTGCGAGCTCCGGCTTCAGCTTCGCCATCTTTGCGTTGGTCGCAATTCTCGTCATGGCCGGTCCCATTGGTGGTGCCAGCGACCGGTTAGGTCGGTTCGTCCCGCTGCTCCTAGGTCTGGTCGGCGTAGTTGCCGGCCTCGCCGTGCTTGCCATTGCCGAGGGCTACGGTGCGATTGCAGCCGGGATGGCCGTGTTCGGCCTTGGTTACGGGCTGGTGTTCCCCGCGGCGACCGCGTTGGTCACCGAAGCCGCAGGCCCCGGGCGTCGTGGCAGGGCGTTCGGCATTTTCTATGCCGTGTACTCACTGGGCGTCGCTATCGGGTCGGCCGGCAGCGGGCGCCTGGCCGGGCTATTCGAGGACTCGATTGACACGCCCTTCTTCGTGGCCGCCGTCGTCGTCCTGGTCGCTGTTCCGATCATCGGAGTCATCAGGCGCCTGCCGGGTTCCCAGTAGCGCTTCGACGGTTCTCTGGCCCCAGACCGACCCAACGTCTACGCATACCACGGAAGCATCGGCTCGATGGCCAGGATCAGGAACGTCAGCGCCAGGTACAGCAGCGAGAACTTGTAGGCCGCCAGCGTCTGGCTGGAGGTCGCGCCGCCGTGAAGCGACCACGAGGCGCGCAGCCAGTACGCGGTCAGCAGCGTTCCCGCCAGCGCGAATGTAAGCCCACCGTAGCCCGCGGCCAGGGGAAGCCAGGTCAAGGCCGCCAGCAACAGGATGTACAGCTTGATCTGAATCGCGGTGTCACGCTTGCTGGCGATGGCCCCGAGCATTGGGACCTTCGCGGCGGCATAGTCCTCGCGCAGAAGCAGCGAGAGCGTCCAGAAGTGGGGCGGCGTCCAGAAAAACACGAAGGCGAACATGTAAAGGCCCAGGGCATCGACCTGGCCCGATACGGCCGCGGCGCCGATGAGCGGCGGAAAGGCCCCGGCCGCACCGCCGATCACGATGTTGTTCCACGAGCGCCGTTTCAAGACCACGGTGTAGACGAGCACGTACGTCACGGCCGCAGCCAGCGTGAGCAACCCGGCCAGGAGATTCGCAGCGACCGCGAGTGCCACGACGGCCGCCGCAACCAGGACCAGACCCACCGCGATGACGGCGAAAGCGCTGACTTGCTGCGACGCCACCGCGCGCCCGCGCGTGCGCCGCATCACCGCGTCAATGTCGGCTTCCAGTCCCTGGTTGACGAGATTGGATCCGGCGGCCGACGCAGCCACGGCCAGGATCACGGCGAGCATCGTCGCGGGATCCGGCTGACCGCCGGCGGCCTTCCACGTGCCGGCCGCCGCGATGAAGACGACCAGGAGGACGATTCGCGGTTTCGCCAGCGGGAACAGGTGTCGGAACAGCGCTGCCATCAACCGCTTCGGTGCTTCAGCGCCAGGCTGAAGTTGATTACCAGCACCCAGAGCAACAGCGCGGCCAGCGTCAAGTGCAGGACGCGAAGCTCTGGATACAGGCCAATTGACTTGGAGAGCACGCCCACGGCCCCCTGCGCCGTCACAAGTACGACGGCGCTGAGGCTCAGCAGAATCGCCGCCCGCGTTCCGCCGCGCGACCAGACCTGCCATGCCATGACGAAGACGTCGATCGCAAGCAGCGACGCGGCGATGCGGTGCAGCATGTGAAGCCCCAGGGCTTCGGCGCCCACGCTGCCGTCGCAAAACGGCAAGGTCGGGCAGCTCGCGCTCGCGTTTCGTCCGACGATGGTGCCGCCGAGGAGGACCACTAACGCCGCCGCCACCAGAAGTGCGCGCGTGCGCTTCACGCCCGGCAGCTCCACGCCCGGGACGTTCAGCGCCCGCAGCGCCCCCGCGGTCAACAGGGCCAGCGTCAGCATGGAGAACGTTAGGTGCGCCAGCCGCACCATGCCGTGCAGATGGGTCAGCACCGTGATTCCGCCCAGCACCGCCTGCACCAGGATGGCCGCCAGCGCGCCGAGAATCAGCCTGGTCGCTTGACGGTCGGCGGTTCGTCCGCGGATTGCGCACCACGAAGCCGCCACGGCCGCGAGCATTGTCACGCCCGCAAACAGGCGATGGCCAAACTCAATGCCGGTGGCGCCCTCCAGGTCTGGGACAACCACGCCCTCGCAGAGCGGCCAGTCCGGGCAACCCAAGCCTGAACCCGACACGCGAACCCACGACCCGTACCCGATAAGGCCAATGGTCAGGATAGACGCGGCGCCGGCCCACATTCCGGCGCGGCGCAACCAGATCTCAGGACTTGAAGTGTTCACGGGAAACAGACCGACTTTGCCTACTGCGGCTGCAAGGAAAGCCAGACGAGCACGGCAAGCAACAGCGCCGGTAGCAACGTCCAACCGATCTCGGCTGGACGGCGACCGACAATGCTGAGGGGTCCGCTCGTCCGCACGCGCATGCGCAGCGCCTTGACAACAATTGCGGTTTCGATGAGGGCCAACAGACCGGCGACGAGCCAGAAGCCTGAGGTGTGCATAAGGAACAGAGTAACGAGCCGAACCTCGCTCCGTCGGCTAACGTCTGCGAATCTGAGTGTGCTGTCCAGGCTGGATCGCGCGGGGCGGAAGTCCGGCCGCGCAGGGATGGCGCCATCCGCGACGCTCATCCGAAGCTGCCACGCATCCCTGCCCCACATCCCCTCTATAAGACAGCGTGGTGTCGCCTTATGGCTTCGACCCACCCATGTCACTGGCCGACGAAACTATCGTCGCAATGCTGTCTGACCACGGCGAGAGCTTGGGTTCGCGCCGCATGGTCGAGAAAGGCCCCTCCATGTACGAGAAGTCGCGGGGGCTCCCTTTATCGTGCGCTGGCTGCGTGCGGAACGGCGGCGTCAGCCCACGATTCCTCGCCGTCGCCCACCGAATTACTTTCGTATACATATAGTGTGCAGCAAGTCCGTTCATCGCGCAAACTGGTGCCCGAATGCCCGCCGTAGTGGCGAGCTGGCTGGCGAACCGGCGCGAGGCGGTTGGGGATCTCTCTCTGTCTCGCGGGCTGGCATCCTCCTGCTAAGTGTGGGCCTCTGGAACCTCTACTGAACTGGCGAGTTCTTTGACGTCGGCTACCGGACGGCCTCGCTACTGCACAGCTGTGGCACAGGTCCTGGCTGTTGGGGTAAGTACGGTCCTTCAGTCAGGCATTGCAAACTGGCTGATGCGGCTGACCACTGCCGACTTGGCCGCGTGGTTTCGGTCGCGTAGCCGTGGGCGGTCGGCGATGATGGCGATCTACTGCCTGAGGAGGGATGACGCGTGACCCAGCCCAATATTGTGCTGATCGTGGCCGACGACATGGGTTATGGGGATTTCGGGATGTTCAATGACGGTCCCGCGCGTACCCCGGTGCTGGATGGGCTGGCGGACGAAAGCGTGTGCCTGACGCAGCACTACTCCGGGTCATGCGTCTGCGCCCCCGCCCGGGCCGCTCTGATGACCGGGCGGTATCCACATCGCACCGGAGCCATCGACACGCTGGAGGGCCAGGGGCTCGACCGATTGGCTTTGCGAGAGGTCACGCTGCCTGATCACCTTCGGGCAGCCGGCTATGCGACCGGCATGGTAGGCAAGTGGCACCTGGGGGCGCTGGATCCGCGGTACCACCCGAACGCCCGTGGGTTTGATGACTTCTTTGGGTTTCGTGGTGGCTGGGCGGACTACTACAAGTGGCGCATCGACCGTAACGGGACAACCGAGCACTCCGACGGCCGCTACCTGACAGATGTCTTCGCGGCAGAGGCATCGGCGTTCATCGAACGCCATGCACAGCGGCCATTTTTCCTGCACGTCGCATTCAACGCGCCGCACACGCCGTTGCAGGCGCCGCAGGAACTCGTTCAGCCCTATCTGGATGCCGGCCTAGCTCACGGCGTCGCGCTGATCTACGCCATGAACGAGCGCATGGATGCGGGAGTCGGCCAGATTCTCGACGCGCTGGACCGAACGGGCTGTGCCGACAACACCGTCGTCATGTTCACAAGCGACAACGGCCCCCAACTTTCGCACGGATTCGACTACACCATGGGCATCGAAGTGGATACGCATCGCTTCAACTGCAACTTCAACGGCGCCAAGGGCAACGTCTTCGAGGGCGGAATCCGCGTCCCGATGCTGGTGCGTTGGCCGGAAGGACTGCCGGCCGGACAGCGCAACGATGCACTGGTCCACTACGTTGACTGGCTGCCGACGCTCATCGAGGCGGCCGGCGTCTCGAGGGTCGGTGGTCGGCCAATTGACGGAGTTAGCGTGCTGCCTGCGCTCCGCGGCGAGATACCGGCTGCCGCACCGCGACGGTACTGGCAATGGAATCGCTACACACCACAGGTCGAGTGCAATGCCGCGATCCGGAATGGCCGCTGGAAGTTGGTGCGGCCGCGAATCACAGAACTGATGAGTGTCCGGCCCGAACACACCCAGATGGACCGTGACCTGAAGTATCGACCCGATCTTCACGCGGCGGCGATTCCGGCCGACATTCCGGAGCGTGACTTTCCACCTCTGGAAGCCCCGATGCTGTTCGATCTCGAGATTGATCCCGGGGAGCAGAACGATCTGTCGAACACCGAACCGCAGCGAGCCGCCAGGCTGCTTGGCGAGTTGGAGTCCTTGTTCGAAGAGGTCGAAGCCGAGCGGCTGACGATCGCCGATTGAGGCGGCGGCCCGAAGCCAGAGTCTTCGCGATCTAGTAGGGGACCCTGGCCGCCGACGGATGATTGGCGTAGGTCAGTTGCGGATCCGGCCGCCCATCCAGCACGCGCGCTACGAATGCCTGCATCTCGCCGCGCAGCGCTTCCGCCAACCCCTGATGCGTGGCAATGAGATTGGTTCGCTCGTACGGGTCGCTGACGACGTCGTACAGCTCAAGATCTCCTGGCCTAGCTCCAAGGTGACCGGCCGACATGTGCTCGATGAGCTTCCAGCGCCCGCTGCGCCATCCTCGGTTCATGCCGAAGTTGTTGTTGGTCATGCAGACCGGCGGATGCTCCAGCGTCTGCCCTCGGATGGCCGGCATGAGGCTCATTCCATCCACGCACGGAGGTGTCTCAATTCCCAGATAGTCGAGGACTGTAGGCACCAGGTCGATGTGCTCGACGGTGTCTGGTACTCGGCGGATGGGAAGGCCAGCCGGGTGGTGAAGGATCAGGGGGATCTGGACGTTGGTCTGATAGAGATCGCCGTGATTGAAGAACATGTCGTGGTCGACGATCGACTCGCCGTGATCGGCCACGATGACCGTCAATGTGTCTTCTGCAAGCCCGCGTGCTTCCAGTGACGACAATACGCGCCCAATCATGGCGTCCATGTAGGCGATTTCGCCGTCGAATAACGCAGTCACGAATTCCAAGTCGGTTACATCTCGTACCAAGTCGATGTGCGCTTGCTGGCGGGGGTCGCGCCTGCCCGCGCCGCCGCTCGTTCGATGTTTCCACCACGGGTGCTGGTGGAACTTGGTGAGGCTGGTATTTCCGGGGTTGTGCTCGTCGCCGGCGTAGAACATTCGGTCATATGGTGCCGGAGGAAAATAAGGCCAGTGGGGATCCCACCAGTGGGTGAACAGGTAAAACGGGCCGTTATCCGCGTCGCCCGACTCGATCCACTCCACCAGGATGTCGGCCATGTGTTCGGCTGGGATACCACCTCCATAGGTGGCTTCGCCGCCACGGTCCAGGTACGTCTCCCAGTTGCGCATCCAGTACGGCGAGCGAAAGGCGCGTCCGCGTCCTTCCAGCGCCGCCGTGCGGTACCCGTGCCGGGCCAGGGTTTCATGCAAAAACTCGATGTCTGGCGCCAGCGCATGCTGCTGGGGCGGCTCGGCGTGAATCACGATCCCCGAGTTCAGCGGATGGACGCCCGTCAGCATGCTGGTCCAACCCGGCGTGGTCGGCAGCCCTGTCAGGTTTGCGTCGGCGAACTGCACGCCGTGACGTGCCAGTCGATCGATATTGGGTGAGGTGGGACGCGGGTAGCCGTAGCAGCCCAGGTGATTGGCCGGCGTGGTGTCCAGCCCGAAGATCAGGATGTTGGGCCGGCGGCTACCACTCATGCGCTGCCTCGCGCACCCACGAAGCTGAATCCAAACAGCCGCGCAGCTCCGTGAATTCCAAATCGCAACCTGAACTCTCGACCCGCCGGTAAGGCGATCTCCGGCTCCAAGTTAACGGGCACGCCCGATCCGCCAACATGGACGCGCGCCGGTGGCACGTTGCCGATTGGATGGCCTGCCGAATCGAGGACGTCCACGCTGATCCAGTTTCGACCCGGCAGCGCGTTACCCCACGAGACCTCGAGCCCAACCCGCGTCGCCGAAGGCTTGAGTGGAATCGTCGTGACGGCGCCCGGCATTTCGCCGTCGGCTGTTTCGAGAGCCGCGAATCCATCCAAAGGAATCGTCGCGAGGCCGGTCTGCGCCGGATACACGCTGCCAGCGCTGCTCGTCCACTCGCCCCTATTCTCGGAGGGCCAGTTTGTCCAGTGCTCGGGCTGGCCTGCGTAGAACACCTGGATCTCGTGGTCACGTACCACCAGGTCACTCGATGTGACCAGGAAACCACCGTCCCAGTCACCGGGCCCGCCTCGCCGTACAAATGGCTGATTAGGCTGAACCCTCTGAAACCGCTCACCGTCACGGCTGACGGCCAGTCGAATGTCAGCCACATACACGGAGGTCAGCGGATCCAGCCAGCCGTACTCGTAGAGCATCACGTACAGACCCTTGTAGGGCAGAACTGAGATGAAGTGGATCTGGGACTCATCGCCCTCGTCGGGGTCAATGATTGGGTTCTGCGGTGAACGAGTCCAGGTCCAGGGGTCCGGGCCGTACAGCAGGGCGCCCTTTCGGATCGACCAGCCGCCGCGCCGTGCCGACATTTGGCCATAGGCTTTGTATCGGCGGTCAGGATTCGGGTCTTGCCGGTCATAGAGAAGCTGGTGCGCGTCGAACCAGGCGAGGGGATCCGGGAGCTGTCGCCGCGAACCATCGGCGGCCGGGGGCGTCGAGATGCTGGGAGCGCCCTCGCGCGTGAAGCCCAATCCATCGGGCGAATTCCAAATCTCCCGGTCACCGTTCTCGTCGCGTAGCAGCAACTTGTAGCGTCGGGAGGGGTCGGTTTCACCAGGGTCCTTCAGCGCCGGACCATTGGTGCGTCTGCCCGGGAGAAATGCGATCAGGTTGTTGTCGCGCGAGCCGCCGTATTCGTGCACGCCGACGTTGGGCTTTTCCCAGGTCGATCCGTCCGGGCTAACGGCGTAGCCCACGCGCGGGATCTGCAGGCCGGCCTCGGCGACGTCCATGCCCATGTACCAGGCCTTGTAGTGCCCATCCTCGGCATCCCACATCACTGTGCCCTGCCAGGGACTGGCTTGCAGTGAGTCCCAAGTTCCGAGCGGCCCGGTGCGGATGACGGGATTGGACGGATGCTTGATGGCTGGTCGAACGACCTGGTGGACCCGCTGCATATCATCGACCTCAAGCAGGTCGAGGAAAAGAACAGACCGGCCAGCCGTGGCCTCAAGCTCAACGGATGTGGGGTAGGGCGAGGACACGCGAAGTGGTAGGCCTTCTAGACGGTGGGCAGCGGCACCGTGTCGTCGACTGCTGCCTGCCAGGCGCGAATGCGATCCAGCAAGTCGGAGATGCGCCCGCGCTGGTCGGGATCGTTGAACCGGTTCGTCAGTTCGTGGGGATCCGTGTTGAGGTCGAATAGCTCCGACTGATCCCTGGCGCTGGCGTTCAGCTTCCAGCCATCGTGGCTGAGGATGGAACGCCAGGGATCGGACTCAACGCGGTGCGCCTCGGGCGGCGCATCTGGCGGCCAGACGCAGGAGTTGTGGCTGCCGTTCCACTCGGCGATCACGTCGTTGCTGGACAGGTCAGCGCTGCCCTCGAATACGTCGGCCCGACTGACGCCCTGTACCTCGGTTGGGGCACCAAGACCCATCAGATCCATCAGGGTCGGAACCAGGTCCACCAGGCTCATCGCGCCGTCGATACGGCGTCCGTTGTCGGGTAACCAGGGCACGCGCAGCAGCAACGGCACGCGCATGGCCTCTTCGTAGAGCGTGCACTTCGCCAGGATGTTGTGGTCGCCCATCATGTCGCCGTGGTCCGACGTGAAGACGACGATGGTGCGATCCGCCTGTCCGGAGTCATGCAGGGCCTGGAGGATGCGTCCCACAGCGCGGTCGACGAGGGTCACGAGTCCCCAGTAGTTTCGACGAACTCTGCGCCAGGAAGCTTCGTCCTTTAGATCAAACCCTCGCCAATCCGTGCTGCCGTAGTAGGCGGCCAGCGCCTGGTGAATGAGAGAGACGTCGTCGTCCGGCGGACGAAGGAAGGCGGGACCGGTTTCCAGATGTGCGGGGTCGTGCAATTCGTTCAGCGGACCGTCGAAGGGCATATGGGGCTCGAGGAAGTTGACATAATGCACCCAGGGGGTGTCGGCGTGGGCGCGAATGAACTCGGCGGAACGTTCGCCCAGAAAGCTGGCCTTCGTGTACGGCACCGGCATCTCGGCGGCGTACTGCCGGGAGAAAGTCCGTAACGTACCGGTGTCCGCCGACGAGTCACCGCGCTGGGATTTCCCGGAATCCGGCTCGAATCCCTGCTCCACCAGGAAGTGGTGATAGTCGCTCAGACGCTGAGCTTCGACAGGGTCTGCGTAGTGTTCCCGATAGCCGTCCTCGATCCCCACGAACTCCGAGAAGCCGCGCTGCGCAATGAGCTCGCTACCCAGGTGCCACTTGCCGTAGTACGTGCAGGTGTAATCACCTGGAACGCGCTCGGCCAACGTCAGATGCTCTGGCTTCAGCGGGTCGTTGTTCTCCAGGCATCCCGTCGTGTGCGGGTAGTACCCGGTCATGATCGACGAGCGCGAGGGCGTGCAGACTGGCTGCGTGCAGTACGCGCGGTCGACGACGAAGCTGTCGTCGGCCAGACGATTCAGGTTTGGCGCCTGGATCGTCTGGTTGCCGTAGCAGGCCAGCGTGTCGTCCCGTTGCTCGTCTGTGAAGATGAACAACAGATTGGGCTTCTCAACCACTATGGGCCTCCTGTCGCGGATCCTCCCCGCGCGGCTTCACGAGATTCGCCGCGGCCGACGTGCGGCCAAACATGCGGCTGGCTACGGGCGAGACTTATCCGCCCCCTGAAGCTTGCGGGGAGGCCTGTGCGCCCTGAGCGTCCTGCTTTTCCTGCCACTGCTGGCGCAGGCGGGCGTGTTCCTCACCGGAGAGATAGCGTCCGCTTTCGGAGCTCGTCCGTGGAAACGAGTAGTCCTCAAAGGCACTCTTTGAGTCGCCGCAACCAGCAAGCACTAGCGCGGCGGCAACAGCGGCTCCAAGCGAAAGGCGCACCCAGACGCGCGGGCCTACCCCCGGGTTTCGCTTCACTGACGCTCGGGCTCGCCAAGGCAGCCTTAAGTAGGCGCGAGCCAATTGGCCCGCGCCCACCTGGCGATCCATCCGGTTAGATCCAGCCGCGACTGCGCATCTCCTCAATCTGCAGCGCCTGGTTGGTTTCGGCGGCTGTCTTGACGTTACCAATCATCTCTTCCAGCGCTACCTCGCCAAGCATGTAGCGCTGCTCGAGTCCGATCCAGCTCTGGTACCACTCACCCCAGTTGGGCATGCGGTACTGACGGTGCCGGTTCTCGGTGCCGTCGGCGTACTGCTTGAGGTAATGCATGTTGTTGGGCGGGCCTGACTGCGCTTCCGCCGTCTCAAGGGCGGGGCGCCACATCGGCAGGTGGCCGCGGTCCACGCCGGCCACGCGGTGCTGCACCTCGGTCCCGAAGTAGAGGCAGACTTCTGTGGTCTCTTCCACGTTACCGCGCGCCTCTGCGCCGCTGGTCACGGCGTGAAACTGGCAGGACCAGAACGTGCCCGACCTGCCGGTCGCGGGATTGACCGGCACGGGCGCCAGCGACCACTCGAACCGATCCTTGATCTGAATCAGCGGGCGCGCCGTCTGACGGACGCGCTCGGTGAGGTAGTACGCCTGGATGCCTGCCGTGAACGGCGTGCTGAACTCGCCGCGAACCTCTCGAATTTCGGCGATGGGCACGGCGACCTCGTGCTGGAATACGGCATCGTGGATGAACTCGATGCCCGCGCTGCCGCCGTTGTCGTACATCGTGAATTCGGTGTCGTCGTAGCTGCGGAAGTACTCCTCGTTGCCTGACCAGATCATCGGGTGCCACGAATACCAGTTGCCGCCCCCGTCCATGCCCCAAAGGCCTTGTTCTGGATCGGTGGTCTTCTGCGCGTTCTCCAGCAGGTCGTCCCAGGTCCAGCTGTCGTCGGGATGACCGGCGCCGAGTTCATCCACCAGAGTCTGGTTGTACATGAAGCCGCTGATCCCGCCCTGGTAAGTGATCCCGTACTGATTGCCGTGCAATTGGGGCGGAGGCGGAAACCTGTGGTCGTCGTCGTGCCCGTTGTCGGTCCAGAGGTTGGGGATGTAGTAGTACTCCTCCTCATTCCAGCCGTCCATTTTTTCGAGGACGGAATTGAGCTGGAGGACCGTATTGTCGTCACGCCACGCATTGAAAAGGTGGCCATCCCAGAGCACCATTTCCGGCAGCGTGCCGGCCGCTGCGCGAATTGACAGGGTGTCCCAATAGCCCCCGCCCACTGGCTCAACCAGCACCCTCACGTCTGGCCGCCGATTGGCCCAGTTCTCAACCGCCCACTGCACGGCCGCGCCGCGCGGCCCGGAGGTGTGGTCGGTCGCAAAGGTGAGCACCACGGGCGGGCGCTGAGCCTCGACTTCCACGACCTTCTCAACGACTTTTTCGACGACCTTCTCGACCTCGACTACCTCTTTGACGACCTCCGTGACGACTTTCTCGACCTGGACTTCCTGGACCTGGACCTCGACCTGGGTCTGCGTCACGATCTTCTCGACCGGTACTTCCTTAACCTCGGTCCTGGTCACGATGGTCTCGACCGGCACTTCCTTGACCACGATCTTCTCGACCGGAACTTCCTTGGTGACGACCTGGGTCTCGCCGCACGCTGCCAGCACGGCCGCGGCACCGGCTCCGAAGCCACCAGCGCCTAGTGCCTTCAGAATGTGTCGTCGTGTCATTCGCGCCCTCCCTGGTTTCGGCCCCGTACTGCCCTATTTCAAAGTAATCTAGGCTCGAACCATCCTCACGCTACGCCCAGCGCGGGAGGGCGTCAAACGCGCTGGCGGCATCAGGCCTTAGGCATTGGCAAGGGCAGGCATGCTACCGATTTCGCGAAACTGCGCCGCTAGGAGGCACTAACTGTGTCCGAGACACGCCCGAACCTCCTGATCATCCTCTGCGACCAGCTAGACGCCAGTTATCTCGGCGCCTATGGCAACCGCGTGGCCCAGACGCCCCACATCGACCGGCTGGCCGCCGACGGCCTGACGCTGAACCGCGCCTACGTTCCGCTACCCCAGTGTTCGCCGGCCCGCGCCTCGATGTTCACCGGGCTGTATCCCCACCAACACCATCTGCTCTGCGTCCCCCGGTCAGGCCAGGACGAGCGCTTCGGCACCGTCCGGCAGAGGGCCGTGCTTCCGGAGTCCGTTCCGTCGTTGGGTCAGGCATTTCGAGACGCCGGATACCGGATGGGATACACCGGCCCCTGGCACATGGGCAACGACGAAATCCCGCATCACGGCTGGGAAGAACACTGGCGGACGTACCGCTATTGGAAAAACGGCCGCGACTACTACATCCAGCATCTCGAACGCCACGGGCTGGCCGATCTCTTCAAGCGCGAGCACCACGAATTCGGCTTCAGCGAGGGCACGAAGTCCGGCGTGGTGCCCTCGGGACCGTCTGCGATTCCAGTCGAGCACGCACGTACCTCGTGGGCCGTAGACGAGACCATCAGCTTCATCGCCGGCCGCGACCAGCGACCGTGGGCGTTCACGCTCTCGATTAAGGACCCGCATCCGCCCGTGATTTCGCCTGGCGATTTCGCGGATCGCATCGACCCTGCCGATGTCGAGCTGCCGCCCACGCTCGACGAGGACTTTCAAGGCAAGTCCGACGCCTACCAGCGCAGTCTCACGCATCGCTGGGTCCGCAACATGTCGGAAGCCGACTGGCGCCGCTTTATCGCCCACTATCACGGCTTGAACGCTCACATCGACACCGAAGTGGGCCGGCTATTCGCCTATCTGGACGCGCAAGGTCTACGTGACAACACGCTGATCGTTTTCCTGTCCGATCACGGCGAAATGATGGGTGCCCATCGCATGGCCGGAAAGGGCCCGGCGATGTTCGAACAGTCGATCGGGATTCCGCTCATCATGCGCTGGCCGGCCGGCATTCCCGCCGGTCGGCAGAGCGACGCGCTATTCAACACCGTTGACCTGCCGGCCACGCTCGGTGCGTTGTGCGGCGTCCCAATCTGTGCGGGCGCAGGGATCGATCAGAGCGCGATGGTCTCTGGCGAGGCGCCGGGACCACGTCACATCGTCTTCAGCGAGTTCTACATCGAGGCCGGTCTGCGCGATGACCTGATGTTCGTCAAGACCGCGGTGACCGACCGCTGGAAACTGAACCTCTGGCTCTACGACCGGCCAGAGTTGTACGACATGCACAACGACCCGCACGAGACCCGCAATGTAATTGACGATCCCACCACAGCTGACGTGCGTGCCGAGCTGGCGGACGAGATTGTCACCTGGCTCAAGGAGACCGACGATCCATTGCTGCCAACGGTCGAGTGGACGATCGGTCGCATCACCTGAGGCCCCTGCTGGACTTCGCCCGCCAGTTCAGCCGCGTGTGCGAGCGATGTAGTGCGGGCTGGTGTTGAAAAACACCTCGGCGGCTTCCATGAGCGTTTCCGACGTAGTGGGATGCGGGTGAACACTCAGCCGCAGGTCGTCCGCCCGGGCGCCCATCTCGACAGCCAGCACACCCTCGGCAATCAGCTCGCCAGCGCCCCGGCCGGTGATTCCGACTCCAAGTACGCGCTCGGTTGTAGGTTCCAGGATGAGCTTGGTCAGCCCGTCATTGCGCCCGAGCGTGGTGGCTCGACCGGAGGCCGCCCAGGGGAATGTGGCGACCTTGTGCGGCCGGTCCGATTCGCGGGCTTCTGATTCGGTCAGCCCGCACCAGGCGATTTCGGGATCCGTAAACACCACAGCTGGCATGGCTTGCGCGTCATAGGTTGCCGCGTGGCCGGCGATGGACTCCGCGGCTACGTTCGCCTCGTAGGTGGCCTTGTGTGCAAGCATCGGCTCGCCAGCAACGTCGCCGATGGCGAAGACGTTGGCGGCGCTTGTGCGGCGCTGGTGATCGACCTTGATAAAACCGCGCTTGTCGGATTCCACCCCGGCGGCCGCCAGGTTCAGACCGGCGCTGTTTGGGCGCCGTCCGACCGCGACCAGCACCTTGTCAAATCGTCGCGAGGGCACTTCGACGCGCGCTCCCGCCAGTTCGACGTCAACACCATCTGATTGGACGTCGAGACCCGCGACCCGGGTACTGAGCAAGATCTCCGCAAATGCCGACTCCAACTTGCGCTCAAGTGGCCGAACGAGATCGCGGTCCGCTCCGGGCAGCAGTCCGTTTTCCATCTCGACCAGCGTCACCTTGGAACCGAGTGCCGCGTAGACCGATCCCAGTTCCAGCCCGATATAGCCCCCGCCAACCACGAGCAGTGTGTCGGGGACGTCCGCCATCTCCAGAGCGGAGGTGGAGTCCAAGACGCGGTCGCCATCGATCTCGAAGCCGGGCGGGGCCGCCGGCCGCGAGCCGGTGGCAACGACGGCGTAGTCGAACTCGAGACGTTGCGCGTCTCCTCCGTCGGATGGCTCGAGGCTCAGCGTGTGCGGCCCATCAAAACGGGCGAGTCCGCGAGTGAATCGCACGCGTCGCGCTCGGGTGAGGAGACCCAGTCCTGAAGTCATCTTGGAGATAACCTGGTCCTTCCAGCTTCGCAGCCGGTCCAGATCGATTTCCGGTTGGCCAAAGCTCACGCCCCAGTCGGCCGCGTCCTCCGCCTCGCCCAATAGTGACGCCACGTGCAGCAGGGTTTTCGAAGGAATGCAGCCGCGATAGAGGCACACGCCCCCTGGGTTCGCCTCGGGGTCGATAAGCGTGACGTCCATCCCCAGTTCGGCGGCGTGGAACGCGGCCGGATAGCCTCCCGGCCCCGCGCCGATGACGGCTACGCGCGGCTGCCGTCCGTTCGTCGTCACGTCTCGGCTAGTCCCCCATCGCCAGCATCAGCGGTTGGGCCAGAGCCTCGACAATCCAGGTGAGGAAGCGCGCGCCGTCCGCGCCGTCCACAGCCCGATGGTCGAACGACAGCGCCAGGGGCAGCATGAGCCGCGGCCGCA
The DNA here is from genome assembly GCA_028874175.1 of Chloroflexota bacterium. Lineage (GTDB taxonomy): Bacteria > Chloroflexota > UBA11872 > UBA11872 > UBA11872 > UBA11872. The sequence continues at coordinate 47,831 of JAPPLN010000115.1, forward strand.
ACAGTCCTTCGATGTACACGGGCCGCTCCACCGCACGCCCGATGCCCAGAATCCCGACTTCAGGTGGGTTGATGATTGGCGTGAAATGTCCGGTGCCGAGTCCGCCCAGGTTGCTGATCGTGAATGAGGCGCCCTCCAGTCGCTCCGGCGGGAGTTGTCCTTCGCGAACCTGGGCGGCGACTTCAGTCACTTCGATCGCCAACTCAGTGATGCTCTTCTCGTCGACGTCCCGGATGACCGGCACTAACAGTCCCCGGTCCGTGTCGGCGGCGACACCCAGGTGGCAGTAGTCCTTCAGCACCATCTCGTTGGCGGTAAAGTCAGCGCTGGCGTTCATCTTCGGATGCGCCTTCAGCGCGGCGGCCACAACTTTCATCAGTATCGGCGTGATTGTGAGGCTACCGCCGGCGCTACGAACACGGTCCTTTTCGCGCTGCCGCATCGTCTCGACGGACGTGATATCGGCGTCGTTGAAGAGCGTCACGTGCGGAATGGTCGACCACGACTGCGCGATGTTGGTTGCGGTTGCCCGTCGAACTCGATTCATGCGCTCGCGCCTGATCGCTCCGAATTTGCTGAAATCGGGCAGCGGCGCAGAAGTCAGACCAACAGAAGCTGCCGGCTGCGTCGATGGTCGAGCGCGGGCGTGGGCCTTGACGTCGTCTATCGAGATTCGCCCGGCGGGACCGGAACCTGGGACTTCGCGAATGTCCAGACCGATTTCGCGCGCGAACCCGCGGGTTGATGGCGACGCAAATACGGGAAAGTCGCCGCTGGCGGGTGGAGGTGGCGGCAGGTTCTGGGTGCTTGGCGTCGGGCTGGGCTGCGTTCGTGAAAGAGCGGGCGTGGATGCAGGCGTCGCTGCGGGCGTCTCGGTGACGGCGCTTGGCCCTGCAGGCGCCGTCGCCGGCGGAGGAGCCTGAGGCTTAACGTCCGCCGCCGAGTCACTCTCTTCCAGTTCGAGAATCGTCTGTCCGACCTGAAGCGTGTCTCCGGCGCTGACCAGCACCTGGGTCACCGTCCCGGCCAGTTCGGCGGGAACCTCCAGCGTTGCCTTGTCGCTCTCGATCTCAATGATCGGTTCGTCCTTGGCGACGGCCTGGCCAGCGCTGACGAGCACACTCAGAACGTCCGCGTCAGCAATGCCTTCGCCGAGGTCAGGAAGTCTCAGTTCAGTCGCCATGCCGGTTCCGTCGCGGCGGTGGCGGAGGCGTCAGGCGAGCCGGGGGTTGGCCTTGGCCGGGTCGATCTCGAGATCCTCAAGTGCCTCGGAAACGATTTCCCGATCAAGTTCGCCTTCGCGCGCCAGCGCATACAGCGTCGCCAGCGTAACGTACCGCGCATCGACCTCGAAGAAGTCACGCAGGGCCTCACGGTCCTCGCTCCGCCCGAAGCCATCGGTGCCAAGCGAAATGAGTGGCTGTGGGATCCACTTGGAAACTGAATCCGACATCGTCTTGACATAATCCGAAGCCGCGACCACGATGCCGGGCAACCCGCTGAGCTGTCGCGTGAGGTACGGGATGCGAGGCTCCTCGTGCGGATGCAGCATGTTCCAGCGCTCGACGTCCAGGGCGTCACGCCGCAACTCCGTATAGCTCGTCACGGACCAGACATCGGCGGCCACGCCATACCGCTTGGCCAGCATCTCCTGCGCCTTGATGGTCTCATTCAGAATCGCCCCGCTCCCCAGCAGCTGTGCCCTGGCTCGCGGCTGCTCAATGTCCGCCCGCCGGAATCGATACATCCCCCGTAGGATGCCTTCGTCCACGTCCGGTTCGTCGGGCTTGGGTGGGTGGGTGTAGTTCTCGTTGCCAACGGTCAGATATACGAAGCTGTCCTCGCCGTCGGCGTACATGCGGCGGATGCCGTCGCGGATCAGGGCTGCGACCTCGTAGGCGAACGCCGGGTCGTACGCCCGGCAGTTGGGCACCGACGAAAACAGCAGATGGCTGTGCCCGTCCTGGTGCTGCAGGCCCTCACCGGCCAGTGTGGTTCGGCCAGCCGTTCCGCCAATCATGAAGCCGCGGGTGCGACTGTCGGCAGCCGCCCACACCAGGTCGCCGACACGTTGATATCCGAACATCGAGTAGTAGATGTAAAAGGGAATCATCGGCAGGCCATGGGTCGCATAGGCAGTTCCCGCCGCGATAAAGGACGACAGCGAGCCAGCCTCAGTTATCCCTTCTTCCAATATCTGTCCGTCAGTCGACTCCTTGTAGTAGAGCAAGGTGTCGGAGTCGACCGGCTCGTAGAGTTGGCCCACGTGCGAGTAAATGCCGACCTGCCGAAACAGCGCCTCCATCCCGAATGTCCGCGCCTCGTCTGGGACGATCGGCACGATCAGGCGTCCGATCTCGGGGTCCCGCAGCAGCTTGGCCAGCAGCCGCACAAACACCATGGTTGTCGAGGCCTGCCGCTGTCCCGTGCCGGCCGAAAACTCGGCATAAGCATCGTTGCTCGGGGCTGAAATCGGGTTGTAAGACGGCGCACGCGTGGGCAGATGCCCACCCATTGCCCGCACCCGCTCCGCGACGTACCGACCCTCCATGCTCTCGCGTGGCGGCCGGTACAGCGGCGCATTGATGACCTCGTCGTCCGAAAGTGGAATGTGAAACCGGTCGCGGAAGGAGAGAAGCTCGTCCAGATTGAGTTTCTTCTGCTGGTGCGTGATGTTCCGGCCTTCGCCGGCCTCGCCTAGTCCGTACCCCTTGATGGTGCGGGCCAGGACGATGGTCGGCGCGCCCTTGTGTCGCACGGCGGCGTGATAGGCCGCATAGACCTTGATCGGATCGTGGCCACCCAGCCGCATCCGCCAGAGTTCGTCGTCGCTGCGGTCGGCCACCATCGCCAGCAGGCGCGGGTCCACGCCGTAAAAGTTCTCGCGGATATATGCGCCGCCCGCGACTGAGTACTTCTGATATTCGCCGTCCACCACTTCGGTGGCTCGCTTGGCAAGAATGCCCTCGGTGTCGTTGGCGAACAGCTCGTCGTAATCGCTGCCCCAAAGCACCTTGATGACGTTCCAGCCGGCGCCGCGGAACAGTCCTTCCAGTTCCTGAACCACGCTGCCGTTCCCGCGCACCGGCCCGTCCAGGCGCTGCAGGTTGCAGTTAAGGACCCAGGTCAGATTGTCCAGGTTCTCCCGAGCCGCCAGCGAGATCGCCCCGCTGGCCTCTGGTGAGTCGAACTCCCCGTCGCCCAAAAAGGCCCACACGCGGCGACCGGTGTCCGGGCACAGACCTCGATCGGCCAGGTACTGCATGAATCGGGCCTGGTATATGGACATAAGCGGCCCAAGGCCCATTGAAACGGTCGGGTACTGCCAGAAATCGGGCATCAGCCACGGGTGGGGATACGACGACAGGCCGCCGCCGTCCGCCATTTCCCGCCGAAAGTTATGAAGCTGCGCGGGAGGCAGCCGCCACTCGACATACGCGCGCGAATACATACCGGGCGAGGCGTGTCCCTGGAAGTACACGATGTCGGCGCCGTCCGGGTGATTGGGTCCTCGAAAGAAGTGGTTGAAGCCAACCTCATACAACGTGGCCGCCGACGCGTACGTGGAAATGTGGCCGCCGATGCCGTCCGACTTGCCGTTGGCCTCAACCACCATGGCCATCGCATTCCAGCGGATGATGCTCTTGATAGTCCGCTCGATGTCCCGATCGCCCGGATAGTCGGGCTGCCGCTCGGGCGGAATTGTGTTGACGTAGGGCGTCCGAGACGTGACCGGCAACGAGACGCCGTCCCGCTGCGCATGGATCTGAAGCTCGCGCAGCAGACCGGCAACGCGCTCAGGTCCGCGCAGGACGTACACGTCGTCGAGCGAGTCCAGCCAGTCCTGGGTTTCAAGGGACTCGACGGCGGAGTTGTCAGCTTGTCCGTTGACGTCGATGGTTGCGATGGTGCCGCGCCTCACGCAGTCGAGAGCCTGACCGACCCGAGCCTAGCGCCCCAGGCCGGATGTGCGCACAGGTTTTCTTACCGTTCGTGCGTCAGCCTGGCCGCTTTGTCTCGGGCCGCGCGGGCCTGTTCTCCCGCATGGTACGAACTTCGCACCAGCGGTCCGGACTCAACGTGGGCGAAGCCGAGGCCCCGCGCTTCGTCCGCCAGCGAATCGAACTCGCTGGGACTGTAGTAGCGGACGATCGGCAGGTGTTTGCGCGAGGGCCGCAGATACTGCCCGATAGTGAGCAGATCGCAGTCATGGTCGCGCAGATCGGCCAGCGTCTTGGACAACTCGTCCGGCGACTCCCCGAGGCCGACCATGATCCCGGACTTCGTAATCATGGTTGGATCGATACGCTTCACTCGTTGCAGCAACTCCAGGGACTGCGTGTAGATCGCCTTGGGCCGCGCGCGCGGATAGAGCCGCGGCACCGTCTCGATGTTGTGATTCAGGACGACCGGTCTGGCCCGCACAACGGTCGCCAGCGCGTCCCAGTTACCCATGAAGTCCGGGATCAGAACTTCGACCTCCACGTGCGGCGTGCGATGTCGGATGGCTCGAATGCATCCGGCGAATATCGCCGCGCCGCCGTCCGCCTCGTCATCCCGATTGACAGACGTAATCACGCAGTAATCGAGATCCATCTGCGCAACCGCCTGGGCCACGCGAAACGGCTCAAGCGGATCAAGGGCCCCGGGGCGACCCGACGTAACGGCGCAGAAGCCGCACGCGCGCGTGCAGGTGTCGCCCAGGATCATGAACGTGGCCTCGCCGGCGTTCCAGCATTCGCCGATGTTCGGGCACCGGGCCTCTTCGCAGACGGTGTGCAATCGCTCCGCGCGCACCAGGTCTCGCAAGCCTTCGAAGCGCTCGCCCCCGGGCACGCGCGCTCGTAGCCAGGACGGTCGGGCTACCCGAACCTCAGAGGCCACAAACGGGCTCCACCAATGGTGCCGCTGGCCGAACGTTGGCTTCGTAGGCTTCGCTAAAGGCGGCCACAGCCGCATCCAATACGCAGTCCATCGGCGGCGCATTCTCCAGCTCGCGAGCCATTGAGGTGACGCCCAATCCGTGAATCCCGCAAGGCACGATGGCATTGAACCACGTCAGATCGTTCGTGACATTCAGGGCGGCGCCGTGCATCGTCGCGCCCCCGCGTATTGAGACGCCGATGGCCGCGATCTTTCGCGAACCGATCCAGACCCCCGGTCGTCCCTTGACGGTCCCCCCACGCAGGCCGAGGGCCGAAAGCGTTTCGAGGATCGTGCGTTCGAGGCAACGTACGTGGTCGACAGGACGCAAACTTCGACGCCGCAGATTCAGGACGGCGTAGAGCACCAGCTGGCCCGGGCCATGAAACGTCATGTCGCCGCCCCGGTCCGTCACGATCAGGTCAGCGCCGCGTTCGCGCAGATCGTCTTCGCTCAGCAGCATGTGGTCATCCCCGCCGCGGGCGCCCATGGTGTACACCGGTGGGTGCTCCAGCAGCGCCAGCGCGTCGGCCGAGATCTCGGCTCGAACTTCGGCGGCCTTCGCCTGTTGCCAGTCCAGCGCGTCGCGGTAGGCCATGTTTCCCAGGTCATACAGGTCAACCGGCAGGTTGGTCGTCATAGGCGGGTTACGCCGGTATCTCTTCCAGCGGGCTGAACTGCATGTCCGTCGGCTCGGCACAGCAGAACCAGGGCTCGGTGAGTCGCGGACGGACCGGAAGTGGACGGCCGGCGAGGCTGGGCGGAGACCCCGCTGGCACATCCGGCGCTGCGGCGCGGACGGCCATCCAAAGTCGTTCGAACAAGACCGCATCGGAGGACTCCTCGGCGATCCCGCGCTCCACGATTCCGGCCAACTCTTCCTGCAGATTGTCGGCGCGCGGATCGTTGGCGTGCCACAGATAGGTCAACCGTTCCTCGTCGTACCCGCGGAGGTGGGGAATCATCTCTGGCAGGTCCAATAGCAGCGATCCCTGGGGCACCAGCAGCCGAATTGTGAACTGAACGGGATCCACGTTGGCGATCAGGTCCTGCTTCCGCACGAACTCCAGGATGTCCAGTACGTCAGCTGGCGTGGTCCAGGGGGTGAACGGCATCCAGGACGGACGAATTTCGATGCCGTGCCTTCGCAATTGCGCAACGGCCTGCGCCGCCTCGGCCGCCGTGTGGCCCTTGTCCAGCCGCCGCAGAATCTCGTCATTGACGGACTCAAATGCCGACACGACGAACAGGCAGCCGGCCACCGCAAACTCCTCCCAGATATCCGCATGCTCCAGGATGTGTTCCACCTTGGTCGTCACGTCGAACGTCAGGTGTGGATGCCGGGCGTGCATGGCCCGAACCACCCGCTCAGAGTGCCGCACGCCGTTCAGAAAATCGGGATCTGCAAAGGTGATGTGGCGCGCGCCCGCCGCCACCAGTTGGTCGATGTCGGCCAGCACCACGTCCGGCTCGATGATCCGAATCCGTCCGACGTACACGATTGGGACGGGGCAATGCCGGCACGTGTGCACGCACCCGCGGCTGGCCTCCGTATATCCCACCGGCGACTCGTCATCGCCTAGCGCCATGTGCGCGTAGCGCGAGATGTCCGGCAGCAGGTGTCGGGCCGGCATCACACTGGCACGACGCTCGAGATCCACCTGGGGCTCGACCGCGCCATCGCGCAAGGCCACTCCATCCAGCCATCCGACCAGACCATGCTCGTACGCCCCGGCGATTTGGGCGTCCGCCAGCTCTGAACCGTTCGGGTGATGCTCCATGCCGGCATAGAGCCCGTAGAAGGCAATCGGCGTGTCGGGATTGTCCTGGCGTATGCGTTGCGCCGCACGTTCAGCAAGTCGCGTGGCTGTGTGCATGGGAACCGAAATGGCGACGGCGTCCGCCCAGGTCACCGTGGCGTCGTCCCACATTTTGACCGACAGGTCCAGGCAGCGCACCTCGTGACCGGCCTGAAGCAGCGCGCCGGCTGCCGACGCCGAGTGCAGCGGCTGGTGTCCGAGTTCGTACGTGGAAATCAGAAGTGCTCGCATCGGTCAATGCTAGGGGTTTTTTCGCACCTTCGCGCTAGTTCGCTTCAATGTCGAATTCCAATTCGGCATGAGCCGCGCGCAGCGCCGCTTCGACGGCAAGAGGTTCACGTCCCCGGGCAAACACGAAACCAAGGTAACGGCTGCCTTCCGGCAAGGGGACCAGTTCCTGTCCCGGGGCGATCGTGATTTCCACGCCCGCAACGCCGTCGACCGCCCGTGCCTGCTCGACCCCGCCGACGGCTCGCAGCCGGCCGGCGCGCGGGATGGGCAGCATCATCACGCCCGCGGCGGCATCGGTGCGGGCGAGGTCGTGAATGGGGATTCCCAGCGCGTGCCGCAGAATGAGCTGTTCCAGGCTTATGCCCAGACCAAACCTGAGCGAGCGCGCGCAGAGACCCCCGATCGACCGTGCGGCGATCTCCAGCATCCATGCCTGTGAGTCCTTGACTCGCAGTTCGGCGTGGACTGGTCCTTCCGAAAGCCCAAGACTCTTTGCTGCTGCCGCCGTGACGTAACGGATGGCCTCCTGAGCCTTGGGAGGCAAGCGGGACGGTGTGACGTAAATCGTCTCCTCGAAATACGGACCGTCCAACGGATCGGGCTTATCGAATATGGCAAGGACTTCCAATGACCCGTCCCGAACCAGTCCTTCCACCGCGACTTCTGCTCCCGCGATAAATCGCTCAACCAGCAGCGGGTAGTCCGGACCGCGACCACTCGCTTCCACGATTGACCTGATGCGCTCGACGACCTCTGGTATGTCAGCGGCCTTATCGACGCGAATCACCCCCTGGCTGGCGGACAGAGACACGGGCTTTAGCACAACCGGATAACCCAGGTGCCTGGCGGCTGTCTGCGCCTCGCCGACAGTCTCGACAATTCGAAACTCGGGCTGGTCGACGCCTGATGTCGCCAGCAGGCAACGCATCTCGGCCTTATTTCGCGTAGCAGTCACGGCCGCTGGCGGATTGTGCGCCAGCCCAAGCTGTTCGCTGGCCAGTGCAGCTGTTGCCACACCCTGGTCGTCAACGGCAACGACGGCGTCCACAGGGGCTTCACCTGCGTACTCGACAATTGCCGACGCGGCGACATCGGGCTCGCTGAGGTGGACTTCAATCACCCCGTCTTCCGCGTCGGCTGATGCCGGGTTACGCCGGTCCGAAGCCACCGTGATTCTCACGCCAAGCTGTCGCGCGGCTTGCAGAAAGTCGGCCGCCCGATAGCTCTCGCTGTGAAGCAATAGGACAACGTGCGCCACGCCCTTATCATAGGGGTGGGGCCAGGATTTACCGTCCACAGGAAACCGTGATGACGTTCGACAGCGCCGCGGCCGATCAGCCGCTGGTTCAAGTCTCAGACGCCGCCAGGGACCTGGTACTCGCCTATCGCGGCCACTCGGACAAGCCGAATCCCGAGCGACTGGCCATGTGGGTTGAGATCACCGGCGTATCCGGGTCTGGCTTCAGCTACGACATGTACCTGAAGTCCGTAGACGACGCGGCGCCCGACGATGCCGTCGTAACCACGGCCGACGGCCTGCATGTTGTGATTCCGGCCGGCAGCGTGGACCAGATGCAGGGATCAACCATCGACTTGTCCGATTCACCGGGCGGCGGCGGGCTGTTCGTACGCAATCCGCAAAGTCCCAGCCCGGCCGTCGGCGGTGCCACCGCCGGCCAGGCAACGGCTGCGCCCAGCGGGCCAGTAGCCGAGCGTGTCATTCAGGTTCTCGACCACCAGATCAACCCAGCCATTGCCGCTCACGGCGGGCATGCGGAGTTGGTCGCTGTTGAGGACGATGTGGCCTATTTGCGTCTCTCGGGTGGATGTCAGGGCTGCGGCATGGCCAGCGTCACCCTGTCGCAGGGCATTGAAGTCGCGCTCCGCGACAACGTGCCGGAGATTTCACGCGTCGTCGACGTCACGGACCATGCTGCCGGCGCCAACCCCTACTACGAAGCCGCCAAGAAGTAAGCTGATCCTCAGCATTTAGCCGCAGCATCTGGCCAGGAGCTGTGCGCCTGACGGGGGACCGTGCCATGACGTCTGACTATTCCGACCTTGCGTCTTGTCTGCAGTCCGGATTGGGGCTCGACTTTCCGCCGGTAGCGCTCACCCGCGTTTCCGAGGCCCCGGACGGTATCGCCGAGGCAACGGCGGCTGTCCCGTCCGCTTGCACCTTCTGGCGTCGTGCCGAGCGCGGCGTGTTTTTTGCCGGCGCCGGCGCGCACATGGCCTGTCCAATCGGCGCCATGGTCATGGGCTTCGAACTGGACGAAGCGAAGAGCGCCGAACTGATGAGCCTGGTTGGCGACATGTGTGCCATCAACTACATCGACGAAGCCGAAGTCGCGAACATCCCGCACTTCGATCCTCCGGCTGGCGGCATCGTCTACGGCCCTGTGGCTGACTTTCCATTGGCTCCCGACGCCGTGGTCGTATGGACGACTCCCCGTCAGGCCATGCTGTTGGAGGAGGCGCTGGGCGGAACCCATTGGCACGGCGTGGGTGGGTCGGTTCTGGGCCGGCCAGCGTGCGCCGCGCTACCGCGAGCCGCTGCGGACGGTACGGCCACCCTGTCCGTCGGCTGCGCCGGCATGCGCACCTTCACCGAGATACCGGACGCGTACACCTTGACGGCAATCCCAGGGGCGCAGCTTGATGGTCTCGTCCAGGCGCTCGAGACCACGCTTGCCGCCAATAACCACATGCTGGCGGCCTACCGGGAAATGAAGGCGGCCGTCTAGCGGGCCGCACTCAGCCGGGCGGTCTGGCGTGCGGGTTGCAGCCTGCCGGCGGAAGTCGCACGCTGGAGTCGCCTGACGCTCCCTGGAAGCGAACCGGGATGCTGGGGCTGCGGACCGTTGCAAAGGTGCTCAAGCGCGCATTGGGCGACGTTGGCAGGGTCATTCGTGAGCTTGGGTCGCACGAGGCGTACATGACGGATCTGTATCACCGTGGCGACTCGTCGATGCGGGGTGGTGATCCCAAGCCCGAGGCGCGGCGCCGGGACTTCACGGAATAGAGATGCTCGCCTCGCGGACCCTGCGTCGCGATCGGTCTCTCGCGACGCCCGCACTGGCCGGTTCGAGATCTCGATGACGCCAGAAGCAACCGACGCGCCGCACGCTCTCGAAATCTTCAAGGAGGCAATGGCCTCGCTGGCCTCCGGTGTTGCGGTAGTAACCGCTGTTGATCCTGAGTCGGGGCCTTGCGGGATGACTGTCACCTCCATTGCTTCTTATTCGGCGAGTCCGCCGTCCGTGATCGTCTGCGTCGATGAAACGACTCGCAGCTTTAGGGGCATGACGGAAGGCGACTACTTTGCCGTTCACCTCCTAAGTGAGGATCAGCCTGAGGTGGCGCGCCTGTTCGCGTCGAAGGTCGACAACAAGTTTGAGCAGTGCGAGAGCGTTCCGGGTCCGCATGGGTTGCAACTGGTAGCTGGCGGCTTGGCCACGCTTATATGCCGGCGATCGTTTGTAACGAAGCACGGTGACCATGCCATCGTGATTGGGACGGTGGTGGACGGAAACGTTGAGGACCGGCAGCCGCTGGTGTATTGGCGGCGGGAGTTTTCCGGACGCCGCTAAGTCAGCCGACCGCGGTGCGGTTGCTCATCAAGCCGCTGGTGTGAGGTCCTTGAGGCGCGGCATGACCTCCTGCGTCAGCAGGTGGAGTGAGCGCTTCCAGCCGTCGGCCGGTTCCCACTCATGGGCCATGGCCAGCAGTACGCCAAAGCCGCCGACTTCGTCGTAGAGCGCGCGTAGCCGGCGCTCAACTTCGTCGGGACTGCCGACGATCCAGACTTCGTCGCACAGGTATTCAAGCGTGACATCTTCGTCGGGAATCTCAGGCGTCGTTTTGAACAAGTCGAACATCCCGGCCAGCGGCAGCAGCCGGAAGAAGTAGTCGCGGAAGTCGCGGCCCATGCTGCCTTCGATGGCCTCCCGGCGAGCCTGCTCGGTGGTATCGGCGACGTAGATCGTCCTGGCGATTCGCCAGTCGGTGCGGCTTGGCTGCTTGCCCGCCTTCTGCGCGCCTGCTTCCACGGCATCCCAGTGCGTCTTCAGCGTTACCGGGGGGATGATGTTGATCGACATCGGAATCCAGCCGCGCTCGCCGGCCAGGCGCAGGGTGCCCGACGATGGCGATACGCCGGCCACGCCGATGGGCGGGTGCGGCTTCTGGTACGGCTGCAAGTGGAGGCGCAATCCGACGGCATCTACCTGCTCCGGAATCGTGTACTTCCAGTACTTTGACTCGTAGGTTCCCGGCGCCTGGCCGTTCCAGATATCCAGGACAGCCTGGATTGTTTGTCCGGTCATCTTACGGTTTTCACCGGACTTTAGGTCGAATCCAAATGCTTCCAGGTCACCAGGAAACCCACCTGAGCCAACACCCCAGTAGAATCGTCCCCTCGCCATATGGTCGAGTTGCGCAATGCGGTGGGCCAGGCCGAATGGATGGTGATTTGGAAGGCAGGTAACTCCCGTTCCAAGGATGATGTTTTTGGTGCGGCCAAGCGCCTGAGCAATCAGGAGGTCAGGCGCAGGAATGTTCTCCCACTCGGCGGTGAAGTGCTCGCCAATCCAGTATTCGGAGAAGCCGAGCCGATCAGCCTCCACAATTTGCTCGAGATCTGCGGCGATCGTCTCGGTGAAGTTATGGCCGGGTGGATGCAACGGCATCATGAATCCGCCGAGCTTCATGAAATCGCCTCGCTCATCGAACTAGCGCCAACGCCTCGGCGGAAGCGTACGGCGAGCGCAAATCGCCGTCAAAGCCGTGGCGCAAGAGGCTCGCAACGTGTCGTCAGGGCTCATTACTCAGCACGCCGGCGTCAATGCCCAACCTTTCCGCCGTATCCAACAGCGTCTGTAGCGTGGCGGGCGCCACCTCGATTCCCGACCTGCGTTGCTCTACTCGCGCCCGGCGTTCCGGCTCACCTGGAATCAGAACTTCGTCGAATCCCGGCGCCGTCCGTACGCCCGTAACGCGGTCAAACAGCCCGTCTACGGCTGCTCCGTACTCGTCTCTGGGCCTGAATACGGCTGGGTCGATCCCTATCAGGATGACGCCAAGCTTGTTATAGCGGTCCGTCAGCTCTGATCCCGTCATCCCGCTGCCGAGGGCGTCAATCAGGATCGACAGTGCCGAACCCTTGTGGCCGCCGAAGGGGAGCAGTAAACCGCCGTCGAAAAAGTCGTCCGGATTGGTTGTTGAATTGCCCTCCGAGTCGAGAATTGAGTTCTCGGGCAGTTGCATCCCGCGCGCCTGGGCGATGCGGATCTTGCCGACGGCCTGCGCGGATGTCGCGAAGTCCAGGATCATTGGATCGCGCGAACCGGCCGGCACTCCCGCGGCGATTGGATTGGTGCTGAGCGCGGTCTCGGCGCCGCCGAACGGTGCGGTGACAATGTCGGAGGGGCCGCCGACCACCATCATGGCGATCACGTCGCTCTCGGCCGCCAACTCCGCCCACTCGCCCACGCGGCCGACGTGGTTGCAGTTCATGATGCCGGCCATCGCGATGCCGGACGTCTTGGCCAGCTTCACCACTTCGGCCACGGCGTCCGCGGCCGTGATCTGTCCGAATCCCCAGTGGCCATCGACGAAAACCGTGTTTGCCGTTGTCGGCCTGATAGACGGTCGGACTTTCGGATCAACCAAGCCTTCCTCGATGTAGGTGACGTAGTCGGGAATGCGCATCACACCGTGGGAGGGATGCCCCGAGAGGTCGGCCAACACAAGCGAGCAGGCCACCGCGTCGGCAATATCGGGCGGCGATCCGATGGCCGCGAATACATCTCGGCCATACTGCTCGAGAACGCTGCTTGAGAATTGCGGCATAGCTAATCCGTAAGTATGTGGGGTTGGGCTGCCGGCAGTCTACATTTGCAATCCCGCCGACTCAAGAATCCGGGTTCCCAGAGCATAGACTTCGGCATTGAACCAGAGTGCGATGACAGTACGAGTTGTGAGTTCTTCAGCTTTGGCATAGATCTCGCTCTATTCGCTAAACAAAAGATCAATTTAGATTCGCCCTTTACCTGCTTCGAGATCGGCGGACTCAACCAGAGCGGCAATACCCATGCCACCGCCGACACATAGGGCGGCGACACCGCGCCGCGCGTTGCGACGCCGCATCTCGTGCGTCAGGGTCACGAGGATCCGGCAGCCGCTGGCGCCGATGGGATGCCCCAGCGCAATAGCGCCGCCGTTGACGTTGACCCTGGACGCATCCAGGTCAAGCTGGCGCAGGACTCCCAGCACCTGACCTGCAAACGCCTCGTTGATCTCATAGAGGTCAATGTCTGCATCGCGTAGGCCGTGCGGCTCCAGCAGTCCTCGGATCGCCTCGACCGGACCAAGACCCATCAGCCCCGGTTCGATTCCAACCGTGTTGAAGCCGCGCAGGGTGTGGTCGTAGCGAAGGCCCTGGTCGTCCGCCCAGCGGCGGGAGGCGACGACCGCCAGCGCGGCGCCATCGTTGATTCCCGAAGCATTTCCGGCAGTGACCGTGCCGCCGTCCTGAAAAACGGGCCTGAGCGCTGCGAGGGCGGCCAGGCTGGTCTCTCGCGGGTGCTCATCGCGGCTGATCTCGACCGACCCGCCGTCGCGGGCGAGGGAGATTGGGGTGATCTCTTCGGCCAGCCGATGTCGAGCTGCCTGGTAGCGCCGCTGGCTCTCGAGGGCGTACCCGTCCTGCTCGGCACGCGAGATTCCCAGCTTGGAGACGATGCGTTCGGTGGTACAGCCCATGTGGATGTGCTCGAAGCAGTCCATCAGCCCGTCGCCCTGCATCGAATCTACCGGTGACGCCGCCAGGTCGGGAGCGCCCTCGAGGTCGCGCGGTGTCAGAAATGGCGCGCCCGACATGCGCTCGACGCCGCCGGCCAGAACCACGCGACTCTGTTCCAGCCAGACCTGTTGCGCGGCCTGCTGCACCGCCAGCAATCCGCTGCCGCACACCTGGTTGACTGTAAAGGACGGTCGTTCGACCGGGATGCCAGCTCGAACGGCGACCTGCCGAGCTACGTTCATACCCAGGCCGGCCTGAAGGGCGCATCCGACAATCACCTGGTCGACCTGGTCGGGTCTGACGTGCGCGGTCCGCATGAGGTCAACCGCGAGTTGGCGCCCGAGTTCGTCGGCGCTCAATTCGGCAAATGCTCCCAGATACTTGCCGATCGGGGTTCGCCGCGCGGCCAGGATGACGGCTTCGGGCTGGTCAGGCATGTACGGGCTCCGCTGCGAGGAGTTGTGGACGGAGCGATTCAAAGACGGCCAGGCATTCGGGGTTCACCAGTGACTCGCGGTTGGTCGCCGGCTCGTTTCGCAGGATCCGTGTGACAGCCAACTCGGCCAGCTTGCCGTTACGGGTGCGGGGCAGATCGGGGACGGCCAGCACGTGGCGAGGTACATGGCGGGGTGAAGCCGACCTGCGAATGGCGTCCTGAATCGTTTCCCGCAGGGCCTCATCGAGCTTGTCCTGCGGGCGCACGACCACGAAGAGCACGATCTCATCGCGGCCTTCGCGCCTGACGGTCGTCGCCAGACCCGCGACAACTTGCGGAATCGTCTCGATCGGGCGATAGATCTCGGCCGTTCCGATCCTGACGCCGCCCGGCATCAGAATTGCGTCGCTGCGTCCCAGAATGACGATGCCGCCGCGCGGAGTGATTTCGACAAAGTCGCCGTGACGCCAGATCCCCGGGTATATCTCAAAGTACGACGCACGGTACCGCTCGCCGTCGGGGTCATTCCAAAACCGCACCGGCATCGAGGGGAAAGGTCTTCGGCAAACAAGCTCGCCCTGCTGGCTCCGCACCGAGTTTCCGCGCTCGTCGAAGGCAGCGACATCCATGCCCAGCCCGGCGCACTGAATCTCGCCCGCGTAGACCGGCAGCAGCGGATTGCCCAGTACGAAGCAGGAGACGATGTCGGTACCGCCGGAGATGGATGCCAGGTGCAGACCGTCGTTGACGTTGGCGTACACCCAGCGGAAGGCTGCCGGTGACAGAGGAGATCCGGTGGACAGCAACGTGCGCAGCGCCGAGAGGTCGGCTATCTCGCAGGGACGAATCCCGGCTCGCATGCAGGCTTCCACGAATGACGCGCTGGTTCCGAAGACGGTGACGCCAAGCTCTTCGGCCAGGCGCCAGGCGGTCGAAAGATCGGGGTGGTTCAAGCTGCCCTCGTAGAGGACGAGGGTGCAGCCGGTGGCGAGGGCCGAGACCAGCCAGTTCCACATCATCCAGCCGCAGGTGGTGAAGTAAACGATCGTGTCGTCGGGCCGCAGGTCGGTGTGGAGTTGATGTTCCTTGCGGTGTTGCAGAAGCG
Organism: Chloroflexota bacterium; assembly: GCA_028874175.1. Classification (GTDB taxonomy): domain Bacteria; phylum Chloroflexota; class UBA11872; order UBA11872; family UBA11872; genus UBA11872. The sequence continues at coordinate 63,151 of JAPPLN010000115.1, forward strand.
TGCCGCCGGCGCCGTGGACCAGGCACTTCGGCGCTCCGGTCGTTCCCGACGAATAGAGGATGTAGAGCGGGTGATCGAACGGCAGCGGCGTGAACTCGGGTTCGTCGGTCGATGCCAGGTCGAGCAGCGCGCCCCAGGTCAGCCAGCCGTGAGGCACCTGGGTCCAGGACGACTGAGCAAACGGAACCACGACGACGTGTTGAATCGAGGGAACCCCAGCGCTGAAATCCTGGATCGTGGCCAGGCATTCGAACTGGCGGCTGTTGTAGAAGTAGCGGTCGCTCGTGATCACCACGCGAGGCTCGATCTGCCCCAGGCGATCGCGAGCGCCGGCAACGCCGAAGTCCGGCGAACAGGCGCTCCAGATAGCGCCGATGCTGGCGCAGGCGAGAAAGGCGATGACGGTCTCAGGGCCATTGACCAGGTACCCCGCCACGCGGTCGCCGGGTTCGACGCCCAATTGACGAAGTGCGCTGGCGCAGCGGCCGACTTCGTTGCGTAGCTCGGCGTAGGTTCGGCGATGGGTGTGACCGGATTCGGTCCGATAGATCAGCGCAACTTTGTCGTCGTTGCGGCGCAGCATGTGTTCGGCGTAGTTGAGGCTCGCGCCCCGGAACCACTCGGTTCCGGGCATGCGATCCGGGCCCTTGACTTCGACGGGCGGATCGGTGAACTGGACGCCGGCGAAATCGGCGTAGAAGGACCAGAAGTCTGCGCTGTGTTCGACCGACCAGCGGTGGAGCGCGGCGTAGTCGGCGAAGCGCTGACCGGTGTGGGCCTCGGCGGCGCGCCAGAAGCTGGCCATGGCGCTGCTGGATCGCCGGGCCTGGCTGGGCTGCCAGAGCGGCGCGTCGGGGGCGTTCAACGGGGTGCTCCGGCGTTGAAACGGGCCGGGGTTGCGCGCGTAAGAGTTTTTTCCAAAAAACTCTTGACCTGCCGGCGGGTGCATTTCGGGCAGGAACGGGACAGGCTAAGTCGCAAGGGAGATCCGGCCGCGAGGCGGGAACAGGCAGGCCCAATGCGGCGCTTCGGGCAGGGCGGCGGCTGGGACTGGGTCGGCGCTGACCGGGCGCGCGGGGATGATGGGGCGTCAGGAGGCGCGCTGGCGACGTGCCGCGACTGAGGAAGCGAGGGCATTCGAAACCGTGGTTGCGTGGTCATGCGGCACAGTGTACACTAGATGTGAACCAGTGGCAATGAGCGGCTGAACTGGCGATGGGCGCGGGTCAGTGGTGATGGAATCAGCGGAGGAGACGATCAGCAGGGCGTCGTCCGGGTTCGGCGGTCGAGAGGCAGCGTTTGCCGGTCGGCGCCGCCGCGCACAGTTTGGCCGGCGGCGGCGGGCTGAGACTCGGATCCTCGTGATAAATTCGGACGTGAAGTTTTCCAGTTTGAGGCTGGCTCGAACATGCGTGTCTTGAGGTTTCTGGGCCGAATCCTGAAGCGAGCGCTGGCTGACATTGGCAGGACGGCGAATCAGACGGCCAACACGGGATCCAACAGGATCGACAAGTTCACTGGCGGCACGCCTGGCAGCATGGGCGGTGGGCCGCTCGGCTGACGGCTTGACGGTGGGCTTTACCCTTCTCTGCTAGCCGCCGATTTGGTACATCTCGACTTTGGGGCCGCTGTGGGGGTGGCCGGAATCGTCGATGAGGTTGGCGCGTTCTTCGGAGTAGCGGTCGGTGCGGGCCGTCCAGACGCTTTGGATCAGGGCGCGTAGCTCGTCGTCGGTGGCGCCTTCGCGGAGCGGAGTCTTGAGGTCGGTTCCGCCGGCGGCGAAGAGGCAGGTGAGGAGATGGCCGTCGGTTGAGAGGCGGGCGCGGGTGCAGTCGCCGCAGAAGGGTTGGCTGACCGAGGAGATGACGCCGATTTCGCCCGATCCGTCGGTGTAGCGGTAGCGGCTGGCGACTTCGCCGCGGTAGTTGGGGGCGGCCGGCTCGATGGGGGCGACTTCGTTGACGCGGGCCACGATTTCGCGGGCGGGGACGACCTCGGAGAGCACCCAGTGATTGAGGTTGCCGACGTCCATGTACTCGATGAAGCGGACGATGTGGCCGGTGCCCTTGAAGTGGCGGGCCAGCGCTGCCACCGCCTCGTCGTTGACGCCGCGCTGAACCACGCAGTTGATCTTGATCTGATCGAAGCCGGCTGCTTCGGCGGCACGGATGCCCTCCAGCACCGGCTCGACGCTGATCTCACGCCCGTTCATGCGCTTGAACACGTCGTCGTCCAGGCTGTCCAGGCTGACGGTGACGCGATCCAGTCCAGCTTCGCGCAGCGCGCTCGCGTGCCGGGGTAGCAGGTACCCGTTGGTCGTGAGGGCGATATCTTCCACACCGTCAATCCGCTTCAGCATGCGGACCAGCGTTGGCACGTCGGCTCGAAGCAGGGGCTCGCCGCCGGTGAGTCGCAGCTTGCGCGCGCCCAGGTCCACGAATAGCCGGGTCAGGCGCTCGATCTCCTCGAAGGTGAGGATTTCGGGCTTGGGCAGAAAGGCGTAGCGCGCGCCGAAGACTTCCGCCGGCATGCAGTAGGGGCAGCGGAAGTTGCAGCGATCGGTCACGGAAATGCGCAGATCGCGCAATTCGCGTCCGAGCGTGTCGGTGACTGTCGGCAGGATTGTCGTGGAGGTCATCTGGGGAGTTTGCGAGGCATTGGCCGCGCGTTCCATGAGTCTACTCAGACGCGGCGGAATGGGTTCGTATCCTCCGTTACGTCCAGGCTCCGGGTTCGCCTGCCGAGCCGTCGATGCCGGCCCGCATGGTTTGCTGTACGGTGAGCGGCGCACGCGACCGGTGAAGACTTGCCATGGCCGTACCACTGCGACCGATCAGTGACGTTGAGTTCATCGTGGGCGGCGTGCCCGGGGACCTGG